>CAYUYF010000022.1:0-56952 GCA_964449145.1 uncultured Gemmatimonadaceae bacterium | reverse complement strand
ACGTCATGATCCAGCACGACATGTCGCTCTGCATCCTCTGCACCCGCTGCGTGCGTGCCTGCGAGGACATCCAGGAGGTGGGCGTGCTGGATGTGGCCGAGCGGGGCGCCCACAGTCACATCATCGTCGGAGGAGACGGCGTCGCCGAACACGCCGGCTGTACCTGGTGCGGCGAGTGCGTCCGAGTCTGCCCCACCGGGGCCATCTTCGAGTTCATCCCCAAGCAGCGATTCGGTTCGGAGGCGCTGAAGGCCCCGGACAAGGTGGTGCGCTCCGTCTGCCCCTACTGTGGGGTGGGTTGTCAGCTGGACATGCACGTGAAGGACAACGAGGTCATGCGGGTGACCAGCCCGTGGATCGAGGACTACTCGCCCAACCAGGGATCGACCTGCGTGAAGGGGCGGTTCGGGTACGACTTTACCCAGCACCGCGACCGGCTCATGGCCCCGCTGATTCGCAAGGGCTGGATGCACAACGGCGCGCGGTGGGTCTGGGCCGGGGAGACCCCGCGTCATCGCGAGGGGCCGTGGAACACCATCGAGGAGATGGGGCGGAAGGGAAAATCCCGGCCGCCCGAGCGGAGCGTCGGGAAGTCCCGCACCACCGGGCTGCCGGTCCTGGAGGACGATGATGTCCGCGACCGGGTGGCCACGCCGCCGGGGTGGTACTCCGCATTCCGGGAGGCCACCTGGGAGGAGGCGCTCAGCCTGACCGCGCAGGAGCTGCTGCGGATTCGCGATACCTACTCCCCGGGTGCGCTGGCCGCGCTGTCCTCCGCCAAGTGCAGCAACGAGGACAACTATGCCATGATGCGGATGGTGCGGGCCGGCTTCCGCACCAACAACATCGACCACTGCACCCGGCTGTGCCATTCCACGTCGGTGGCGGCGATGAGCCGGGCGCTGTCGACCTCGGCCGCCTCGGGGTCCATGCGGGAGATCGAGGAAGCCTGCGATGTGATCTTCATCTCCGGGGCGAACACCACGGAGACGCACCCCGTCTTCGGGGCGCTGATCAAGCGCGCCGTGGCCAAGGGCGCCAGGCTCATCGTGGCCGATGTCCGCCGCACCGAGCTGGCCGGGATGGCCGACATCCACCTCCAGATGCTGCCGGGCACCGACGTGGCCCTGTACAACAGCATGCTGCACCACGTCATCAAGGCCGGGCTGGTGAGTGAGGCATTCGTCGCCGGGCGCACCAGGGACTTTGACCAGGTGAAGGCGGCGGTGGAGCCGTACTCGCCGGAGATGGCGGCCAAGATCACCGGCATCCCGGCGGCCACCATCCGCCGCGCCGCGGAGATGTACGCGCGGGGCCCGAACACCTCGACGCTCTGGGCCATGGGCCTGACGCAGCACGCCACCGGCACCGACATCGTGGCCAGCCTGCTCAACCTGATGCTGGCCTGTGGCATGATCGGGCGGTGGGGCGCGGCGATGCTCCCCGTCCGCGGCCAGAACAACGTGCAGGGGGCCTCGGACGTGGGCGCGATCCCGTTCGCGTACACCGACTACCGCAGCGTCACCGACCCCGCCAACCGGGCCGAATACGCCAAGGCGTGGGGCGTACCGGCCGAGTCCCTGTCCCTGACCAATGGGATGATGGTGACGGAGATGGTCGAGGACGGCAGCCCCATCCGCGGGCTCTATGTCATGGGAGAAAATCCGGTCATCTCCGACCCTAACATCTCCCACGCCGAACACTGGGTGCGCGGCCTGGAGTTCCTGGCGGTGCAGGATCTCTTCCTGACCGAGACAGCCCGCTGGGCCGATGTCGTGCTCCCCGGCTCGTCCTTCGCGGAGAAGCAGGGCACCTTTGCCAACACCGACCGCCACATCCAGCTCTCCGATGCGGCGCTGGAGCCGCCCGGCCAGGCCCGGCGGGACCTCGACATCCTCATGGAGCTGTCCAACCGCCTCGGCCTGAAAACCACGTGGCGCGGGCCGGAAGACGTGATGACCGAGATCGCCTCGGTGACCCCGAACTGGCGCGGCGTCAGCTACGAGATGCTCCGCAAGCGCCGCTCCATCCAGTACCCGGTGCTGACCCCGGACTCGGAAGGAACCGCCTTCCTCTTTGCCGACGGCTTCCCCACCCCCGACGGCCGGGCCCGCATGGTGCCGGTGGAGTACCTCCCACCGAGCGAACTGCCGGACGCCGAGTTCCCGTTCGTGCTCAATACCGGCCGCCAGATGTACCACTGGCACACCGGCACCATGACGCGCCGATCCGAAGGGCTCGATTCCCGCGAGCCGGTGCCGGTGGTGGAGATCAGCCAGGACGATGCGCTCGCCCTTGGTGTGGCCGAGGGAGAGACGGTACGGGTCTCCAGTCGGCGCGGCGCCATCCTGATCGGCGTCCGCATCTCCGAACGGCAGGCGCCGGGCCAGGTGTTCATCCCGATGCACTACCGTGAGGCGGCGGCCAACCTGCTCACCAACCCCAAACTCGACCCCTACGCCAAGATCGCCAGCTTCAAGGTGAGCGCGGTCCGGATCGAGCCGATGCCCGCCGCGGTACCCGTCTAGGCCAGACCCGGCTCCCCCCGCAATGGATCTCGGACTGCAGGGGCGCGTAGCGCTGGTGTGCGGCAGTTCCTCCGGCCTGGGCTACGCCGTGGCGGAGCAGCTGCTCGCCGAGGGCGTGTCCATCGCCCTCAACGGGCGGGACCCGGCCAAGCTGGAGGCGGCCGTGGCCCGGCTCCGGGGGCAGCCGGCATCCGCCGGCGCACCCCGCATCATCGGATTCCCGGCGGATGTCAGCCAGGACGGCGCCTGCGAGCTGCTGGTCCGGCAGGTCCACGAGTCGCTGGGCGGCCCCGACATCGTGCTCTGCAACTCCGGCGGCCCGCCAGCCGGATTCTTCGAGAACCACGACGCCGCTGCCTGGCAGACGGCGATCGAGACCTCCCTGCTGTCCACGGTGCACCTCTGTCGCGCCGTCCTGCCAGAGATGCGCGCACGGGGCTGGGGGCGCATTCTCTGCCTCGCCTCCGTCGCTGCCCGCCAGCCGTCTGCCGGCCTCATCCTGTCTACCACCGCGAGGGCCGGGGTGCTGGGGTTCGCCAAGGCGCTGGCCGACGAAGTCGCCGCCAGCGGAATCACCGTGAACGTGCTCTGCCCAGGGTACTTTGCCACCGACCGGCTGCGGGAGCTGGCCGAGGTCCGGGGGCGGAGCGCCGGGAAGAGCGCGGAAGAGAGCCTGGCCGAGATGGGGCAAGCGGTGCCGATCCGGCGGATCGGGACGCCGGCGGAGTTCGCCGCCGCCGCGGTGTTCCTCGCCTCGGCCCCGGCCCGCTACATCACCGGGACGGTGCTGTCGGTGGACGGTGGACTCACGCGGTCCATCTTGTGAGACGAGCCAGCCTGTTCCTCGGAGCGGCGCTCCTGCTCGCGACGGGCCGGACCGCGGCCCAGGTCGCGCCCGAGACGGGGCTCAGAGGCATCCTGGCCAACGGGTACCGATTCGCCTACGTCGAAACCGGTCAGGGCATCCCGGTCGTGCTGGTCCACGGGGCGCTCACCGACTACCGGTTCTGGACCGACCAGATGGGAGCGCTGGGAGACAGCACGAGGGTCGTCGCCTACAGCCGGCGGCACCACTTCCCCAATCCCTGGCGCCCCGACGATTCCCCCATCGGATTCGAGAGCAACGCGCTGGACCTGGTGGCGCTGGTGCGCGCCCTCCAGCTGGATCGGCCGGTGATCGTGGGGCACTCCTGGGGTGGCCTGGTGGTCCTGCAGGCCGCCCTCCGCCAGCCGGCGCTGTTCCGCGCCGTGATCCTGGTGGAGCCGGTCGCCGACTCGCTCATTGCCGACTCGGCGCTTCGCGCTGCTACCGGCCGGCAAGTGGGGGAGGCCATGAACCTGGCGCTGGCCCGCTTTTCTCCGCGCGATCCGGTCCCGGCGCTCCAGACCTGGCTGGACGCGCTCTACGGCGCTGGGTTCTGGTCCTCCATCGACCCGGCCGGACAGGCACGCCTGCGCGACAACGCCCACACGCTCCCCTCGGCGGGGTCTCCCGAGCCGGCGGTCGGATGTGCCGATCTTACGGGGCTGACGCTGCCGGTGCTGCTGGTCGGTGGATCCGAGAGCCGGCCCCGACAGCAGGCGACCCTTGAGACGCTCGCCCGCTGCCTGCCCTCCGCCACCCGGGTGGTGGTGACCGGAGCCGGGCCGCTCCTCCCACGCACCCATCCGGCGGAGTTCGCCGAGGCGGTGCGACGGTTTCTCGCCGCCCTGCCCCGCCCGCGGCTGCCGGGTTAGCTTTGCTCACGCTTTTTCCGGGTTGCGGAACCCAGCTGCCGCCCGCGAGGCACGCGGCCGGAACGTCCACCGGCGCCCGCTGACCCGTCCCCGACCACTCACCCCATGCGCGCTCTCGTCAAAACCTCCGCCGGCCCCGGCATGGAAGTCCGCGACGTCCCGCTGCCGCACTGTGGCCCGAGCGAGGCGCTCATCAGGGTGCACTACGCCGGCGTGTGCGGCACCGACCTCCATATCTGGGAGTGGGATGCCTGGGCCAGCGGCCGGCTCAAGCCGCCGGTGACCATCGGGCACGAGTTTGCCGGGGAGATCGTCGAGCTGGGAGAGGAAGCCAAGGCCGAGGGGCTGCTGGCCATCGGGGACCGGGTCACCGCCGAGGGGCACATCGTCTGCGGCCACTGCCTCCCCTGCCGCACCGGGGACGCCCACGTCTGCCGCCGCACCCGGATCATCGGCGTGGACCGCGATGGCGCCTTCGCCGAGTACATCGCCATGCCGGCCTCGAACGTCATGAAGCTGGATGGAATCGCGACCGAGATCGGCGCCATCATGGACCCGATGGGGAATGCCGTTCACACGGTGCTGGAGGGCGGCAACGTGCCGGGCAGCGCGGTGCTGGTCCTCGGCTGCGGCCCGATCGGCTGCTTTGCGGTTGGGGTGGCCCGGGCGGCGGGCGCCTCGCTGGTGATTGCCAGCGACTACAACCCGATGCGCCTGGAGATCGCGCACAAGATGGGGGCGCACGTCACCCTCAATCCCGGCACCGATGACGTCGTGGCCCGCAGCCGGGAGCTCACCGGCGGCGAGGGCGTGGACCTGGTCTGCGAGATGAGCGGCCACCCCGCCGGCCACCAGACCGCCTTCAGCGCCGCCAGGCTCGGCGGCCGGGTGAACTTCCTCGGCACCCCGAGCAAGACCACCGAGGTGAACTTTGCCCGCGACGTGATCTTCAAGGGCCTTACGCTGTACGGCGTTACCGGCCGGAGGATGTACGACACCTGGCAGCAGATGTTCCGGCTGCTCCGCGCCGGGCAACTCGATCCCCGCCCGGTGATCACCCACACCTTCGGCCTGGAACAGATGGCCGAGGCGATCCAGGTCATCAAGGAAGGCCAGGCCGGCAAGGTGATCCTCCGGATCGCCGGAGACTGACGCCCGGTCCGCCCCAGCTCCCTTTCCCCCGGCCCCGATCCCATGTCTCTCGTCACCCGACTGCAGTCCGAGCTGGCCCAGTTCCGCCAGGACGGCGTCTACAAGGATCCGCTCTACCTCGACAGCCCGCAGGGCCCGCGGGTGCGCATGGAAGGCCGGGGCGAAGTCATCGTCCTCTCCTCCAACAACTACCTGGGCCTGTGCGACGTCCCCGAGGTAGTCGCCGCCGGCAAGACCGCACTGGATCGCTTCGGCGCCGGCACCGCGTCCGTGCGGTTCATCTGCGGCACCTTCACCGTGCACCGGGCGCTCGAGGCGGCCTGCGCCCGGCTCGTTGGCACACCGGCCTCGTTGAGTTTTGTCAGCTGCTGGAATGCCAACGAGGCCCTGCCCGGGTCGGTGCTTGGCGAGGACGACGTGGTCCTCAGCGACCAGCTCAATCACGCCTCCATCATCGACGGGATCCGGCTTGCCAAGGCCATTACCCGCTGCCAGACGGGAGTGTACAAGCACGCCGACCTCGCCGACCTCGAGGAGAAGCTCCGGGCGGCGAAGGGGAAGCGAACCCGGATGGTGATCACCGATGGGGTGTTCTCGATGGAGGGCAGCATCGCGCCGCTGCCGGACCTGGCCGACCTGTGCCGGCGCCACGACGCGATCCTGGTGGTAGATGACTCGCACGCCACCGGCGTGCTGGGGGCCACCGGCCGGGGCACCGCCGAGCACTACGGGATGGTCGGCCAGGTGGACATCATCACCTCTACCCTGGGGAAGGCGCTGGGCGGCGCGGCCGGCGGGTTCGTCGCCGCCGACGAGGCGGTCTGCGACTACCTGACCCAGCGGGCCCGCCCGCAGCTGTTCTCCAACGCGCTGCCGCCCACCGTGGCCGCGAGTTCCCTGGCCAGCATCGAGTTTCTCGAGCGGCACCCGGAGCGGGTGACACTGCTCCGCGACAATGCGAACTACTTCCGCGAGCAGCTCCTCGCAGTGGGCTTCAAGCCCCTCCCCGGCGAGACGCCGATCATCCCGGTGATCCTGGGCGAGACCGCCAAGGCCATCGCCATGAGCCGCCAGCTGCTGGACGAGGGGCTGTTCGTCACCGGATTCGGCTTTCCGGTGGTGCCGCAGGGCGAGGCCCGCATCCGCTGCCAGGTTTCGGCGGCGCACACCCGGGCCGACCTCGACCAGGCGCTCGCGGCCATGAAGAAAGTGGGCCACCGCCTTGGCCTGGTGTGACCTGGATCACATTTTCGGTGAATATTCGGTAAACCGGGTGCTTGCTGGAATTGGAGACTTCAAGTAGTTTGGTAACTCGACATCCCAAGCAAAAGCTGCCAAAGCCTATAGGGGCTCTACGCCCACATCCTGGAGGCATCGCGATGCGCATGCTCGGCCGCACCGGCACGGTGCTCGGGCTCGCCTGCCTGATTCAGCTCCCGACACTGGCCGCCCAAACGACCGGGTTCGAGTCGTTCAAGTGGTATGTCGGGGCGCAGGGCGGTGTGACCATCTTCGAGACCCCGACTCAAACAAACGGGGCGGTGGCTACCGGCGGCGCGCACGTCCTCATCACGGCCAAGCGCACCGGGCTGCTGCTCTCCATAGACGAGGGGTTCAAGAGCAATCAGACCTCCTCGTATCCTGACCCGACGGTCGTGGGCGGCTCGCGACAGGTGACCTTCAACAACCTGCGCAAGTACTCGCTCTCGCTCCTCGCCTTTCCGTTCAAGACCATCGCGCAACCCTACTTCGGGGTGGGCGTCGGGGTACTTCATACGGTGAAGGAGTACCCGCAAGGATTCTTCGGTTCTCCCGCCGCCGCCGACACAGCGGCCCAGCTCGCAGACCGCCTGGGTGGCTTCGGTTTTGCCAGCCTGACCGGCGGACTGCAGTTCCGGGTGGATCGCTTCATGCTTTTCGGGCAGTACCAGGTGACCACCGCGCCCCAGAAGGGCAAGCTGCTCACCGGCGCCACCCACGCCTTCATGGGCGGGCTGCGGATCGGACTCGGGAGTTCTCGCGAGGAAACCACCGGCGGGGGGTACTGAGCGCGATCGGATCTGTTCCGGTACGACAGGCGGGGCGGCCAGGCTGGCCGCCCCGCTTCTTATTTGGGCCCCCGCGGTCCGGAGACCCAGGGAGATCCCCGCACCACGAATCTGAGCGGCCACTCTGCTGCCCGGGTAATCCCGATCCGCGGGGTCCGCGCAACCACCGCCCCGGAAACCTGCTCCCCCGCCAGCACCGACACCGGTGCGGCGCGCATCGGTAGCCCGTCCAGCGCATGGGTCACGCCCAGCGCCTCGCACAGCCGGCCGGGCCCGGCACAGAGGTCCTGGTCCCGGCCGACCCCGCGCCGGCGACGCATGAGCGCCAGCCCCTCCAGTGGCTCCAGGGCCCGCAGCAGGACGGCGGCACCTTCGCCCGGCGGCCCGGCCACGAGGTTGGCGCACCAGTGGATCCCGTACGAACGGTACACGTACCACGTCCCCGGCGGCGCATAGAGCGACTGGTTCGCCGCGTTGCGCCGATAATCGAACGCGTGCGAGGCTGGGTCCGGCGCGCCGAGGTAGGCCTCGGTCTCAACGATCCTCCCCAGGACCCGCCGGGTGCCCGCCCCGCTCACCATGATCCGTCCCAGCAACTCCTCGGCGACGGTGGCCGCGTCCCGCTGGAAAAACGACACGGGCAGCATCGCTGCCCGTCTGGTCCTGCTCATCCCACCGCCGCCTTCTTCCGGGTCCGCTTCTTCTTGGGTGGCGCCTCGTCACCGGCCTCCTCCGCCGGCTTGGCGGCCTTCTTCCGCCGGCCCTTGGGTTTGGCCGGCTCATCGGCGGCGGGCGGGGCCTCCTCCTCCAGGCTCACGATCCCGACCATGGGGATGGCCGGCGGGCCCGCGCCGAGCCGGGAGCCGCGACGAGCGCGCACTCCCCCTCGGGGCGCCGGGGTGCTGCCACCGTCGCTGGCCGTGGGGGCCGCCTCGGCCCGTGCGCCGGCCAGGACCGGCACCGGCGCGGATTCGATCCCCCGGCCCATCACCTCATACTCGTCCTCGCCCACCCGGCGGACATCCGCGACCTCGGCATCATGCGCCTGGCGCAGGAGCCGGGCAAACCGGGTCGGCTCCAGCAGGGCATCCTCCCGACCGAGCAGCGCCGACATCCGGAGCCGCAGGGTTTCATGGCCCACGCTGGTGGGCAACTCGGCCAGCGCGCTGCGCATGAGGTCAAACCCGCGGGCCAGGGTCAATCCCTCGGTCCGTCGCGTGTCACGCGCAGCGCCGGCGGCCGGAGCGGCCGGTTTGGCCTCCGCACCTCGGGCCGGCGGTTCCGCCCGGCGTTCCTCGTCGCGCCCGCCCCGACCACGGCCGCGGCCACGGCCACGGCGAGACCGGCCGTCGCGCCCCCCCTCCCGGGCGGGGGCGGCTTCGTCGCCGGCAGGGCGGCTCTCGGGACGCGCCGGGGCCGCCTCCGCGCCCTCGACCGGGGCAACCTCGTACTGGCCATTCTCCATCCGGCTGAGCTTGATCAGGCCCTTGTGCCCGGCCTCCTGCACAAACTTGCTGAAGCGGCTGAAGCCGGCGTTCTTCTCGTCGAAATTCTCGTCGATCTGCTGCATCACCTGCTTGAGTCGGTCGGAGCGCATGACATCCCCGGACCGGGTCATCAGCGCCACCGCCTCCTGCACCAGGGCCCAGGGGTCCTTCTGGGCGGAGGGGGCGTCGGTTTCCTTGGTCAGACCGGCCAGGTCCGAATAGGAGAAATACTCGTCGCAGTTCTGGATCAGCAGGTCGCTGGCTGACTCCCGGATCCCCACGCCGATGACGTACTTGCCGTACTCCTTCAGCTTGATCACCAGCATCGAGAAGTCGCTGTCGCCGGAGAGCAGGATGAAGGTCCCGATCTCGGGTCGGGTGAACACCAGCTCCATCGCATCGATGGCCAGCCGGATATCCGTCGCGTTCTTCTTGTTGGTGCCGAAGGCGGGGGCGAAGATCAGGTCGATCGAGGACTCCGACAGCGGGACGATGTACTGGTGGTACCGTCGCCAGTCGGCATAGGCGCGGGAGACGGCGACCTTGCCCTTGATGATGTCGCTGTTGAGGAGGTGTTTCAGTTCCTTGGTGAGGTCCGAACGGATGCCCAGAGTGACGTTGTCGAAGTCAATCATCAGGGCGGCATTGGGGGCGTGCGCCGGGGGTTCCCCCGTGCGCAGGTGCCGAAGGTGCGGTTGGGTCACGTTGAGTTGAGCTCCGCGCGGCCCACCCGGCCGTCCCCGCGAACCTGCCCGGACCCGGCGCCGGGAAGTCGCGCGGGGCCCGTCATGGGGCCGCGCACTACACTGCAAGAGATGTGAGCGGGGGCCACGTTGGCCTTCCGCAGGATCGGCGCGGACCGACCGAGCTTCCCTTCCTCGGTGGCGACGCCCGGCCTGTCCGGGACGATCGCACGTTGGGACTCCTCAGGCCACCGGGTCAGGTCTGGAGGGTTCGTGGGGAAGCGCGGCGGGCCGCGCAGCGCCGGAAATGTAGGTGGGAACGGGAGATACGGGTAGGGTCAGCCCCCGAGCAGGCACCGGATGATCCGTTCTCCGGCCCGGCCATCCCAGCCTTCGGGGCGGCCAGGAGAGAATCCCCCGTTGTTCCGCCGCCGGAGCACCTCCTCCACCGCCGCGTTGATTCCGCTGCGCTCGGATGGAATCAACCGGTTGGTGCCCTCGGTAATGGTGACAGGCCGCTCGGTATTGGGCCGGGCGGTCAGGCACGGCACCCCCAGGACGGTGGTCTCCTCCTGCAGGCCACCGGAGTCGGTCAGGACCAGGGCGGCACCGTCGAGCAGGGAGATCGTCTCCAGGTAGCTGAGCGGCTCCAGCAGGGTCACCCGGGTGGCCAGGTGCCCCAGGCCGAACTCGGCCATCCGGGCACGGGTGCGCGGGTGGATCGCAAAGAGCACCGGCATCCGGGCGGCCAGGTCGTCCAGCGAGCCGAGGATCTCGGCGAGCGTCCCGGGCTGGTCCACGTTGGAAGGGCGATGAAAGGTGCAGAACGCATAGGCGCCTCCGGCCACACCGTGGGTCGCGGGGGCGCCCAGGACCCGGGCCTGCTCCCGCAAACTCAGCAGGGTGTCCACCATGACATTCCCGACGAAGGCGATGCGCTCCTCGGGGATGCCTTCCCCCCGCAGGTTGGCATCACCGTCACGGCTGGGCGTCAGCAGCAGGTCCGCCAGCTGGTCGGTGAGCAGCCGATTGATCTCCTCGGGCATGGTCCGGTCGCGGCTGCGGAGTCCCGCCTCGACGTGGGCCACCCGAATGCCCTTCTTGCTGGCGACCAGCGCCGCGGCCACGGTGGAGTTCACGTCGCCATAGACCACCACCCAGTCGGGGGTCAGCCGGTCGAGCACCGGCTCGAACTCGGTCATGATCCGGGCGGTCTGCACGGCGTGGGTCCCGGAGCCGACGCCGAGATTCACATCAGGCTCCGGCAGACCGAGGTCGGTGAAGAAGCGGTCGCTCATGGCGACGTCGTAGTGCTGACCGGTATGAACCAGGAACTGACGCAGGCCGGGATGGGCCCGGCCCGCCTTGAGCACCGGCGCCACCTTCATGAAGTTGGGCCGGGCGCCAACGACGTGCAGCAGGGAGGTCATAGACGATCGGAGGCGAGCGGCAGATCCAGCTCGAAGTAGAACCGGGTCCCGGCGGCCGGGGTGGTCTCCACCTTGAGGTTGGCGTGCATGGCCTCGACCAGCTTGCGGCAGATGGACAGGCCCAACCCGGCGCCCGAGAAGGCATACTCGCCCTGTTTCTGGCGGCGACGGAACGGCTCGAAGAGCGTGAGCATGGCGTGCGGGGGGATACCCCGGCCGGTGTCCCGGACCGAGAACTCGAGCCGGTTGCCCTCGCGCTGGTCACCGCGGACTTCCACGTACCCCTCCGACGTGAACTTGAGGGCGTTGGTGGTCAGGTTGAGCAGCACCCGGGACAGCGCCACGGGATGGCCGACCCGGAAGTCCTCTCCCGGCATGTGCAGCCGCACCGTCAGTCCCTTCTCCTCGGCAATCGGCTGGACGATGTCCCGCACCGACTCGAAGATATCGGCGACGGAGAAGGGCAGCGGGTCGAGATCCACCAGGCGGTCGCCGCCCCGGGCCAGTTCGATGACGTCGCTGGCCAGGGAGGACAGGCCGAAGGCAGCGGAGTAGATCAGCCCCAGTTGCCGTTCCTGGACGTTGTTGATGGGGCCGCTGCGGCCCCGCTGCAGGGTCTCGGCGAGGAACAGGATTGATGTGAGGGGGGACCGCAGATCGTGGGCAACCTCCACGACCAGCTCCATGCCATCCGGACCGGAAAGGCGGTCGGCGAAGTGCTGGGCCCAGTCCGGCTCGAGGGCCCGGTCCACCGCCTCCATGGCCTGGAGGAGGCCGATGAGCTCGCGGGTGTCGGGCACCGGATCCAGCCGACTGGCGCGTTCCAGCACTCCACGCCGAAGCAGCTCGGCGAGACGGCGGCCCAACAGGGTCCGCGGCAGGGATGCGCCGGCAGGGTCGGGAACAGCCCCGCCCTGCCGGATCGCCTGCACCAGCTGGTGGAGGTGGGCCCGGACCTCTTCCTGGGAAGGACTGTCCTCGGCGACGCGCTGCCAGCCGGTTTCGACTTCATGCCGGGCCTGCTCGAGCGCGGCCAGCAACCGGTCTCCCACCTCCAGGCCCGCCGCCGGGGCGGTGGCATTCCCCGCTCCGGACTGGGTCACTCCGCCAGCCCCGTCAGCTCTTCGCGCTGGAAGTTGTGCTTGTCCATGAGCCGGTACAGTGTGGTGCGGTCGATGTTCGCCAGTCGCGCCGCCTTGGACATGTTGCCCCCGGCCCGTCCGATCAGGCGGGCGAGGTATTCCTTCTCGAATTGCGCCACGATCCGGTCCTTGGCCAGGTGGTACGCCTCGTCCAGCATCGGCGCGCCCACGCCCCCCTCCATCGCGAAGTCTGTCGTGTCCTCGTAGATGGGGATGTCGTTGGGCTGAATGACCTGGTCCGGCTCCGCCAGGACCGCCACATGCTCGATGACGTTCTGCAGTTCCCGGACGTTGCCCCGCCAGGGCCGGGAGCGCAGGAACGCGATGCTGGCGTCGGGCAGCTTGGGCACCCGGTCGCCCATCTGGCGGTGCCGGTTCCAGTAGTAGGTCAGGAAATGATTGGCGAGCAGCGGGATATCCTCGGGACGCTTCCTGAGCGGCGGCAGCTTGATCGGCACCACCCGGAGACGGTAGAAGAGATCCCCCCGCAGAACGCCCTGGTTGACCGCCTCCTGCGGATCGCGGTTGGTGGCCGCGATGTACCGGACATCGACCACGGCGTCCTGGGTCTCGCTGCCCACCCGACGGACCACACCATCCTGAATGACCCGCAGCAGCTTGGCCTGCAGGGGCATGGACATCTCGGTCAGTTCATCAAGGAACAGGGTGCCGCCGTTGGCCGTCTCCAGGAGCCCGGGCTTGTCCCGGTCCGCCCCGGTGAAGGACCCCTTGCGGTGGCCGAACATCTCCGACTCCAGCAGTTGCTCCGGCAGGGCGGCGCAGTTGATGGCAATCATGGGCCGACTGGCCCGGCGACTGTGCTGGTGCAGGAACTGGGCGATGACTTCCTTGCCGGTGCCGCTTTCCCCGGAAATGAAGACCGAGGCGTCGGTGCCGGCCACCTTCCGGGCCAGGTCCACGGCCTTGCGGAAGGGGGCGGAAATTCCGATGAGTGAAATCTTGTCGCTGTGGCCGCCCTGCTGGGCCAGCTGCTGCTTGAGGTCGCGAGTCTCGCGCGCCACCATGACCGCATGCGAAGCCCGGCCGATGAGGACCTGCAGGTGCGTGGCGGAAAACGGCTTGGGCAGGTAATCCCAGGCACCCGCCCGGAGCGCCTCGATGCTGCTGGTCACACTGGGGTTGCCGGTCATCACGACCACGATGGTGTCGCGGTTGAACTCCAGGGCCGACCGCAGGATGTCCATTCCGGAGGACTGCGACATGTACAGGTCCACGAGGATGACGTCGAACTTCCGGCGCTTGACGATTTCCAGCGCCTCTTCCCCGCGCCCGATCAGGGTGACATTGTACCCGTCCATCTGGAGCACGCTGGCGCAACTTTCCCGCAGGGTGCGCTCGTCGTCGACGATGAGAATGCGGATGCTGGCCTTGACGTCCGCCGGGATGGAGAGCGGATCGCGCCCCCCCGCATCGGGAGGCCCCCCGTCGGGCCGGCGCGTCGTGTGCGCGAGTGAGGAACCCATCGTGCCGCTCCTTCTCTTCAGGGATCCGGCCGGCACCGGAAACTGTGGCGTGTCCGCGATGAAGCAGGCAGATTGCGGTGGGGCAGCCGGCCCCAGCCGTTGATCAAAGGCACCAGCTTGCATCTTTGGTACCACAGTGTCCCGCCGGTACGAGGCCTCGTGGTGTTGCGCAAATTACGCCGATATGCGCCTTTTCTGCAACACTGTCGCGCTGACGCCACAGCTCGACTGGCCGGCGGTCCTTGGGCGATTCCGGGCCGTGTGCAACCGCTTGGGCCCGATAGCGTCCGGCGATAGGTTACGGTATCGAGTTTGCAGCGTTGCGCCCTGATTGCAGGCCGCGCAGCGATCTCCACCTTAGAAGGGCAACAGCCATGGCCGGGCACCTCGTCTCCTCGCAGCCCAATGGACTGCCGCAGGAGCAGCATGTGGACATCACCCCATTTCTGGGCCGGGACGCGGCGATTGTCCCGCCGGAGCCCCGGGAAGAAGGGGTCAACTGGGGCCGATACGTCTCGGCGCTCCGCCGGTACCGCTGGCGGATGCTGGCCATCGTCCTCACGGGGACAGGCCTGGGCGTGGTCGCATCGCGGTTCATCCCACCGGAGTTCCGGGCAACCACCACCGTCTGGGTCGAGAGTCAGGACGCCGGCCGGGGGGGCCCGCTGCGGACCAACGAGCTGCTCGATGCCACCGGCTGGGTGCAGCTGCTGCAGACGCCCCTGGTATACGATCCGGTGGTCCATAAGCTCCGGCTCTACGTCGAGCCGGAGCTGGCCAAGGACTCGATGGCGTTCAGTGCGTTCGATGTCGACGAGCGCTTCCGGACGGGCAAGTACGTGCTGGAGGTGGACAGCATGGCCAAGGGCTGGATCCTCCGGCGACGGGACACCGAACTCGAGCGCGGCGCGATCGGGGACTCCATCGGGCGCAAACTCGGCTGGCGCTGGGCCCCGGGGCGGCAACAGCTGCGGCGCGGCGGCAGGGAAATCGAGTTCAAGCTGAAAGACCCGCGCGCGGTCGTCACCGAGCTCGGCAGCAGCCTGCGGGCGGTGATGCCGGACAAGGGCAGCTTCCTGAAGCTCACGTTGTCCAGCAAGGACCGGTACCGGGTGGCGGAGGTGGTCAACGCGATCTCGGCCGAATTCGTGTCGATCGCCGCCGACCTCAAGAAGCGGAAGCTCACCGAGCTCAGAGTCGCCCTCGACTCCCAGGTGGCTACGGCGTACCAGAACCTGCGCAACGCCGAAAGCCAGCTGAAGAACTTCCAGATCAGCACCATGACGGCCCAACGGGTCGGCGTGCTCCCCATCGCGCCGGGCCTCGCCTCGACCGGCAACCAGGCGACCAACACCTACTTCCAGCAGCGGCTGAACCAGGATCGGATCCGGCAGGACCGGGAGCAGCTGGAGATGGTGCTGGCCCGGTCCCTCACCGGGGCGATCACCGTGGACGCCTTCCAGACGATCCCGTCGGTGAACCTGGCACCCCAGCTGAAACAGGCGTTGACCGGCCTGGCCACGCGCGAGGCAGACCTGAACGCGCTGCTGCAGCGGTACACCCCGGAACATCCGGTGGTGCTCCGGGCACAGGCCCAGATTGAGGTGCTGCGCACCCAGACCATCCCGCAGTACGCACAGGCGCTTGTGGATCAGCTGAAATTGCAGGAGGTGGACCTGGCTACCCGGCTCGGGCAGGCGGCCACCGAGCTGCGGGAGATCCCCGAGGTGACCATCACCGAGGGCCGTTTGATGCGGGAGATGGCCGCGGCCGACGCGCTGTACAAGATGCTGGCCGGGCGCCTCGAGGAAGCCAAGCTGTCCGAGCTGTCGGCCATTCCGGATGTGCGGGTGCTGGACCCGGCGGTGCAGCCTCAGGTGCCATTCACGAACTCCGCCCCCAAGATCATCCTGATGGCGTTCGCCGCCAGCTTCGGACTCGCGGTCGGCCTGGCACTGTTGCTCGACCAGCTCGACAAGCGATTCCGCTACCCCGAGCAGGTGTCGACCGAGCTCGGCCTGCCGATCCTCGGGGCTATCCCGGCGATCAAGAAGTCCCGCCGTGGCGAGCTCGCCCCGGAACAGGCCGCGCAGGTGGTGGAGGCCTTCCGGACAGTGCGGCTGAACCTGGCGCACTCCTATGGCGCCGGTGGGCCGGTTGCGCTCACGATCTCCAGCCCTGGACCGGGCGATGGCAAGTCGCTGGTTTCGTCCAATCTGGCGGTCTCCTTCGCGGAGGCGGGCTATCGAACGGTGCTGATTGACGGCGACATTCGCCGAGGCGAGATCCACCGGATGTTCGGCGTGGACCGCCGCCCGGGGTTGCTGGACCGTTTGACGGCCGGCGCCTCGATCGACCAGATCGTCCGGCCGACGTCCCAGCGCAACCTCTGGGTCATCCCCTGTGGTACGCGCCGCCACCAGGGACCGGAGCTGCTGGGTTCCGCGGCGATGGCGGACCTGATGGCCGAACTGAAGGCCCAATTCAATGTGATCATCGTGGACAGCCCGCCGCTGGGCGCCGGAATCGATCCGTTTGTGCTTGGCACCACCACCGGACACATGATGATGGTATTCCGCACCGGGGAGACCGACCGCCAGATGGCCGAGGCGAAGCTCCGGCTCCTGGACCGACTGCCGGTGCGCGTGCTGGGCGCCGTCCTGAACGAGATTCAGGCCGAGGGGGTCTATCGTTACTACAGTTATCTGTACGGATACACTGCGGACGAGGAACCGGCGCAGATCGCGGCGCAGTCGGCCGCGGCGGCCCCGAGCGGGGGATGATGCGCTAGCGGGTGGTGGCCGGTGCGGCGGCTTCGAAGGAACGAAGCCGTTCCAGGCCGCCGTCGGCGCGGAGCTGGCGGAGGGTCGAGGTGGCACGGAGCAGCATCTCGACGGCATCGACCGACGACGTGGTGTAATCGGGAACGGCGCAGTACCCCGCGCGCAGCGGCAGCTGGCCGCCATTGTCCGGTACGACACCGGCAAGGACACGCTCGAGCCGTTCCACCAGCAATCGGACCCCGTTGGCTTCGGTGCCGGGGGCGATCACCGCGAATTCTTCATCTCCCAGCCGGCCGATGGCATCGGAGGTCCGACCCTGCTCCCGCAGCAACCGGCTGATCCGGTCGGGCAGGTCGGTGTCGGCCTGTGGGGGCAGGTCGGCGGAAAACACCACGCAGGCCAGCGCCTGGTGACGGCGAAAGACCTCCGCCCCGATCTCGCGGGCTCGACGGGAAAGCCCCCGCATGTTGTAGAGTCCCGACTGCTGGTCGAGCAGGGTGTCCTCGCGGAATCGATCTGCCTCGAGCTTGGCGTCGAGAAACGTGCGCAGCTTGAGCAGCAGACTCTCCCCGTCCAGCGGCTGGCCGAGAAACTCCCACGCCCCTGCCTGGTAGGCCTCGAGACGCTGGGCCCTTCCCGAGGGCCCGGCGGTGGTGATGATCACAGGCGTGGTGGCGCTGAACCGGGGATCGCTCCGCATCTGCCGGCAGACCTCAACGCCGTGCAGATCGGGCATCTGGGCATCGAGAATCACCAGATCGGGACGCGCGGTCCGGGCCCGTTCCAGGGCCTGGGTTCCGGTGTAGGCGCGGAGGACGGCGTACCCGTTGGGCGCGAGGATGCTCTCCAGCGATCGGGCCGACCACTCCTGATCGTTGGCAATGAGAACCAGCGGCGGACGTGAGGATTTCTCGTGGTCGGACATGCTCCCTCAGGACTGGGCGGCGCCCGCTGGTGAGCGCGGCTGGTCTGGGCAGGGATGGGCGTGGCGCCCGGGAACTGATGAATCAGGGAGCAAGATTCTTGCGCAGCAACCCGAGCCCGTCAGTTCTGGGCGGCGTGGGGCTTGTCCTGACCTCTGGTACGATAAGATGCCCGAGGGGTCGGGGCAATACAAGTCGGCGATTCACCGTCGGTTGAAGAAGCGGGCGTGCCGTGGTCTATTCCATGCTACGGAACCCACGATCTGACGCTGGGTTGGAACGACGCGGACAGTCCCATCGTGGCGATCCTGCAATACCGAGTGTAGGCTTTGAGCCACACTTGGCAGACGGGCGGCGTCAGCGCCCCGCCTGCGATGTCACAAGCCCAACTCCTTGCTGCGGTTGCCGCAGAGGGAGGGCGTGCCGGAAGGGCCGGCCGCTAGCATGTTGTGTGCACCAGCAAGGATACCACGATATGGAAATCCGGCGTGATCGGTTCATGGAGATAGTCGGCCGCTACCGGCTTTGCGTGTTGCTCGTCGGTCTGGCCCTCTGCGCCACCGCCGATCTTGGCGCGCAGGAGGGCACGGTTGACGTCCGGCAGCCGACGGTCACCCGGGCCCAGTTGCAAGCGGCCCTCGCCGCGGCGGAGGAGATTGCCAATTCCTCGGCCTACAGTGCCGCCTTCCGGGATGACAAGCGGGCCGAGGCCGCCCTGATCCGGGAGCGCCTGCTGGAAGGCGATTTTTTCATCGGCGACCACCTCATGATCATCATGGCCGGCGACAGTGGGATCTCCGGACAGCAGGTGATCCGGCCGGGACGAGTCCTGGTGCTGGGGGGCCTGCCGGAAATCCCCATGCGCGGCGTCCTGCGCTCGGAGGCAGAGGAGTACCTCACCACCCAGATCCGGCGGTTCGTGATCGACGCGCAGGTGCAGGTCCGTCCCCAGATCCGTCTGACCTTCATGGGGGGCATCAAGAAGCCCGGGTTCTTCCAGATGGACGCGGACATCATGCTGAGCGACGCCCTGATGCAGGCCGGCGGAATCGGAAACTCGACCGACCTGAAGCGATCGAAGATCATGCGGGGGGACGACGAGGTGGTGGACGGGGAAACCTTCTCCAAGGCCATCGTGGACGGGGTGAGCCTGGATCAGTTGAACCTGCGGGCCGGGGACGTGATCGAAGTGGGGGAGGTCAGCAAGACCAACTGGTTCTCGACCCTGCGCACCTACGCGATCATTCCGGGCCTCATCATCAGTACCTACGGTGTCGGTCGACTCTTTGGAATCTTCTAGTCCCGTGCCAGGCGAGGAAGTGGAACGCATGATGGCACCCGTCACCGGCTCGCGACCCAGGCGACAGACACCGCGCGAGCGGTGGCTCACCCTGGTGCAGGACGTGGACGAGCGAATGGCGCCCCGTTCTCGCTCGGAGCGGCTGTCGCGGGCCCTCAACTTCTGCCTGGCGCTCCTGGCGCTGGTGCTGCTCTCGCCCGTCCTGGTCCTGATCGCGGTCGCGGTGAAGGTCACCAGCCGTGGCCCGATCCTCTACTCGCAGACTCGTATCGGCCTGGACCGGCGGTGGAACCGTGACCTCAACGGCGCAGCGGATCCGCGGCGGGGCCACAACCTGGGCGGGGATGTCTTCACGATCTACAAGTTCCGCACGATGTGTGTGAACGCCGAGCACCTCTTCGGCGCCGTCTGGGCCGCCAAGGAGGACCCCCGGGTCACTCCGGTGGGCCGATTCCTGCGGCAGTACCGGTTGGATGAACTGCCACAGCTGTTCAACGTGCTGACCGGCGACATGAACATCGTCGGGCCCCGGCCGGAGCGGCCGTCCATCTTTGCGCAGCTGCGCCGCAACATCCCGAACTATGAGTACCGCCAGCGGGTCAAGCCAGGCATCACCGGGTTGGCGCAGGTAAACCAGGAATACGACCAGTGCCTCGACGACGTGCGAAACAAGCTGCAGTTCGACCTGCAGTATCTTCGCCGTCAGGGGTTCTGGGAAGACATTCGGATCATGCTGAAAACGGTGCCGGTCGTGCTCTTCAAGCGGGGTGGATGGTAGAGCCGCGGTGACGATCCCCGCCCCCCTGGCCCAACCGCGCCCGTCACCCCGGGAGTTGGCGCCGCTCGTTGCCGCTGCAGCCGCGTTCCTGATTCTCTTTGCGCAGCCCGCCGGGCTCCTCGTGCGTGACTGGTGGTCCGATCCGGACGCCGGCCACGGGCTCCTGCTTGCCCCCCTGGCGCTCTGGCTGGCATGGAAGCGTGGCCTGCAGCCAGCCCAGCCGGCCCGGTGGCTCGGCCTGCTGACCCTCGCCGGAGGGGTGCTGCTTCGGCACCTGTCCGGCCTGGCCGCCGAGTTGTTCACCATGCGCTTCTCGATGGTGCTGGCGGCCATCGGCCTGGTCCTGTTCTTCCGCGGCATGAGGCAAGTCCTGCACTGGTGGCTGCCCATTGCCCTGCTCGCGCTGTCCATTCCCATCCCCGACGTCCTCACCAACACCCTGGCGCTGCCGCTGCAGCTGAAGGCCTCACAGTGGGGCGCCGCGATCCTCCAGGCCCGACATGTCCCGGTCCACCTTGCCGGCAACATCATCCGTCTGCCGGGCCGGGACCTGTTCGTCACCGAAGCCTGCAGCGGCCTGCGATCCCTGACGGCCCTGCTGGCGCTCGGTGTGCTGGTGGGCGGGCTATGGCTGCGGCATCCGGTCAGCCGGCTGCTGCTCATCCTGCTGGCGATCCCGGTGGCCATGGTCGTGAACGCCTTCCGGGTCTTCCTTACTGGGTTCCTGGTCTACTGGGTAGACCCCAATCTCGGCGTTGGGTTCATGCACTTCAGCGAGGGCTGGCTGCTCTTCGTCGTGGCATTCCTGATTCTCGGCGCCTTTACCTGGGGCGTCGCCGGCATCGAACGCCGCCTGCTGGGAGCGCCCAATGATGCCTAGCTGGGGCAACTGGGTCCCGGCAGCGCTGCTGTCGGTGGGCTGCGTGTTCACGCTAGCGGTGGACACCCAGCAACGGATGGACCTGCCGCTGCCACTGGACTCGATTCCGCTGACCCTCGCGGGACGCACCGGCGCGACCGACACGCTGTCACGAGAGCAGGTCGAGGCCGGCGGCATGTCCGCCTATCTGTACCGCTGGTTTCCGGCCGACCTCGCCCCATTCGACATCTACGTGGGGTACTACGACCAGCAGACCCAGGGCAAGACCATCCACTCCCCGAAGAACTGCCTGCCGGGTGCGGGGTGGGAGGCGCTGCAGCAGACGACCACCGTGATCACCACGGCCGCCGGCCCCGTCACCGTCAACCGGTACCTGCTGCAGAACCAGCAGCAGCGAGCGCTGGTGTACTACTGGTACCAGGGGCGGGGGCGCGTGGTCGCCAACGAGTATCGGGTCAAATGGGAGTTGCTGCGTGACGCCGCGGTTCGCGGGCGTACCGAGGAGGCGCTGGTGCGGATCGTCGTCCGGCTCACCGACGGGACCTCGGAGGCCGCGGCAGCCGACGTGGCCGCCGGAGTGGCGGCGGAACTGATCCCGGCCCTCGACCGGGTCCTGCCGGCCTGGTAGCAGGTGCCCCTCCGCCCTCGCGGTCCGGACCCCTCAAACCGGCCGCCGGGTCGGCTCCCAGATGGGATTGAGTTCTCCCCGAAGCGCCTTGCTCCACGCAACCAGCCCCGCCACGTGAGAGACCACCGCGAAGCCGCAGAGAGCGACCAGGCGGGGGAGCGGGCGTCCCTCAGGCGCGCGCCACGCCAGGAGCCCCAGGCCCAGCCCCGCCAGCACCAGCACCAGCACCCCGCGGGCCAGGGCCGAGTCCCACGCCAGGAGTACTAGCCCCACCAGCGCGAGCGGCCAGACCAGGAAGACCAGCCAGCGCACCAGCTTGTGACTCCAGAGCATCCAGGCGAAGGCCCCATGGCGGAACGGATTCAGCAGCTGGCGCTTGTACCAGAGCGTCTCCAGCCCGCGCGCCATGGTGCGGATCTTCCGGCGAAACTCGCGCCGCAACGAAGCGGTGCGCGGCACCAGGCACACCGCGGCGTCCACCGACACGGCACGCATGCCGTGCTCCCGCGCCGTCAGCGCCGAGGCGAAGTCCCGGGACAGCGCCGACGGGACCAGGGTCTCGTGGAGCTCACGGCGGATAGCATAGAAGCACCCGCTGGCACCCACGATGGACGCCACCCGGGTCTCCAGCGAACGCACCCACATCTCGTAGCCGACGTAACCGGATTCACCCTGGTTCCCCTCGACCGTGATGTCGCCGACGCTCACGTCTCGACCGGAGGCCACGCCGATCGCGGGGTCCTGGAACGCGGCGATCAGCGGCTTGAGTGAGGTGGGCAGGATCCGGATGGTGGCGTCGGTGTTGACCACGATATCCGCGCGAAGCCAGGCCAGTGCGGCGTTCTCCGCCGCGGTCTTGCCGCTGCGCACAGGCATCCGCTGGAGTTCGATCCCCCGGTCGGCGTACTCCGCCACGATGGCATCGGTGCCGTCGGTGGAGCAGTCCGACACGATGAGGATCTGCCGCCGGTCGGCGGGATAATCCAGGTCCAGCAGGGATTCGATCGTCCGCCGGATGGAGGCTTCTTCGTTGTAGGCGGGCACGACGATGCTGATCTCGGGCCACTCGGCGGGGTCGGCCGTCGGAAAGGCGGACCGGGTACCGCGACTGAGGAGCCTGAGCAGCCCGGGGTACACCAGGTAGGCGTAGACCCCGAGCAACCCGGGCAGGGCCACGAAAAACAACTCCAGAGCCGTCATCGTGCCGCTTTCCCCCGCGCTCGGGCGAGGACCTGAATGTAGAGATCGCGGTGGCGCCCCAGCCAGGGCTCGATCGCGTAGGCCTCCGCCAGGCGCCGCCGGGCCCGCTCGGCCCGGGACGCGGCGGCGTCCGGCTCGGCGATGACCCGGGCCATCCCCGCCGCGAGGGCGGCCGGGTCTTCCGGCGGAACCAGCAGGGCCACATCCCCCTGCAGCACATCGGGCACCCCACCCACGCCGGTGGCAACGATCGGGACGCCGGCGGCCATCGCCTCGAACAGGGCGATGGGGGTCCCCTCCGTGCGTGAGCTGAGCACGAACCCATCGAACGCCGCCAGCAGCCGGCCGGCGCCGGGCACGAGGCCGGGCCAGTGTACCCGGTCGCGCAGGCCAAGGTCGTTCGCCGCGGCCTCCAACTCGTCACGCATCCTGCCACCGCCCAGGACGGCGGCCTGGACCGGGCTGGCGCCCAGCAGGGCGAGGGCCTTCAGAAACAGCTCCGGTCCCTTCTCGGGGGAGAGCCGCCCTACCCACCCAAAGATGGTCGCCTCGGGCGGAAGACCGAGCGCCGCCCGCGCGGCCTCGCGGCCAAGCCCCACCGCCGTAGGTCCCCAGGCGTTCGGAATCTGAACGATCCGGTCGGCGGGAATCCCGGTCCGGGCCAAACGGGCAGCCAGGGGGCGGGAAACCGCTACCACCGCGTCAAAACCGCGAAGCGCTCGCAGCTGCAGGGTCTCGTAGAGGCGGTTCTTCCAGTCGCCTCCCGTAAACCCATGGACGGTACTGACCCGGGGAATGCCGAGGAGGCGGGCCGCGGAGCCGGCGAGCAAGTCGGCTCGATAGCCATGGGAGTGCACGACGTCCGGGCGGAATGCGCGGAGCGTCTCGAGGTGAAGCTCCCGCTCTCGGAGGTACCCGCGGGCCCTCACCTCGTGGACATGGAGCTCGACGCCCATCCCCCGAAGGGCCGTGAAGTCATCCGGCATGGCGCTGCCCGCGTCCAGAGTCAGCGCCACACCGATGGCCCCGCCCTGCCGGGCCCACCCGGTCGCGAGCAGGCGGACCACGCTCTCCAGCCCGCCGGCCGGGCCGGGGGCGAGGGCATGCAGGACGCGGGGGGCGCCGGACGGGGCCGGATGGGGAGCTGGGGGGGGCATAGGGTTCGGGCCAAGGCCGGGATTGCAAGAGCCGTACTCGGCGCGCGAGGTTGGCGGAAACTACAGGGCAGCGACCCGGCCGCGACAGAGGCACCGTTGCCCCCCAGGCCCGACGAGCCCTCCACCCTTCGCTCAGGGGCCCGAGCAGGCCAGATTAGCTACGGGGCGTGCCGGTCCCGGGCCCCATCATTCCTGTGGAGCGAGGTCCCATGGTCTGCCTGTTGATTCGAACCGCCACCCGAAGGCACGCGCTGCGGTGTGGCACCCCGCCCCGCCAACGGTGAAAGGCCCCGGTTCGACGCTCCAGGCCCCGTGGCGGGCCCCCACGGTCCTCGCAGCGGCGGCATGGTTCGGACTGGTGGGGGGCCTCCTCGAGTCGCTGTCCCACCTCATCCGACACCACCTCGCGGATGTACCGATCCTGATGGGGTTGTACCTCCTCTGGATGCCGGCCGTTTCCAACCTGATATTCTTCCTGGCCGTGGGCCTGCTGCTGGCACCACTGGTCTCACGCTGGCCTGGCATCCTTACGCCGGGGCGGCTCATCGGCCTGCTCGGGACCCTGGCGGCGATGGCCGCACTCCGAGTGCTGGACGGCTACCTGGGAGTGATCTCGGTTGATATCCTGGCCCTGGGGGTTGGGGTGCAGGTGGCGACCCGCCTGGGCCCCGCCAGCGACCGGTTCGCCCGGTTCCTGCGACCAGCGGTGCCGGCGCTCCTGGCGGCCGTCGTCCTGGCGGCCGTGACCATCGAACTGCGGAGCTCCGTGCTGGAGCGGCGCGCGCTGGCGCGGCTCCCGAGCGCCCCCCCGCAAGCCCCCAATGTGCTGCTGCTGGTCCTGGACACGGTTCGGGCGTTCAATCTGAGCGCGTACGGCTACCGGCTCCCGACCACCCCGGCTCTGGAGGTTCTGGCGGGACGCGGGGCCCGCTTTGCCCGGGCCTATTCCACCGCGCCGTGGACCCTCCCTTCCCATGCTTCGATGTTCACCGGCCGGTGGGCGCACGAGACGCCCGCCAGCTGGCAGACGCCCCTGGACGGGACCGACAGCACCCTCGCCGAGGCACTGGCGGCGCGGGGGTACCGTACGGGGGCCGTGGTGGCCAACCTGGCCTACACTTCCCGGTGGACCGGGCTCGACCGGGGCTTTGCTCATTACTCGGCTCACGAGGTCAGCCTCGCCCAGATTCTCCGCACCGGTGCCTTCACCCAAAAACTGTACAATACGGCCCCGCTGAAGAGCCTCCTTCCGCCGGCCTGGCGCGATTACCGGCGCAAGACCGGACGGGAAGTGAACGACGCCCTGCTGGCCTGGCTCGACCGCACCCCCGGTCACCCGTTTTTTGCGTTCCTGAACTACCTCGACGCCCACGAGCCCTACCTTCCGAGGGCGCCGTTCGATAGCGCCTTCGCTGCCGCCAGCTATCCACCGCTCCCACCGGCGGCGCACGGCGGGGAGTACAAGGACGACCGTCCGCGGGAGATGCGGCCGTACGACCAGGCGATCGCCTACCTTGATGCCGAGATCGGGCGGCTGCTGGGCGGACTCGCCGAGCGCGGGCTGCTGGAAAACACGCTGGTCATCGTGACCTCCGACCACGGGGAGGAGTTCGGCGAGCATGGAGTCTACGGGCATGGCCACACCTTGTACCAGGCGGCTCTGGCGGTCCCGCTGATCCTGGTCTGGCCCGGGAAGGTTCCGGGCGGGATCGTTGTGGAAGCCCGGACCAGCCTGCGAGACCTCCCTGCCACGGTTCTCGGACTGAGTGACCCGACAGTCGGCAACCCCTTTCCGGGCCGCTCGTTGGCCCGATTCTGGCAGTCAGGAACCGCCGGCCAGGATACCGTTCTGGTGAGCACCCGATGGGCCCGCAACAGGCCCGCCTGGGACGCCACCGCCCGCGGGGACCTCCAGGGGCTGATCACCGCCGATTGGACCTTCGTGCGCGATGTGGACCTGCATGGAGAGCTGTATCGGCTCCCCCCAGACTCCGCAGAAACACAGGACCTCGGTGCGGACGCCCGGTGGGCACCCGCGGTGGCCACGTTCCATGAATATCTCGACCGCCGGGTGGGGCCACCGGCGCGGGCCGACCGCCAACCCTGACGACCTCCACGGATCTCCATGCCACTGCGTCCACTCCTCGCCCTTTCGCTCTCGGCCGGCCTGCTGGCCGGCTTCGGCGAGCTGCTGGGGCACGGTGTTCGACGGTTTCTGCTGCATGAGTTCCTGTTCCTGGGTCCGGATGTGATCTGGACCGCTCCCCTCGTCAACGCGCTGATTTTCCTGCTGGTCGGCCTGGGGATCTTCCTGATTGGGCGACTGGTTCCGCGACTGGTGAATCTGGCGGTGGCAGCGGGGTCGTTCGCGGGTCTGGCAGCCTTCGGGGTGTTCTACATCTTCCCGCAGTTCCACCGGGTAGCCGCGCTGGTCCTCGCGGCTGGCATCGGGGTCCAGGCGGGGCGGTGGGCGGCGCGGCAGGGAGTAGAACGCCTCGGAGTTCTTGCACGACGCATGCTGGTCGCCCAGCTGGTGGTCGTGATCCTCCTGGCGGGGCTTGTGCGGGGCAGCCAGCGGTGGACCGAGCGGCGCGCGCTGGCCGCCCTGCCCGGGGCGCAGACCGGCAGGCCGAACGTGCTGCTGATCGTGCTGGATACGGTGCGTGCGTTCAACCTCTCCCTGTACGGCTACGGCCGGAACACCTCGCCGTCCCTCGACACCTTCGCGGCTGGCGGCACCACGTTTGAGCGGGCGTTCTCCACCGCCCCGTGGACCCTGCCGTCCCATGCCTCGATGTTCACGGGCCTGTGGCCGCACGAGATGTCGGCGGACTGGCTGGTCCCCCTCGATCCGGGCATTCCGACTCTGGCCGAGGCGATGGCCCGGCACGGTTTTGTCACGGTGGGCTTCTCCGGCAACACGAACTACGTGAGCCGGGAGGTGGGCCTGGCCCGTGGGTTCGTCTCCTTCGAGGATTACGTGCTGACGCCGGGGCTGATGCTGCGGAACAGTTCCCTGGTGCGGGTGGTCAGCCGCAATCGTACGCTCCGCCGCCTCGTGGGGGAAGATGACGCCCTGGGCCGGAAAGATGCCCGGAGCATCAATCGGAGCTTCTTTCGCTGGCTGGACCAGCGGCCGGCGAACCGGCCGTTCTTTGCATTCCTCAACTTCTACGACGCGCATCGCCCCTACCTGCCGCCTCCGCCCTACGACCGGATGTTCGTGCCGCCCGGGACGGCGCCGGACCCCCGGCTTCATCGTACCGGAAAGCCGGGCGACGACCAGCGGGTGGAAACCACCGCCTGGGCCGAGAATGCCTATGACGGCGGGCTGGCGTGGCTGGACAGCCAGTTAGGCGTGTTGTTCGCGGAGCTGTCGCGGCGGGGGCTGACCGACCACACCCTGATCATCATCACCAGCGATCATGGCGAAGAGTTCGGTGAGCATGGCCTGTTTGACCACGGGAACAGCCTGTACCGGCAGGCGGTCCAGGTGCCGCTGGTGATCCGTGGCACCGGCGTGGTCCCGGTGGGAGAGCGAGTCAGCGCGCCGGTGAGTCTGCGGGACCTCCCGATGACGGTACTGGACCTGGTTGGTCTCGGCGGCCAGGAACACTTCCCGGGCGGCTCGCTCGCGCGGCACTTCGGTCCCGGGGGCGCGGCGGCGGACACCCTGCTTCAGGCGGTCCGCAAGGCCATCCGCCAGCCGGAGCGCTATCCGGCGGCACGAGGGGACCTGGTCTCCGTTACGCGAGAGGGCATGCGCTACATCCGCAACCTCGGCAGCGGCGAGGAGCAGCTCTTCGACCTGGATCACGACAGCCTGGAGCAGCACGACCTCTCCAAGGCGCCCGCCCAGGAGGCTCGACTGGTCGGGATGCGTTCCGCCCTGCAGCCCGTGAGGTTCAGCCCATGAACCGCCTGCCCGCGCTGGGTCTTCGGACCCAGCCTCGCCGTCCGGGAAGCCGAACCGGCCTGCCGACGGTAGAGGCTCCATGACCGCCGCCGCATCCGAGCGGAGGGCCGGGTTTCTGGACCGGCCGTCCCCGCCCCTCAGAGCGGTCACCCTGCTGGTGTTCGTGGGGCTCGTGACCGGGCTGATTGAGGGCGGCTGGCTGGCGCTGCAGCAGCAGGGGCTGCACCGGCTCACGTTCGCCTCCTCGGACGCGCTGTGGATGGCGCCCATCGCGTATGTCGTGCTGTTCGGGGTGGCGGCTGTCCCGGTGGCACTGGCCGCCTGGCTGGCGCCGAAGTGGGCGACCACGCGGTTCGTCCTCGGCCTTGGACTCACCGCCCTCGTCTTCAGCCTGCTTTCGCTCTGGTTCGGCCTGCGGCTGAGCCAGATCTCGGTGGGGCTGCTCAGCATCGGGGCAGGAGTGCAACTCAGCCGCGTCCTGACGCCCCACGCCGAGCGGCACCCGCGGCGGCTGTTGCTGGTGACGGTTGGCCTGTGCCTCACGCTCGGGCTCGTGGCGGTCAGCGTCGTGACGCGGGACCGATGGCTGCGCTCTGGCCGGAGCCCCGAGGGCGCCGCGCAGCCGGTCGGCCCGAACGTGCTGGTGATCATCCTTGACACCGTGCGCGCGGCTTCGCTGTCGCTGTACGGCTATGACCGGCCGACCTCGCCCCGGCTCGCCGCACTGGCCCGGGACGGGGTGACCTTCGACAGCGCCTACAGCACCGCGCCGTGGACCCTTCCCGCGCATGGGAGCATGTTCACCGGCTTGTATCACCAGGATATCACGGCGGACTGGCTGACGCCCCTGGATGAGGCGCCCCGAACCCTGGCAGAGGCTTTCGCCGCCAGCGGGTACGCGACGGCGGGTTTCGTCGGCAATCTCACCTACACCAGCCGTGAGTCGGGACTGGCCCGCGGCTTCGGGACCTACCGCGACTACAAGCGCAGCCCGGATCAGCTCTTCAACGCCTCGACCCTCTACGGCATCACCCGCGACTGGCTGCTGCGGACCCGGCGCGCGCGCCGGGCCAATGACCGCAAGGATGGACCGCGGGTCACGGCGGAGTTCCTGGAGTGGCTTGACCGGGAGGCGCCTCCCAGCTTCTTCGTCTTCCTCAACTACTTTGACGCCCATCTGCCGCGCGCGTACGTGCAGTCCGGCAGCGTGTGGGATTCGGGGCGGCGCCAGGTGGATGCCTACGACGCGGCCATCGCACGGACCGACGGGTACCTCGGGGACCTGCTGGACTCCCTGCAGGCCCGCGGCGCGCTGGCGAATACGCTCGTGATCGTGACCTCCGACCATGGGACCCTCGTCGGCGAGCATGGCCTGTCCGGGCACGGCAACGCGCTCTACCATCCGCTCCTGCATGTCCCGCTCGTGGTCCGCGGACCGGGCGTGCCCGCGGGGGGCCGGGTCACCACGGCGGTGTCGCTGCGAGACCTGGCTGAGACCGTGCGCGACGCGGCCGGCCTGACCGGGCAGCCGCCCTTCCCGGGAGCCTCGCTCGCGCCGACGTGGGGCGCCCGGCCGATGAGTTCTCCCAGCCCCCTGCTGGCCCAGGTGAGCAAGGGCATCAATACTCCCCTGGACGAGCCCGTCACCCTCGGCACGATGACCAGCATCATCAGCGACGGTGACCAGTACATTCTGGATGGCCGGGGCAAGGAGGAGCTGTTCAACCTGCCCACGGACCCTGACGAAGCGCGCAACCTCGCCGGCGAACCGGCCCGCCAGTCCACCCTGGATGCCCTGCGCGACCGAATGCGAGCCCTGAAGCGCCCCGGCTGGGGCGGCGCACCGGACGTGCCTTCGCCCGGGACCCCGGGAGTTTCGGGCCCATGAGCCAGAAGCCGGAAGCAGCGCTGGCCACCCGCCTCGCCTGGCTCGGCACGGTCAGCGCGCTGGCCTTCCTGGCGATGGTCCCGCTCTCCTTCGGGCTGGCCGCGTTCGCTCCGGTGCTGGTCGTCCAGCCCGAGGAGATCGCTTTCATCGACCGGCTGGCGGATCAGATCCGCTGGCTTCCCGGCGCCTACGATTTTCTTCGCGCCGCGATTCGGGGGGAGACGCTGGCCGACCCGGTCTGGCGAGTGGTTGCCGCGACGCTGCCGCTGGCGGTGGCCAGCATCGCAATGCTCCTGGTCCTTCGCCGGATCCAGGCCGACCCTGCCGCCCACAATGACGGGCCCGCCGATCGCATCGCCGTTGCGGTCGCGGTGTCGCTGGCCCTGTGCGCGGTGTTCGCGTTTCCGACCTACACCCCGGACTTCTTCCTGTCCATCGCCTGGGGCCGCATGTTCGCCGACGGCCAGAACCCATACTATGCGTCCCTCACGCCGGAGATCTTCGGGACCCTCCCCGGGAGTCGCTTCGAGGAAGGGGATCGCTTCACCTACGGCCCGCTGTGGGCCGTTCTCACCGGTGGCCTGGGCCGGCTGAGTGGCCGCCGGGAATGGCTGGAGTTCTTCCTGCACAAGGCAGTGCTGCTGGTCGCCTGGCTGGGCACCCTGTTCGCCCTTCGACGGATGGCCGGCCGGCGGGGCCTCCGGGACAGGTTGCTGGTGACCTGCCTGGTGGGATGGCTGCCCGCGGCCGTGTATCTCGCCATCGCCGAAGGCCACAATGACATCCTGATGGTCTTTTTCGTGAGCCTCTGGCTCGAGGCCGTGGATCGCAAGGATCACCGCCTGGCGCCGCTGTGGCTGGCGTGCTCCTGCCTGGTCAAGTTCATCACGCTGCCCCTGATCGGCCTGGAGCTCCTGGCGGCGCGGCGGGCCGGGGTGATCTTCACCCGGCGCTACATCCTCACCATGGCGGCCTGTGGGATCGCTTCCCTGCTGGCCTTGTTTGTCTTCTATGAGGGCCCGGGCTTCCTGCAGGCGACACGGAGGATGCAGAACTGGGTATTCTGGGTGCCGAGTTACTACGCGGTCAATGTGGCGGCGCTGGCCGGATTGCAGCTCCCGATCGTCCTGGTGGACAGGCTAGTCACCGTGCTCGGGATCACCTCGGCCGGCGCGGTGCTCTGGCACGGCATCCGCAAGCCGAGCTGGGAGTCCTGGCTGACCAGCGGGCTGGCGGTGATGGCCTGCGTGCTGCTGACCCTGGTGGGACATGTCTGGCCGTGGTTCGCGCTGTGGCTGGTGCCGTTCCTCGCCGTGCTCTGGCCGGCGAGGGTTGCCGGGGTTCTCCTCACTTTTCTGCTGATGGTGCCGTTCCTTGATCTCGGCTGGATTCTCGCGCCGGACTGGCGGTACCGGCCGGTGGTGGACATGCCGGTGTACACCAGCGTGCTGCTGGTGATTGCGTTCCTGTGGTTGCGCGGGCCGGGCGCCATGGGCAATGCCGACCGCCAGCCGATTCCATGACCGCGCTGGCTCGGGTGGGGCTGTGGCTGGGCCTCGTGGCGGGGTTCGTCGAGGGACTGGAATGGGTGCTGCTCGGCCTGATTCCCGGGGCCTTGTCGTGGCGTACTGGAAACTCCGCCAACGCGGTGTGGATGGCGCCGGCCGTCATGGGGGCGCTCGGCCTGGCTCTCGGACTGGTGGCGCTCGCGCTCTCCCGGATCATCCGCAGGCCGCTGGCCTGGGACGTGGGGCTGGTGGCGCTGATCAGCTTCACCGGTGCCTACCTGACCGCGACGCTCCAGGGCCAGGTGTTTTCCGAGGTGGCCTCCCTGCTCCTGGCCAGCGGCGTGGCCACGGTCATCACCCGATGGTACCGTGGCGATCGGGCGCGCCTGCACCGCTTCATGCTGCGGAGTCTTCCGGCGGCGCTGGCCGCCGTCCTGGTGCTGGCGGCGGCCACTACCATGTGGCCACGGGTGGCGGAACGCCGGGCACTGGCCGCTCTGCCGGAGCGACCGGACGGGGAGCCGAACGTCCTGCTGCTGGTCCTCGATACCCAGCGTGCCGATCATCTTTCCCTGTACGGCTATCCCCGACCGACTTCGCCGAGCCTGGATGCCTTCGCGAACGACGCGGTGCGGTACGACGATGCCCACTCTTCATCCTCCTGGACGCTCCCCAGCCACGCCTCGCTGTTCACCGGGGAGCCACTGAGCCGCCACCGTGCCGGTGTGATGCGCCAGCCATTCCTCGACCGCCGTTTCCCCACCCTGGCGGGGAAACTCGGTGAGGCCGGCTGGGCCACCGGTGGGTTTGTGGCCAACACCTTCTGGACCGGGCGGAACACCGGGCTGGCGCGCGGGTTCATGCATTACGAGGACTTCTACGGAAACCTCGGCGACGCCCTGGCCCGCACCACGCTGGGGCGACGGCTGGCCTATGAGGTCCTTCCCCGCCTGGGCTGGGATGAGATGCCGGGGCGCAAGTGGGGGCCGACCCTCAATCGCGACCTGCTCAGCTGGGTGGACGGGCTGGATGGGCGGCCATTCTACGCGTTCGTGAACTACTTCGATGTGCATTCGCCGCTCTCTCCCCCACCGCCCTTTGCGGGGCGATTCCGTCCCGCGGGCGACGCCGGGGATTCCGGCCGCGAGATCGAACTGGGCGCGATCGGCACGTCGGTCGAGCTGCCATCGCCCGAGCGACTGGCCCAGCTGGTGGATCGCTACGACGAGTCGATCCTGGCGCTCGACCACGCCCTGGGAGAGCTGTTCTCCCAGCTGGCCGCTCGCGGGCTGCTGGACCGGACGATCATCATCATTACCTCCGATCACGGGGAAAGCTGGGGCGAACACGGCATGATCTATCACGGGCACAGCCTCTACCGAGAACAGACCCACGTGCCGCTCCTGGTGCGCTGGCCCGGTGGAGCACATGGAGGCACGGTCGTCAGGACCCCCGTGGGGATCGACCAGGTCCCGGCGACCGTGGCGGCGATGCTTGGCCTGGCTCCCGCGAGCTTTCCCGGGACGGTGCTCCCCGTGGTGGACGACAGCACCGCCTCGGTCCGGACCGAACTCGCCCGCCGGTCCCTGGTGCCATCGAACTGGCCGGCCTCCCGCGGTTCGGTGGCCGCGCTGGTGGAATCGCAGTGGCACTATATCGAGGAGGAGGATGGCCGGGCGGAACTCTTCGACCTGCGCGAGGATCCGAACGAGCTGTCCGATGTGTCGGGCGAGGCGAGGCATGCGACCCTCGTGGCTCGACTGCGCGCGCAGCTCAGGCAGGCCCTCGCCGGCTCCAGCCTCAGCTGGAAGGACCACGACCGGCGGAGTCCTCCATGACCTCTGCCAGCCCGATCGGCCGGTCCCGCCTGACCCCGGTACAGCTCGCCGTGTGCGCCGCCGTGCTCGGCGGGGTTGGCGAGATCCTGCTGCTGCTCTACCGCAAGCACGCCATGGGAGAATTCACCGCCCGTTCCCGCGACCTGTACTGGCTGGCGCCGCTGGGCTATCTGCTGCTGTACGTCCCACCGGCCGCCCTCCTCGGCCTGCTCACCCGCTGGTGGCCCGGACTCCCCGCCATGGGGCTGACGGCCTTCGGGACGGCGGCGACGGTCACGGCCAGCCTTCTGACGGTGCACTTCGGAGCCCGCTTGCACTGGAGCGCGGTGCTTCTGCTCAGCGCAGGGATGGGCTACCAGGCCACCCGGTTGCTGGCCTCGAGGGAGGCGGGTGTGCGGCGAGTCGTACGGTGGCTGGCGCCGATGCTCCTCGGCGCTGTCCTGCTGGTGGCGGCAGGGATGCCGGGGGCCCGCGCCTGGCGGGAGCGGCGGGTGCTGGCCAGCCTCCCGGCGGCCGGCGCGACGCCGAATGTCCTGCTGCTGATTCTGGACACGGTCCGTGCCTCGAGTCTCCGCCTGTATGGCTACGACCGGCCAACATCCGCCACGCTCGAACGCCTGGCCGCTGAGGGAGTCACGTTCGGAAACGCACTGTCTACCGCGCCGTGGACGCTCCCTTCGCATGCGAGCATGTTCACCGGCCGGTGGCCGCATGAACAATCCACGGGCTGGTTCCGGCCGCTGGATGGGCGCGACTCGACCCTGGCCGAGGCGCTGAGCGCGCGCGGCTACGCGACCGGGGGATTCGTCGGCAACCTCATCTACACCGATTACGAGAAGGGGCTGGGCCGGGGATTTCAGCGATACCGCGACTTCCGGTTCGGTCTGGGCCTGGTGCTCCGCAGCTGCATGCTCACCCGGCGGATCACGGACTCCCGCCTGCTCCGCGCGCTCACCGGCAGCGACCAGGTCCTGGGCCGCAAGCCGGCGGCGACCGTCAACGCCGAGTTCCTCGCGTGGCTGGATGGCGTCGGGACCCGGCCGTTTTTCGGGTTTCTGAACTATTATGACGCCCACGATCCGTACCTCCCGCCGGAGGAGTGGTTCCAGCGGATTGCGGGCTATGCGCGCCCCAACCAGTTGAGCCCGCTTCGGCGTCTCGGGGTGCGGCAGCGAAAGGACCGGATGCGACCGGAGGATATCGCGCTGGAGCGTGACTCCTACGACGCCTCGATTGCCTGGCTGGATGCGGAGATCGGGCGGCTGCTGGATGAACTGGAGCGACGCGGGCTTCGCGACAAGACGATCATCGTCCTGACCTCCGACCACGGGGAGGAGTTCGGCGAGCACGGGGTGTTCCTGCACGGGCATTCGCTCTATCGGGACGCGCTGCACGTGCCGCTCATCGTCGTGGCGCCCGGCCGGGGGGTCCCTCGCGGCGAGCGGGTCACCCAGCCGGTGAGCCTCCGGGACCTGCCGGCGACCATCATGTCTCTGGTCAGCCCGGACGGAACCACCACCACTTTTCCCGGGGCGTCGCTGGCGCGCTTCTGGGGCCGCACCCCGCCAACCGGAGAGCCCCCGGTGCTCTCCGAGGTTCAGCGCGCCGTCCGGATGCCGGAGTGGTATCCGGGGGCACGTGGCGAGCTGCGATCCCTGGTGGATTCCGCCCATCACTTCATCCAGAACCCCGATTCCGCCCATCAGCTGTTTGACTGGACCTCCGACCCGTCCGAGCTGACCAACCGGTATCCGACGGCGCAGGGCCAGGCGCTGGCCCAGCCGTATCTGGACCGGCTCAGGGTGCTGCCACCCTTCCGTCACCAGGAGGGGGATTCGTTATGACCAGCACCGCCTGGCAGCAGGATCGGAGTTTTGTCATCGGCTTGGGCATTTCGCTGATCCTCAAACTGGTGCTGGCCCTGGCCGTCCGGGATCACGCCGCCATCCTGGACGAGGGCGCATACCTCGAGCTGGCAACCGCCCTCGCGGCGGGCGCCGGATACTCGGGCACGTTCCGGCCTCCGGGCTATCCCGCCTTCATGGCCTTCTGGCTCGCGGCGGGGGCGGGCACCCTCGGAGTCCGGCTGGCCCAGGTCGCGCTGTCCGGCTGGTCCACCGTCCTGATGTATCGGCTGGGGACCAGCATGGGGGGTGCCCGGGTGGGGCGAGGAGCCGCCCTGCTCTTCGCCTTTGACCCGGTCCTGATCGCCTTCACGCATCGCCTCTGGTCGGAAACCCTGTTTCTCACCATCCTGCTGCTGGTGCTGGACCTGCTGTCGCGGGAATCGGAAGCGACCAGCTGGCGCCACTGGATGCTGGCCGGCATCGCCTTGGGCGCCGGAGCGCTGGTGCGGCCGATGCTGGTCACCTTCCTGCCATTCCTCGCCCTGTGGCTGTTCTGGGCCCTGTGGCGGGAACGACAGCGCACTGGGCGACTGCTCCTCTGGGCGCCCCTGGTCCGCTTCGGCGTGCTGGTCGCGGCGTGCTTTCTGGTGATCCTGCCGTGGACGCTGCGCAACGCGCGGGAGACCGGCACTTTCATCCTGATCGACAGCAACGGACCGTTCAATTTCCTGGTGGGGAGCCAGCCCGAGGCGGCGTTCGTCAACAAGGATGACCGCTGGTCCGACCGCTATGGCGTGGTGGATGGCCAGGCGTATACCCAGCTGGTGACCGTGGACGCGGCGCGGGCGCAGGCCCTCGCGATGCAGCAGGGGTGGCGCAACGTCGCCGCGGATCCGGCTCGCTTCCTCGGGAAGAGCCTGTGGGAGGCGGGACACCTCTGGACCATGGATTCATTCCTCCTGCGGCACCTCCGCAATGACTGGTACGGCAAGGGACTGCCGGGATGGGTCATTCCGGTGGTGACCGTGGTGGCGGCCGGGTACTGGGTGGGACTGGTCCTGGCCGGACTGACGGGGCTGTTCCTGCTGCTGGAAACCTCCCTGGCGCGCTTCGGAGTGCTGTGGGCGCTCCAGGCCACCCTCCTGTTTGGGGCGACCTATTCGCTCTCGCGGTATGGCGTTCCGTTGCGGCCATTCCTGGCGCTCGGCGCGGCGGGGCTCCTGGCCGGAACGGCTACCGTGGCCGAACGATGGCGGGGCGCGACCGGCGCCACCCGCGCGGCCGCCGTGGCCGCGCTGGTGCTGGTGAGCCTCAGCTGGGTTCGCGATCGCGGGCTGATGCAGGACATGCTGCTCCAGCGTGGCGCGGGACATCGCTTCACGATGGAGCAGCAGAATCCTCCCGCGGAGCGCTGAGCGATGACCGCGCTGGTGCTGACCGGATTTCTGGTGCTCTTCGCCACCGGCGTCACCGGTCCGACGCGCGCCATGTTCCTGTTACGGGAATCCACCCGCCTGCTGCTGCGGGCGCGCGTCCTCCTGCCCACGGCGCTGCTCGCCGGGCTTCTGGTGGTCCTGGCCCGGCGCTACCTCGACGTGGGCAGTTACCTGCAGACGATCGTGTTCGGCACGGTGGGCTTCGTGGCGCTGTACCTGCTGGCCGAGCGGCTCGAACGGCCGTCAACCCGGCTGGTGGAGTGGCTCGATCAGCGGACGGTAGCGCAGGTCGCGCTGGCGAGCGCGGCGCTGAGCCTGCTGGCGGGATGGCTCGTGCTGGATGGCATCCCGCATGTCAGCGACGAGGTGGCCTACCAGTTTCAGGCCAAGACGATGGCCCAGGGAAGCCTGAGCCTGCCGGCGCCCGAGCCGATCGGATCGTTCCGCTTCATCCATACGATGGTCATGCACGATCGCTGGTTCGGGATCATGAACCCGGGGTGGCCAGCGGTGCTCGCGGTGGGCTACGTCCTGCGTGTCCCCTGGCTCATCAATCCGCTCCTTGGTGCGCTGGCGCTGTACCTGTTCCACGGGTTCTTCAGAGAGACGGGGGTCACCGGGCGCACGGCCCGCCTCGCGGTGCTGCTGCTGGCGCTCTCGCCCCTGTTGCTCTTCATGAACGGCACGCAGATGGCGCACCCGGCGAACCTGGCGCTGTTCGGCGCCTTCTGCTGGAGCTGGGCTCGCCTGCTGCGGACCGAGTCCCGGGGTGCGGCCGTCATCGCCGGCCTTGCGCTCGCTGGCAACCTGCTTGTTCGCCCGGTGGATACCATCGCGGTGACCCTGCCCTTCCTGGTGCAGGGGCTGGTGCACCTGCGGCGCAACCCACGGCTGGTCTCGCTCTATGGGATCACCACCATCGCGGCCCTCGGCGGGGTGCTGCTGACGCTCGCCTACAACCACGCGCTCACCGGCGATGCGCTCGTCATGCCGATGACCGAGTACTTCCGGATCCGCAATCCCGGTGAGCGCTTCGGGATGGGGTTCGGGGCAGATATGGGCACCAAGATCCACGGCCCGGAATGGCCGGGGTTCTATCCCGCAGACGCCGTGCGGGTGAGCACCTACCGGGTATCGCAATACTTGCTGGATCTCTTCGGTCTGCCGCTCCTGCCGGTTGCGGCCCTGGTCCATGTCGTCCGGCGCCGGCGCGAGTGGGACGAGTGGTTCACCGTCCTGCTGGGCGCCGTGGGATCCCTGCTCACCGTCTATTTCTTCCACTTCTACCATGGCCTGGCGTATGGATCACGCCATCTCTATCTGGCCACCCCGGTGCTGATGCTGCTGCTGGCCCGCGTGGTTGCGGAGTGGTTGGAGCGCGGCACGCCCGAGACCACCCGTCAGGCCCGCGCCCTGGTCGTGGCCCTGGTGCTCTACACCCTGCTCTTTGCCTACCCGCCGCTGCTGCAGGAGTACGGGCACGCGTATCGCGGGATTGACGGCCGCGTCCGGGAGGCGGTGCGCGTGAGCCAGATCACCGACGCCGTGGTCCTGGTCGGTGAGGGCGGATGGGCCTGGAAGGGGGCCTTCCCCCTGAACGATTACCCGTTGGCCCGCAACAAGGTACTATTCGCTCGAGACTCAGCGGGTCTCAACGAGCAGGTGATGGCACAGTACCCGGGACGCCAGTTCTACCGCCTGATGATCGAGCCGGACGGGACGGTACGTTTGTCATCGATACCGGCCCGTTGAGCCGAGATGGGAAGCCAAGCAGATGTTCACAGCCCGCCAGACGACTCGACCGGTGTTCCTGACGGCCGCGCTCCTGTTCGGGGCCTGCGGAGGACCCGGCTCGACCTCCAATAACCCGCCGCCCCCGCCCCCGCCCCCGCCGCCGCCAGCCAGCGACAGCCTCACCATCCGCTTTGCCACCTATCTCGGAGGTGGCGACGGAGATGTTGGCCGTGACCTGTCCGTCGACGCCCAGGGCAGTGTGGTCGTGGTCGGAGGGACCCACTCGGCGGACTTTCCGGTGGGTCCGAGCGGATACGACAACAGCTACAGTGGCGGTGGGACCTATCCCAGCGACGCGTTCCTCCTGAAGGTGACCGCCGCCGGTGTTCGGCAGTGGGGCACGTACCTGGGCGGGCCGGAGTTCGAACGGGCCTACGCCGTGGAAGTGGACGACCAGGGATACGTCTACGTGGCGGGACGGGCTGGGCCGGGGTTTCCGGTCACCACCGGTGCGCTACAGACCGCCTTCGCCGGCGGCTACGGGGGCCCGGCCTACGGGCTGCAGGACGGCTTTCTCTGCAAGCTCACCCCCGATGGGCTGACCACGGTGTTCTGCACCTACTTCGGCAACGACGACTACGTCCCGATCCGTGATATCGCGGTTGATGCCAACCACGATATCTACGTTATCTCGTCCGACTCCACCGATCACTTCCCCACGTCCTGGTTCACCAACGCCTACCAGAAGACCCGGGCGGGCGGGCGCGATGCCCTGATTGCCAAGATCTCGGCCGACGGATCCCAGGTCCTCTGGGCCACGTACCTTGGCGGCTCCGGCACGGAAGGCAATACCAACTCGATCCGAGTGGACGGGACGGCGGTGTACGTCTCGATGTTCACCCGCTCACCAGACATGCCCACGCCTGGCGGGTTCGACAAGACCCTGAACGGGCTGTCCGACGTCTACGCCGCCAAGCTCAGTCTCGACGGCTCGACGCTGATCTACGGCACGTACATCGGAGGATCCGGCCGGGAGGACAGCGAAACCCACCAGCTGTGGGTGGATGACCAGGGGTACGCGATCGTGACCGGCCCCACGACGTCTTCCGACCTCCCAGTGACCGGCAATGCGTACCAGCAGGCGCTACGCGGTCCCACCGACGCCTTCATCTGCCGCATCTCTCCTACCGGCTCGCTGGCCGGCTTCACCTATCTGGGCGGGTCGGGCGCAGAAGGCGCCGAAGGGGTCGCCACCGACGCGCGGGGTCACATCTTCCTGACCGGCGGGACCTCCTCCTCGGATTTCCCGATCAACATGCCCGGCAGTCCCGGCAGCGGCGAGGACGTGTACCTGACCGAGTTCCTCCCGGATCTTTCTCAGATCGTCGTATCGCTCCGGGTGGGAGGGGCCGGTACGGATCAGGGCCGATCGGTGATCGTTTCTGCGCAGGGGACGGTCTTCCTGACCGGGCAGACCGCGTCCGCGAACCTGGGCACCAGCCTGGCGATTCAGCCCGGGTTTGGTGGCATCGGTGACGCCTTCCTGATCGGGCTGTCAGCGCAATAAGCCTGGGGGAACAGCGCGGAAAGCGGGCGCGGTGCCGAGCCGCCTTAGCGGCCCACCAGCCCAGCCGCGGCGGTTCGCAGGGAATCCAGGGCCTCCGGCGGCAGCCAGCGGCCAGCCCGAATCACGCCATACACCCGCCGAACATTGCCGATCCGCACGCGCGGATCGGCGTCCAGCAACACCAGGTCCGCCAGCTTGCCCTGCTCCACGGTGCCAAGGGAGTCGAGCAATCCGAGGAACCTTGCAGGCTCCCGGGTGGCTGACGCCAGCGCCTGCTCCGGCGTCATGCCTGCGTCCACCATGAATTCCAGTTCGTCGCCGATGCTCGCCCCAGGAACCCGGTTTCCCCCCGGGCCATCTGTGCCTGCGAGAATCGGCACGCCGCGTTGCACCATTCGCGCAAAGATCTCCACCTCACGACGGTAGACCTGGTGGGCGAGCAGAGTATCGCCGTCCCAACGGAGATCCGGCCCAGGCTCGCGCCGGGCGGCGAGACCATAGCGGGACAGGGCTTCCACCTGGGCGGGCGTGGGATCAAGGAGGCGAATGTCCCGCAGCATGGTCAGGGTCGGCACCTGCCAGGTCTGGTGCGCAAGGAAGGTCGAGATCAGGCTGTCGGTCCGCGCCGGGCTCTGGCTGGCGATCACCTCACGGTAGCGACGGCGGAAATTCTCCTCCGGGTTGGAGCGGCCTGCCCAGGTGAGCAGCCGGCGCCACCAACCGGCCTCGGCCAGCGCGTCGCGACGGATCTCGGGTTCGTGGGCCGAGGTCGCCAGCAGGACACCGTCGAGGTGCTCGATACTCCGCTGGCCGGCCTCGGCCACGCCCGCGGCGCCGAGGTCCAGTGCGGTATGTCCCACCACCGGCAGGTGTGCCGCCCGGGCGGCCTGGAACAGCGCGGGGAAGCGCGCGCCGGGCAGGCCGTCCACCTTGACGAAGTCCGCCCCGCCCGCCTGGAGCAGTGCCACCGAGCGGCGCACGTCCTCGTCACTGGCGACTGGAAAAGGTGCGCCAGCGACCACCGGGTCCTTGCCGATCTTCCTCCCGGTCACGACAAGGCGCGGCCCCAGCAGGGTGCCGGCCACGATCTGGTTGCGCCAGCCCACCAGCACCGACAGGGTGCCGGCCATGTCCCGCACCCCTGTCACGCCGCTGGCGAGCAGCAATGGAAAGGCCCATTCGCGGTTCCGCTGCAGCCCGGCGGTACCCGAGGCTCCCGGCAGGAGCGGCCGAAGTGCGAGATGGGTGTGCATGTCCCACAGCCCAGGTATCAGGTACTTGCCTCGACCATCGATGATCAGGGCGCCGGCGGGAGGCACGGGGACCGCCGCACGGTAGATTGCGGTGATCCGGCCGTGCTCAATGACGACGGTCTGGGGGAGCGGGGCTGGGGGACCGGCCATGGCGATCACGGTTACCCCGGTGATCACCAACGGTCGGTCGGGGATCTGGGCCCCGAGCGGATGTGCAGCGAGAGTCAGCAGGAGAAGAGTCGCGCGCATGCCAGAATGAGTGGAGGTATGGGAAGGTAACCCGGCAGAAATCAGGCCGCGCCAGCGCTGCCCTGAGCGCACCCGCCGCGGGATCACGAGCGCGCCGGTGGAACGGTCCTTGCTGATGAGCATGGTTCCTATGGAACACCGTAAGCTTATGCAAAACAATAAGTTAGTCCTCACTGCCGGGCTCGCTTTCGCGCTTCTGGGTCTGGTCCTTGCCCCCCGCAGCGTCGCCGTCGGCGTGGTCGGGGCCGGGCCGGACCATCTGGAGAGGCTGGTCCTGGGCCTGTGGCTCCTCAAGCTGCTGCTGCTGGTTCATGGCGCCTTGCTCGTCCTCTGGCCGCGGCTGCCGCGCTGGGGCGATGGCGGATCGGTGCTTGCCCCCGGTGCCGTCCCCATGGAGTCAGCGCCGCGCTGGGCCACACCAGCGGCGTTGGCAATCGTCGTGATCGGACTGGGGCTCCGCCTGCCGCAGCTTGGCGCCGGGCTGTGGTTCGACGAGATCCAGACGCTGGTGACCTATGTTCGGCTGCCCTTCACGGGCATCCTCACCACCTTCGACAGCCAGAACCAGCACATCCTGTACTCGCTGACCGCCCGTCTGGCGGTGACCCTCCTGGGCGAGAGTGGCTTCGCGCTGCGGTTGCCAGCGGTCCTGTTCGGTGCCGCGAGCCTGTACGCCGTCTACCGGTTCGGACGGCTGGTGGGCGGCTGGCGGGAGGGGCTGCTCGCCGCGGGCCTCCTGGCGGCATCTTACCACCATGTGTGGTTCTCGCAGAATGCCCGCGGCTATACCGGCCTCCTGCTCTGGACGCTGCTGGCGAGCGAGTGCCTGATTCGGCTGCTGACCGAGCCGCGTGAGGATCGCCGGACCCTTGCGGCAGGGTACGCCCTGACGATGGCGCTGGCGGTGTACACCCACTCCACCGCGGCCCTGGTCGGCGTTGCGCACGCCCTCATCCTCGGATGGGTAGTCCTGCGTGGCGGGCCAGTGGGCCGGGGCGGCGGCGCCAAGGCAGCGGCCTTCGGCATCCTGCTTTCGGCCAGCGTCACCCTCCTGCTCTATGCTCCGGTCCTGCCACAATTCATTGCCACCCTGACCCAGCCCACCGCACTACACGCGGAGACGGAGTGGCAGAACCCCGCCTGGCTGGCCATGGAGGTCCTCGGCGGACTGGCGCGCGGGCTGCCGGGCGGCTGGGTTACCCTGGTGCTGGGGCTGCTGGTGCTTCTCGCGGGGCTGGCCAGCTATGCCCGCCAGAGCGCCGCCATTCTCACGCTCCTGGTCCTGCCGGGCCTCCTGACGCTGGTCACGATCATGCTCCTGGGGCACAACCTCTGGCCACGGTTCTTCTTCTTCTCCGCGGGATTTGCCGCCTTGATCGTCATTCGTGGTGGCATCGTCATGGCGCGACGGGTGATGCCCCGGCACGCGGAGACGGTGGCGGTCGCGGCGACGCTGCTCGTCATTGCGGCCAGTGGGCTGACGGTGCCCCGCGCCTGGGGACCCAAGCAGGACTACGCGGGCGCCGCGGCTTTCGTCGACGCGGCCCGCGGGCCGAACGACGCGACGGTCACCGTGGACCTGACCGAGTTTCCCTATGCCCGCTATTACTTGCGCGACTGGCCACCGGTCGCGGAGGCGCGGGCCCTGGAAGCGATCGAACACGGCCACGCGCGCACCTGGGTACTGTATACTTTTCCGGTGCGGCTGGCGTCCGCCTATCCGGACTTGTGGTCCAGGCTCCAGAGCCGCTATGAGCAGGTGGCGGTGTTCCCGGGCACCGTCGCCGGGGGCGAGATCGTCATACTCGCCAGCCCCCGTCCGTGAGGCCCGGCCCGCGCCAGCGGGGTACACCGCGCCTGACGGTCCGCGGCGCCCCCAAACACGGTCTCGCCCGGGCGCACACCATCCTGACACGCCCGGCGACACCCGCCGAACTACCCCCTTCACGAGACGCCTGTGCCCACCACTGAACCACGCCTGACTGTTGTGATCTGCGGGATCGCCGGCGCCGACCACATCGCGCGATGCCTGGACGCCGTGCTGGCGCAGCGGGACGCCGGCCCCTTCGACGTGATGGTGGTCGCCGATCCGCACCTGCCAGGGGTGGACGAGCTGCAGCCGCGCTTCCCCACGGCCCGCATCATCCGTAATGAGGGGCAGAGTACACCGATCGAGATCGCCAGCCGTGGGCTGCGTGAAGCCAAGGGTGACATCCTCGCCTTCACGGAGGACCACTGCACGCCTGATCCCGAGTGGCTGCGTCGCCTGCTCGCCGCACACCAGGACGGCCGCGCCGCGGTGGGCGGCGCGGTGGAGACTCCGCACGAGGGGGACCCGGTCACCTGGGCGTTCTACCTGGTGGACTACTACCGTTACATGCAGCCGTTTGCCGAGGGGCCGGTGCCCACCCTGACGGTCTGCAACGTGTCCTACCGCCGCGACCAGCTCGAGGCGGTCCGTCCGATGTGGGTGAAGACCTACCACGAGACCGCGGTCAATGCGGCCCTCGCAGAGAAATTCGGCGCGTTGTGGATTGTCCCCGAGGCGATTGTCCGCACCCGGCGGCGGGTTCGGCTCGGCGCGGCGGTGTACGAGCGCTACGCGTTCGGAAGGATGTTCGCCTGCAACCGGAATGCCTACAGCCAGTCACTGCTGCGTCGGGGCGTCTATGCCCTGCTGGCACCATTGCTGCCGCCGGTGATCATGTGGCGCATGGGCCGCCGGGCGTTTCGGCAGGCCCCGGCACGCCGGATGTACCTCCGGTCGGCCCTGCCCCTGCTGGCCATGGTGCTGGCATGGACCTGGGGTGAGTGGCTCGGCTACCTCACCAATCGGCTGCCGAAGGACGTCAACGCGGCGCCGGAGATCCGTCAGCACGGCTGAGTCGGCCGATGGCGCGCCGGCGCCCGAGCCACCAGCCGAGAGCGAACGTCCCCAGGAGCAGGAGCACCAGGGCCGCCACCCGGCGCGGGGAGAGCAGCTCGGTCATCCGCTCCGAGAACGACTTGGGCCACGGCTGCATCATCGCCAGGAACCGCTCCCGGGTGAACTGCTCGCTGTTCAGGGCGGCCAGGACCTGCACGTCGACCTGGACTTCCGGCCCCCGAACCCGCACCACCAGGAAATTGTCAAACTGGCTGGAGAGAATACGGCTCGGCTCCAGCTTGCGGAGCGTCACGAGCTGGTTGCCGGCTTCCATCGAGGTCTGGACATAGCGGATGCCGTCCCGCTCCTCATGACTGAACTTGAGCGGGCCGAAGTCGCCACCAAACACCACCTGCACTCCGGCGGCGCGCAGCAGCGGGTGCACATCGCGCCACCAGGGAGCACGGGCCTCCCACCACAGCAGGTGGTGCATGAACACGAGAGTCGGCTCTGGCGGAGGCGGGCCGGCGAGCGCCTCCGAAAGCCAGCGGACCATGGAACTGTCCAGCGCCGAGGGCCGGATGTAGGGATTGTGCCGGGTGTCGCCATCCGGCGGGATCCACCCGCTGGGGAGAAGCACCAGCCGAACCCCGTCCCGCGTGAGCACCTGATTGGGAGTGCCGTAGCGGCGCAGCCAGATGTTCCTGGTCACAAGGTCGGAAATGTCGTGATTGCCGGGCGTCCGGTAGACCGGGACCTTGAGCCCGGCGAGGGCGGAATCCAGGCGGTCCCACTGCTGCTCCACGAAGTTGCTGTCCACCGGGTTGCTCTGCACATCTCCCCAGATCATGTCGCCGGTCAGCACCACGAATGCCGGCCGGATGTCACGGACGCGCTGGATCAGCTCGGGGAGCTTTGGGCTGAGCGTGCCGTCGTCCTTGCCCCGGACGTGCCCCAGGACGACGAACGTCACTGAATCCGGTGCTGCCGGGGGCGGGGAGGCCGCGGCAAGCACCAGCGCGGCGCCGAGGAGAACGCAACTCACGGCTGTACCGACTGGGCGGGGTGCCTCACCGCCACCCTGGGCGGGGGGGCATCTTCAGGCGGTTCCACGAGGCGCCAGCTCCGGAGGGCCAGGGTGCCGGGCTTCTCGTCCAGCCATCCCGTCGCCTGGGCGAGCTTGGTGTTGAATGGCTTGGGGACGGCGCGGATCCGCAGGCGGGTGTAGTGCCCCGGACCGAGCTGCGTCAGGTTGAGGTGGAACAGCTTGAGGTCATCGGTCAACTCGAGCGGGAGCGTTGTTACACCAGTCTCGCTTTGCACCTCCACGACAGCGCCGAACAGCTCGGCGGCGGCCGCCTCGATGACCAGGACCCGGCGCTGGCCGGGGTTCACCGTCCAATTGATCGGAAGCTCCATGCTCCCATCGCGCCGCTCGGCGGTCAGGACCAGGCAGTCCCGGTGCTTGAACACCCGCGTATTGGCCCCAACGGGCAGCCAGCCATCCCGGTAGGCCTGGAAATCCTCCTGGAAGCGCTGTCCGGCGAGTGGGGGCGACGGGAACCGGGGCGTGAGTCCGCTCAGCAGGGACGCCGTGTCCGAGCTGGCCGGCAGTCCGTAGAGCGCGTACAGCCAGCCAAGCCCCGGACGCGCGGCGGCGCCGCCGGCCCAGCGCTGCAGCGAACCGGCGCCTGCGCCCACGGCCGAGTCGAGGCCGCGATTCGCGGCGAGGGTGATGCGGGAGTACGGATCGCTCTGCAGGTCCAGCCGGTTCCCCTCGAAGACCGTGTTGGCGACTGTGCTCCAGGCGCCGCCACCGTAGCGCCAGTTCTTGCGGTCCTGGTAGACACCGACGCCGTTCTTGACGAGGTAGTTGTTGAGGATGACGGGGTCGGAACGATCCTTGACTTCGATGCCGCGCCGGGCGCCCTGGATGTAGTTGTTGAAGATCAGAGGCGAACTGTTCTCGCCCACGGAGATCCCTTTGTCACCGGACCCGACCGACCGGTTGCCGTAGATCAGGGGGGTGGACGTCATGAGGTCCACCGCGTCGCCGCCGGTGTTGCTAAAGGAGTTGTTGGCAATGAGGCCGGTGGAAATGTCCATGTCCACCGCATCGGAGTTGGCATCGATGAACCGGGAGCTGTCCAACACGACCTCGCTGTGGAGGGCATGGAACGTGTCATCGCTCCGCACGTTGCGCTCGAAGGTGACGTGCCGCATCAGCGCGCGCTTTGTCCGGTGCAGGTTGATCATTCCGATGTACTCGATCCCGTCGACCGTCGCGCCACCTCCGTAGAAGAACCGGGTCCAGATCACCCGGGAACCATCGCTGCCGGTTCCCTGAGTCGACACGGTCCCCCACGGCCTGCCGGCCACCGCCGGGACCACCTCGATGGGCCGCTCCCGGGTTCCCTCGAACAGCAGCACCCCCCGGGACACGACCGAGACGTCCGGCCCAAGCCGGAGGATGGTCCCGGCCGCCACCCGGAGGGTATCACCCGCGGGGATGCGGACGGTCTCCGAGAGGCGAACCAGCCCGCTCCATCGGTGAGTCATCGGGCGGTGCTCGGGGAACTGCCACGGGTTGTATGAACGGGTGCCCGTCACCCCGCCCCCGCCCCACTCCGTCACCCGGGCCCCCGCCCCGGTGACGCGGTTGCTCAGCCGTGGCGTGACCGTGACCGCCCCCCGCAGGAACATCCGGTAGGCCACCCGGCTCGGAAGTACGCCCAGGGTGTCGGTACGCCACCCTGGCAGCAGGGCGACCGGCTGATTCAGCACCAGCGTGTCGCCCTGCCAGCGACCCGTCACCGGCGGATCCGACGGGTCCAGAATGCCGTTGCGGTTCCGGTCAAGGTAGGCAGCGGCCGCAGCCGTCCGGGCCGACAGCTCCAGCGCGGTGAGGTCCGCGCCGACGTAGCCACGGGTCTCCAGGTCGAGCACCGTCACCCCACCGGCCGTGCCGGACGCCGAGGCGATCGTGGCATCGTCCATCCAGCGGTGCAGCTCCTGCGTGTTCCGACGGAGAATCGCGAGTGCGCCGGCGGAGTCTCCAATGTCGGGGATCAGGCCCGCGCGCAGCCGATCGTAGGCAAGGGCCGCGGGATAGCGTCCTTCCACCGCCCCGGCCAGCGAATCCGCCACCCGCAGGATGCCGCGGTCCAGGTGCCCCTTCACCTCCCGGAGAATGCCGTCGACCACAAACGGGTCCCGGAGGATCGCGCGAAAGACCGGGCTCAGGCGCACATTCTGGAGATCGAGCCGAAGCAGGCGAATGTCCCACGGGATGGGATGGAGCAGGCTGGAGGAGGGATCTTCGTACCACAGCTGGTTGTGGACCGCGTCCATGTGGTACGGATCGCCCACGAGCAGGAGGTAGGCGAAGAGCCGGGTCAGCTCCTCGCGGTCCAGTCGGCGCATCAGCCGGAGGTGGTCCTCGAACCGGCTGCTGTTGATGTCGGTGAGGAAGGCGCGGAACTGGGACATGCCCGGACCGGTGGGGCGGTCGTTCACCGCGACCCGGTTCCAGATGTAGGGATTGGCAAACAGGTCCCGGGGCACCGCCTTGAAGAAGTCGCTCCGTTCGGCCGCGTCCCCGCGGTAGATATTCCCCGGCATGCGGTCAAAGGGCCGCAAGAATGATTCATCCACGGTCTCGACGAACCGGTAGACGCCCGAGAAGCGATTGTTGATGAAGACCGGCACCACGTCGGTTTCCGGAGCCAGCAGACCGAATTCTCCCGCCAGCCGGTTGGCCAGGTAGACCGGCACCACATCCTTGACCGTCAGGCCGAACAGCCGGAACCGCTTGAAGAACTCTTCCCGGCTGGAGCGGACGGTGAAGGTGCGCTTTTCGCTGACCCAGTGAATGCTGTTGTCGCCCCGCTTGCGCACCTTGACCGGGAGCTGGCTGCGCTCCTGCGTCAGGACCGCGTCTTTCCAGACGCCCCACTGGAGCTGGGGATCGGCCCAGAAGCGCGCCCACTCGTCGCTGGAGAGGTTGAGCCGGATGATGCCGGCGTCCGGCGCGTCCATCGCCAGCTGCTGCTCCAGCGCCGCCGCCCGGGGCGCGTGCAGGAAGGTCAGCGCCCGGTCCCGGAAGAACCGGGAGACGCTGGCGCGCGCGGCCCACCAGTCATCGAACTGAATGGACCGATGATAGGCGTTGGCCGCGGAGCCCACGAGGTACGCCGCCACCAGCAGGGGGATGGCGCTGAGCATCACCGCGTCCATCAATCGGAGCCGCCTCATTCGAAGGCCGTCCGCTCGTCGGGGCGGCCCTCCATCCCCTCCACGGCCCACTCGCGGTGCACCATCACCGAATCGGCCAGGCCGGCACGCGCCAGCGGCACCGTGCGGGCCGCGGCCGCGGCGAGCCCGTCGGCATCGAGCCGATTCGCGAAGGCGGTCTGGACCGATTTCCAGAGGACCGGATCGGCGGGCTTGAACAGGCGCAGCCGGATCCGGACCCGCTCCAGCCCGTCGGGCATGTCCGGGACCGGGAACCGGAAAGCGGCTGTTGGTGCCTCGGCGGCGTAGCGCCCGATGCTGTCGGGGGCCAGCGCGAGGACGGTCGGCGGGGAGCCCGGGAAGAGCTGGCGCTCAATCCGCCGGCTGGCCTGGCCGGGCCGCAGCGCACCAACCAGCGTCACCTGCTCCAGCTGGGCGGCGAATCCACCGGTCTCGATCTGCAGTGTGTCGGCCGGCCCGGGCATCCGCGAGAGCAGCAGTTCCACTTCCTGCACCTCGCCGGTCACCAGCACCGCGGTGCGCGCGCTGTCCGGACCGACGTGGATGGTCAGGTCGTGCACGAGGAACGCATCGAGGTACGCCTGCCATGCCTGGCACACCTCGGGCCATTCGCCCCGGGCGCCGTAGTACGCGATATACCCGCGGACCGAAGGCAGGTGACTCGGGTGAATCAGCAGCGCCGCGGCATAGGCATCGCGGGCCTCCGGCGCCAGCGCCCAGCCGCTCAGGAAATGGTCCGAGGCCAGCGCGAGGGCGTAGTGGTTGCGGTAGTTGAGCGGGTCGAACGCCACCAGCCGCTGGTAGGTCTCCAGCGCCCGGCCCTTCTTGTCCTGGCGGACATAGGCCTCCGCCAGAGCGAGGAGCAGGCGCTCCCGTTCACTGTCGAGCCCGTGGCGCACATCCTTGGCGGGGAAGTCACGATCGAGGACGGTCAGGAACCGCTGGGCGTCCTGGTAGCGCCCGGCGCGCACCAGCCGTTCTCCTTCGGCCACGCGCTCGACCCACCGGGACTGGCCGGCGTCCAGGCCTCGCTGGACCTGGCCGAGGAGCCGGTCTCGGCTCACCGGCAGGGTGAGCATGGCGATCAGGCCGGCGACCAGCAGCAACCAGGCGATGGCCAGGGTGTGCTCGTGCCGGCGAAACCCCGCCCGCCAGCCCGGCGGCAGCAGGGCGACATCCTTCATACGTCGATGTTTTCCTGGCCGGTGAGCAGCGTGACCTTGCCGCCTCCGGTGATGGCCCGGACCTCATCGAGGAAGCCGGCGGTCGAGGCGTCAGGCTTCAGCTCGACCGAAAAGATCAGCTCCAGGGCCGAACCATCGCGCAGCGTTTCCAGGGACAGCAAGGCGTTGTCGCGGGTGTGGCGGAAGAACACGTCGTTGAAGGCGGTGTGCGGGTCCAGGGAGGCGGGCGCCTGGAGCTTCAGCAGTTGCTCCCGGCTCACGGTACTGCCGATCTCGAAGCGGGACAGGAAGTACACCATGAAGCACATCGTGATCGTGAAGATGACGGCGGTGAGATAGAACCCCGTCCCCACCCCCATGCCGATCGCCATGCTCATGAAGATGAAGGCGACATCCCGGGAGTCCTTGACCGCGTTGCGGAAGCGGATGATCGACAGCGCACCGACCAGCGTGAACGCGCGGGCGATATTGCTGCCGATGATCAGCATGATGATCGACACGGTGACGCCCATGATGATCATCGCATGGACGAAGGACACCGAATAGGAGACCCCCCGGTGAGTCTGCCGATAGAAGTAGGCCACGACCAGCAGCAGGGCGAAGCTGAGCAGCAAGGCGGCGAAGGTTTCGGCGACGCCGAAGCCCGAGGCATTGCTTGCGGTCGCCTGCCGGATGAATTCGTCCACGACTCCCCCAGATGGTGAATGAGGACTACGTCAATTGGTGCCCGAAAAAGGCCCGGTCCACGGCCGAGCAGTACTTGGACATCCGCACCATGGATAGCTCGTGGCGCCGCGCCAGCTTGCTGAACCAGATCGGCGCGCGATGGTTGTACTTCACTTCCAGGACCGTCACCCGCGGGTCCACCACGTAGCGACTGACTTCGAATGGGCGGGCCACGTCGAGGTCCGCGGTGGAATACTGAATTCTGGAATCCAGCGTGATCCGCAGCTCCGGGTCGAACGCGCCGAAGCGCGCCCGGCGCCGGTAGAGGATGGCCATCCGTGGCCGCAGCCGCAGCCGCTCGATCATGAGGGCCGCCTCGGTAGAGACCGGATCGGTGGCGGCAATGTCCCAGTCCGGCGGGCCGTTCGCGGGAAACGCGGCCACGGCCCGCTCCAGCGGCCAGGCGAGCCGGCGCTTCTGCAGCGTCCGGTCCTCCCGCTGCTTGACCTCGACGAACACCCGGTCGCTGCCGAGATAGCGCCGAAGCCGCAACTTCCGCCGATACTTGAGGCCCTCGATCTTTTCCCAGAACAGATCCCACCCCGGCGAATCCCAGTACACCGAGAAGATGCCGTAGCCGTGGTCCCCGTCATCGTGCGGATCCGGCGCCGTGTAGTCCGCCAGCGCCGAGAGCAACTGGGGCACCCGGCGGGTGGCCACCAGATACTTGATCTCGTACCGGTTGAGCGTTGCGGTGTAGTTGGGCATTGACCGGAGCAGGTACGCGGCTGTGGACTGTGCGATTGAAGATAGCAAGGATGATGCCCGCCTGCGACCGGCATCCGATCAGAGCGTGACCCGGATTTTCCACCCCGGGTGCACCCGGACTGTGCCAAGCAGCAGCAGGCTGCCAAGGTAGACAGCCGCCCCGCCCAGGATGCGGCCGACAACGCCGCCGGGTATCAGGAAGACGGACAGTCCCATCAGCGCGCTGGCGGCCAGCAGCGGCCGAAAGCGGCGCAGGCCCGGCAGACCGAATCCCTGTGGATGGACCGCCACATATCCGAGAATGAGTCTGACGGCTTCCGTCACCAGGCCCGCGCTGGCAGCGCCAATCAGCCCCCAGCGCGGCACCAGCATTCCATTGAGCACGAGATGCAGGAGGGCCGCCCAGGCCGTGACCCGCAGGACCGTCGATTCCCGCCCCCCAGCCTGGAGCACCATCAGCGGGAGGTCCCGCAGCACGCAGATCGGGATGGTCCACAACAACAGGGCCAGCGGGGTCGCTGCCGGCAGGTAGCCAGGACCATAGAGCATGGCGATCAGGGGCAGCGCCAGCAGCGATCCCCCCAGGGCGATCGGCAGGGCCAGGATGGTGACATGCAGGGCCGCGGTCTGGAACAGCGAGACCTGCCCCGGCCGGTCCGACACCAGCCCCGAGAGCGATGGCAAGAGGCTCATGCTGTAGGCGGTGCCCAGATTCAGAAAGAACGTGATCAACGCCACGGCGGCGCTGAAGTATCCCACGGCCGCCGTCCCCTGGGCCCCGCGCAGGAACAGAAAGCTCACGTTGTAGATGACCAGGCCCAGCAGCGCGCTGGTGGCCAGCGCCGCCCCGCGCGGCAGCAGCGGGGCCAGCACACCCCGGGTGAACTCCGCCCGCAGCGGCAGCCCCCGGCGCCGCAGCGCCAGCAGCACCACCAGGGCGAGCCCCAATTCGCCCACCAGCTGGGCCTGCGGCACGCCCGCCACGTCCCCCGGCCCGTGGACCCGGATCAGCAGGAGCACGGCGGTGAGGACCTGGGCGGCGAGGGTCGCGCCAGCGGCCATCCGGTGCTGCCCCAGGCCCAGCAGCGCCCACCGCGCTCCCATGCCGGTACCGAGCAGGCTCAGCGTGGAGAGAAGCAGCGTGGACCGGTCCGGTTCGGGCAGCAGCACCAGCCCGACCAGGGCCGTGGCCCCGATGGCCGCGACCGCGAGGCCGAGGCGCGCCAGCAATAGCGTGGGCAGCAGGTTCCCGGTCTGCTCGGGGCGCGCCGCGACTTCCCGCACGCCGAGTCCAAGTTCGAATCCCCAGTCCACGATCCGGTTGAGGTACAGCGTGACGGCAGTGGCCACGCCGATCACCCCGTACATCGGCGCGCCCAGGGCACGGGCGGCCACCACCATGGCCGCGAAACCGAGGAGGCGCGCCGCCAGTTCCCCGGCGCCCAGCGCCAGAAACCGCCGGGCGACGGTGGCGCCATGGGAGGCCTCAGGGCGCACTAGACTCCGCCGGAGCAGCGCTGGAGTGGTCCAGGACGGGCATGGTTGGATCGGTCACGGTGGAGGGTCAGTCGCCCACGCCGCGTTGGCGGGGCGGTCATTTTCGCTGCAGGGGAACCTTCGCCGGGTCAGCCAGATAGGTCGCGATGCTGTAGCACGAGGCTCCGGGATCGTCCGGTTCGTCCGCATTGCGGATCCGGTACACCAGCGCCCGCGGGGGCACCCAGACCACCAGCTCGAGGCGACGGCACCACTCCGCCACCACCGGCGCCAGCACCCGGAGTTCCGACCCCCGCGTCCGCCCGAACACGAAATAGCGGATATCCCGTGCCTGGAGGTGCTGGAGGAACGCCGAGGAATCCCCACGCAGGGCGGTGAGGACGTTGGCGGTCTTGCGTCCGGAATAGTAAGCCACCATCGGGTCATGGACGGCCAGGGCTCCGCCGCTGGGCAGCGGCAGGGTGCCGAGGGCGCGGGCCGCGACATAGAGCGTCCGGGCATCCTCGGTGAAACACCCGGGACGGTCGAGGGCGCGGGCGCGGTCACAGCTGCGCAGTTCGCGATAGTCCGCCGCCCACCAGACAGCCCCACCGGACAGCAGCGCCAGGGAGCACACGCCCAGCGCGAGGCGCTGAATCACCCGGCGGCCGCGGGTGAGCGTGGCGATAGTGACCAGGGCGGCCAGGAGGATCAGGGGTACCACGCCGTAGAGAAACCGGGAGGACCGGATCGGCCAGACCAGCAGGATCGCGGTGTAGGCCATGACGTAGAGCACGGCAGGGCGCCAGCGGCGCCACATCAGCCACAGCCCCACGGCGCAGGCCACTGCGAGCACCGTTCCCCACACATAGCGGGCTCCCGGAGAATCCACCCCGGGGAGGGCCACGACCTCCGGCAAGTCGCGGATGCGATAGCGGTAGGCCATCACCTTCAGGTGCCCGGACAGCGTTTCATCCGGGATGTTGGTTGCCGCCCGGACGTAGGAACGGCCGGGCAGGTGCACCGAGACCGGCACCAGCACCGTATGCAGCAGCCAGACGCCGGAGGTGGCCGCTGCCGCGAGCCCAACCGCGGCGGCCGCCCGCCACCGCCGGGCGAGGAGCAGATGCGCGGTGAGGGCCGCCACCAGGGCCAGGCCGACGCTTCGCATCATGGCGGCCAGCACCGCCGCGGCAATCCCCCAGGCCAGCATCCTCGGGTGCTGCTGCTCGCGGTCAACCAGCCACAGCGCCAGCATTGTCAGGCACAGGAACACCGGCTCCGCCAGCAGGCTCCCGGCCATCCGGAGCAGGAGGTCGTTGCCGGCCACCGGAAGCAACACCGCCAGGGCGAGCCAGGGATCTGACTGGCGACGGATGAGGCTGTACAGCAGCCCGAGGCCCAGCGCCGAGCAGAGAGTGCCCAGCGCGAAGAACGCATCGAGTCGCTCCCCCGCAACAAGGCTGGTGAGCGCCAGGACCAGCGGATATCCGGGCGGGTACTGGGTGTGGGGGGTTTGCTCGGCAAGGTACAGATTGACGTACTGCAGCTGCTTCAGCGACCGCGACAGGAGCAGATAGAGCGCGTCGTCATTGCGGTAGGTGATGCCCGGTTCCCGGATCAGCCAGGCCAGGACCGCGTGGGCAACCAGAACCAGCGCGAGCACTCCGACCTCGGCCCTCGACCAGCCCTCCGCGCTCCCGGGGCCCGGCGGGGACGCTGCCTGGACAGGGGAACCTGACGCCGCCGGTTGGTCGTTCACGTTTGGGCCATTCACCAAGTCGACGTGTTGATTTCCTTGATTCCGGCCGCCGAGAACCCCGGGGCCGGCCGCGTGAAGTCCTGCGGACACGGCGGCCGGCAGCGCCGGTACCTGTCGTCACGCACCGCTTGTCCGCCCACTCTTGCGCGGAGATATTTGCAAGAACCGCGCCCCCACTGTATCCCACCGTACCCGAAGCGAGGCCCCTTGTCCCCCCAGGACGACCCGGTCCATCGACGCCTGCATGTGCTCGCCTGGACCCTCGCCGGCCTCGGGATCCTGCTCCGGCTGCGGCAGTACGGCGCCGGACGTCCCCTGTGGCTGGACGAGGCCATGGTGGCGCTGAACGTCCTGCTGCGGTCCTACGGGGGGCTACTGCGGCCCCTCGACAGCGACCAGACCGCCCCGTTCCCATTTCTCTGGGCGGTGAAGCTGAGCTCGACCCTCGGGGGTACCGACGAGCGTGTGCTCCGGCTGCTGCCGATGCTGGCCGGCGTGGCCCTGCTCGTCCTGATGGTGCCCCTTGCCCGTCGCCTGCTGGCGCCCCGGACGGCCCTGCTCGCGATCGGCCTCGCGGCGCTGTCGCCGCTGGCAATCTACTACAGCAATGAGATCAAGCCGTACGGTCCCGACGCCACCATGATGGCGCTCCTCGCCTGGCTCACGCTGCGGGTCCTCGCCGAGCCTGACTCGCGCGCCGCATGGGGTGCCTTGTGCGCGACGGTCATCGTCTCCAGCGCGGCCGTATCCCCCGCGCCATTCTGCCTGAGCGGAGTGATGGGAGCCCTGATCTGGGACCGCCAGACCCGGAACTCCGCACAGTTCCGGTACTGGTTTCCCGCCATGCTGATTGCCGCCGGCGTGATCTACCTCGCGGTCTACGTCAGCCTCTACCGGCCGGTGGCACAGAATGCGTTCATGCAGCGATTCTGGATCACGTTCTTTCTCGACCCGAGCCTCCCCGATTTCGGCGCCAGGTTCCAGACGGCCCTCGGCACGGGCTTTCGCGACCTGTTCCTGGCGGAGGGGGGCAGCTGGCGGCTCCCCGCCGCCCTGCTGTTCATGATTCCCTTTGCGATCGGTGCCCGCGCCATCCAGGTGCGGCACGGTACCGCCGCCATGCTGCTGTGCACGGCGCCCTGGGTCGTCGCCCTGCTGGCCTCGGCGCTCCGCCGGTATCCCTTTGCTCCCCGCCTCATGCTGTTCTCGGCACCGCTGGTGATTGTCCTGGTCGCCGCCGGCGTCGGGGCGGCGGCGGACTGGCTGGCGCTGCGGTGGCGACGCGTCCCCTGGTTCTACGCCGCCTGCACCGGGCTGGTCCTCCTGCCTGGCCTGGACGCCGTGCGGCAGTTCCGCGCACCACTTGAGCGGGAGGCGGTCGGATCACTGATCCCCTGGCTGGAGGCGGACCATGCGCCCGGCGCCGTCATCTACGTGCCGGGACGGACGATGGCCGCCTGGCTGTTCTACTCGACCGACTGGCGGACCCCGGACACCGCCCGGGTGCTCCGCCTGAGCCGACTCGTCAGCTCCGGCGGGGCGGCCTTTTACCTCGCTCCGGCGCGGGGCGACTCGATCATCGCCGAAGGCGACGGGTACCGTTTCCCCTACCGCGACTGGCTCGAACTGGTCGGGGTTTCCCCCGGACACGGGCCCAACGAGGCGGGGCAGAAGCAGCCTCTCCCCGATCGGGGATGGGCCCACAACGAGATTCGCCGGATGCTGGCGGTCGATGGCCCGGAACTGTGGCTGGTCTCGGCCACCTACTACGCAGGATATCTGGATCCGCTCGCCGCGCCGCTGGAAGCGGCCGGGGCCCGGGTGCGCGAACGGCGCACCGCGCCCGGCGGCAGCGTCACGCGCTATGAGATTCCCGCATCGATGCGGGCCGCGTTCGCCGGCCCTGACGAGCGCTAGCCCCGAGCCTTCAGCGCCTGGAGGTCGGTCTTGTCGGTGGAGGTCCGCGGGAGCGCCTCCAGGAAGCCGAAGGTGTCCGGGATCATGTATTGCGGCAGCCGCCCGACGCAAAACTGCTTCAGCGCAATAATGGACAGCCGCTCGCCGCTCTTGCTCGCCAGCCACGCCTTGATCGTCACCGCGCCGTCGGTGGCCGCCAGCGCCACGCAGGCCACCTCGCGCACATCCGGATGGCCGGACAAGGCGGCTTCGATCTCCCCCAGCTCGACCCGGTAGCCCCGTCGCTTCACCATCCGGTCCCGGCGACCGTGGAAGAGATACACCCCGCCCTCCTCCTCGATGACCAGGTCCCCGGTGCGATACCAGCGGGTGCCGTCCGGTTCGTCGAAGAAGGCCTGTGCGTTCCGCTCGGGGAGGTTCCAGTAACCCGACATGATGCCGTCACCGGCCACCACCAGTTCTCCCTTGTCGCCCAGGCTGAGGGTGGTGCCATCGAGATCGGCCACCCGGCAGCGGAGGTGCGAACAGCACCAGCCGATGGGATACGGGTCGGTCCGGTCGGCGGGGACCTCGGCGGGAATCTCGTAGTAGGTGCAGACGTTCGTCTCGGTGGGGCCGTAGAGATTCCAGTAGCGCGGCCCCTGCCACAAGGCCTTGATGGCGCGCAAGCGGGGGACCGCGAAGACCTCGCCGGCAAAGAGCACATGCCGCAGCGCGGACCAGTCGAATTGCTCGAGCTTGCCATACTGGGCCAGCAGGCTGAGGATCGACGGGGTGGAGTACCAGATACTGATCCGGTGCTGAGCGATCAGCGGCGCCAGCGTGCCCGGGTCCTTCCCGGCCTCCTCCCCGATCAGCACCAGCCGGGCCCCGTGCTTGAGCGGCACGTAGATGTCGTGGACGGACAGGTCAAAGTGGAAGGGTGCGTGGGACGAGAACACATCCTCCGCGGTGGGCTGGAAGACCTCCGAACACCAGTCCACGAAGCTGGTGGCGGCCCGGTGCGTGAGCATGACCCCCTTCGGCTTGCCCGTGGACCCTGAAGTGTACAGGATGTACGCGAGGCCCTCGCGCCCTGGATCAACGGTGGCCACCGCGGCCACCGGGGGCCCGTCGGCGAGCGCTGCCTGCAAACCCCGGCCACCGCCGACCTCCTCCAGCACCAGCAGGGGGAGGGTGCGGCCGAGCTTGGCCAGTTCCTCGGTCAGCGCCGGGACGAAGGCGCGGTCGACGACCGCCACCCGCACATCGGCGTCAGCCAGGATGAACGCCGCGCGCCACGAGGGGGACCCCGGGTCAATCGGGATATAGGCGGCACCGGCCTTCAGAATGCCGAAGACCGCCGCGACGGAGTCGATGGACTTGGGGAGGTACATCCCCACCCGGTCCCCGGCCCCCACTCCCGCGCTGACCAGCCGGTCGCGGAGCTGGTCGGTGAGCCGGGCCAGGCCCCCATAACTGATTTCTCCCTTGCCGGGATCGA
>CAYUYF010000021.1:55351-57049 GCA_964449145.1 uncultured Gemmatimonadaceae bacterium | reverse complement strand
CCGGTGGTGAGCCGCTTGGGCTCTCCGGCCGGCCCTTCCGGCGTCACGGCCACGCGGTAGATGTCCCGGCTGCCGCCGCGGTCGGAGACCCAGTACAGCGCGCGCCCATCCGGGGACCACTGCGGGCTCACGTTCAGCGACTCGTCCCCGGTAATCCGGGTCGAGGGTCCGCCAGCAGCGGGGACTACCCAGATGCCGGCGTTACCGACATTCCCGAAATACCCGGTGCCGAAGGTGAACACCGAGTTACCCGCTGCCAGCGCCAGCCAGGTGCCATCCGGGGACCACGCCGGCGAAAAGGGCAGGAGAGGCGCCGCCAGCCGGATCGGCGTGCCGCCTGCCACCGGGACGATGTGCAGGAATCCGGGCCAGCTGGTTGTGTAGGCGAGGCGCTGGCCATCGGGAGACCAGGCGAGCCCCGAGATCGGCGTGAACGAGCCGGCACCAAGCAGTGCTTCGGTCGTGTCGATCCTGACGATCCGCCGTGGTGAGCCGCCCAGTGCCGCCGCCACGAAGACACCGTCATTCCCGTGAAAGGCGATCTGGCTGCCATCGGGTGACCAGCGGGGCGAGCGGAAGTTGTCACTGGAGTCGCCGGTAAGCGCCACCCGCCGGCCACCGCTCACCTGCTGCACGTAGATCTGCATTCCGGTGGCCGGACCCTGCGCGTAGGCCACCATCGCGCCGTCCGGGGAGAGAGCCGGATCCACCTCGAGCCCGGGATCTCGAGTGACCTGGATGGTGCGGCCGATGGACGGAACGCCGGCCTCCCGCGCCGGGCGAAGCAGCACCACGACGAGGGCCGCCCCTGACACGAGGGCCAGGCTCACGCCGGCCAGGCGCGTGACCCGGGAACGCCGGGCCCGGTGAGCGGCCGTGACCGGTAGCAGTGAGGTCTCCGCGGTATTGAGCGCCGGCGGCGCCGTGGCTGTCAGCGCCTGCACGAACTGCTCGGCGCTATCGAAGCGGTCGGCGGGAGACTTGGCCATCACTCTCGTGAGCGATGCCTCCACCGCCGGCGGGATGGTCTCCCGCAGAGTGGAGGCCCGCGGCACCGGCTCCCGGAAGCGCTTGGCGATGATCGCCTGGGCGGTGGAGCCGGTGTAGGGCGGCTCCCCCGTCAGCATCTCGTACAGGACGCAGCCGAGCGAGTAGAGATCGCTTCGGCCGTCGAGGTCGCCTTCGCCCACCGACTGCTCCGGACTCATGTAGGTAGGCGTGCCGAGCGTGAGCCCGGTCTGAGTGAGCTTCTCCCTTCCTGCGGCGTCGGCCGCCCGGGCGATGCCGAAATCGGCGACCCGCGCATGCCCACCGGAGAGCATGATGTTGTCCGGCTTGATGTCGCGGTGGATTACGCCGCGCGCGTGGGCATGGCCCAGCGCGTCGGCCACCTCGCGGGTGATCTGCAGCGCGTCAGTGATGGACAGCTGCCGCTCGCGGGCCAGCCGGTCCCGCAAGGATTCACCGTCCACAAACGGCATGACGTAATACAGGATGTCGCCGCTCTGGCCGCTGTCCAGCAGTGGGAGAATGTGGGGATGGTCCAGCTGGGCGGTGATGCTGATCTCCCGCAGGAACCGCTCGTGGCCGAGGGCGGCGGCAAACTCCGGCCGGAGCACCTTCACCGCCACCTTGCGGCCGTGCTTCACGTCCTCGGCGAGATACACCGTGGCCATGCCGCCCTGGCCCAGCTCCCGC
>CAYUYF010000021.1:0-55251 GCA_964449145.1 uncultured Gemmatimonadaceae bacterium | reverse complement strand
CTTCACGTCCTCGGCGAGATACACCGTGGCCATGCCGCCCTGGCCCAGCTCCCGCGCGACGCGGTAGCGGTCGGCGAGGGCGGCGGTCAGGTTCTCCGGGGGTGGAGCCATGTGTGGTAAGGTGCAGCACTCCGGGGCCGGCGTCTACCGGCGGGCCCCGGGCTCCTCACGGGCCTGCGAGCGCTCCCGAACCACCGTCACGGCGCCTTGAGCAGCCCGTCCACCGCCACCGTCACCAGCTTGTGGGAATAGTCGCCCGAGGTGTACAGCACCGACTTGCCGTCGGGAGTCCACCTCGGAGAGCCGTCGTTGTTCTGGGGAGTTGTGAGGATGCGCATCTCGCCGCTGGCGGGGTCCAGCAGGGCGACATCCCAGCTGCCGGCCCGCTTGGTCCGCACCGCGAGCCGTGACCCATCCGGTGACCAGGCGGGCTGTTCCTCCCAGGGCGTATCGTCGGTGAGCTTCCGGAGGCCCGAGCCATCGGGATTCATGAGCAGGATATCGAAACCGCCGCCCGGTTTCGCGTCATACGCCGTGAAGACCACGCGCCTGCCGTCGGGAGAGAAGCGGGCGTTTCCGGTGTAGCCGCCGAGGCTGGTGAGCTGCTTCGGGGTAGAGGCGCCCCGGGCAATGCTGAAGATCTCGCCGAGGCCGTCCTTGTTGGAGGCGAAGAGCAGAGTGCGCCCGTCGGGACTCCAGGCAGGGTCCGTGGCCCAACTGGTGTTGGTCAACCGAGTCGGCGCACCGCCGCCCGCCGGGACACTCCAGATATCGCCGGCGCTCGACTCGAACGAGGCGGTGAACGTGATGGTCTTGCCGTCCGCGGACCAGACCAGCGGATCGCTCTCGTCGCCGGCCAGCGAGGTGAGCTGTGTCGGCTCCCCTCCCTCGGCCGGGATGACCCATACGTCGCGTTCCCCGCCCTGGTTGGTGAGGTAGGCGATGCGCTTCCCGTCCGGCGACCACGCCGGGCTGTTCTCGTGCGACTGGGTCGTGGTGAGCCGCCTGGGCTCTCCACCGGCCAGCGGGAGGATCCAGATGTCCTCGCTTCCCGACTGGTTGGAGGTGTAGGCCACCCACTGGCCGTCGGGAGACACCTGCGGGTCCCAGGAGCCCTTCGATCCGGAGGTGAGCTGGCGCGCGGGGCCGCTGTCGGCCGGCTGGATGAAGATCTGGCTGACCGTCTCGGTGTAGGAGAACACCAGCCCCCTCCCGTCCCGGGCCCACTCCATGTCCTCCTCTTGACCGGCGTCGTTGGTTACCCGGAGCGGCTGACCGCCGGTGCTCGGGACCACCCAGATGTCCTGCTGCCCCCCGGCCTCGGAGATGTACGCCACCCAGCGTCCGTCGGGAGAGTACTTCGGGCTCCAGTCGTCCCGGATCTCCCGGGTCAGCTGTCGCGGTGCGCCTCCGTCCGCCGGGATCACCCAGATGTCGCTCTTGCCGGTCCGGTCGGTGGTGTAGAGCAGCTCTTTGCCGTCGGGCGACCACTCCACGAGGTTTTCGCGCCCCTCGGTGGTGAGTTGCACGGGGCTGCCACCATCCAGGTTGCGCACCCAGATCGTGGCCTTCCCGCGGTCGGTTTGGTTGAACGCCACCCGGGATCCATCGGGGGACCAGCGCCCGAACTCATTGCTGGGCCCGGCCTGAATGGTGTCGGGCACGCCGCCGGCGAGGGGGGCCGCGAGCATGTCGAAATTGCCCCGACGGTTGCCGGAGTAGAGGATGCGCTGGCCGTCCGGAGACCAATCGGCGTTGAACTCGAGCGTCGGCTCCGCGGTGAGGCGCTTCGGTTCGCCCCCGGTGGCGGGCACAACCCACACATCGGGTGGCGCCGCGAGGTCGGAGAGATAGGCGATGGACTTCCCGTCCGGCGACCAGCGCGGAGCGTCCAGCCAGGTGGAGGTAGGGCTCACCGCCTTGGCGCCTTTGCCGTCCAGGCCCGCCACATACACCGCCCACCGGCCGTCATGCTCGGCCTTGAAGGCGAGCCGGGTGCCGTCGGGGGAATAGGTGGCATCGTGGTAGTCGCCGGGCTCGGGCGTCAGCACGGCGCGTCCGGGGGCGGAACCGGAGTCGCCACACCCTGCGGCGAACAGGAGGCCCACACCACCCAGCAGTACGGTAGCTCTCACGGTAGCGACTCCCTGGAAGGAATGGCGGCGAGCAGGTCGCTCGCGATGTCGGTCAGCATGGCGCCGGCGTGCTGGCTGGCGGCCTGGCCGCTCAGCGTGCCGGCTACCTCGGCGGCGATGGTGTCCACGATCTCCCGCTGGGCGTCGAGCACGTCCTTCACGTCACGCTCGTAGGTCTGGGCCCAGAGGTAGCGCAGCGACACCGGCTCGGTGAGCTGGACGTTGATCCGCATCCGCTCGCCATCGCGGAAGACGGTGGCCTCGATCACGGCGTCGGCGTGGAGCGCCTTGGCGATGTCGGCGGTGGTGCCGCCGTCGCGGTATTGCATCACCGCCGAGCGGGAGACCACGCCGACCACCTGCTTCCGGGCGATGGCGCTGATCAGCGCGTCGTGCATCGCATCCACGAAGACCTGGTCCTTGCCGGAGAGGTCCTGGATGGGCAGCACCGCCACCTGGTCGATCCGGCCACTACCGGCGCCGGCTCTACCGAGCAGCGCCCAGCCCGCCACGGCGACGGTGAGCAGGGCGACGCCCGCCGCGATCGCGATCCAGGGCGGACGCCGGACAGGTTTTGTCGCGGCGGGGAGCGGGCGAGTGTGAGTCGGGGTGACGCCACCACTCGGCGTACCCAGTATTTCCAGCGCCGGCAGCATCTCCTCCGCCGTCTGGTAGCGATTGTCCTTTTCCTTCTCCAGGCAGCGCATCACCAGCTCCGACAGCCCCGGCGCGATCCCGGCGCGCTTGGTCTCGGGCGGGGTCGGTTTCTCCAGGACGTGGGCCGAGAGCAGCGCCTGCGCGGTGGGCTTGTCGAAGGGCGGTGCCCCGGTGAGCAGCTCGTACGCCAGAGCGCCGACGGAATAGATGTCGGCCCGGGCGTCCAGATTGGTCTCTCCCATGGCCTGTTCCGGGGCCATGTACGTCGGGGTGCCGAGCGCCACGCCCACGGTGGTGAGCTTGTCGGTGCCAGCCGCGCTCACCGCCTTGGCGACGCCGAAGTCGGTGACCACCGCGTGGCGGCCGGAAAGCATCACGTTGTCGGGCTTGATGTCGCGGTGCACGATGCCGTGCTGGTGGGCGTGGGCGAGGGCGTCCACGACCTCCCGGAGGATCCGCACCGCCTCGTGGATGGGGATGGGGCCCTGCTTGAGCCGCTCCCGGAGCGATTCCCCATCCACAAAGGGCATGACGTAATACAAGAACCCGTCCGCCTCGCCGGAATCGAACAGCGGCAGGATGTGCGGGTGCTGAAGCGACGCTACCGTCTCGACTTCTCGCACGAACCGTTCCGGGCCGAGTGCCGCGGCCAGCTCGGGCCGGAGCACCTTGAGCGCCACCTTGCGGTGGTGCTTCAGGTCCTCGGCGAGGTAGACCGTCGCCATGCCGCCTTGCCCCACCTCGCGTTCGAGATGGTAGCGGTCGGCGAGGGCCGCCTGGAGTCGCTCAAAGGGAGATGGCATGAGGAATCCGTAACATGCACCCGATCGCAGTGAGCCGCCACCTCGGATTTTCCGAGGCGCGGCACCCGAGCGGTGTCGGCGCTTCAGGTATGCGTCAGCATCAGGCCGTAGCCGTCCGGATCCCGGACCCGGAACTCGCCCTTCGGACAATAGAACGGGTAGGTCATTTCGCCGGTGGCGATTCCCGCAGCTGACAGCTCGGCGTGGGTCGCGGCGATATCGTCGTAGTAGAGGTAGAACAGCACCGCCTGCTGCTCGGGATCAATCGGTCCGCTCGAGCGGGCCAGCATGATCCGCGCGGTTCCCAGCTCGAGCCAGGCCCAGCTGGGGGAAGGTGCGTCGGGCGGCGTAAAGGTGTTCTGGACCATGAACCCCAGCCGCTCGTAGAAGGCCACCGAGCGGGCCAGGTCGAAGACGTGCACCATGGGGATGAGACTGCGGACGGCTGGCGGCATGGCGAGAGGAGGGTGAGGGAGAGTGGCTCAGCGCTGGCGGAGCGCGGCAATCGCCGCGTCATCGGGCGGCCGCACCTTGAGCACCGTTTCCTTCCTGATGCTCACGGTGCCGACGGGCGCGCCGCGAGGCTTGGAGACGTTGCGGGCCTCGGTGCAGGAGACCGCGACGGTGCCGGCGCCCCGCGCCTTGCTGTGCCAGGCCGCGATGGCCGCAGCCAGCTCCCGCGTCGCGCGGTCCGGCGCCGTTCCCGCCGGTACCCGGAGTACCACGTGGCTCCCCGGCATGCCGCGGATGTGGAACCAGAGATCCCCCGGCATGGCGAGCTTGCGCGACAGGTGATCGTTGGACTGGTCGCTGTTCCCCGCCAGCACCACCCAGCCGCCGGGGAGGGCGTATTCGAGGATCGGTGGCCCCGCGTGGAGCGGAGGCTGATCAGCCATCAGCGGCGCCGCCAGCTGGGAGCGCGGACTGGACGGTCACGGCCCAAGAACCGGCTCGGAGAACCGCCGCGCGGGCGACTCGGCCCGGACTGCTTCGATCAACATGTCGCTCTCGCCATCACACTCTCCGTCCCACCCTTGCGTGGTCCGATCCCAATCTATGGGCCGGGCGGTGCTCCGCCACTGCGAAGGGACCGGGCGGTCTGTCGTCCGGGTCGGGGTGACCCCGGATACGCGAAACCGGCACCGCCTGTGGGACAGCGGTGCCGGTTCGATCGGGATCGCGGAACGGGCGCGTGCGTCAGGGCAGAATAGTGAAACTCACCGACTTGCTGGTGGTCAGGCCGCCATTGTCTGTCACGGCCAGCGAGATCGAACCCTGCCCGGCAGCACTGAAAGACCGGGTGAAGACCGCCTGCATCGAAACCGTCGCACCGTTGTTCCGGTACCACCGGTAACCCACAACGCTGCCATCGGCGTCGAACGATCCGCTGCCATCGAAGGTGCAGCTACGGCCAGCCACGCAGGTGACGACCGGCGCGGACACGGGCGCCTGATTCGGGGGTGGCGGCGGTCCGGCCGGATCAAACGTCACCGACTGGGAGCTGCTCATGCCGCCCCCGTCGAACACGGTGAGCACCACGGTGGTCGCCCCGCCTCGGGGAAACTGGCGGCTCCACAACGACTGGGTCGAGAGCAGGGCGCCATTCGGGCGCCGCCACTCGTAGCCGGTCACACTCACATCGTCCGTGGACCCCCGGCCATCAAAGGTGCAGTTGAGGTTGGCACAGGTCACTACGGCGACGGCCACCGGTGGCTGGTTGGTCGGGGGCGTGACGCTCGGGATCACCCAGTTGGACAGCGTGCCACGGGTCCGGTCGAGGCTCCGGGTCCCCAGGGTGGCATTGTCGATCAGGAAGGCGATGGCGCCCACGCCACAGAGTCCCTTGTAGCTCCAGGTCACCACCCCGGCCGCATTCGTGACACCACTGACCGGGTTGTTGGTCCAGTAATCATCCAGGAAACGGCCACTCACTTGCGCGTTCGCGAGGGGTGTCCCGGTCTCGCTGGTGACCGTCACCGTTGCGGTGCTGAGGTTGTACATCGTCCCGCCCTGGAAACAGCTCCCTGGAAACGCCGGGTCCTGCACGAACTGCCCGGTCATCAGCAGGGCACCCGCTACCAGGCAGTTGCTGCCGCAGGGAGTGACCGGGATCATTCTCATCAGTCGCTGGCTCCGGCCGATCATGACCTGGGTCAGAATCTGCCCGGCGTTGTTCATCGGGCCACCATCGCCGACGGTCGCCCCGGGATACGCCGGCGAGATCAGCCCGGCGAGCGGCTGGCCGACGCCAGAGGGACCGGCGGCGATCAGCCCGGTACTCCCCGCGGTGAACGTGATATCCTGCGCCACATTGATGGACCCCAGGCTGGCCCGGCTCAGGTGGCCGGTAGGAATACTGGAGATCTGCTGCCAGACGCCGTTGGACAGGCGGAAGGGGTAGATCAGGCCTTGGGTGCCGGTGCCGAGGAAGTGGGCCTGGTCGCCGTTGTCATTGATGATCCCGCTCCCGAATCCGAAGAAGCTCTGCGGCGGAGGCGGCAGTGCCACGACGCTGCCCGGGTTGCCGAGCTGGTACCAGTGGCCGCTCCTGGTCACGACCTTGCCGCCCGGGCTCATCCCCCCGGGGATCTCATTGGGATACCCCTGCGCCGCGAGGTTCACGAAGCCGCCGGCCTGAGTCCACATGAAGGGCACGGCGAACGTCGGGATCGCTCCGCCCGCGGTGGACCAGCCGACCATCCGGCCCTGATCGTCGAGCCCGAAGACCTCGGCGCTCGTGGCTCCAGGGAAGACGCCGAGATCCTGGGCGGTGTATCCGCCGCCGCTGGGCGTCCAGACCGCCGCGTGAGTGGTCGAGCCAGGGATGCCGACGTAGCCCCCGATAAGGCCGCTGTTATTGATGAAAGAGGGCCACTGGTAGCTGCTGGAATATCCCGGGACCAGGGGCAGCTGGATTCGGCTGCCGCCCCGCCAGACCACGACATCCTCCGGTGGCAGACAGAAAGGGCCGCAGCCGGTGTCGCGATATGACCTGCCGACTACGTCGCCCGCGTTGTTCATGGCCCAGCCGCTCGACGCGGTGCCCACAAACTCCAGCGCGTACATGCTGGCGACCGCCGAGGCGCGGACTGGTGATGCGGTCGCGCCTGGGTTTGGTTCGAGCCGATCGGGGTTGCAGCCGGACTGCAGTAACCCGAAGACCAGCACCACAACGGCCTTGATTGGTTTCGCCATTCCCATGTGACGCTCCAGAGTCTCAGACGCCTGACGCAAACCCGCAGGCTGTGAATGGTGCTCCACAGACAGGAAGCGCCGATGAACTCGAAGTGAAGTTAGGCTCAATCTCGGCGTCGGGCCAACAGTGCATCGCGGCGCTACAGGCTGCAACGAAACGATCCGGCTCCTCAGGCGGGCTCTCCACAGTGGCGCCGGTGGTTTTCCCGTGCTGCGGATGGATGCCAAGGAGGAGCAGAAAGCGGGGGTCGGGGCGGAGACTGGGAGGGGGGAACTGTCAGCGGCACAACCGCGACGTCGCGGGCGAGATGTTACGCTGAGCCAGCCGGCGGCTGGCCGCGATCGGCGTGGCGTGCCGCGGGCCTACTGCCAGGCCCGTGGCACCGCCTCCGGCTTGGTGGCCAGGATCTGCGCGCCCGCACCGATCTCCCGGCTGATCCGCTCCCGGATGCGGCGGAGTTCGCGGAAACCCACCAGCCGCTTCTCGTCCTCGTCCCAGAGCGTGAGCCACAGCGTCTTGACGCTGGCGGGCAGGGTCAGGCGGGTCACCTTGTGCAGGACCGGGTTCTCGTCGAAGCACCGCTGCAGGTGGTAGTTGGGGATCCGCGCGGAAACGTGGTGAATGTGATGGAGGCCGATGTTGGCCGTGCACCACTGCAGCAGCTTGGGCATCACCAGGTGGGACGCGCCCTCCAGCCCGGAGGCGAAGTAGTTCCACGCCTCACGATAGCGCCAGTAGGTGTCCTCGTACTGGTGCTGCACGTAGAAGAGGTACACGCCGATCGCCCCGGCAAAGAGGGTGATCGGCAGCTGCACCAGCAGGAACCGGTCGATGCCTACCGTGAGCCACATGACCACGACCACCGCCGCGAGCCCGAGGTTGGTGAGGTGCACGCTGGTCCACTCCCGCTTCCACGAGCGGGGAATATCGAGCGGAAGCCGGTGCTTCAGGACGAACTGCCAGGCGGGTCCGATCAGGAGCAGCACCACGGGGTGGCGGTACATCCGGTATAGCAGGCGCTTGTGCCAGGGCCGGCTGAGGTACTCGCGAACTGTGAGCGTATCAATGTCTCCCAGGTCCCGGCCATCGAGGTTGCCGGAGGTGGCATGGTGCAGAGCGTGGGTCTTCCGCCAGTAGGTATACGGGACCAGCGTCACCACCCCGAGCAGCGAGCCGACCAGGTCGTTGAGCCGGGACGACCGAAAGAACGAGCCGTGACCGCAATCGTGCTGCAGCATGAACAGCCGCACGATCATGAACGCCGAGGGAATGGCCATGAGGAGCGTGAGCCAGTAGCTGATCTCCAGGCTCCACAGGGTGGCCGTCCAGAAGATCACCAGCAGTCCGGTGGTGCCCGCCAGCTGCCGGAAGCTCTTCCAGCGGGACGGCACCCGATAGGGCGCCAGGATAGCGCTCCAGTCAGCGGCGGTCGGCGCGGTCCCCTCGGTCGGCGCGGTGGGTTCCATCGGTGTCCTCATGTCACGAAGGATTGAGAGCCCGCCCCCCGTCCACTGGCGGGTGGGGGAGGCGCTGAATGCCCAAAGATACATGCAAATTCAAGGCCTTGCACGGTCTGGACTTACCAGCATGGCCAATTCCCGGCATCTTCCTGCCCATGAACCCTCCGATACCCGAACCCCGGACGCCCGGAGACTGGTCCGGTCTCGCACCGGCGGGCGGTGACCCGCTCGACGGGCTGGTCCATCTCTCGAACCTGCTGGGCCGGGAGACCCGCCTGGTGCAGCCCGGTGGGGGGAACACCTCCATCAAGGTGACCCAGTCCGGCGAAGGCGGGGCCATGGTGGAGGCGCTGCTGGTCAAAGGCAGCGGGACCGACCTCCGCACCATCGGGCGCGACGGCTTCACTCGGCTCTCGCTGCCGAACCTTTCCGCGCTGGCCCGGGCCGACAGTATGAGTGACGCCGAGATGATGAAGTTCATGGCGTCCTGCATGCTCGCGGAGGGGCCCGCGCCGAGCGTCGAGACGCCACTGCATTCGCTGCTGCCGCACCGCGTCATCGCCCACACCCACGACGTGGCGACGATGAGCCTCACCAACGTGAGCGACCAGACCGCCGAGCGGCTGGTGGCGGAGCTGTTCGAGGGACGGATTGTGTACGTCCCCTACACCCGGCCGGGGTTCCCGCTGGCCCGGGCCGTGAGCGGCATGGTAGGCCGGATTCCCGGCGACGCCATCGGCCTGACCCTGGCCCACCACGGCCTGGTGATCTTTGGCGACGACGTGCGGCAGTGTCACGAACGGTTGCTGCTCGCGGTCGGGAAAATGGAAGAGTTCATCGCCCGGTCGCGCCGCGGCCGGCTCCTGCTGGGGCCGCCACGGCGGCCGGTGCCGACGCCCGAGGAGCGCCGCCGTCTGGCGGAGATCGTGCTGCCCGCGGTCCGCGGCGCCCTCGGTGCCGATGAGCGGGTGATCCTCCACTACGACGACAGCGAGGAACTGCTGCGGACGCTGTCCGCCGAGCGGCTGCCGGAGCTGTCGCGCCGGGGCATGGCCACTCCCGAGCATCTGTTGCGGGCCGGCCGACTGCCGGTCTGGCTTGACCTCGATCCCGCCGCCTCGACAACCGACCTGGCGGCCGAGGCTCGGACCCAGCTCCGGCGCCAGCGTGCGGAGTACGAGGACTACCACCGGCGGTACGCGGGACCGGAGGAAAAGCCGCTCGATGACTGGGCCAAGGTGGTGCTGGTCCCCGGCGTGGGGATGATCACCGCCTTCACCGACAAGAAGAGCGCCATCACCGCCAACCTGTGCTACCGGGCGGTGCTGCAGGCCATCGAAAATGCCGAGGCGGTGGAAGGCTTCCAGTTCATCCCGGAGGCTGACGTCTTCGAGTTCGAGCACTGGCCGCTGGAGCGCCGCAAGGTCGAGGAGCAGCTCGCCCGGGAGCGGACCGGCAAGCTGCTGCCCCGGAGCATTGCCGTGGTCATCGGCGGAGGCAGCGGGATCGGCCGGGCGGCGGTGGAACGCTTCGCCGCCGAGGGGGCGCACGTCGTGGCGGCGGACCTCGACGGCAAGCAGGCGGAAGCGGTGGCGCAGGAGGTTGGCGCCCGCTTCGCCGGCCGGGTGATCGGCGTCGCCGCTGACGTGACCGACGATGCCAGCCTCGATGCACTATTCAGCCGCACCGTACTGGAGTTTGGCGGGCTGGATCACCTGTTCTATACCGCGGGGCAGCCGCCCCGCTTCGCGCCGATCATCGAAATCACCCGTGCCGACCTGCAGCGCCAGCTCGAGGTGCACTACATCGGCGCGGTCCAGGCCATTGCCCGGGCCGCCCGGATCATGCGGGCGCAGGGCCGGGGTGGCTCGATCGTGGCGTCGGTGTCCAAGGCGGCGCTGGTGCCGGGGCGGGATGCGGTGGCCTACGGCGGCAGCAAGGCGGCGATGCTGCAGGCGCTCCGGGTGGCGGCGGTGGAGCTCGGCGCCGAGGGCATCCGGGTCAACGCCATCAACGCCGACCAGATCGAGACGCCGCTGTTTCTTCGGTTTGTCAGGGAACGGGCCGCGAGCCGGGGGGTCACGGTGGAGGAGCAGCTGGAGACCTACCGCCGCCGGAATCTCATGGGCGTCTCGTTGATCCCCTCGGAGGCGGTGGCCGACCTCGCCGTGCTGCTGGCGAGCGACAGGTTCCGCTATACCACCGGCGACATCATCACCGTGGACGGCGGATTGCCGGAGGCGTTTCCGCGCTAGCATCGGCCTGGCCCGAGCGGCGCGGGATGGCCAGGCGGCGACTCCACCCCGCTCCATGACTGACGGCAGGCGGGAGGGCCAGCCACGGTTCCGCTTCGGATGGCTGGCCGCAAGGGATCGGGAAGACCGCCGAGCGGCTGCGCCATCCTCGCTCCACTGCGGCGTCGCTTCCGCCCGCCCGCTCGTGTACTATGGCACCGAAGCCGGCATCCGGTCCGCCGCGGTTACCGCGACGGGCTGGGTCCGGGCCGCGAGCCAGCGGTTTGCCGCCAGCAGCACCACGAACACCACGCCCCACTGCAGCAGGATGGTGCCGACATTCTCGGCTCCAAGGGGATCCAGCCAGCCGGTCGGATCCCAGCCGTGTGCCTGCCACAGCCACCACACCAGCAGCGTCAGCGCCTCCAGCGGCACCAGCACGCCGATGACGATCTCCCACCAGCGGCCGATACGGATGTCCGAGCCGGCGTGGTTGAGTTCCTCCTCGCGGAACCGCCGCACGCCCGAGACGATCACCGCGATGGCGTAGAACAGCCCGCTCACCATGAGCGCCACGCCCCAGACCCAGTCCTGGTTGTGCAGCACGGTGAGCGAGAGCGCCGAGGGGAGGCCGAGCAGGAATCCGGCGACGCTCACCCCGGCCACTGCCCGTTCCCGGGAGACACCCATGTCGCGCACCACCCGGCTCCCCAGCTCGATCATCGCCATGAGGCTGGTGAAGGCGGCGAAGCTCAGGGCCAGGAAGAAGAGGAACATCAGCAGCCGGCCCAGCGGGAGCGTGGCAAAGAGCTGGGGGATCCAGGTGAAGGTGAGCCCCTCGTTGCCGGCGCTGAAGATGGTCCGCCGCACCAGGTCGGCGGAGAGCGGCTCCCCGGCGGCGATCGCGGTCGCCAGCGCGGGGTATTCCGCCAGGGCGTCGGGGTTCTGGGCCAGGCTCGCCACCAGCGCCGGCAGCGTGGAGAACACGGTGCACAGGACCATCATCCCGGCGCAGAGCGAGATGACATTGTTGGCGGTGGGGAGAATGAAGGCGTTGAGGGTGGTGTCTTCGTTCTGCCGCATGTAGGCGGCGTACACCAGGATGAGCCCCCAGCCGGCGCCGGTGTCCCAGGCGTTCTGGGTCAGCGCCTGGAGCCAGGTGTCCGCCTTGGCCAGGTCGGCGACGTTGATCGAGTACATGTACGAGAGGCCGGCGTCCGCGCCGGGCAGGGTCACGGCCCGGATGGTGAGGATCACCACCAGCAGAATCAGCGTCGGCATCATCACCTTGCTCATCCCCTCGATGGCCCGCACCCCGCGCGCCACGACAAACCCGCCGAGCGCCATGGCGAGACCATGGGTGATGACCGGCCCCCAGCCACTGATGTATCCCCGCCAGAAGGCCCCCGGGCTGGCCCCCGGGATCTCTCCCAGCAGGGCCGCGGCCATGTAGCGCAGCGTCCAGCCGGTGACGACCGAGTAGTAGAACATGATCGCCACCGCGGTGAAGGCGATCCATGCTCCCATCCAGGCGTACTTCGGCCCCATCATCCGGATGAAGGCGCCCACCGGTCCCGTCCGGGTCATCCGGCCGGCCCCGAACTCCACCAGGATGAGCGGGATGCTCCACAGGAGCAGGAACACCACCCAGCTCAGCAGAAACGCGCCGCCGCCATGTTCGGCCACGATCCGGGGAAAGCGCCAGATATTGCCGGTGCCCACCGCCATGCCGAGCATGGTGAGCATCATGATCCAGCGGGAAGAGAACGACTCGTTCATGGCGACTCCGGTGGAATGGGCGGGCGTCCCCGGGCGATGCCGGTGCTCATCGGCACTCGGACCTCAGCGCGGCTTCCAGGAACCTTTGGCCACGGCGGGAACAAACCGGTCCAGCCCGGCCGGCGGGAACCGGAGGGTCTTCCCCTCTTCAGCACTCTGATACGCGGTCATGAGGATGCGGACGACGTCGAGCCCATCCTCCCAGGTGAGCAGCGGCTTCTCCTTGCCCTGGAACACCCGCACAAAATGGCGGTTCTCCGCCTCGTAGCCGTACGCGGCGGCCTCACTGGCCACCACCGGCATCAGCCCCGTCTCGGCGTTCTGTTTCTCGACCAGGTCCTCGCCCGCCCGGCCCTGGACCTCCCGGCTGAAGAACAACTTGAGCCCGGAATCCAGCGTGTTCCAGCTCATCGAGTATTCGGGACCCAGCAGCTCCGCCGACAGCCGCAGGCCGGCGCCGACAAAGCTCCATGACGTGGTAGCCTCACCCATGACGGTGAGCCCTTCGGCGGTCTCGAACTCGATCATCAGGCTGGCGAAGTCCTCGGACGGCGCCTTGGCGTAGTCCACCTGTTTCCCCATGGCGGCCTTGAGCCGCTTCACGTACTCGGGACGGCTCCACTTGAGGCTCCCGATGTGGCCGGTGATGCGGACCGGCCGCACACTGGTGAGCGGCTCTCCCGGCCGGGTCAGCAGGTGGCGGACCACGAGTGCCGAGTGACACATCATGTCGTTGAGCACTCCGCCGCCCTGCAGCGCCCCTTGCCAGAACCAGGGCATGTGCGGGCCGCTGTGTTCTTCGGCGGCGCGGGCGAGGTAGGGCCGGCCGGTCAGGGAGGCGCCCCGGGCCCATAGCAGCTTGCGGCCGGTCTCGACCTGCGGCGCAAAGCGCTGGTTCTCGAGATAGCCGTGGCGGAGCCCCGCCTTCTGCGCCAGCGCCAGCACCGTCCGGGCTTCGGCGACATTACGGGCCAGCGGCTTTTCGCACGCGATGCCGGCCAGCTCCGCCTTGCCCCGCATGATCGGATCGCAGAGCTCCTCGACGTTCTCGATCCTCGCCTGGTTGGGGCCGGAGAGCCAGATCGCGTCAATGTCAGGGTCGCCGACCATCTGGCCGATGGAGCGATAGGGCTTGCAGGGGCCGACATCGAGCTGATTGGCATACGCCGCGGCCGCGGCGGCGTTCTTCCGGTTGGGACTCCAGACCCCGCCCACCTCACAGTCCCGCACCGCCTGGAAGGCCTGCATGTGGAACCGGGCGTTGAAGCCGGAACCGATGATGCCGATACGAAGGGGCGAGGTGGGCATGAGGTCGCCATGTGAAGGTGCGCCATCCGCGGGCGGCCGGTGCTGCGCTCGCGCTGGGAGAGGCCGGTCTGATGCCACGCCAAGTATACGCCGCCCCCCGGAGCACGGATAGCGGGGGAAGGGCGGGATGCGCGGCGCGTGCTAGGGCTGGCTCGGCGAGTGCGTGGCGCGCATCTGGTGCTGGCCGTGCTGCAGTTTCTGTCGCGAGAAGGGGACCACCGGGTCTCCGATGGGTGCGCTGCGGAGGATGGCGACGAGAATGGCAAAGGCATCCGGCTTTGCCGGGTCAGGAGGGAGATGATCCCGTGGCATGAGGAAAGGGATCATCGCCCTCAAGGAGGTAGATCACCGGGTAGCGCTGGGCGGCGGTGCGCATGACCATCCGGCAGGTACACCTCACGCCGCCCCTTCCGCGCCTCGCCGGATTCTCTAGGCCCCCGGCCGCACCCCACCGCTGTCGCGCCGCCGCGGCGCCCGCCCCGCAATCACGGTGATGTTGTCGCTGCCACCGCCGGCCAGCGCCAGCTCCAGGATTGTCCGGCACAGCTGCTCCGAGGATTCCATGTGCTTGACCTGCTCGGCGAGGACCTCATCCGACACGTGCTTGGTCACTCCGTCACTGCACAGGAGCAGCACGCAGCCCCGTTCGCTGATGTCGATCCGGATCACCTCCGGCTCGGCCGCCTCTCCCCCGATGGCGCTGATGAGCACATTGCGGAACGGCGAACTCGCCAGCCGGTCCTTGGGCAGCGCGCCCCGGTCCACCAGGTCCTGGGCCATGGTCTGGTCCCGGGTCACCTGCCGCAGGGTCCCGCCTGAATAGTGGTAGAGGCGGCTGTCGCCGACCTGCACCACGTATGCCCAGGGCCACACCGCCATGGCCAGCGTGAGCGTCGTGGCCATGCGGCGCACCTCCGGGTTGGCCAGCGCTTCGGCGCGTACCGCGTTGTGGGCCTCGAAGGCGGCGGCCTTGAGCGCATCGAGGAACTCGGTGTCGGCGGACGATCCGGCGGTGTGGTAGCACCGGAGGGTCGAGGACACGTAGCTCGTGATGCTCTCGGTGGCCAGCCGGCTGGCATCGGCGCCGGCGGCGGTGCCGCCCACGCCGTCGGCCACCAGCAGGAGGGTGGCGAGCCGCTGCCCCCGCAGCGGCAATTGGTCCGGCACCGGAAGGCTGGTCGCGTGCACTACCACTTGCGGGTGGATGGTGCAGAGCAGGAAATGATCCTGGTTCTCCTTGCGGACCAGCCCCGGATGGGTCAGGCCGAACAGGTCCAGCTCGTCGTCGCGCGGCCGGACGTCCGGTAATGCGGTGATCGTCGCGGTACGCAGCATTGTGTTGGTCATCATCGCCTCTCTTGCTTGTCAGCGATCGTCCCTCGTCCTGTGGCGGCGGCCTTGCTGCCGGCCCCGATGTTGGCGGGCGCTGGGCTCAGGTCGCCGGGACGGTAAACTCGTGGACCATCCCCTTCATCACGTGCGGAGTTCCGTCGGTATCCGGCACGAAACAGATAAACAGATAGGTCCCCGGAGTGAACGTGACCGTCCAGTAGTTGTCCAGCCCCGTGCTCAGTGCCCCGGGCCCTCCCACGAAGCTGCCGGGAGGTGGAGCGGAGGCTCCGGGGGCCATGGCGGCCAGGAACTGCTGGCCTGTGGTACCGGGGTTCAGCCGGATCACCTGGATCTCATGCGTCTGCGGCCCGTCGTTGATGACGTGGAACGTATGGGTCCCCGCCGACAATACCGGGGCAGCATAACCGAAATCCTTGAGCCGGATCTCCGCTTCCGCGGTGGGAGCCTTGGCGCTGCCGGGAGTGCCCGCCACGGTGAACTCACGGATCATGCCCTTGGCGAGATGCGGCGCGCCATCTGCCGGATCCGGGATGAAGCAGATGGCCACATAGTGCCCGGCTGGGAGGTCGTTGGTGGAGCCGGTGGTATCACCCGGTACGACCGCCGCCGCCGCACCGCGCCAGGTCATGAACGGCGGCTCGCCGTTCGGGTTGGCCTGGAAGAATGCCATCAGGTCCGGGAGCGTCTTGCCGGGCTCAAACCGCCCCACGATGAGATGGTGCGGCTGGCCTCCATGATTGGCCAGGCGGATCGTGGTGACCCCGGGGGCGATGCTGTCGGGACCGGTGAAGCTGAAATCCGCGGCCGTGAAGACCACCTCCTGGGGGGCGGCTGGCGTCTGGCCTCGCGGGGAACAGGCGGAAAGGGCCAGGAGCGGCAACAGGGCGTATCGCGCTGACATGGTCATGGTCCTCTGGTAGGGAAAGGAAGATCGGGCACATCCAACCGATACCGGACAGCGGCATTCCGACCGTGATGATCGGCTAAGATGCAACCCGCCACCACCGACCGCCAGCCCGGAACCCAGGCTCCGGTGCACCCGTATCGGGGACTTTCAACCTGACCCATCGGCTGGCCCCCTGCCAAGGGTGAGCCTACTTTGCGGTGCTCTTCCCCCGGTGATGCCCGTTTCCGCTGAGAGGAACCCGTGCGCCTGCGTCCTGCGATCATCTCCCTGGTCCTGTGCTCCGCGGTGGGCCTCCCAAGCCCCGCCCCGGCCCAGATCAAGGCAAGTGAACTGGGCTCGGTGTCCCAGACCGTGGACGGTACCACGCTGACAGTGGACTATTCCCGTCCCCGGGTTCGGGGCCGGGATTCCCTGTTCGGGAAGGTCGTCACCTGGCACGAGGTGTGGACTCCGGGCGCCAACTGGGCCACCACCCTGGAGGTGAGCCGGGACGTCAAGGTGAACGGACACCCCCTGTCCAAGGGGAAGTATGCCGTCTGGATGATCGTCCGGGAGGGCGACTGGACGGTGGTCCTGGACACCGTCCACCACAAGTTCCACGTGCCGCACCTCGATTCCCTGCCGAAGCCTGGCCAGGTGCGTTTCGATGTGACCCCAGGAGCGGGCGCGTTCACCGAGGTACTGACCTGGTCGTTCTCGGCGGTAGGGCTGACGGGGACAACGCTGCTCCTGCACTGGGGAACAGTCGCGGTTCCCCTGGAGATCGAGGTCCAACCCTCGTACCGGATGACCGTTTCGGCGCGGGAGGCGCAGCCGCTGGAGGGAGCGTACCAGTTCGCGTGGTCCCGGCCAGAACCGCAGCCCGGCGACAGCACTTCCCCCGCGCCCGAAGCCGGCGACAGCGCCAAGACCTTCACCTTCACGGTGGCGCTCCGAGGGGACTCCCTGATGGGTCGGTGGGAACCCGAACCGTGGCCCGGTGCGGGAGAGGTCATCCTCATCCCGATTCAGGCCAACTGGTTCATTACCGGCTTCTTCGAGGCGGGAGAGCTGTACGAGGTGGTGAAGGACTTTGTCTTCGAGTTTGACGTGCACCAGGGCCGCGCCCGGGGCTTCGAGGTGCGGGGGGAGCAGGATGAAGTCATGGCGACGGGCAAGCGGCAGTAGTCTCCCGGTTTCAGCGCACCCGGAGCAGCTGCACCCACTTGGGCTTGGCGGGGTCGCCCACCACGAGACGGTAGTCGCCCCGTGAGGGCGTGAACTCGACATCGCGGGTCTCGCCTGCGTCCACCCTCTCCACCGCCGGCGCCGTCACCGCCTGCGTTGGTGGCAGGTCGGCGCCGTCGCGGGCCAGCCGGCGCCATTGCACCAGGGCTGTGTCCCGGTAGATGGAAAAACGCCACCGGGCCGCGACCCCGATATTCACGAACCGCAGCCGCTGGGCCACGCCGGCGGCCAATTCGAGCGGCGGCGGCAGCGAGTCGCCGTTGACCAGCAGGTGCACCGGCTCCTCCTCGCTGTCCCATCCCGCCACGAAGATGTGATCCCGCCGCGGATCCCACCGCTGGCCCGGTTCGAGCACCACCAGCCCGCCGTACAGCCCCGAGGTGAGCTGCTCGATATCGTTCATGTGGGTGTGGTAGATGAACGTCCCCGCCCGTGGCAATGTCAGGCGAGCCACAAACGAATCTCCCGGCAGGATCGAGGGCGCCAGGTGCATCCCGAGGCCGCTCCAGCCCGCGACCCCGTCGGAGTAGCTCTCCAGTTCGATGCCGTGCCAGTGAATCGCCGCCGGCTCGGTCAGCCGATTGATCACCGTGATATCCGTGGGCTGGTCCCGGGTGAGCACCAGCAGGGAACCGGGGATTTCCAGCGAATCCGGTGCCGGCGGGCGTGGACCGCGCTGCAGCACGTAGCCCATCGCCCTCGGCGCCTGTCCTCTCCGCTTGCCTTCCTGGACCAGCAGCCGGAGCTGCCGGGCGGGGCCGCGGGCCGGTTCCGCCACCCCCGGGGCCGGATGCACCACGATGCCCATCACCAGGCCAGCCATGTGCACCGTCGGATCGTGCGCCATGCGGTCATGGCTCTCCGCCGGTGGCGGCTCGAGGCGGGTGTCGGCCACCACATGGAAGCCGATGTGGCAGTGGAAGAGCCAGTGGCCCGGTCGTTCGGGGACCCAGGTGGTGGCCATCGTCTCCCACGGATCCAGGGTATGGGTCACCGCCATCGGGCGCAGGGGGGCCGGGATCGGGGCATCACGGAGGCCGTCACCCAGGGCATCAATCCGGAAGAAGAACCCGTGCAGGTGCATCGGGTGCGGGCGCAAGCTGGCATTGATCACCCGCCAGCGGACCGAATCGCCCACCGTAGCCTCGATGCGTTCGGTGTGGGGCCAGGAGAGGCCGTTGATGGTCAGCGCGTTCTGATAGGTGACCGAGTCGAGCAGCGTGCCCCAGATGTTGATCACCATGACCCGGTCCGGCGGCGAGCCGCCCGGAGGGTCCACGATGAATGCGCCGGCGGTCTGCTCCCGCTCGACATTGGCATTGCCGGCGACCGCCCAGTAGATGTAGGTCCCGGGATCGCCCGTGCCAAAGGCGACAGTGGCCGACTCCCCGGGCCGAAGGACCAGGCTGTCGCCCTGCCCGCCCGAGTGGGTGACTAGTCCGTGCACCGTGATGGTGGAGTCGCCGAGGAGGTTCTGCACCGAGGCCACGATGACCGTCCCGGCGGGCACCCGGATCAGCGGTGCCGGGATCTCCGGGGCTCGGCCGGCCTCGGCAAAGGCGGCCACTGCGACCGAAGGTCCGTGTTCCCCCTCCGGCCGCCAGGTGGCCATGCGGACTTCCAGCCGCAGGCTCAGCGTGTCGCCATGGAGCTGACCCGCAGGGGTGCGATTGTCGTTTGGGTGAACCGGGGGAAGCGAATCGCTGACGCGGGGAAGGGCGCGGGGAGATGGCCCCTGAAGCAGGAGGACCGCGGCAAATACGCCGGCCGCGGGAAGAAACCTCCCGCCGGCAGCCAGGGATCGGCGGCGGTGGTGGGCGCCGCGGAGTTGCTCGGGGCTGATGGGCGTTTCGCTGGTCTGCAGGATGAGTCAAGGTATCATGACGTGGCCGGTGCGCCAGCCCACGCCGGTCCTGCTTGACACCTGACGTTCCGGCAACCCATGCTACCTCGACCTTCCCCGCAGGTGGACGTGGCCGACGCTCCTCCCGATTTCGATCGCACCCTCAGGCAGGCGCTGCAGCAACTCAGCCTGATCGCCGTCGCCCTTGACCGGGCGGGGGTCGTGACCTCGTGTAACCGCTTCCTGCTGGATCTCACCGGGTGGACCGAGGCCGAGGTGATCGGCTCGAACTGGTTCGCCCGGTTCATCCCCCCCAACGAAGCCGCCCAGCCGATGTTTCTGGCCGCGGCCCAGGGTGGTGGGCTGCCGGTCACCTACGAAAACGACATCCTCACCAAGGCCGGCGTTCGCCGCCGCATTCGCTGGACCAACGCGCTGCTCCGGGACGACGCCGGCCGCGTCAGCGGCACCTACAGCATCGGCGAGGATGTGACTGAGCGGCTGGCGATTGACGAGGCGCTCCGGCTCAGCGAACTGCGGAACCGGGCGCTGGTGGAGCATGCTCCCGAGGCCATCGTGGTCCTCGGTCTGGAACACGGCCGCTTCCTGGCGGTCAACAGCCGGGCTGAGCAGCTGTTCGGCATGGATCGTGAGACGCTGTTGCTGCACGGACCCGCGGACCTCAGCCCGCCGCTCCAGCCCGACGGGCGATCGTCACGGGAGCGCGCGATGGAGGAACTTCAGGCCGCCGTTCGGGGCGAGATCCCCCGCTTCGAGTGGGTGCACCGGAATGCGGCGGGGAAGGACATCCTCTGCGAGATCAGCCTGGCCCTGCTGCCGTCTGCGACTGAGACGCTCGTGCGCGGAAGCATTACCGATATTACCGAGCGGAAGCAGCTGCAGGAGCGGCTGATGCAGACGTCGAAGATGGAGAGCATCGGCCGCCTCGCCGGCGGGCTGGCGCACGACTTCAACAACCTCTTGACCGTCATCATGGGCCACGCCGAAGCCGCCCAATCCGAGGTGCCGGCGGACAGTCCGGCACGGGAGGACCTGGCAGTCATCCGGGAGGCGGCGGAGCGGGCCAGTCGGCTGACCGCCCAGCTGCTGGCCTTTGCTCGGAAGCAGGTCATCGAACCGCGGGTGGTCGCCCTGAACCAGCTCATCGCCGGGGTGGAACGTCTGCTGGGCCGGCTGCTGGGGGAGGATATCCGGATCGTGACCGACCTTTCGCCGGAACTCTGGCGGGTGCGGGTGGATCCCGCGCAGTTCGAGCAGGTCCTGATCAACCTCGCCGCCAATGCCCGGGATGCCATGCCCCGGGGTGGTCGGCTGACGATCACCACTTCCAATCTCTCGGTAGCCGTGCCGCTGGCGTTGCCCCAGGGTGAGGTGCCCGCCGGCGACTACGTCATTCTCGCGGTGAGCGACACGGGACCGGGGATTGACCCCGGGGTAGAGCCCCGGATCTTCGAGCCGTTCTTCACGACCAAGGAGCTGGGGCACGGCACCGGCCTCGGGCTGTCCACCTCTCTGGGAATCGTGCAGCAGAGTGGCGGGCTCATTGCGGTGGAGAGCAAGGCGGAATCGGGGACCACGTTCCGGGTGTTCCTGCCCCGAGTCACGGAGCCGGTCGACCGGAGCTCTGGGCCCTCGCGGGGTCTCCCCGCGGGTGGCACTGAGACGATTCTCCTGGTGGAGGACGAGGACCAGGTTCGGCGAGTCGCCGAGCGGGCCCTGGCGCGGCAGGGCTATCGGGTCCTGGCCGCGGCCAGCGCCGAAGAAGCGCTGCGGCTGTCGCGGGCCACCACGACGCCCATCCAGCTGTTGTGCACCGATGTGGTGATGCCGGGGATGAGCGGCCGGGCGCTGGCCGATACCATCGTCCGCGAGCGGCCCGGAATGCTGGTGCTGTACAGCTCGGGGTATACCAACGACGCCCTCATGCAGCACGGCGTGGACCAGCCGGGCGTCCACTTCCTGCAGAAACCCTACACCCCGGCCCTGCTGGCCCAGAGCGTCCGGGACGCCTTGGATGGATGAGCCCGTCCCGCTGTGCTACACCGCTTCACTCACGGAGCTGAAGGTGAAGTCCCGGGCCACCAGCGGCGGCACCATGTAGGCCGTCCCACCTGCCTCACCCGAGTCGGAACCCGACACCCGCTCCGCCCGTCCCAGCGCCACCAGGTTGCTGAGCATGGTGACCGGGCTCTCGTTGAAGCGGAAGTTGTTCACCGCCCGGGTCACCTTGCCGCCTTCGATCAGAAAGACTCCGTCACGGGTCAACCCGGTGTACAGGATGGTGCGGGGGTCCACGCTCCGGATGTACCAGAACCGCGTCACCAGCAGGCCGCGATCCACCGTCGCGATCAGCTCCTCGGTGGTGGCATTCCCGCCGACCAGCTTGATGCCCCCGCCGGACGGCCGGGGCGCGACGCCCTTCCTGTCCGACCAATAGCGATCGTAGGCGAGATTCCGGACCACCCCGTTCTCGATCCAGACGGTCCGGCCGAGCGGCTGCCCCTCGCTGGTCATGGGCTGCTGCAGCAGGTCGGGATCGCGGGGGTCGGAGAGGATGGTGATCCGCTCGTCCACCACCTGCTCGCCAATCCGATTGCCGCCCCCGCGCCGGCTGAAGAAACTCCGCCCCTCGTCGGCGCTGCGGGCGCTCATGGCAAAGGTGAGCAGGCCCAGCAGGTTGGCCACTGCCATCGGCTCCAGCAGCACGGTGTAGCGGCCGGGCTCCAGTGCGGCCGCGCCACGGCTGCCCAGCGCCTTGGCCGACGCCACCCCGGCGATCTCCGCCGCCGGGCGCATCCGGCTCCAGTCATTGTGGGCCGACCCGGCCCAGCCCGAGCCGTCGCCGGAGGCGGTGCGCACGGTCAGGGTGCTGGACGCCGCGCTCGCGGCGTGATACCCAAACAGCCCCGCCGAGTTGGCCACACAATCCGCCCCGGCGCGGCGATGGATGAAGCCGGCGCCGACCAGGCCGGCTGCCTGACATGCATCCGCCGCCGTCTTCGCCGCGTCGGCCCGCGCCGCCGCGTCCAGTGCGACGGTGGACTGGAACACTGCCGGGACCGCCGCAAACTCGGCCGGCCCCAGCAGCGGCATCAGCTCAGGATTCTCCGGCGCGAGGCGCGCCAGGCGCTCGCTGGTCTCCACCGCGCGGCGGAGTGAGGCATCGTCGAAGAGGTTGGTCGTGGCCGAGGCGCTCCGCTTGCCCACGCGCGAGGTGATCGTCACCGAGGCGTTCCGGGTCTCGCCGGAGGTGGTCACGCCGTTCCCGGCCGAGCGGGTGTTGCCCTCGATGGTGGAGGAGAGGTTGACCTGGCACCCCTCCGCCTTCGAGAAGCCGAGGATCCGGGTGGTGAGGGCGCGGGCCTCGTCCCGCGAGAACCAGTCAGTCACGGGACCTCCCGGTGTTGAGCACGTTCACATTGCGGAACCGGGCCGGCACACAGCCGTGACTGACCGCATTGCTCTGTCCCGGCTGCCCCTTCCCGTCATTGGGGCTGCCGTCCAGTTCATAGGACCTGGCCCCACCGATCATGTCCATGGAGTTCCAGAAATCGGTCGTCCGCGACTGGTACGCCACGTCCTTGAGCATGCCGGCCACCTTGCCGTCCTTGATCTCGTAGAAGGCCTGCCCGCCGAACTGGAAGTTGTAGCGCTGCTGGTCTATCGAGTACGAGCCCCGGCCGATGATGTAGATGCCGCGATCGGTGGCGGCGATGAGGTCCTCCACCCCCAGGTCCTGCTCGCCGGGCAGGAGCGACACGTTGGGCATCCGCTGGAACTGCACGTCGCTCCAGGTCTGCGCGTAGGAGCAGCCGTGCGAGCGGGTCCGCCCGGTGTAGGGCTGGATCAGCGCCACCTGGTCCCGGGTGGTCTGGTAGTCCACCAGGACACCGTTCTTGATGATGTGGTAGGTCTCCGGTGCCACCCCGTCGTCATCCCAGCCGCAGGCGGAAAGGGAGCCCGGCTGCGACCGGTCCCCCTGGATGTTCATGAATTCCGGGCCGTAGCGGAGTTTGTTGAGCACCCTCTCCGGCGGAGCGCAGAAGCTGGTCCCCGCATAGTTGGCCTCGTAGCCCAGTGCCCGGTCCAGCTCGGTGGGATGACCGATGGACTCGTGGATGGTGAGGAAGAGATGGTGCGGCTCCAGCACCAGGTCCCACTGCCCCGGGTCCACCGATTTCGCGGTGAGTTTCCGTACCGCCTCCTCCGCCCAGAGCGGCGCCCGCCCCGGGAGGTCCGCCTTGACCACCCACTCGTACCCCAGCCCCATCGGCGCCACCTCGGCCGATTCCCGGGACTGGAAATCGCCCGTGCTCGAGTCTACCGCGGTGACGGTAAGCTGCGGGACGGCGCGGTAGATCTTCTGCACCGTGAAGACGTCGTCAGTGGAGGCGAAGGTCTTGTCTTCCAGCACAAACGAGAGCGACGAGGTGACGAACCGCGCCCCGGCCACCTTGAGCGCCTCGGCGTTGGCCCTGAGCAGCAACGCCACCTTGTCCTCGATGGGCACGGTGAAGGGATCGATCTCGATGGGGCTCTGCCACCGCCCATCCTTGACCGCCGGCGTCGGCGCCAGGACCACCCGCTGCCGGATGGCCCGCTGGTTGGCCCTGGCCTGGGCCACCGCCTGGCGGGCGATCCGCACGACCTCCGCTTGGGTGATCTCCCGGCTGGCCGCGAACCCCCACGCGCCCCCCGACAGCACCCGGATGCCGAACCCCACTGTCTCGCTGTCGGAGGCGCCGGTGATCTGCTGCTCCCGGGTGCGGACCGACTGGCTCCGGGTACGGGTGACGCGAATGTCCGCGTAGTCCGCCCCCGCCGACCGGGCGGCCTCCAGCCCCCGCTGGCACAGTAGCCGGATGGTCGGATCGGGCTCGGGCTGCGGAAGGCGCGGCCGTCCCGGTAGGCCCAGCACCGCGGCGGCGGCGGCGCCGGTCGCGAGAAACTCTCTGCGATCAATGCTCACGGGAAACCCTGGTCGGATATGAGTTGAAAACAACAGAGGAGAATGTACCCGTCCTGCGCCCAATCGCCGACTCGCCGATCACCGCCTCCGAGAACCTGCGCCGTCGCGTCGGCCGTTCGGCCCTCAAGGGATCAGTGAGATCGCCTGGCGGCTCCTCCGGCTTCACTCCGGCGCAGGTTCTCGTCGGCCGCTTGACTCTCACCGCAGCTGAGTCGACCCTGTGCGTCCCGCCGTCCCGCCGTCCCGCCGTCCCGCCGTCCCGCCCCCGCCGTCCCGCCGTCCCGCCATCCCGCCGTCCCGCCGTCCCGCCATCCCGCCATCCCGTCATCCCGCCGTCCCGCCGTCCCGCTACACCGCCCGGGCGAAGTGGCCGCGGGTGTACTCCCGGCCGGTGATCTGGCGCATCACGGAGTGGTCGGCTGGCTGGCCCGCTGACAGCGCGTCAAGCAGCTCGCGGTAGGCCCTCGTTACTTCCGCGACCGGATCCGAGGGCACGTTGAACACCAGCTTGAAGGCGCGGAATCCGTTCCGCCAGAGGGCGGGAAGGTATTCCGAGCCGTCCACCGGCCGTGAATGCAGCAGCCGGTTGCGGCAGGCCGAGTCGGTGGCCACAGGGAAGGCGTAGCCGGCGGGATCGGTGAGCTCCACCTGCGGATGCTTCTGGACGCAGAGATCGCGACAGGTGGTCACCTCCCGGTCGAAGGCGGCCGACAGCACGCAGTGCTCCAGGATCATCCCCTCCGGCCGGCCGTAGGCAAAGATCTCGAACCGGTCGGCGGGCCAGGGGGCGGCCACCTGGGCCAATTCCTCTCCCGTCAGCTCCACCGACAGCACAATCCGCTCGGCGCCCAGCGCGAAGATCTCCCCGGCGCTCACCTGGTTGAAGCAGTTGATCGCGTAGTCGGCGACGACGTTCCGGCCCGCCGCCGCCAGCTCCGCGACCAGTCCGAGATGCCCGCTGACGATCGGGGTCTCCAGCGCCAGCCACTTGTCGAGGGTCTTTCGCTCCTCGGGCCGCACGATAGTGGGCGTCCGGAGGCGAAGGGTGACGTCCTGTGCCCCCAGCTCCTCGATCAGCGCCCTGACCCGGCTCACCGGTGGGGTGGGGTGGCGCAGGAAGAGATCCAGGGAGATCTCGCTGGCGCCCGCTGTCACCGCCTCACGGGCGGCGTCGAGGGAGAAGGTCTCGGCGATGAGGCGGGCGGCTGGGCGATTCGGCGATCCGGCGCTTCGCGGGTGGGCTCCGGGCTCGGTGCCGGATTCTGGCACCGCGCCGACTATGGCCGCGGTGACCCGGGCCTCCCGCTCGGCCTTCCGGGCGTGCTCCGTACGCTCCCGGCGCGCCAGCAGCTCGGCCACGGCGCGCTGCCGGAGGTCGTTCAACTGACTCACCGGCAGGAACAGGCCGGCGCCGCCGTGCGAATCGCCCAATCGCCCAATCGCCGAATCGCCCAACTCCGACACATCCACCACCCCCAGCTCGAACGGCGTCTCTCCCAGCCGGCCGAGCTGTTCGGCCAGCTTCGTGTCGTCGAGCCCACGCTTGTCGGCGGGGGCAAGCGGGACGGTGCTCTCGAGGCTCACGCTGTCGCTGCCGGCCGTGGCTACCATGTGGAGCGGCGTGCCGGCGGCACCGGAGAGGCGGAAGTCGAGTCTCGTCTTGGCCGGAGGAAGGTGGGCGGGCGTCCCCGCGAAGGATCCCCGGGCCTCGGCGATCAGGGATGCCTGCGCCGAGCGTACCACGACCCAGCCGGCCGCGACTGGCGCCCCGGCGTTGATGGCCTGGCGGAGACGGCCGTCCTTCCGGCCGAGATCGCGGACCCGCGACACGGCGAAGCCGGTGTTCCCACGGGAGGATCCCTGGGGGTGTTCGAAGCCGAGCCCATCGCCCACCGCGACCGGCTGGGTCACTGCGATGATCAGCTCGGTTCCTTCCTGTCCTATTACGCCGCCCAGCTCTGCGCCGCGGTTGTCGGGCTGCAGCCGGGTGATGTATTCCCGGCCTGCCCGGCCGCCGTACATGCCGCCGGTGAAGCCGCGAGAGAAGATCTGCACCAGCGGCTGCATGTCGCGTTCGGTGGGCGGGCGCCACTCACCCTGGGCCAGCCGGTCCAGGAAGCTTCTGTAGGTCCGGGTGACGGTCGCGACGTACTCGGGCTTCTTCTTCCGGCCCTCGATCTTGAGGCAGCCGATCCCCACCTCGGCAATCGCGTCGAGATGTTCGGCCGCCGCCAGGTCCCTGGCCGAGATGAGGTAGCCGCGGTCCAGCTCTTCGCCGGTCACCGCGTCGGTGAGGAGGTAGTCCTTGCGGCAGGACTGGGCGCAGGCGCCCCGGTTGGCGCTCCGCTCGGAGATCATGCCGGACATGAAGCACTGGCCCGAGTAGGCGATGCACAGCGCTCCGTGAATGAACGACTCCAGGCCGAGGTCCGGCACCGCGGCGCGAATGGCGCGGATGTCCTCGATCGTGTTCTCCCGGGCCAGCACCACCCGGTCCACGCCGAGCCGCTCGAGCACCCGGGCGCCGGTGCCGTCATGCACCGTCATCTGGGTGGAGCCGTGGATCTCGAGGTCGGGGTAGAGTTGCTGGATCAGGCGGACCGCGCCCAGGTCCTGGACGATGGCGGCATCGATCCCGAGGTCGATGCACTCACCCAGATGGATCAGCGCGTCGTGCAGCTCGGCGGGTTTGAAGAGGATGTTGAAGGTGAGGTAAATCCGGGCACCGTGGGAGTGGGCCAGCCGGCACGCCTCTCCGACCTCCTGTAGCGACAGCTGGGCCCCGTCGTCCCGGGCGTTGAAGCGCTCGGCGCCGAGGTAGACCGCGTTGGCCCCGTTGGCCAGCGCGGCACGCACCGCATCGAGGCTGCCTGCCGGGGCGAGGAGTTCGGGAACACGATGTTGCATGAGGGGGAAACTAGGCGGCCGACCTCCCGCTGGCCACGGGGAAGGCGGCCGGCCGGTCCGTCGCCGGCTGGCCGGGCATCACGGCACCCAGCCAACCGCCTAACGGGCTACGCGCTGGCTTCGCTGCGTGACATCCGACGGAAGATCCAGATGGCCAGCAGGATGGATCCGGCGATGAACACCACCTTGAGCACCACGAACACCGCGGCCAGGGCAACGCCGACCAGGGGGAGGATGAACAGGGCGAGGATCTTCCACAGCAGCACCGTGACGATGCCGGCGGCGGCTGCGCCGAGGAGTGGCTTGAGCATGACGTGGGGCTCCGTGAGGGGGTGTCGGGCTGTACGGTGCGGGTTCCGGGGATGTTTCGGGTCCCTGGGGCTGGGGTGGTCCATGGCCAGGAATCGCCGGTCATTCGCCACCAGGACAAGAAGCGCCAGGGCTGGTCTTGGAGCGGGCTTCGGGCTGCTGACACCACCTTCGGGTTGCCTCGAAACGGCTTGCCACGAGGGTGAGCAACGGACGGACGCCTGGTGCCTTCGCGCGGGCGCCTTCGCGATAATTCCTGCCGCGAAGATGCGAAAGGCGCCGGAGAGCGTAACCGGAGCCTGGCGCTCCCCGGGTACCTCGCGCAGCAGGACTCGGCGGTCGGGGAGCCGGGGTGGACTGGCGCTGCTGGCGGGGTTCCGGTGATGTTGCATGCCGATGGACTCTACCCGGAACGATGAGCATCGCGAGAGTGCGGTCCGTGCCGGTCTCCGGTACGTCACCGACGGCTTCGCCGGCATCCGCCGCAAAGGCGTGGGGACCGGCTGGGCCTTCTACGCTCCCGACGGCACCCGGATCACCGATCCGGCGGTGCGGCAGCGGATCCTGAAGCTGGCCATCCCGCCGGCGTGGACCGATGTCTGGATCTGTCCCGATCCCGACGGCCACATCCAGGTGACCGCCCGGGACGACCGGGGCCGCAAGCAGTACCGCTACCACCCCTCCTACCGCGCCGCCCGCGACCACTCGAAGTTCCGCCGGATCATCGAATTCAGCGAGTGTCTTCCCATCATCCGCGAGCGGGTGGAGCGTGATCTCCGCGCGCCCGACCTCTCCCGGCGCCAGATCCTCGCCACCGTGGTGCGGCTGCTGGACCGGACCCTGGTCCGGGTGGGGAACGATGAATATGCCCGGGAGAACCGCTCCTTCGGCCTCACCACGCTCCGCGGGCGGCACGTGACGGTGCGGGGCCACAAGATGCGGTTCAGCTTTCGGGGGAAGAGCGGGGTGCAGCACACGGTGGACCTCACCGACCGGCGTCTGGCGCGGATCATCCAGCGCTGCCAGGACCTGCCGGGCCAGGAGCTGTTCCAGTACCTGGACCCCTCGGGCCACCGTCAGGCGGTGTCGTCGGGAGACGTGAACGAGTACCTGCGGAGCATGACCCACGTGGTGGTGACCGCCAAGGACTTTCGCACCTGGGCCGGGTCCATGCTCGCCGCGAAGGAACTTCGCGCCCTGGGCCCGGCGGCCAATCCGAAGGAGGCGGAGAAGAACATCGTCAAGGCGGTGGACGCGGTGGCCGAGCGGCTGGGGAATACGCGGGCGGTGTGCCGGAAGTACTACGTGCACCCCGGGCTGCTGCAGGCCTACCTCGAGGGCCGGACCGCACCGCCGCCGGAGCCCGCGCCGTCGCCAAAAGCCCGGCGGGTGCGGGCCACCGGCGCGCTCCGCCGGGACGAGGTGGCGGTGCTGGCGTTCCTGCAGGCGCTGGATGCCGGGGAACCCGTGCCGCTAGTCAAACCCAAGCCGCCATCGGCCAGGCCGCGCGGCGCGGCTGCTGCCAGCCCTCCCGCGCCGGCGGCTCCCATCCCTGTCGCCCCGTTTGCTAGTACTTCACCCCCAGCTTCGCCAATGCCGCCGGGGGACAGCCCGCCCACTCCGTGACGAACTGGTTGCCGATGTAGCGCAGGTCGGCCACGCCGATCTCGCTGGAGAAGAACCCCGAGGCGGTGAGGTCGCGGAACCGGTTGAAGAAGGCCACCCCCTGCGAGTGCTCCGGCCGAGCCCGTTTGGGCCAGGCGATGTCGTCGAGAATCTCGCGGCGGCGCGAGTCGGCCAGGTCCACGAACTCCTGCCGAAAGCGTTCCCGCGATTCGGTGTCGAGCCACGCCAGCCCGCCCCGGAACGGCGTCTGCATGCCGGGGTTCTCGTTGAGGATAAAGTCCATGAACTCCGGCACCCCGGCGTCGAGTGCGCCGCCGGAACGCCCGTCGCGGGGGATGACCAGCTCTGCGAGGACCCGGACGGTGGCGTACTCGTGCGAGGTGAAGAACGCCGGGGTGAAGCTCGCGGCGTGCAGCGCCGCCCGGGCGGCGTCGCTGGCGCGGCGCACCTGTTCCGGCTGCAGTCCCGCAGCAAGCAGTGGGACGCTGGCCATGGTCTGCAGGGCGTCACGTCTGGAGATGTCAGTCAATGCAGTCCTCCCTTGGTACGCCTTCGCGCCTTCGCGCCTTCGCGGTCAATCGCACGACACTATAGTTCGCCCCGCTTCATCGCCCCGCTGATGTACTCGCTGGCCCGCATCGACAGCGCCAGGATGGTCCACGTCGGGTTCTTGTCCGCCTGACTCACGAACGGCCCGCCGTCGGTCACGAACAGGTTCTTCACGTCCCACGCCTGGCAGTTGGCATTGAGCACCGAGGCCTTCGCGTCGCTGCCCATCCGCACGGTGCCCAGCTCATGGATGATGGCGCCGCCGTTGGCGATGCCGTAGCCCTGTTCCTTCGTGGGCATGGTCGAGCGGATGTCCGCCCCCATCTCCGCCAGCAGCTGGCGGAAGGTCTCCTGCATGTGCTTCACCTGGTTCAGCTCGTAGTCGGTCCACTTCCAGTGAAAGCGCAGTACTGGAATGCCGTACTGGTCCACCACATCCGGATCGATCTCGCAGTAGCAGTCCTCGTTGGGGATCTGCTCGCCCCGGCCGGAGAAGCCGATGGTGGCGCCGTAGTACTTGCGGTAGTCCTGCTTGAGGCGCTGGCCGTACCCGCCGCCCGGCTCGTAGTTCTGGATGCCGCCCATGAAGCCGTAGCCCGGCGGCGAGAGCCCGCCCCAGATCTCGATGTGATAGCCACGGGGAAAATCGAGCTTCCGGTTGTCCAGCCACCAGGGCATGTATAGATGGGCGCCACCCACCCCGTCCTCGTTGTGGGGAACGTGGTCCACCATCCGGGGGATGAACGCGCCGACATCGGTGCCGGTGGTGTCGGTGAGATACTTGCCCACCACGCCGCTTGAATTGGCCAGGCCCTGGGGGAAGCTCGCGGACTTGGAGTTGAGCAGGATCCTCGCACTCTCGCAGGCGCTGGCCGCCAGCACCACCACCCGGGCGTCCACTCGGCGCTCGGTGCGGGTGGCCTTGTCGATATACACCACGCCGTCGGCCTTGCCCTGACGGTCGAGGGTGACTTCCCGCGCCATGGCCCCGGTGATCAGCGTGAGCCGCCCCGTCTCCATGGCGGGGAAGATGAGCACATTGGGAGAGGAGAAGTTGGCGTTGACCGCGCAGCCCCGGTTGCACTGGCCGCAGTAGTGACACGCCGCCCGCCCGTTGTGGGGCCGGGTGATGATGGACAGCCGGGAGGGGATGCAGGTGACCTTGAGCCGGTCCGACGCCTGCTTGACCAGCAGCTCCCAGCAGCGCGGCTTGGGCGGCGGGTGGAAGATGCCGTCGGGGTGGTTGTAGAGCCCTTCGTTGCTGCCGAAGATCCCGATCAGCCGGTCTACTTCGTCATACCAGGGCTTGAGGTCGTCGTAGGAGATGGGCCAGTCGTCACCCAGGCCGTCACGGCTCTTGCCGCGGAAGTCGTCCGGCCCGAAGCGGAGCGAGATCCGGCCCCAGTGGTTGGTGCGCCCGCCCAGCATCCGGGCCCGCCACCAGTCGAACTTCGTCCCCGGGGCGCGGGTGTAGGGCTCGCCATCCACGTTCCATCCGCCGATGCAGGCGTCAAACTCGCCGAAGGGCCGCTCCCGGGTTGAGCTGCCGCGCCGGGGCGACTGGTGCGCCCAGGTGAGCATCGCCGAGTCCTTGGTGTTGTCCCACATGTCACCCGCTTCCAGCAGGACCACCTTCGCCCCCGCCCTGGTGAGCATGTAGGCGGCCATGCCGCCGCCGGCGCCGGAACCGACGATCGCGACATCGAAAGGCTGGGCTTGAGACATGGGGGCGGGGATTGGGAGACGGGGAACGGTGGACGGGGTGACAGCGCCAATCTAGCGTGCCCGAGAGGCGCCGACTATTCCCCTGGGCCGCCATCCCTGGCCAACGCGGCCTCCGCGCACCCGCGCCTTCGCTTCGGCCGTTCGGGCCGCAAGGGATTGGCGAGATCGCCTAGCGGCTCCTCCGGCCTTGCTCAGGCCCTGGTGTGCGTCGGCCGCTTGACTCCTTCCGCCGGAGGCTCAACCATCGCCCCATCGCCAAGCTCCCCGTACCTCACTCCACCTCAATCCACAGCCACAACACCGCCCCGACGACGGCGAACCCCGCGGCGGTCCCCAGCGCCGCGGGCCACCCAAGCGCCGCGACGGTCACCGGGACGAGAAGCGCACCGACGCCCCCCACCACGTTCCCTCCCGTGTTGAGGATACCGCAGGCGCTTCCCGCGTCTCGTCCGGCTACCGCGATGGTCGCGGCCCAGTAGATCGGGTCGGAAAACTGCTGCAGCCCCAGGCAGAGCGAGAGCAGGACCACCGCCGTCACGGCATTCGGCGCGGCGGGCACCACCAGAATCAGCAACCCAGCCGTTCCCATGGACAGCAGGCCGGGCCAGCGGCTCCCCCGGGTCGCTCCGTGGCGGCGGGTGAGCCGGTCGGTGACCACGCCACCGGCGACGGCGCCCAGCGCACCGGTCACCCACGGCGCGGCGGCGTACCAGCCGCCTTCGAGCAGGGTGAGCTGGCGCGACTCCACCAGGTAGATCACCAGCCAGTTGAAGAAGAAGTAGAACAGGTAGTTGCTGCAGAAGTAGCTCAGGGTAAGGAGCAGGACATTGCGGTCCCGCAGGACTCGACGCCACTCGCCCGCCGGCGCCGGCGCCGTCTCCGCGGGCGCCCGGCCGCTGGAGATATACGCCAGCTCCTGCGGGCCAACGCGCGAGTGGTCGGCTGGCTGGTCGCGATAGTACCACCACCACACCCCCGCCAGCCCGAGCGCCAGCGGCGCCGTCAGGAGGAACGACTGCCGCCACCCGGCGGAAGCCACCAGCCATCCCACCAGCGGTCCGGTCGCGGCGGCGCCGAAGGCGAGGCCGGCGTTGGTCAGCGCGTTGGGCAGACCCCAGGCCGCGGCCGGAAACCAGTTGCGGATCGCGCCTCCGCCCACCACCGGAAAGAGCGGCGCCTGGGCCGCGCCCATGAGAAATCTGAGTGCCACCACGGCGCCCAGCAGCACCGTCGGGGAGGCCGCGCCGGCGGCGGGCATGAGGCCGACGAGCAGATTGAGGGCGCCCCACGCGACCGCAAGGAGCGCCAGCGTCCGCCGGGCGCCGAAGCGGTCTCCCCAGACCCCGCCCGGAAACTGGAACAGGGCGTAGCCCCAGGCAAAGGCGCCGAAGACCAAGCCCAGCTGGACCTGGGAGAAGCCGAGATCCTCGCTGAGCGCGGTTCCCGCCACCGACATGTTGGTCCGGAGCAGGTAGGCTACGATGGAGGCGAGGAAGCAGAGGGCGATGATCGCCCAGCGAACGCCAAGGCGTGCTGGCCGGGTGGTGCTGCCGGTGGTTGCGGTCACGTCAGTCTGCCGCCGGCAGGGTGGATGGCTGGTCGGCGGGCAGCTCGGCGAACTTCTCCGGGTAGCGCGCCATCTCCTTGCAGAAGATCCCGCGCAGCCGCCGGAGGTCGGCGTCCATGTCGGCGGTGGTCTCCAGCGGCGGCGCAATGTGCAGTTCGCGGGTGCGGTAGTCGATCCAGATCGGCACAATCGGGACCCCAGCACCGGTCGCAATTCGGTAGAACCCCGTCTTCCACTGTTCCATGCGCCGCCTGGTTCCCTCGGGGGAGAGCGCCAGCACCCACGCGTCCCGGGTCTGGAAATTGTGGATGGCGGTCTCCACCGTGCCGTGGGCGGCGGCGCGGTCGATCGGCTCGCCACCCGTCCAGCGCAGCAGGTAGGATACCGGCCAGAAGAAAATCGTGTGCTTGCCCAGCCAGCTGGCCCGGAGCCCGGTGGCGAACATCGACAGCAGGCCGATGGGGAAGTCCCAGTTCGAGGTGTGCGGGGCCACAATCAGCACGCACTTCGGCAGGTCCGGAAGGCCGCCCGTCACACGCCAGCCGAACAGCCCGAGGATGCGATGGGCCAGCGCGCGGGAGCGCGATGTCCCTCGGCGGGGCAGGCCAGGCGATCGGGGAGGGGGCGCGGTCACGAGCGGCAGTTCCAATCCAGAGGCGGGTGCGCAAATCTAGCGGTACTGTCGGGGTCCGCAACGTCGTGAGCGGGAAGGGTTGCCGCCGCACCGCGATGCCACGCCGGCAGAGTGGCAGATCACCACAGCCGGTCCGGAGTCCCACCGCCGACGCGACCGCTCGGCGATGGGGCCCGCTTCAGGAGAGATGCGCGAAGCGAGTGGCCCGCGGACGCGGAAGGCCGGCTAGCGACGGCTGAGTGTGAATCCGGGCCGGAAGAGGACGGCACCGTTGTTGTCGACGCTGACCCCCGCGGAGATACGCAGCCAGGGAGCCACGTACCGCGCCAGCCCCAGGGAGCCGACGATCTCGCCGGTGGGCGCTTCTGGGATGGTGGTCCCCGGGGGCGCTCCCGCCGTCGGCTCGCCGGCAGACGACGAGGCGGTATTGGCGAGCACTTCACCAAACAGGGAGGTCGAGCGGTTGACATGAAGCTCTCCGCCCAGCGCAAAGTTGAAGATGTTCTTCAGCTGTGCCCCGGCGGGGCGCCCGACGATGGTATAGCCGAGATTGGCGTGGGTATCCAGCCGTCCGAACAGCTTGCTGGCGATGAGGTAGCCTGCGATATCGGTCCGGCCGGTGCCGATCAGGTTGTTGTGCGCGGTGGGGAACTTCAGTTCGCCGGCAAAGGCGATGGCGGGCCAGCGGGTCTCCCGGCGCGCCAGGTAGGTGACGATGACCTCCATGTCGCCGATCCCGGTGGCTCGCGGCCCGGTCTTGGGGCGGATCGCGGTGTACGCCACCGGCTCGACCAGCAGCTCCAGCCGGTTGGACAAACCATACTCCAGCGCGAACGGGATCGCCGTCTCCCGCCCGTCGGCCGCGACCTGGTACTCGAAATTGCCGCTGGCTTCCAGGACACCCTTCCCGAGCGGGCGGGCGGTTTCGGTCTCCAGGATCTGTGCCTGCAACGCCGGGAAGGTGCAAAGCGAAAGCAGGGCGATGCCCGCCGCCGCGAGAAGGCCATTACGGTGTCTCATGTGGGTCTCCATTGTAGTGCTCGATGGGAACGAACGACCGCCGTGTGCGACGGCCCGTATCCAGGACTCTCAAGGCAGTGGCAGGTCCCGCCGCCGTCCGGTGTCACCCCCGCCCAGTGGTCCGGCCACCAGGTGTTCCGTGAGGCCCGATCCCCGCGTCGAGCAGTATTGATCCCAATCATGACTCCCGCATGACAATGCGCCGCGCATCGGCAACGGACCGATGCCAAAACGCCGGCGATTGACGCCGAACATGGCGCCAGGTGGCACCATGCTGAGGATGGATGGACTGGTGTTCAGGCTGGAACGGGCATCGACCGGTCGTGGGGAACGGCCGCCTACTGCATGTAGCTCCGTACCGGATTCGTCTGGGTCAGCACCTCGCGTCCAAGCGCGAAGGCGCCGATATCGCTGCTCGTCGCACCATCGATCGCCAGCTCGCCCAGGATCCGGCCGATCACCGACGCGAACTTGAACGCGTGGCCCGCGCCGATCGCCACCGCGATGTGTGGGTGCCCCGGCAGGGTGTCGATGACGAAATCTCGGTCGGGGGTCAGGGTGTAGAGGCAGGTCTTGGTGTAGAGCACCGGTCCCAGCGCCCGGGGGAGGTAGCGTTCCGCCCAGCTGTGCACCCGCGCGAAGTTGTCCGGATCCGGCTCGAAGCTCCGGTTTTCGGCCGTGACGACCTTGCCGCCGGCGTCCTGGGCGATCTTGGTGGCCCGCTCGCCAAAGACCGGGAAGCCGTAGAAGCAGGGATCGTCCATCCAGATCCACACCGGGAAGCGCCCCGGCTCGAACTCCGCCAGGTGGGGCGTGCTGTAGTAGGTGACCTGTTCCTGGGTCACCTCCAGCGGCAGGGAGACACCGAGATTCCCGAGAAGACCCCCGCTCCAGGGTCCGGCCGCCACGACCAGCTTCCGGCAACGGTAGGCACGGTCCGCGGTCACGATTTCCACTTCGTTGTCCACCGAGCGGACATGGGACACCGGGGTTCTCTCCAGCAGGGTGGCTCCGTGCTCCCGGGCCATGCGCTGGTGGATGGCGTTGGCGCGCGCCGCCATGGCGATGCCGCCGTCCTCCTGGAAGATGCCGTGGCACCCTTGGTCCAGCCGGAACTGAGGGTATCGCCGCATGATCTCCCGGGCGTCCAGATGCTCGAACGGCACGCCCTCCGCCGCGAGGCTCCGCAGATACGGGTCGAGGGGAATGGCGCTGTCGCCCGGGGCGATATCCAGCCCGCCGCACTTGAGAATGCAGGGTTCGCCAGCCTCGGCTTCCACCATGGCCCAGGACTCATAGGAGCGCTTGGCCAGGCGCACGTAGGCTGGGGTGTGATACGACAGCCGGATGATCCGGCTGTGGTCCTGGGATTCTCCGCGCCCATGTCCCAGCTCGAACTGCTCCAGACCCAGCACGTCCCGGCCGGCATGGCGCGAGAGCCAGTAGGCGGCCCCGCTGCCGAGCCCGCCCAACCCCAGCACGATGTATTCGAAGTCGGTGCGCATGGCCACGAAGGTGCGGTCGGTCCGCCTGCCACGCCAGTGGCTGCGACCTCCCCCCTTGACGCCGCCCGGTTTCGGCTGAACAATGGACCACATCGTGAAACCCAGTTCCACAATGCGGGCCTCCAAGGCCGCCGGCACGCAGGCTGTCGCCCGCGCATTCGCCGTGCTGCGCGCCTTCAGCGACCAGACACCGGCATGGCGTCTGGCGGACCTGTCGCGCACCGCCGGACTCAGTCGCCCGACCACGCTGCGACTGCTAGGCGCGCTGGAACGGGAGGACATGGTCGTCAGGGCGCCTGAGCGGAACCTGTGGCGGCTGGGCGTGGCGGCCGTCGAATTCGGTGCCCTCGCCCGGCGGTCGCTGGGCCTGTCCGAGGCGGCGCGGGCCACGCTGGAAGCCCTCGCGGAAGAGACGGGGGACACCGTCGGGGTGGATGTGCTCGTGGGGAATCAGGTGCTGGTGCTGGAGGAGGTACAGGGCCGTTATCGCAGCAGCACGTCCACCTGTGTCGGGACCCGCTGGCCGGCCCACGCAGTGTCCAGCGGCAAGGTGCTGCTGGCGGCGGCCCGCGCCGAAGATCCCGCGGCGTGGCAGGCGTTTCTGGATGCCAGCGGCGGGCGGCTCGCCCGGTTCACCGCGCGGACCATTATCACCCGGCGGCGGCTGGAGGCGGAGCTGGAACGGGTGCACCGGCAGGGCTACGCCACCGCCACCGAAGAACTCGAGGCGGGGTATGCCGCCGTCGCTGCCCCGGTCAACGATCGTCGGGGCCAGGTGGTGGCCGCGGTGAGCGTCGGCGGGCCGGTGATGCGGCTGGGTCCGCCGCGGCGGGCGCGGGCGGTGGCCCGGATCATCGCGGCGGCGGGTCAGATCTCCGCGCGACTGGGCTCGCTGGAGCCCGCCACCGGCCGGTGAGACGGGCCCAGTTCCTCGCGTGGTGTCTCGCGCTGGCCGGCGCCAGCGGCGCGCCGGCACAGGTGGCGGAGGTCCGGGGGTCGCTTCTGATCGTCGGTGGCGGGTCGCAGCCGGACGCCCTGGTCGAGCGATTCGTGGAGCTGGCGGGCGGACGGGGCCGGGCGGTCATCGTGGTGGTCCCCTTCGCGAGCGACGAGCCCGAGGCAACCGGCGAGGACAAGGCGGCACAACTCCGGGAATTCGGCGCCCGGGCCTTCACCCTTCCGATCACGGGCCGCCGACCCGCGGCGGGCGCGGAAACCACGCTCGACTCCGTCACCGGCGTCTGGTTCAGCGGCGGGGATCAAGTGCCGCTGGTGGCCGCGCTGGAGGGCACACCGGTCCTCGCCGCGATCCGGCGGCGCTATCTGGGCGGGGCGGTGCTGGGAGGGACTTCCGCCGGGGCCGCCGTCATGAGCGATTCGATGCTCACCGGCAACCAGCGCCGGCCCGACAGCCTGGGTTATTTCGGAGATGAGTTTCCGGTCATTGCCCGGGGGAGCATCGAGGTCCGGACTGGCTTCGGTTTCCTGCCCGGGGCCATCGTGGACCAGCATTTCATCCGGCGGGAGCGACACAATCGCCTGCTGGCCGTGGTGCTGGAGCGGCCCACGCTGATCGGCGTGGGCATCGATGAGGGCACCGCCCTGGAGGTTGGGCCCGATGGCCTCTGGCGGGTGCTGGGCCGGAGCGCCGTGCTGATCTACGACGCCCGCTCCGCCAACATCACCCCGCCGGGGGCGCCGCTGCTGGGCGCCGGCGGGGTACGCCTCGCCCTCGTCCCGGCGGGCGGCAGTTACGATCCCAGCAACGGCACGGTGCGGCTGACCGGGCCCTGATTCCCCGGCGATCGGCACCTGGATCGCCTGCATCATCACACGCGGCACCTCACTCTCTTTCGGGCGGAGGCTTCATGCAGTTTCCCCGGTACAGGATCTTCGCCTTGGCCGGCACCCTGTTCGCCCTGGCGTCCGGCGCAGGGACCATCCAGGCCCAGGCCATTCGAGGCACGGTGACGGACTCGGCCAGCGGCAAACCCCTGCAGGGCGCACTCGTGTCGATCGTCGGCACTTCCCAGCGGGCCCAGACCTCGGCCGACGGGCTGTACATCATCCGCGAGGTCCCGGTGGGCCGGGTGTCGGTGCGGGTCCAGATGATCGGGTTCGCCTACCAGGTCACGCCGGTCACCGTCATTCAGGGCGAGGACGTCACCCTGGACTTCGCCATGATCCTCAAGGCGATCGAACTGGAAGAGATCGTCTCGATCGGCTACGGCACCGTCCAGCGCGACAACCTCGCCACCGCCGTCAGCACCGTCAGCTCCGAGGAGATCAGCGGCACGGCCAACGCCAGCGCCGATGCCGCGCTCCAGGGGCGCGCCCCCGGGGTGCAGGTCATCCAGAACGCCGGCAATCCGGGCAACGCCATCAGTATCCGGATTCGCGGGTCCGCCTCCATCACCGCCAACAACCAGCCGCTCTACGTGGTGGATGGTGTTCCGGTGGTCTCGGAGGATCTCTCCCAGCTCGGGCTGGGCGGGCAGGGCATCCGGGCGATCACCGGGCTGAGCAGCGAGGACATCGCGTCCATCGACGTGCTCAAGGACGCGGCGGCGGCCTCGATCTACGGCTCGCGCGGGTCCAACGGGGTGGTGCTGATCACCACCAAGCGCGGCCAGGACGGGAAGGGCACGGTGACGTTCAACAGCTACGTGGGCACCCAGTCCATCGCCAAGAAGCTGAACCTGCTCAACGGCGATGAGTACCTGACGTACATGCGGGAGGCGGCCGCCAACGACGGCTACGATCCCGATGACTGGTTCCCCACCAGCGGGGTAAACACCGACTGGCAGGATGCCGTGACCCGCAATGCCCCGATCAGCAGCATGGAACTCGCGGCCGCGGGCGGCACCGACAAGATCCGGTACCGGGTCTCGGGATCGTGGTACGACCAGGAGGGCATCGTCATCTCCTCGGGCTACCGCCGGATCGGTGGCCGGGTCAACCTGGACTTCCAGGCGACTCCGCGCCTGTACATCTCCGCCGGCCTGGGGCTCTCGGGTGAAACCAACGACCGGGTCGAGGCGGACGACAACCTGGAAGGCATCGTCGGCAACGCCATCGCCGCGGAGCCGTACGTGCCGGTGCGCCAGCCGGACGGCAGCTTCACCCCCAGCAGCGTCCCGCTCACCTATCCCAATGCCGTCCACCTGGCCTCGGTCAACACCACCCGGGCGCTGACCAAGTCGACCCTGGCCAACATCGAGGCCCGCTATGACCTGGGGCGCGGGCTTCGGATCACGGGCCGGGTCGGGGTGGATCTCTACAACCTCACGGAGGAGCAGTACCAGTCGCCCACCGTGCCCAACACCACGGGAGCGGCACTGGGGGGCGTCGCCAAGCGGGGCTATTCCAACGCCCAGCGCTACGTCTTCGACGGGTTCATGAACTATGACCGCAACTGGGGCGGCCGCCACCAGCTGAGCCTGACCGGCGGCTCGAGCATCGAGCAGAACCGGACCGATCTCAATTTCGTCCGGGGCGAGATCCTCACCGACGAGCAGCTGAAGGAAGTGAGCAACGCCACCAACGTCACCCAGTTCGCCGGCACCTATGCGGAGAACGGGCTGGTGTCGTTCTTCGGGCGGGCCAACTACACGCTGGACGAGAAGTACCTCCTGGGCCTGACCTTCCGGAGCGATGGCGCGTCAGTGTTCGGTCCTGACAACCGGTACGGCTTCTTCCCCGGCGCGTCGCTGGCGTGGGTGGCCAGCCGGGAAGGCTTCCTCGCCGGCAGCCGGACCATCAGCCTGCTCAAGCTGCGGGGCAGCCTGGGCCGCACCGGCAACCAGGCCATCGGGAACTACCCGTACCAGACGACCTCCTGTACCGCCAATTATGGCAACGAGGCCGGCTACTACCCCTGCAACCTGGGCAACAGCGCGCTGAGCTGGGAAAAGACGACCCAGGTGGATCTCGGCTTCGACCTGGAGCTGTGGAATGGCCGGGCCGCCGTCAGCGCCGACTGGTACCACAAGAAGACCAGCGACCTGCTGCTCAGCCGCCCCATCCCGGGCAGCAGCGGGTTCACCTCCTTCACCGACAACATCGGCGGCATCACCAACAAGGGACTGGAGTTCATCGTGACCCTGGTGCCGGTACAGCCGTCGCGGGCCGAGGGGTTCCGGGTGGTGACCAGCCTGAACATGTCGTTCAACCGGAACAAGGTGACCGACCTCTACAACGACCAGCCGTTCTCCACCGGGTACTATGATTTCAACCGGGTGGCCGTGGGGCATCCGCTCGGCGAGTTCCACGCCTACAAGTTCCTGGGCGTGGATCCGGCCACCGGCGACGCCATGTACGAGGACCGCAACAACGACGGGTTCATTACCACGGAGGACAAGACCTTCGTGGGCAACCCCTGGCCCGACTACACCGGCGGTCTCACCACCACGCTGTCGTGGAAGCGTTTCGACCTGACCGGGTTCTTCCAGTTCAGCCAGGGCAACAAGGTCTTCAACGCCATGCGCCAGTTCGCGGATGACGGCGGCTACAACTATGACAACAAGTTCCATGAGGTGCTCAACCGCTGGCAGCAGCCGGGCGATATCACCGACCAGCCCCGGGCCAGTTTCGATGACCTCAGCAACGCCCGGTTCGAATCGTCCCGCTGGATCGAGGACGCCTCCTACATCCGGCTGCAGGACCTGACCATCGGCTACCAGCTCCCGGAGCACGTCGCCGGTGCGCTGGGGCTGGGCAACGCCCGCCTCTACGTGCGGGGCCAGAACGTGTTCACCTCCACGGACTACTCCGGGTTCAATCCCGAGGTCAACAGCAATGGCTCGACCTCCAGCGCATCGGTAGCCACCGATTTCTATGCCTATCCGGTGGCCCGGACCTGGTCGTTCGGCCTGCAGGCGGGGTGGTAACCATGACAACCACGATCTCACAGCTCCCGAAAGGCGCCCGCATGTTCTCGCGCTCCGCTTTCGTCCTCGCGGCTTCGCTGGCGCTGGGCGCCTGCAACTCGCTGCTGGACACCAGTCCGCCGGACCAGCTGTCCGACGACAAGACCATCAAGACGCCGGCCGGCGCCCGGGCGGCCCTCGCCGGCGCCTACAATGCGCTGCAGAGCGGCTACTACTACGGCGGCACCTTCACCCACTTCGGCGATCTCTATGCCGACAACGCCAAGCACGTCGGCACGTTCACGTCCTATCAGGAAGCGGACCAGAACGACTTCTTTGCCAACAACAGCGATGTCACCGGCATGTGGAACGCCATCTATGACGGGGTCAAGCGCGCCAACGTCCTCATCGAGAAGGTGCCGGCGGTCAACGGCTTCGATCCGGGCGAGCAGGACCAGATCCTGGGGGAGGCGTACTTCCTCCGGGCGCTGCACTACCACAACCTGGTGAAATACTACGGCGGCGTGCCGCTCAGGCTGGCGACCATCACCGATCCCGACGCCGCGGCGAACCTGGGCCGCTCCACCTCGGCCGAGGTCTACCTCCAGATCGTGGCGGACCTCACCGAAGCCGAGACCCGGATAAGCAACGTCACCGCCCCGGACAACCACGCCACCCTCGGCGCGGCCAAGGCGCTGCTCGCCCGGGTGTACCTCTACCAGGGCAACTACGCACTGGCGCTGGCCAAGGCCCAGGAGGTCGAAGGCCTCGGGTACACCCTGGCCGCCAACTACAGCGACCTGTGGAGCAGCGATGCCGCGGCCACCACGGAGAACATCTTCGCGCTGACGTTCACCCTCACCCAGCCGAGCCTGCTGGGGTACTACTGGCTCTCGGACCAGCTGCCCTCGGGCGCGGGACGCTTCGAGATCGGCCCGACTCAGTCGCTGATCGACGCCTACGACACCCTCTCGGTGGATACCCGCCTGCCGTGGAACATCCTCCCCGACCCGGCCGGCAACGGCTACGTCGAGGCCACCCAGGGCGGCGGCTCCTACGGCCACAAGTTCCCCGGACCCAACGGCGACGAGGACTTCCACGTCATCCGCTTCGCCGAGGTGCTCCTCATCAAGGCGGAGGCGTTTGCCCAGCAGAACCAGCTGGACAGCGCCGTGGCCAACTACAACCTCATCCGGGCCCGGGCCGGGCTGCCGGACCACGTGCTGGGCGTGGATGTGACGACCCAGCAGGATGTGCTGGATGCGATTGACCACGAGCGGAGGCTCGAGTTCGCCGAAGAGGGAGATCGCTTCCCGGATCTCGCACGAAGCGGCCGGGCGACTACCGTGCTTGGAATCCCCGCCAACCGGGTGCTGTTCCCCATCCCGCAGGCGGAGATCGAGGTCGCGCCCAATGTGACCCAGAATCCGGGGTATTAGGCGGTTGGGCGGTTACCACAAAGGGTGGGGTCCGAGAGGACCCCACCCTTTGTGCTAACCGCCCAGCCCGCCATCCGGCCGTCTAACCGGCTATCCCCCGAGTCACTCCCCAGCCATCGCTATCAGCTCGGGGTCCCACAGCGCCGCCACCCCCTGTGCGATCGGCGTCAACCGGGCTTCCGCCAGGTTGGCGAAGACCACCACCGTGAGCCCGTCATCCGGATAGCGGACGATATAGCTCTTGAACCCCTGCCATGAGCCGCTGTGGACCATGATCGCATGGCCGCCGGCCTCTCCGACCCCCCAGCCGAAACCGTAGGGATAGGTCGTCCCGCTGGTCAGGGTGACCGGCGTCCGGATGGCCGCCATGCTGGAATGGGTAAAGAGCCGGATACCGTAGAGCGCGCTGTCCCACCGGGCCATGTCCCGCACCGTCAGGTACAGGGCGCCGTCGGCGGTGGTGTTGAGGGACGGCGCCACCCACCCCTGGTTCTTCAGGACGCTGTCTTCGCGAGTGTATCCCGCGGCGCGGTTGGGGACGATATCTGCCTCACTGATGACCCGCGCGGTGGTCATGCCGAGCGGGCGAAAGATGCGTTCCGCCAGGAAATCGCCGTAGAACTGCCCGCTCGCGGCACGGATGATCCCGCCGAGCAGCACGTAGCCCAGGTTGCTGTACCGCCACTCCGCGCCGGGGGCGAACCCGAACGGCTGCGCCAGGACCATGGCGACCATCTCGGCTTCGGTGTAATCACGCCGGAAGTCGAAGTCGTCGGGGTAGTCGCCGGCGCCGGAGGTATGGGTCAGCAGGTGCCGGATGGTCACTGTGCCCCAGGCCGTGGGGGCATGGGGAAAGAAGCGGGTGACGGAATCGTCCAGGCCGATCCTGCCCTCCTGCACCAGCAGCATCACCGCGCCGGCGGTGAACTGCTTCCCGACCGAACCCGACTGGTAGATCGTGGCAGGCGTCGCGGCAACCCGGTGCTCGAGGTTGGCGAATCCGTACCCGCGCTCCAGGACGATGTGCCCGCGGTGCATGACCGCGAGCGACAGCCCGACCAGCCCATGCCGCACCATCTCCGCCTTCACCAGCGAGTCCACTCGCTCCTCGAACTGGACAGGCATCTGGGCCGTGAGGACCGGTGCATGCAGGAGCAGCAGGACTGCGGCGATGGGGCGCGCAGCGACGGGGGATCCAGGCATCTGTGGGCCTCGGGTCAGCGCTTCAGCCGGTCGTAGAAGACCTTCCGCACCTTGGCCACCTTGGGGGCCACGACCCCCATGCAGTAAGGCTGGTTGGGGTTGCGGCGGTAATACTGCTGATGATGGTCCTCGGCGGCGTAGAACCGGTCCAGCGGGACGACGGTCGTGACGATGGGATCGGGCCACACGGCATCCTCCGACAGCTCCCGGATCACCGCCTCGGCGTCGGCGCGCTGCTCGGCGTCATGGAAGAAGATGGCCGACCGGTACTGGGTCCCGACGTCATTCCCCTGCCGGTTCGGAGTGGTCGGATCGTGAATCGTGAAAAACACGCCGAGCAGGTCGCGGTACTCGATCACGGCGGGGTTGAAGGTGATCTGGACCACTTCGGCGTGGCCGGTATCGCCCTGACACACCGCCTGATAGCTGGGGTTCGGCACGCTGCCGCCGGCGTAGCCGGACACCACGCCCTCCACGCCGCGGAGCTGCTCGAAGGCCGCCTCGAGGCACCAGAAGCATCCTCCGGCCAGGGTGGCTGCCGCCGTCGGTGTGGTGGCGGTCATCAGACTCCTTTCCCGGGCGCGGAAGCCTGCCTGTCGTCTCCCATCCGGTCCCTGACATAGCGACGGATGTCCAGACTGAGGCTCTCCATGGGCGCGTAGAACCCCCGCTCGAAGACCCGGCTCCCCATGCCGCGTTGCACGCTCTCGCAGATGACCCAGTCCTGCCGGTTGGTGATGTCCCAGAACTCGACGGCGTCCATCGGGTCGAAGTCGGGTCGGGCCATCTCCTCGGCATGGAAGAGGAAATCGCAGAGGACGGTGGTGTGGCCCGGGTCGCGCGGCCACAGGGTGAAGGCGGCCGCGTGCTCGGCGGAGAGCGACAGCATGAAGTTGGGGTAGAGCAGTTCGCCCTTGTGGCGAGTGAGCTCGTCCTCGTTGAGCCCGGGAAACGGCCGCCGGGTGGTGGTGCCGGACATGGTGAAGGTCCAGGCGCCATCCCGATGCGGTACCCCGCGGTCCCAGTCGAGATCCATGCCGCCCTTCTGCTTGAACGCGGGAACCACCCGGCAGAGCTCCGGATGGACGTGGCCGCAGTGATAGCACTCGTTGTAGTTCTCGAGGATCACCTTCCAGTTGGCCGCCACGTCGTACCGTATCCGCCGCGCGATCCGCAGCTCGGCCAGCGGGTACCGCTGGATCCGGTCCGGCGCTCCACCCAGCTGCGCCTGGAGTGATGGTCCCGCTCCCTGCTCCAGCCGGACAAAGACGAATCCGCCCCAGGTGGCCACGTCCGCCGGGAAGAGGGGCAGGTCCTCCTTGCAGAAATCGTCGCCATCCTCGAGGAATGGCGCGGTGCGCAGCGTGCCGTCCAGGTTGTAGGTCCACGCGTGGTAAGGACACTTGATGCCGGAGGTGAAGTGTCCGGCAGGACCCACCCCACCGCCAGCAACCGTGGCTTCGCCGAGCGGCTTCGGGTCCACGCCCAGCACCAGCTGGGAGCCGCGATGGCGGCACACGTTGTAGTGGACGCGGAGCGCCCCGTCCCGCGCGCGGACCAGGAGCAGGCTCTCTCCCGCCAGGTCGATCAGCTGGTAGTCCCCGGGGTTGGGGATCTCCTCCGCCCGGCCGACGCACATGAAGTCGTGGCCGAAGATGCGCTCGCGCTCCCGGGCGAACCACTCGGGGGAGAGGTAGCAATCGCGGTGCAGGGTGGGTTCGAGCGCCATGAATGGAAGCTACCCGGAGATGGCGGGGCGACAAGACGGCGCCGGCTCCGGGGCTCTACCCCGCCGCCTCACCCCCCTCGGGTCCGTAGAACACCACCCAAAGGGCCAGGTCGGCGGTGAACTGCTCGAACCGGTGCTCCCGGCCGGCGGGGACGAAGAGCACGTCGCCGGGGCCGAATTCGATTCGCTGGTCCCCATTGAGGAACCGGCCACTGCCCTGCATCACCACGTACAGCTCGTCGCGGGTGTGCGGGGTCTGGGGGTCGTTGCCCCGGGGTGCGTAGAAGCCAACCTCCAGGGTTCCGTGCTCCAGCAGGATGGCATAGTGGTCGCGATCGGGGCCGGGCATCGCGGCGAGGCCCTGCGCGAGGGTCAAATGGGCCATGGCAACGCTCCTCCGGTCTGGGGTTTCTGCGGGGCGTGGACAGGGCAGGGCCCGCTCAGAAGCGATCGAGGTCCCGGCCGATCACCACCCGGCCGGTGAACCCCCCGGCCCTGACCCCGGTGAGCAGTTCCTCGTCGGTGCCGCCCATGCGGACGATGTGATGCAGCACCACCAGCTTCGGCCGCGCGCGCGCGGCCAGCTGGCCGACCTCGCGGTCCGAGGTGTGGAAGGAACGCATGTAGCTCGGCCACAACTCGCCGCCGATCCGCTCTTCCGGCCGGAGCCTCACCCTGGGATACACCTCGTGGATCAGGATGTCCACCCCGCGGCTGGCCCGCTCCAGCGCCGGGCTCAGGCGGGTGTCGCCGGAGATGACCACCGTCTTTCCCGGAGTCTCGATCTTGTAGCCGAAGGCCAGCTTCCAGCTGCCGTGCGGGACCGGGATCGCCGAGATCTTCACTCCGGCGGAGTCGTAGACCACGCCGCCGGTGGTCTCCCGGACATCCACCTTCCAGCCACCCGGTGCGGTGCGCTCCAGCCCGCTGGTGCGGATCTCGATGTCCTCCCCCCAGGCCAGCAGGATGTGTTCGAGCATGTTCCGGGTCCCGGCCGGCCCAACGATGCGGAGCGGACTGCGGCGGCCCATCACCCAGGAGGTAAAGACCAGGTCCGGGAGGCCGAGGGTGTGGTCGCTGTGCAGATGGGTCAGAAAGACGGCCGTGATGGGACCACCCCGTACCGGCAGCCGGGCGGCGTTCATCTGCCGCATGACGCCGGGTCCGGCATCGAAGAGAAAGATCCGGTTCCCGACCGTGACGGCGGTGGCCGGACCCTGTGTGGCGGGGTCGGGATACGGCATCCCCGTGCCGAGCAGGATGATGGTGGTGGAGTCGGCGGTCTGGGCCGGGGCCTCGGCCGCGGCGATTGCCACGACCACCCAGGCAACAATGACCAGTGCAACCGTCCGTCTCATCCGGTCTTCCTCTCTGCGGTCCTCAGCGTCTCCGCGCCTCGGCGGTGAATCGTCCACCACAGAAGCAGGCTGGCTGGTCAGTCCAGCAGGCCGAGGACCTCGTAGGCCGCGTTGCGCCCGTTGATTCCGATCACGCTGCCGCCGGGGTGGGTGCAGGCCCCGCAGAGGTAGACGCCGGTCATCGGGGTGCGATAGCCGAGCCGGTGCGCCCACATGTGGTCTGGCAGGCACTCGCCCTGGAATATCTGGCCTCCGGTGAGCCCGACCTTTCGCTCCACATCCGGGGGGCCGAGCACCTCGCGCTGCAGCACGGCGGCAGGGAGGTTGTTGGTGAAGCGGCCGATGGACGCGAGGACGAGATCTCCGGCGGCCTCACGGTGATCGTCCCATGTCCCGGCGGCGAAGGTGTGCGGAACATACTGGGAGAAGACGCTCATGAGGTGCCCGCCCGCGGGCGCGACGCTGGGATCGTATGCAGTCTGCAGGTAGATCTCGGTCCACACCCGCCCGGGCAGGTGGCCGGCCATGGCATCGGCGTGGCACTGCCGCCATTCCGCCTTGGTGAGCGGCGTGTTGATCGTCGCGAGGTGATGGGGCATTCGGGTGCCGGGCCGGGCGGTGAAGCTGGGGAGTTCCGCGAGGGCGGCGTTGAGCTTGACCGTGGCACTCTGCATCGGGATCGTCTCGACCTGCCGCCGCCAGCCGGCATCGGCGTCCGCGCCGAGGAGCCGCAGGGTCGCGACCGGATCGGCGTTGGAGATCACCACCGGCGCGGCGATCCGCTCTCCACCTGCCAGCTCCACGCCCTCGCCCGGGATGATCCGCGCCACCGGCACCCCGGCGGCCACCGTCGCCCCGGCCTCGACCGCGGCGTCGTGGATCAGGAACGACACCATCCCCATCCCGCCGGTGACGTAGCCCCAGGCGCCCGGCTCACCGCCGGGGTCGAGCCGGCCGCAGTAGTGGTGGAAGTAGATCGAGGCCGTCCCCGGATCGAAGGGGCTGGCCGCGCTCCCCACCACGCCCTGGCCCATGTAGGCCATCTGCATCCGCTCATCCACCAGGTACCGCTCCAGCAGCTCTGCCATGGACCATTCGAACAGGAGCCCGATGGCATCGCGGTCGTGCCCCAGCCGGGTTTCGATCTCCTCCCGGGAAGGGGCGCGATGGAGCCAGAGGTCGCGATCATCGGGCGGGCGGAGCGCGTCGCACACCTTCTTCATCAGGCCGTGCATGTCGTGCCGGCCCTGCACGTCGCGGGGCGAGAATCGCCGCAGCTCCTCGTCCGCACGCGCCTCATCGTCCCAGAGCTGGATGCTGGACCCGTCCTCGAACGGGACGAAATAGCCTCCCGAGGCCGGGGTCCAGCGATAGCCGCGCCGGGGCAGGTCCAGCTCGGCGATGACCCGGGGGTGGAGGAGTCCCGCCACGTAGGCGCAGGGAGAGACCCGGTAGCCGGGCCAGGTCTCCTCCAACGTGCAGGCGCCGCCGATGCGCTCCCGCGCCTCCAGCACCAGGACTCGCTTTCCGGCACGGGCCAGGTAGAAGGCGCTCGTAAGGCCGTTGTGACCGCCGCCCACGATGATGACATCCCACCGGCGGCGCGAAAGCTCGGCAACGGGGGCGGGGAGCCCCACCTGGCCAAGTGATTGAGCGGCAGATGCGGTCATGACGGATTCCCGGCACCGGTGAGTGAGCGTGAAGCGGGCATCTTCGGTATGTCTTTCCGATTGACAGCAGCGGTACCGGGGTGAATCATGGCCATGCACTCCAGCCTCGAAAGGGAGGGCACTGGGCAGCGGTCGGGAAAGCAACTCCGCCGCCGCCCCGCCATGAATATCCCCGAGAGATTTCCACAGCAGCAGTGATCTTTACGGAGGGCTGGTCGCCGGGCTGCGCTCGCTGCGCGCCGGGGCCTCTCTCCCCTAACAGCGGTACGACCACCGCGCGCCGATACGGCGAACGGGCCCCGATCCCTGAGCGGACGGGGCCCTTTCCATTGCCTGGCCCCGTCCCCACGGCGGGTGACGACCGATGCACCGCTCGAGCCAGCCCTCCGCCCGAACGCGTGCGCCGCTACTCCCCGCCGTGCCGACTCCGTCCCGGCCGGCTACCTGAGGTGGGCATCGTACCAGCCCAGGTACTGCCCGTACAGGTGCCGCTGGTAACTGGGCTTGTTGATGCCGTGGAACTGATTCGGGTAGATGATGAGCCGGGTCTCCACGCCCAGGCTCCGGAGCGCCTGGTACATCTGCTCACTGTTGAGCAGCGGCACGTTGAAGTCGTCCTGCCCAGCGAGGAAGAGGGTCGGCGTCCGGATCCGGTTGGCCTTGAGGAAGGGATAACTGAGCCGGAGCCAGGTCGCCGTGGTCTTCCACGGCGGGCCCAGCTCCGCCTCGTATTCCCGGACGTACATGTCGGTGCCGTAACCGGCCAGGATGTTGGAGATGCTGGCACCGCTCACGGCCGCCTTGAAGCGGGTGTCGGAGGCAATCACATAGTTGGTGAGAATCCCGCCGTAGCTCCATCCGCCCACGCCCAGCCGCGCCGAATCGGCGACGCCCATGGCCACGGCGCGGTCCACCCCCGCCAGCACATCCTGCACATCACGGTTGCCCCAGTCCGCCCAGATGCCGAGCGAGAACCGCTCTCCCCGTCCGGAGCTGCCGCGAGGGTTCATGGCCACGACGGCATACCCGGCAGCGGCGTAGAGCTGCCACTCGCTGTTGAAGCCATAGTCGTACTGCGAAACCGGCCCGCCGTGCAGCTTGAGGATGGTGGGGTAGCGCGTACCGCTCTGATAGTCGAGTGGCTTCACCAGGAAGCCGTTGATGACGGTGCCGTCCCTGCTCCGGGCTGAGATCTCCTCGTAGGGAGCCAGCCGGAGGACCGCCACGAGCGAGTCGTTCTGGTGCGTGAGGCGCCGGAGCGCGGAGCCTTCGACCGCGAACAGCTCCGCCGGCCGGACCGGTGATTCGACCAGCGCCACGACCTGCCCGCCGCTCCCGAGGGCGTAGTCGTAGACCACCTGGCGGCCAGTCACCAGCCGCTCCACGGCGCCTCCCGCGACCGGGATCCGGGCCAGCTGGAACTCGCGGTCGTCCTCCAGCCGGAAATACAGCGCCTTCCCGTCCGGGGACCACTCAGGCTGGTAGATGTGGCGATCGAGCGCCTCGGTGAGCAGCCGGGGCGGGGCGCTGCCATCGGCGCGGATGACCGCCAGCCGCGGCCCGGCGTAGTAGATCAGCGAGTCCGGCCCGCCTTGGTAGTAGGCCAGCTGGGTTCCGTCGGGGCTCCAGGCGGGGCGGCTCTCGTAGTCGGGATCGTTGTCGGGCCCGGTGAAGCGGGTGAGCTGACGGGGCTCGGCACCGGCCGCCGCGGCCACGATAAAGATGTCCCAGTTGCTGCCCCGATCGGGGTCGGCGCCCACCCGCTTGCTGACGAAGGCAATCTCCCGCCCGTCCGGCGACCAGGACGGCAACGCGTCGTCATATTCGCCGTGGGTGAGCTGGGTCAGGACCCGGGTGTCCAGGTCAAAGAGGTAAAGATGATTCCGGATGCGGCGGACATACCCGGTGTAGTCCTGCTTGAAGAAGTACCGGTCCACGATGATCGGCTTCGCGGTCTTCTCCGGCCAGGTGCTGTCGGCCGGCTGGTAGGCGAGGGCGCTGATGGTCTCGACCGAGTCGCGGTCCGGGATGATGAACACCAGCCGCCGCGCATCCGGACTCCAGGCGTAGTCCTCGATCCCCGCCTTCACCTCCGTGATCCGCTCGGCCTCGCCGCCCCGCCGGTCCAGCAGCCAGAGCTGGTCGCCCGACTCCTCGTTCTCCGCCTGACGCCCGGAGAGAAATGACAGCCAGCGGCCGTCGGGACTCCACTCTGGTGTGTGCTCGGACTCCAAGGGGGTCTGGGTCAGGCGAAGGGACGTGGCGCCGTCCCAGCTCACCATCCAGAGGTCCCCGATCCAGCGGTCGGCCTTCAGGTTGGCGCTCTCCACCTGAAAGGCAACCCACTGGCCGTCGGGGGAGACGCGCGGCGACCCGACGTCCCGGAACCGGGTCAGGTCGTCCAGGGTGACCGGCCGGCGGCTGTCGGCCTGGGCGGCGAGGCTGGTGCTGACGAAGCATAGGGCAAGCGCGGCGAGACGAGACCTCATAGCCAGTCCGTTGGAGGGCCACCGATGATGCCACGCGCCGGGGGCCGTAGCAAGCCCCTCCCCCTCTCGCCGCGAGTTTGCCCCGCGGAGGGGCTCTGCCCTAGAATTCGGCGGCGCAGAACTGTCCCACCCTGCGCGGCCCCCACCTTCCGGCCAGGCACATCAACGCGGCAGGAGTCACCACTGATGCTGGTTGAAGCCGCGGTGGAGACCCTGGATGCCGCCCGCCGGGCCGTGGCCGAGGGGGCGGACCGGCTGGAACTCTGCGCCGACCTCCCCCGCGATGGCGTCACGCCATCGGCCGGCTTCATTCGGACCGTGCGGGCCCTGGTGGGGCAGTCGCTCCATGTCCTGATCCGTCCTCGTCCCGGCGACTTTGTCTACTCCGCCGGCGAGCTGGGGGTCATGCTCGCCGACATCGCCGAGTGCCGGCGTGCGGGGGTGGACGGCGTGGTGATCGGCGCGCTGCTGCCAGGGCACACAATTGACCGGTCGCAGACCGCCCGTCTCATCGAGGCGGCCCGGCCCCTTGCCGTCACCTTTCATCGCGCCGTAGACCTGACCCCGGATCCCGCCGCGGCCCTGACGACGCTGGTGGAGCTGGGCATCGAGCGGGTGCTGACGTCGGGCGGGGGGCGTGACGCCGTGGATGGCTGCCACAGCCTGGCTCGGCTGCAATCGGTCTTCGGCGGGGTCATCACCCTGATGGCGGGGGGCGGGGTCAGGGGCACGAATGCCCGTGCCATCGTGACCACCAGCGGCGTCCAGGAGGTGCATGTCGGCGTTGCGGCGGGCGCCGAATCGGGGCGGGTGGGCGCGGTGGTCACCGCGCTGCGCAGTCTGGGGCCGGCGCATGGTCTCGGACCGGAAACTCCGTAGCGGGCGCTGCCGTACGCGCCGCAACTCTACTCACCAGGGACGGATACCCATGAAGCGGAAACTCTGTCTTCCCGCGGCCATGCTGATCCTCGCCGTCGCGTCTCCCGTAGCAGCCCAGGCTCCCGACGCCGACAAGGCCGCCGTGCTGGCGGTGGTCAAGCGGCTGTTTGACGGGATGCGGGCCGGTGACAGCGCCATGGTCCGTTCCACCTTCCATCCCAAGGCGCTGCTGTCCACCGCCCTGCTGCGCCAGGGCAACGCGGTGGTGGAGACGGAGAGCATCGAGGGGTTCATCACCGCGGTGGGCACCCCCCACGCGGAGGTCTGGGACGAGCGCACCCGCAACGAGCAGGTGCTGCTGGACGGGACGCTGGCGTCGGTGTGGGTGGAGTACTCCTTTTACGCCGGGACCCGGTTCAGCCACTGTGGGGTGGACGCGTTCCAGCTGGCCCGGGAGGGCGCCGACTGGAAGATCGTGGCGCTGGCCGACACCCGGCGCCGGACCGGCTGCGTCGAGTAGCCGGGGCGGCGCTCGGCACGGCGTTTACCTCAGATCCGGGGGCTCATGTCAGAGATTTCCTGGTCCGACTTCGAGCGGGTGGACCTCCGGGTCGGGACGATCGTCGCGGTCGAGGCGTTCCCCGAGGCACGAAAGCCCGCCTGGAAGGTCACCGTGGATTTCGGGCCGGAGATCGGCCTCAAGCGGTCCAGCGCCCAGATCACGCTCTACACCCGCGACGCGCTGCTGGGTCGGCAGGTGCTTGGGGTGGTGAACTTCCCGCCCAAGCGGATTGGTCCGTTTGTCTCGGAGGTTCTGGTCACCGGATTCGTGCAGGCGGACGGTTCGGTGGTCCTGGCCACGCCGGAGCGGCGGGTGCCCAACGGGGCTCGACTGGCGTAACTGCGGCGGGATGGAAGAAAGTGAGAGGGGCGAGCCGCGGATTCGCGACTCGCCCCTTTGACCTCTGCACCAGCCAGTTCAGCTGGAACGGCTGCGGGCGCTGGCCCGGGCAGAGGCGGTCTTGACGGACGCCTTCTTCAGGGTGGCGTTGGTGCCCAGGGTGAACTTGGTGCGGCCACCCTTCACTTCGCTGGCCTCGGGACGGCCACGCTTGATGGACAGATCGCTGAGCTTCTTGGCCTTTGCCATAACGCCTCCTGGAGGGGGACTGGGGGAGCGACGCCAGTATCTAAAGCACGTGGCATGCCAGCCGGGGTGCTATGGTGGAAGGGTCGGTGTCATAACGGCTTAGGTCCATTCCCGGCCCCAGGGCCGCGGTCGTCGAATGGTACTATTATGATACCATATAGTACGATTTCTGGACTAAATGGCCCCCCTCCGGCAAGCTGCGGCTACCGCCCCCGGTCCATCTCCCCGAGCTTGCGGTCGAGGGTAGAACGCGACAGCCCGAGGGCCCGGGCGGCCTGGCGCTTGTTGCCCCCCAGGCGGCGCAGCACCAGCTCGATATGCCGCTGCTCGGCTGCCTGCAGGGAGAGCTCCTCTGCGGCGGGCTCGGACCGGCGGCTGGCGAGGTTGTCGTCGCGATTCGACGCGAAGTCCTCCAGCAGGATCGCCCCGGGCTCGATGGTGTGGCGCTCGGTCAGGGCCACGGCGGTCTGGATGACCCGCTTGAGTTCCCGCAGGTTCCCCGGCCAGCCGTGGTCCAGCAGCCGGCCGAGGGCGGCGGCGCTGACCGTGTCGATGCGCTTGCCCTGCGCCTGGCAGGCCGCCTCGACCTCGGAGACGATGAGCGAGCGCAGGTCGTTGGGACGCTGGTGCAGGTTCGGCAGGCGCAGGGTGATGCCGCTGATCCGGTAGAACAGGTCGCGCCGGAACTGGTCATCCTCCAGGAAGCGGGTGATCGGGAGGTGGGTAGCCGACACCAGACGCACGTCGGCCCGGAGCAGCATATCGCTGCCCAGGCGCTCGAACTCCCCGTACTCCACCGCCCGCAGGATCTTGGCCTGCGCGGCGAGGCTCATGTCGGCGATCTCGTCAATGAACAGGGTGCCGCCGTCGGCCTGCTCAAACTTTCCCTTGAGTCGGCGGTCGGCCCCGGTGAAGGCGCCCCGCTCGTGACCGAAGAGCTGACTGTCGATGAGGGTGTCGCTCAGCGCGGCCGCGTTGAAGGCGGCGAAGGCGGCACGGGAGCGGTCGGAGGAGTTGTGGAGGGCATGGGCCAGGATCGTCTTGCCGGTGCCGGTCTCCCCGAGGATGAGCACCGGCAGGTCGGTCCGCGCGGCGGTCCGGGCGAGCTCGAGGCAGGTGCGCATCGGCTCGTCGTCGCTCTGGAAATCGTCGAGAGTGAAATGGGCCTGCCGGGCCTGGCGCTCGTGGCGGGAGACCGGCGGCACCTCCGCCGGCCGGCTGGCCCGGCCCTCGGACTTCATTGCGGCGGTTCCCGCAGATTCTCGCGCAGCGCCCGCACCGGTTCAAAGGCGAAGCTGAGCAGCGAGCGCCGGCCTACCACGATCTCCGCGAACCCGCCCATCCCCGGCAGGAACCGTCGGGCCGTCCCCCGCACCATGACGGCGGTGTCCTGGACATCAATGAGCGCGCGGAAGCTCCCGCTGTCGGCCCTGGTCGTGCCGGCCTGCCCAACCCAGCGGACGGTGCCGAAGCGCACGCCGTAGCGCTGATAGGGAAACGCATCGTAGCGGAGCTTCACCGACTGGCCGGCCTGCACCATCGGGAGCCCCGCCTCGGACACCACCAGCTCCGCCTGCAACTGTTCCCCGGTACAGGCCAGCTCGGCCAGGATCTCGCCTTCCTTCACCACATGGCCGGGGGTGTTGACGTGCAGCCGGAGCACGGTGCCCTCGCAGGGGGAGAGCACGACCATGCCGGAGTCACTGAGGTTGATGAGGTCCTGGCCCAGCGCGCCGATCCGGATGCCGGCGGTCTCGATGGACTCCTCGAGATTGCGACGGGTCTGCTGGTACTCGAGCTCGTACGCCGCCTCATCCTGGTGGATGCGTTCGATGCCGGCCCGCACGTCGTCGCGCTCGTCCTCGGAGGACTGGATTTCCTCGGCGATGGTGCTGGCCTCGAACTCGAGCCGCGCCGCCTCCAGCCGGCCGACCGAACCCCGGCGGGCTCCCGAGGTGGCGCTGTCGGCCAGTTCCCGGAGCAGGGCCAGCCGCTGGCGCTTGGACACCAGGATCCGGTCGAGGTAGGCGCGCCGGGTTTCCAGGCGGCGAATGTCGGACTCCGCACCGCGGCGGCGGGTCTCCCGCTGGCTGGCGACGATGGTGAGCCGGGTCCGGTCGGCGTCCCGCTGGGTCTCGAGGGTGCGGCGGTCGGCGGCCCGGTCGCCCATGGGAGAGGAGCGCAGCACGAACAGCGGCGCGCGCCGCCGAACCAGCGCCCCCTCGGTGGCGGGCACGCTGCTGACCACGCCGTCGCGGAACGCGCGCACCGGGTCCACCCCGGAGATCGGAAGGAGCATGAACCGCCCCCCCACCGTCTCCGGCACCCGCACGACAATCACCGCGACCGCCGCCAGCAGGGCGATGAGCAGGATGAACCAGCTCAGCCCGTTGGCGGCCCAGTGGGGCGGGGTGGAGTCCAGGAATTCCGCGTCGTCGTTCGGTGCCGGCATCGATGTCCTTTGGGCGGCGGCCGCCGTCAAATCCCGAGCTGCTGGCTCACCAGGAAGAAGTACAGGCCCTGGCGGCGCATCAGGTCGTCGTGGGTGCCCAGCTCGACCAGGCGGCCCTTTTCGAGCACCATGATCAGGTCGGCGTCCCGGACCGTGCTCAGCCGGTGGGCGATGACGAACGAGGTCCGGCCTTCCAGCAGCTGGTCGATCCCCTCCTTCACCGCCCGCTCGCTCTCGGTGTCCAGGGCGCTGGTGGCCTCGTCGAAGATCAGCACCGGCG
>CAYUYF010000020.1:0-57444 GCA_964449145.1 uncultured Gemmatimonadaceae bacterium | reverse complement strand
CCAACCACCCGATTCACATCCACGGCTTCTCGCCGTCGGAGGTGGTGTTCTTCTCCGAGCGGTTCCGGATGCCGGTCGCTGATGTGATACGTGAGCTTCGGGCGGCCGGCCTCGACAGCATTCCCGGCGGGGGCGGCGAGATCCTGGTGGATGCGGTACGCCAGCGGGTGGCCCCCAAGAAGGCCCAGACTGACGAATGGCTCGGCGTGCAGGAGGAGGCCCACCGGCAGGGTCTCCGGACGTCGGTGACCATGATGTACGGCATGGGAGAATCCAACGCCGACCGGATCGAACACCTGTTCCGGGTGAAGGCCGTGCAGCAGCGCACCGGCGGGTTCACCGCCTTCATTTGCTGGCCGCTCCAGCCCGAGGGCACGCCGGGGATGTCGGACGTCCCGAAGACGGACGCCGTCACCTACCTGCGCACGCTGGCCATGGCCCGGATCATCCTCGACAACGTGCCCAGCATGCAATCGTCCTGGGTCACGATGGGACACAAGGTGGGGCAGGTGGCGCTTCGCTTTGGCGCCAACGACTACGGCAGCCTCATGATGGAGGAGAACGTGGTCTCGGCGGCCGGCACAACCCACCGGGTCACCATCGCCGAAATGGAACGGGTCATCCGTGACGCCGGCTTCACCCCGAAGCGGCGGCGGCAGGATTACTCGTTGATCGAAGTGGGGGAGGCCGCGGGTGTCTAGGCGGATAGGCGGTTGGGCGGTCAGGCGGTTGGATCCGACGGCCAGGCTACTCGATCTGGCGACAGGGCCCGTCTGTGGGCGTGAGCCAGCCCGCCAGCGGCAGAGTCGCCCAACCGCCCAACCGTCTAACCGTCTAACCGTCTAACCGTCTAACCACCCTTAATGACCCGCACCGGCATCGGCTACGACTCCCACCGACTGGTTCATGGCCGGCCGCTGATTCTTGGCGGCCAGCGCATCGCCTTCGAGATGGGCCTGGCCGGGCACTCCGATGCCGACGCCGTCTGCCACGCCCTGACCGACGCCATCCTCGGCGCCGCCGCCGCCGGCGACATCGGCCGGCTGTTTCCCGACACCGACGCCGAGTGGAAGGACGCCGATTCGTTGAGTCTGTTGCGACAGGCCTGCGAGCTGGTGCGCTATCGCGGGTTTGTACCCAGGCAGGCCGACATCACGGTGATCCTCGAGCGGCCCCGGCTGGCGGCGCACTTCCCTGCCATGGCCACCGCGCTCAGCCAGGCCACCGGGATTCCCATTTCCGCCATCGGGCTGAAGGCCAAGACCAACGAGGGCATGGGCTTCATCGGGCGCGGTGAGGGGGTCGCCGTGATCGCGGTCGCCTCGCTGGAGGACGCCTGATGGACCGGTTCCTGACGTGGCTCGCCGAATTGCCCCCGGTTGCCCTCCACCTGATTCTTGGTCTCTCCACTTTCGTCGAAAACGTTTTTCCTCCTACGCCCTCCGATGTGGCGGCGGCGCTGGGGGGATTCCTGTCGCAGCGCGGGGTCGTGTCACCGACCGCCGTCTGGCTGGTGGCGTGGCTTTCCAATCTGGCGGGAGCGGTGGTGGTATACCTGCTGGCCCGGCGGTACGGGCGGGGCTTCGTGGGCAGCCGTCTGGGACAGCAGCTGCTCCCGCCGGACGCCGTGATCGGTATGGAGCGGGCGTACCTGCGCTTCGGCATCATCGGCATTTTCGTGAGCCGGTTCCTGCCGGGGTTTCGATCCTTCGTGGCGCCATTCGTCGGGCTGGTGAACCTGCCGCCGATCCGGGCATTGGTGACGATGGGCATCGCGTCGGGGATCTGGTACGCGTGCATCGTCTGGGCCGGGGCAAGGCTGGGGGAGGAATGGGACACCATCAGTCGTTTCATCGGACAGCTCAACCGGACGCTGGGCCTCATCACGCTGGGAACGATCGCCCTGATCGCCTGGTGGGTGTGGCGCCGCAATCGTGAGCGGGGCCCGCGGCGGGCCCAGCTCGCGCGGGCACTCCGGCGGGCCCTGGGGGATGAGCCGGCGGAAGGCGCCCCCGGCATCGAGGATCCCGCCGCGACGGGTGCGGCGGCACTGCTCCACGAGCTGACCCACGCTGACACCGGCCTCAGCATGGAGGAGCGGACGGAGGTCGCCGAATTCCTCCGCGACCGCTGGGGACTCGGGGCGGATGCCCGCTACAGCGGGACCATGGACGCGCCCGAGGACACCCGTGAGCTGGCCACGATGTTCGCCGAGGCCTACGACCACGCCCGTCGTCTGGCGCTGCTGGAGCGGCTCTATCGAATCGCCCTGGCCCACGGGGCGCTGACCCGGCATGAAGAACGTATCATGCGCCGGGCCGCCGACCTGCTCGGACTGCCGCCGGAAGAGCTGGTCGCCGCCCGGCAGCGGGCACAGGGGTAGCCGATGACGTGATCCGCCCATCGCTGGCGGGTGGGGTGCGGGGCTTGGAGGGCGTGTTCTCGAATTCAACCCTTTCCGCCGGATCGGGCGGGTTCCATGAGTCGTCAGTCGGCCGCGAAGCGCTCCTTTCTCCTCGAACAGTTCCGGGACTACCTGGCGCTCGAGGCGGGCCATAGCGCCAACACCGTGGAGAGCTATCTTCGCGATCTCGAGCGCTTCGCCCGGTGGGCCGAGGCCCGGGGGATGGTGACCCCCGGGGCGGTCACCCGCAAGCTGATGCGAGAGTTCGTCTTTGCGCTGAAGGACCTGGGCCTCTCCGCCGCAACCATCCGTCGGCAGGTCTCGGCGCTCAGGACCTATTACGGGTTCCTGATCGGCGAGGGGAAAGTCGAAGCCGATCCCAGCGACCGGCTGGAGATGCCCCGCCGGGGCCGGACGCTCCCGGATACCCTGTCGGTGAAGGAGGTCCTGGCCATGATCGCCGCGCCCGCGGCCGATGAGCCGCTCGCCTGGCGGGACCGGGCAGTGCTGGAGCTGGCCTACGGCGCCGGACTCCGGGTGAGTGAACTGTGCGGACTCACCCAGCAGAATCTGCGGCTCAACGAAGGGCTGGTGCGGGTACTCGGCAAGGGAAACAAGGAGCGGCTGGTGCCGGTGGGACGGCAGGTGATCGGTTCGCTCTCGGTATACCTGCACCAGGTGCGTCCGGAGCTGGACCGGGGCAAGAGCCAGGGCCGCGTGCTGCTCAACGCCCGGGGCGCGCCGCTGTCGCGCGTCGGGGCATGGGGCATCGTGAAGCGGTGCGCCAAGGCCGCGGGCATCCGAAAACGGGTCAGCACTCACACGCTGCGACACTCCTTTGCCACCCATCTCCTCGAGGGTGGCGCCGACCTCCGTGCGGTGCAGGAGATGCTGGGCCACGCCGACCTCTCCACCACCCAGATCTACACCCATGTTGATCGCGAGTATCTCAGGTCGGTTCACCGGAAATTCCATCCGCGGGGCTGAGGTGACGCCAGGCAGGCATCCGCCGTGCACGCCGGTGAAACAGGTGCGAGCTCTACTGCTCGCGGCCGCCGCCTTCCTCGGGGCCTGCGTCCGCTACGCGCCAGCGCCGCTCGATCTCTCGGCGGCGCCCGCGGCATATCAGGCGCGGAGTCTCTCCGATCCTGCCATTCGCGCCGCGCTCGATTCGCTGGGCATCCACCCGGCCGACGATCGGCCGGCTGCGCCGGGCGTGCACGGGGCCGTTGGCTGGGACGACTGGTCCCTGGCCCACGTCGCGTGGCTGATGCGCCCGGAGCGGACTCGGCTCGCGGCCGAGGTGCGGGCCGCGGAGGCCGGCGTGGTCGCAGCGGGTGGGCGGCCGGCGCCGGGAGTGCAGGGCGGAGTGGAAGGTACCTTCTCCGGCAAGGACGGCACCTCACCCTTGGCGATGGGGCTGTCGGGGCTGTTCCGCCTGGAGCTGGGCGGTAAGCGCGATGCCCGGATTGCCCGGGCCAGGGCGGTGGTACTCGCGGCCCAGGCGCGCGCCGAGGTGGCCAACTGGAGCTTCCGGCTGGAGGTGCGCCGCCGGCTGCGGGAGGTGCGCACCGCGTGGCAGCTGACGGTGAGGACCGATCGGCTCCGCGCCTCGGCCGATCATCTCGTCGCCTTGTCGGAGCGACGTTTCGACGACGGCATCGTCGGCCGAGCGGAGCTGAGCCGGATACGTGCCGAGCGTGACGCAATTCAGGCTGAGCTGCTCGATGCCAGGCGGCAGCAGACCGACGCCGAGGCCCGCCTGTACCAGGACTCGGGTCTGCCGGTTCTGGCGCTGTCGCTGCGGGTGGGGGCCGATGCCGATTGCGAGCGCGCCATCGTCCTTGCACCGGATTCGCTGGACCGTCTCGCCCTGACCCATCGGCCCGAACTGGCGCTGGTGCTGGCGGAGTATCAGGAGAGCGAGGCTGACGTGCGCATCGCCGTGGCGGGCAGCTGGCCTGATTTCGAGCTGGGCCCCGGGCTGCTGTATGATCACGGCGCCGGCAAGTGGACCATCGGCTTCGGCCTCCCGGCCATCCCCGCCAATTACCGTGGCCCCCTCGCCGAGTCGGTGGCTCGGCGCGAAGTGCAGGCGGCGCGGGTGGCAGAGGTGCAGACAGCGGTGCTGGCGGAGGTGGACGGGGCGGTGCGCCGGTGTCAGGCGGCACGGGCCGCCGGGCAGGAGATCCAGCCCCTGATGCAGGGCGCCTGGGAGCGTCTTCAGTCCGCGCGCGATGCCCGGGAGCGCGGCGAGACCGATGAAGCTCCCGTGACCCAGGCGGAGCTGGAGGTGAGCCGGTGGGAGCGGGTCGCGACCGAGGCCCACGCCCGGCGTGCATCGGCCGAGCTCGAGCTGGATGCGGCTATCGGTATCTGGAACCGCGTAGCACTAACGGAGAGCGAGGAACCTCGTGAATAGGCCGGCCGTGGCATGGCTCCTCCTGCTGGCCGCCTGCGCCAATGGGCCGAAGGACAGGGAGGGCGGAGAAGGGGCGGCCACCGCGAGCGCCCCGTCTGCGGTCGCGCAGGTCGGCGAGGAGACCGGCATCGCCCTCGATAGCGCCACCATGCAGCGCATCGGACTCGAGACGGCGGTGCTCGCGGCAGAGTCCCGCGCGGCGGAGCGGGAGCTGCCGGCTCTCATTGTCACCGACCCCGCCGCCGCCAGCACGGTTCGTACCGGCATTGCCGGACGATTGCTGGAGGTGCCTGGTACACCGTGGCCCGGCGTCGGCGTACGGCTCCTGGAATCCTCGCCCATCGCCCAAGTGGGAGATGCCCGTCCCGTCACCGTGCCGAAGAGCGGCACGGTGGTCAGGATCCTGGCGCAGCCTGGTGAACTGGTGCAGGCGGGCCAGCCACTGCTGGAGCTGATGGACTACTCCGGTCCCATCGCGCGGATCGCCTGGGATGAGGGCACGCCGCCGGCCACACTCGGTTTTGGCCGGCTCGAGGGCAGCGCGCGGATGCGGGGGAGTCGCCTGGGCCCGGCACCCGAGGCCGATCCCCTCACCGGTGCCCCCGCCTGGCACTACCGGATCGCTGCAAAGGGCGCAGTGCTCCGGCCCGGCGCAGTGCTGACCGCTTATGCCACCGGGCCGGCGCTCCACAACGGCATCAAGATCCCCGATGCGGCGGTGGTCCAGTGGGACGCGCTGGCCTGGGTGTACGTGGAGCGAGCGCCGGGTCGCTACGTGCGGGTCCGGGTCCCCACAACGGTCCCGGTGCCGGGAGGCTGGCTGGTGGAGCAGGGGTTCCAGGCGGGAGAGCGGGTCGTCGTCACCGGCGCCGGCCTGCTGCTCTCGGAAGAGTTCCGGGCCCGCATCGTGGTGGGAGAAGAGGTCGGGGAGTAGGTGCTCTCCCAGCTCGTTGCCTTTTCCGTCCGCCGGCCGGGGATCGTCATCGGGCTGGCCGCAAGTATCACGCTGTACGGCGTCGCCGTGCTGGCGCGCGCCAAGCTCGACGTGTTCCCCGAATTTGCCCCGCCACAGGTCTCCATCCAAACCGAAGCGCCTGGTCTCTCCCCCGAGCAGGTGGAGCTCCTGGTCACCAAGCCCATCGAGGACGCGCTCAACGGCACCGGCGGCGTGGCGGTGATCCGCTCCCAGTCCATCCAGGGGCTCTCGGTCATCACCGCCGTCCTCACCGATAACGCCGATGTGCGCGTGGCTCGGCAACTGCTCTCCGAGAGATTGGGCGAGGTGGCCGGACGGCTCCCCACCAGCGTGGAGCCACCCGTGCTCTCACCGCTCACCTCCTCGAGCAGCACCGTGCTCATGGCCGGCTTCACCTCGGCCACGCGTACGCCGATGCAACAGCGGACCTTCGTGGACTGGGTGGTCAAGCCGAGATTGCTCGCCACGGCGGGCGTGGCCAAGGTGGCGGTCTTCGGCGGCGAGGAGCGTCAGCTCCAGGTGCTGGCGGATCCGGTGCGGCTCCGGGCCCACGGTCTCACCCTGGCGGACCTGTCCGAGGTGGTGAGCCGAGCCACCGGGATCCGCGGCGCGGGCGTCATCGATGATCCCAACCAGCGCATCGTGGTCCGCACCGAGGGGCAGCTCCACACGGCGGCGGAACTCGGTGCCACCGTGGTGGCCGCCCGGGCGGGGAGCCTGCTCCGGCTCCGCGACGTGGCGGAGGTAAAGGATGGCGCAGCCACCCAGTTCGGAGAGGGCTCCATCAACGGCGCCCCGGGCATCGTGGTGGTGGTGTCGGGCGCGCTGGGCTCCAATACCAAGGACGTGGGCACCGCCGCCGAACGAGTGCTGGCCGACCTTGCCCCGCTCATCGAGGAGGAGGGGCTCACCCTTCATCCCGATCTCTTCCGCCCATCGGCGTTCATCGACCTGGCGCTCCGCAATATCACCACCGCGCTGCTGGTGGGTGCCGCGCTGGTGGCGGTGGTGCTGCTCCTCTTCCTGGCCGACCTGGGCGCTGCGGCGATTTCGCTCAGCGCCATCCCGCTCTCCCTGCTCACGGCGATCATCGTGCTCGACCGGTTCGGCTTCAGCGTCAACACCCTGACGCTGGGCGGCCTCGCCATCGCACTGGGAGAAGTGGTCGACGACGCCATCATCGATGTCGAGAACATCGCGCGGCGGCTGCGGGAGAACCGCGGGCTCCCGGTGCCGCGCCCGTTCCGCGAGGTGGTGCACGCGGCCTCATTGGAGGTCCGGCACAGCGTGGTCTACGCCACCTTCGTCGTGGCACTGGTCTTTGTGCCGGTGCTGTCCATGAGCGGAGTGCAGGGCGCGTTGTTCCGCCCGCTCGGCCTGGCCTACATCCTGGCGACGCTCGCCTCCCTGGTGGTGGCGCTGACCGTGACTCCGGCGCTGACCCTGTTGCTGCTGGCGGGCGAGCGGCGCCGCCTTCGGGAGGGGCTGCTGCTCCGCTGGCTGCGCACGGGGTACGAGCCGGTGCTGTCGCGGATGCTGGCGCATCCGCGACTGGTGGCCCTCGGCACGGCGCTGGTCTGCGCCGCCGCGCTGCTGATGGTGCCGCTGCTCGGCAGCTCCTTCCTCCCCGAGTTCCGTGAGGGCCACTACGTGGTCCACATGGCGGCGGTCCCCGGGACGTCACTCGCGGAGTCGTCCCGGCTGGGGCGGCTGGTGAGCGCGGCCATCATGCGGGACCCACGGGTGCATGCGGTGGCGCAGCGGGCGGGGCGGGCGGAACTGTCGGAGGACACCTGGGGGCCGCACTACAGCGAGATCGAAGTGGAGCTGAAACCACAGGGAGTGGAGCAGGCCCGCTCGGTGGAGGACAGCCTCCGGGCCCACCTGAGCGGCTTTCCGGGGGTGAGCTTTGCCATCCGCGGGTTTCTCGCCGAGCGGATCGAGGAGACCCTGACGGGTTCCACGGCGGAGATCGTGGTGCGGATCTTCGGCGACGACCTCGACAGCCTGGACGCAGGCGCGCATCGCCTGGCAGCTCTGGTACGGGGCGTCCCGGGCGCCGTGGATGTGCAGTACGATGCGCCCCCGGTGGCGCCGGAAGTGACCGTACGGCTCCGGCCGGCGGCGCTCTCCCGCCATGGATTGCTGGCAGATGATGTCTTGCGCGAGGTGGAGACCGCCACTCGCGGCAGGCGCGTGGGAGAGGTCTTCGAGGCCGGACGCACCACCGACGTGGTGGTCCTGCTGGCGCCATCGGCGCGGGGCCGCCCCGAGGATCTGGCGGCGCTGCCGCTCCGCTCCGCGAGTGGGGTGGTCACCACCCTCGGCCGAGTGGCGGAGGTGGGCCGCTCGACGGGGCGGTTCCTCATCAGCCACCAGGGCACCCGCCGGGCGCAGACGGTCACCGCGAACGTCGAGGGGCGGGACGTCATCGATGTGGCCGCCGAGCTGGAGCGCAGTCTCCGGCGGCCGGGTACGCTGCCCATCGGCACCCATGCGGAACTCTCCGGCACCGCCACGGCACAGCGGGACGCCGAGCGGGAGCTGCTGCTCCACAGTCTGCTGGCGGCGGCGGTGATCACCCTGCTGCTCTGGCTGGCGTTCGAGGAGCCGCGCCGCCTGCTGCTGGTGATGGCGAATCTTCCCTTTGCGCTGGTGGGCGGGGTGGTGGCGGTGGCGGCCACAGGGGGGTCGTTGTCGCTCGGGTCGCTGGTGGGATTTGTCACGCTCTTCGGCATCGCCACCCGGAATGCGGTGATGCTGGTCTCCCACTTCGACCACCTGGTTACCAGGGAAGGGGCCGAGTGGGGCGCCGCCACCGTGTTGCGTGGGGCGGGGGAGCGGCTGGGTCCGATCCTCATGACCGCCGGAGTGACTGGCCTGGCGCTCTTGCCGCTGGCGCTGGGCAGCGGCGATCCGGGCCGGGAGATCGAGGGTCCGATGGCGATCGTGATCCTGGGCGGACTGGTGACCTCCACGCTGCTCAGTCTCTTTGTGCTGCCGGCGCTGGCGCTGGGATTCACGAAGTTCGGAACTCCCAAGCCCGGGTCCTGACCGGCCCTCTGGTCCGAGCCAGGCCGCGCCCCGGCCGAGGCCATCTTCCGCTCGCCCCAACCGCCTCCTCCGTCAGCTCACCCCGCGCCGGTCCGGATCGCACACCGCTCGGAGCGGCACCCGATGGTGTTCGGACTCAATGACCCGCTCCTCTCCCATCTCTCCCGTCACCGCGTCGCCGGCCGCCGCCGGGGTCATGCCACGGTCCACATAGTCCGCGATCCGGCGGAGCCGGGCGGCGGTGGCGCTCCAGCCCAGGTTGTCGAGGATGGTTTCCCGCCAAAGAATCGTCGTCACCAGGTCCGACTTGGCCCGGCGGGGCGGTGAGGTGGGAAAACCGAGCCCGCGTGCGGGCGAGGGCAGCACGTTGGCCAGCAGCACGATCTCGCTCGGACGCAGCCGTCCAGGCGGGCGCTGGAAGAGGTATTCGCTCCCGGCGGCGACGCCCCAGACCCCCTCTCCCCATTCGACCAGGTTGAGGTAGAGCTCGAGCTGCCGCTCCTTGGTCAGCGTGTGGGAGATCTTGTAGGCCAGCACGTACTCCCGTAGCTTCCGCCGCAGCGACCGGTCCGGCTCGAGGAAGAGGTTGCGTGCCAGCTGCTGGGTGATGCCGCTGCCGCCGCGAGAAAAGTCTCCATGCAACACTCGCGACAGCATCGCCCGCTGGTTCTCCCAGTCCAGGGTGCCATGGGAGAAGAAACGGACGTTCTCCGCCGCCAGCACGGCGCAGACGAGCGGAGCGGGGAGGGAGTCCAGCGGCACCCAGTGGCGCCGGCGCGGGGGCTGCCCTTCGCGGGCCCGTCGCTCCATGTACGCCGTCATGACCGGGACCGAATCGGCCAGCGCCGCAATGCGGGGGCCCGAGCCGAACCACGTTGCCGAGACATCCGCGATGAGTACCAGGCCTGTCACCCCCGTCACCGCCAGCATCAACAAGGCCGCCTGGCGCCAGCCCAATCGGCGCCTGCCAGTGTCGCGCTGGGTGGTGGCTGGGTTCGTCATGGCGATCCTTGCAGGGTGTGGTGAGCCCCAGTATACCATTCCCCCAGTGGACGGACCACTCGCACTGGAGCTGCGCTATCCCACCGCCCAGCCTGTCGCCGTCACCGATTCCATCTCCCTCTGGGGCAGCGTGGGCAGTGGCCGGGCCCAACTGCGGGTGAACGGCCGCGCGGTGGCTGTCGCCCCCAACGGCGGATTCGCCGCTTTTCTCCCGCTCCCCGCGGGTGAGTCGCCGATGCTCGACCTGGAAGCCACCAAGGGCCCCGACACCCTCCGTCGGTCGGTGGTCATCTCCCGTCTCCATCCGGCCGAGGTGCCGCGGGGTCCCCTCCGGCCCGCGCAAGGATGGATCCGTCTGCGCCGGCTCCCCAGCGACACGGTCGATCGCGCCACCCAGGCCCGGCCGGTCTACTCGCGCTGGACCCCCGGCGGCGCACTGGCACTCCAGCTGCCGCTGGGCGCCAGGCTTCCCGTCGACCTCGAGACCGATCTTGACGTACGGGTGCCGCTGGCGCCCGGGCTCAGTGTGTGGGTGAACCGGACCGAGACCGAATCGGCGGCGCCGCGGTCCGGACGGTCAGCGGTGAGCACCCTGACGCTGGTTCAGGACCACGCCCAGTCCATGGTCGCGCTGCGCGCGGCGGAGCTGCTGCCGAGCAGCGTTGATGTGGTGAGGAACCACGTCCGGTGGACGATCTTCGGGGCGCAGGCTGTTCGCAGCAGGCAGGTGGATGCCGTGGGTGGCCTGGTGCTGCGGGCGTCGGTCGGGGATCCTGGCGACGGTCGCGTCATCGTGGATGTGGTGCTGGCGGCCGCGCCGCTCGGCTGGCGCACGAGCTGGCACGACGGCCAGATGGGGCTGGAGCTGCGTGCTGGCCGGGCAGCCGGACCCGGGTTCGCGGGCCTCGTCGTGGCCCTGGATCCGGGGCACCCACCCGAGGGTGCCACCGGGCCCACCGGCCTCACCGAGGACTCGGTGAACCTGGCGGTGGCACTGGAAACGGCCGGGCGTCTGCGGGCGCTGGGCGCGCGCCCGGTCCTGACCCGCACCACCAGCGCCCCGGTCTCCCTGGAGGCCCGCGCGGCGCTGGCCGAAGCGGCCAACGCGGACCTCCTCGTCTCGATCCATGCCAACGCCCCAGGCGATGGACGCCCGCCGGAGTCGGTGGATGGAACCCGCGTCTACTGGTGGCACCCCCACGCCCTGCCGCTCGCCAGGGCGCTGCGGGACTCGGTGCCGGCCGCGACGGGGCAGCTTCGCGTCGGAACGGTGCAGTCCAATCTGGCGGTGCTCCGGCCGACGTGGTTTCCGGCGGTGCTGGTGGAGGTCACCGGGATCGTGCTGCCGGAGCGAGAGGCCTGGCTTCGCTCGCCCCAGGGCGTTGCCTCCCAGGCTGCGGGGATCGTCGCCGGAATCCAGGGCTGGCTGTCTGCGGGGCCGTGAGGTCTCACCGAGGCAGCAAGGGCCAGGTGGTGGCTGCGGTGATCAAGTGAGGCGCCACGCGTAGCGGGATGCCCAGTCGCGGTCGAACACCGCCTGCAGGCGGCGGACCAGTGCGGCGTGGTCGGCGTTGAAGCTGGTGCCGGCGGTGGCGGCGAAATAGTCCCAGGTCATGTTCGACGTTCCGATGTTGACCCGGCGATCCGTCACAATGTACTTGGTGTGGTTGACGCGGGTGTGGCCGGGGTAGCTGCGAAAGCTGCCGGTGGTGCTGTCCCAGCCTGGCACCACGAACAGCTTTACCTCCAGCTGTCCGGCGGTCAGGTACTTGTCGGCTCGGCCGGCGTCCGCGGCTGCCTGCAGCGCCCGGAGGAAGGGCTCGATCATGCCGGAGCTGTGGGCCCAGCGGCTCACCAACAGCCGCACGTAAATTCTTCGGGTCAGCACCGCGCGGAGCAGCGCGTCGAACAGGCTGGGCCACCACACCGTGGCATCGTCCGGGACGACGCCCACCGGACCCAGCGGCGGGCCCGCGTCCGGCTGCCGGTAAAGGCCCACCGGGGCAAAGTCCATCACGCTCAGGCACACCGAGCGGCGGGCGTCGTCAATGGTGTAGACCAGCCCATCTTCGTCCCGGGTGCGCCCGTCGCCACACATTTCCGGTGGGGAACCGGTGAGAAACACGCCGCCCCGCTCCCCGTCGAGTGCCTGGGGCAGCGGGTTCCACCGGTCGTAGGGCGTGGCGTAGTGCTTGCCGGTCAGCGGCGACGGGGCACGCCGGTCCGCCGGAACCAGCGTCGACCAGGGCGGCACCTTGCGGTCGATCCGGACCGCTGGATCGAAGACCTCGACACAGGAGGGCGGCTGCGCGCTCACCGTCCACCACCCCTCGAAGTACCGTCCCACCTCCGCGGCGATCTCCGGGCAATCCTCCAACGCCACGCCCAGCTCCTTCACCTGGCTCAGCGACTTCCAGTCCATGTTGGCGGACCCGATGTAGACATGGCGGGCATCGAAGATCCAGATCTTCTGGTGCATGATCCCGTCGCCCCCGTACCACTGGCCCATGCTGATCGCGTGGATCGAGACCTGATCGGGATACTCCTGCCGCAGCGCATCCGACTCCGGCTTGGGGGGAGGCTGCGACGGCGTGGCGGAGAGTCCCGGGCTCTCGAGGATGCGGATGCCCACGCCGCGGGCGGCGGCGTCTTTCAGCGCCTGGTACAGCTCCCGTCCGGCCCCGGCGCCCATCTGCTCGAGCTGTGCATCGGTAAAACCCTTGTCATCGCCGGAGGGATCGGGCAGCAGGGCCCAGTACATCGCGGTGAGGTCAATGGTGGACTGGGCCGCCCGGATCAGCCGCACCAGCGTGGCCACCGTGGACTCGACGCCGGGCATGCGGGCAAGATCCTCGAGGCCGGTGGGGATGGATTCCACCAGGTGGGCGCGCGGCGCCTCGCGGCCGTGGTCAGACATGATTTCCTCCCGGCAAGCGTCGGGTCTGCGGTTCAGGTGGCGCGTACCAGGCGGGAATCGCCGTCGCACGGTGCCCCGGGACGCGGCGGCGTTTCTCGATGCTATCGTTGCTGTGCACGGTAGTTCAGCTGCATCGTTCGGTGGTCCAGCGGTGCCGGAATACCCCGTACGCTCAGGTTGGGACGCCCATCCGGCACCGCATTCCCGCCAAATCATGGATCGTCACCAGCCGGTCCCCGACGGAGGAGCCGCTGCTGATCCAAGGTACCCGACAGGAGCCAGCGTCGCCTCAGGCCGCTGGGCGGTGGGTCACGCCCAGGAGCTGCCGGATGTGGGCGCGCTGCAGATGGTAGATGGCGCCGCCATAGGCGGCGGCCAGCGCCGCGATGACCGCCCGGACCGCCACCACGGCGGGGGCCGAAGCAGCGAACGTTGCCAGCTGCAGCACGCCTCCCACCGCTCCGCCGGCGATCGCCACCATCGGCACAATACGCCCGAAGGGGAGCTCCAGTCTCCCGCGGAATTCTGCCAGTGCGTAGCCGAGGACGGTCAGCGCGGCCAGCACCTCAAGGGTGGCGAGGATGGCTGTCGCCTGTGGGCTGGCGCCGATGTTGGCGACGCGGGCCGCGGAGGCGAGCGACCAGCCCGGCCACTCCGACACCACCACGAGATACACGGCAAAGAGCGGAGCCAGGAGGATCAGCGTGTCCGACTCATACCGGCGCTCGCCCGTCGATACCCCGAGCCCCGACCATCCCACGACCACCAGCATCACGGCCGCAGTGCCAGCCAGAATCACGAACGGTTTGGCGATGAGTAGCACGAACGCCCCGGCGAGGAACCACGCACCACCGATCCCGGCATAGCGCAGCGGGGAGATCGTCCCGGCCGGTCCGAACCGGTGCCGGTACACCTGGCCAAGGGCAATGGCGCCCAGCAGTCCGATGAGCAGCGTCGACAGGGGAGGCCCTCGGCGGCCAAACCCGGCCAGCGCGCTAATCCACAGGAGAGGCACCAGGAGGTAGACCAGGCCCATCAGCGGGAGCTCCAAAGCCAGGCGACCAGCAAGGCTCGCTGTCAGCTGCAGCCGCCGGCGGATGTCATCGTGCGCCAGCGCCCCGAGCCAGGCTCCCGCGCCGTTCGTCACCACGTCCACCGGCGAGCTGAAGCGACTGGGCAGGAAGAGCTGGGCTGCCTCCAATAGCAGGCTGAGCGCCAAGCCGAAGACCAGCGGCCGCAGGGCTCGCCGATCGCGAGGAGCGGGCCACGTCAGGCGAAAGAGAAACCCCAGCGGCAGGAACATCACCACGTTGGCGGCGGCATCTGACAGTTCGCCGGTCCAGAGAATCCGCGCTCCCGCAGGCACGGTGAAGTCGAACGGGAGCAGCGTCACCAGGCCGACCATGCACACGAGGTACAGCAGGAAGGCCCGGCCCAGGCGGGCGCCCGTCGCGTGGATCATTGCCCGGCCGCCACGCCGGTCCACATCCTGCCTGCAGCGGGCCAGCCAGGTGCGAGTCCCAGAGCGCTGCTCCTTGATGGCGGTGCCGCCGGTGCGGCCTCCGGTGGGCGTACCGATCAGCCGTCACTCATTTCCAGCAAGAGTCCACGTGGAAGCGGGCCGTGTCAAGCTCGGCAGGGGAGCCTGCCTACCGGTCGGCACGATATTGCGATTGTCCATCCGGTGTCGTCGCTCACTGGGGGTGGTATCAGCGCATGACTATCCCGATCCAGTATCCATGGCGGGCGGCGGTCATCGGTGCGCTGCTCGCGGGTCTCGGCCGGCTAGCCGGTCGCCGCGCCCTCTTGGTCGTCGGTGGTGGTTGGATCGTCTGCGGACTTTACGAGACTGCGATGCGGGGTGCGGCATCGCACGTCTCGGGATGGGACGCTGTTGCGGGGATCTGTGGCACTCCACCCCCTCTCCATCCGGGAGTGCGGCTCGGCGTCGGATCGGCCTACTTGACGGCGGCGGGAAATACCCGAAGTTGCTCTCTTATCGGCGCGGCGTTTGTGCGCGGTGGAGACGGCGCAGGGTGGGCAATTCGCAGAGGCGGTCAGGGATGAGCACCAGGCGTTTCCTCTGGAGTGTGGTCCTAGCCCTCGGGCTTTGCGGCTGTGGAGACTCCACCGGAATCGCACCTGGTGGTCCGGCATTCGTTGCCGCCACACTGGACGGGAAGGCCTGGGTCGCGGACACCTCCCTCGCGATTTTCTATGACTCGGATCTGGTCCTCGGCGGGGTACGCCAGGTCAGTGCGACGCGCACCGAGAGCTTTACCCTGATTCTGCATGACGTCCACGCTCCGGTTGCGGCACAGCTCACGGATACGGCGGGTGAGGCCTTCGCGGTGTTCACCGAGGCACAGGACACTGGCGGCATCTTCCTCGCGTCCCTCAACTACTGGACCAGTGCGCAGCACCCCGGCCGAGTCCTGATCAGCGCCATCAATACGAGTGACAGCCTGGTGACGGGGACCTTCGCCTTCGAAGCCGCACCGGAGGCGGCCCCCGGCTCGGTGCGCCGGCTCTCCGGGCGTTTCCGGATTCCATACATCCATCAGCAGGTCTACACGCCCGACGGGAGCCGTGACGGCGGCGGACTCCTCGCGGCGGTGGCGGGAGCGTACTGAAGGACTTCGCATGAAGCCGAACCTCCGGATCGCCGTGGTCCTCGCCATCGCGAGCCTCGCCTGCGGCGAGGGCAGTGGCCCGCGTCCCTTCACCGCAGCCTTCGTCCTCTCCACGGTCAACGGCTCGCCGCCCCCCGTGCTGGTCGGTGCGTCGCTCAACTGCGATCAATACCTTGATTCCGCACAGCTCAACCTGTTTGATGACGGCACGTTCGCGTTGCAGAGCCACATGACCCTGGATTGCACGGCGGCCGGTGGGAGCGTCTCGGCCGAGCAGGGGACGATCACCGGCACGTATTCCAGGAAGGGGAGCACCATCAGCCTGCAGGTGCCGGGCGCCAGCCCCGTGTCGGCCACCTACACCGGATCGAGTCTCGCGGGCACAATTCCCGCCAGTTCGGTGACGTTCCCAACGGCCCTTGACCTGGTGTTCCTGCGACTCCTTCCCTTATAGCGCTGGCCGCCGGGGCCCTTGCCCCCGCTGCCCGAACGCAGTACATTTGCGGTGCGATCGATGCAGCACCGTGTGCGGACAAGTTCCGAACAGACACCAGGGGCCCAGCAACGCTGCGGCCCCTTTTCGTTTGTGATGATCGCGGACGGCCTGGGGAAGTTCCCCACGCCGTGGGGACGCTCCCTCCCGTGAGGGTTGATTCACGGGGACCGTGGGCAGGCTGGGCCTATTCTGAGGCAGGCCGCTCACATCGCGAAGGAACATGCAGCATGCGTACTACAGGCACCGTCAAGTGGTTCAACGATGCGAAGGGCTTCGGCTTCATCACTCCTGAGAGTGGTGAAAAGGACTGTTTCGTGCATCATTCGGCCATCACCGGCGAGGGCTTCAAGTCCCTCACCGAGGGAGACCGGGTGGAGTTCGACGTCGTCCAGGGCCCGAAGGGCCCGGCCGCCGAAAAGGTGAGCCGGATCAGCGTTCCGGCGTAACTCCGGTAGCTGTACCGACAACAGCCGGCGCGACACCAGTCGCGCCGGCTGTTGTGTGTCGGCGTGCCAGGCCGCAGCGGAGCATCCCGGCGCTGTCCGTCACTTTGCGATCGGGCAACGGTGCTGGTTATTTTGCGATGCATACTCTGCGACACCCTCCACCGAACGCACGGCGCGGATTCCGGTCAAGGCACCGGGACCGGCCTCCCTGGTCCAGGACAACGACTGCCACGTCCGAGGCGCATCGGATACCCCCGAGCCTACCCCCTCCTATGTCAGAATCGTGGGCGAGTCGCCGGGCACGGTGGTACTTCAACTGGTTTCCTGCCTATCGAGGCACCGGGGCCCGCGTGGCCTACATCGCCGCCGACTGGTCGGAGGTCCGCATCCGGCTGCCCCTCTCGTGGCGCACCCGCAACTACGTGGGCACCATCTTCGGGGGCAGTCTGTACGCGTCCATCGACCCGTTCTACATGCTCATGCTCATGAAGCTGCTCGGACCGGAGTTCATCGTCTGGGACAAGGCGGCCTCCATCCGCTTTCTGCGTCCGGGGAGGAGCACTCTCTCGGCGACCTTTCTGCTTCGCCCGGATGTCGTCCAGGAGATCCGGGATGCGGCGATGGCGCACGAGAAGATCGAGCGGGAGTTCGCCGTTGAGCTGGTGGACGAAGCAGGCGTGGTACACGTTACCGGCACCAAGCTTGTGCACATTCGCTGGCGCGGCCATAAGCCATCCGGGTGATGCCCTCTGTGCTGGCGTGTTCCAGGCCGCGTCAGCGAAGGTGAGGATCATTGTCGGGGCGGCTGCACCCTTGGGGAGTATTCGGCGGTAGCCTCTGGGGCCATCATGCCGATGCGATCACGGACCCCGTGGAGCCTCATGGCTGATGATCGCGGCGGAGTGCACCCAGGGCTGTGCCGACTCTCCCGAATGCCGCGCCCGCGTGCCTACGCCGCGCTGGGGTCGCTCTGCTCGAACCGGTCGCCCAGCCAGTCCAGCAGCATCCACGCCTCGATGGCGATACCGATCACTGCCAGGAGCAGGGCGGGGAGCACCGCCCAGCTCCCTAGCCTCTCCGCGGTGAGGTACAGCGCACCGCCGGCGAGAATCCCCGGCCCCGCCAGGAGCAGCGCCAGCAGCACCAGGGAGACGCCGGTGGTCAGCACCTGCTGCCCCAGCGCCTCGATCCCGCCCGGCCGGATCTCGCTGCTGACCCAGGAGGGATAGAGCAGCGCCGCGCCGTTCTGGATCCCCACCGCCAGGACGTTTAGCCCGAATAGGGCCGCCAGCGTTACCGGAAGCCCCGCCGCCACGAGGCGGGCCGGCGGCATCGTGTCCTCGATCGAGCCCAGCGCCACCAGCCCCACCGCCCCGAGAATGGCCTGGAAAGCGGTCAAGACAATTGCTGAGCTGAGCACCTGACCGGTCATGACCTGCAGCCCGGGCAGCGGCCAGGTCTTGAGCAGGGCCAGGTGTGGCAAGTCCCCTCTGAGGTCGGAGCGGATCCACACCGGACCGATCAGTGCGAGGATCGCACACCAGCTGAGCGCCAGCGTGCCAACCATCGTCAGGATGAAAGGACTCTCCTCTCGCCGCGCCAGCCCCAGCGCCAGGGCCAGGCCGCCGCCGATCAGGGCGGTGGCGAGCAGCCCGGGACTGGTGGCCCGGGCGAGCCGGGTAAGGTTCTTCCAGATGATGGCGCGAACCGGATGGCCGGCGCGGCCCAGCCGGAACCAGGTCCGGGGGGCGCCACGCCCGGTGGCGACATGATGCCCAGCGCCCCGGAGCCGTTTGATGAGTTCGGCCCGGTGCGCGCTCGCCGCCAGCGCGGCGTCCTCGAATGCCCGGTCTGCCCGGAGCACCCAGGCGACGTGCAACGCCAGGATACCAAGCCCGACTCCCAGCCGCTGGAGCCACTCGCCAACGTCCTGGGCCGTGAAGGGGAGGAGCGGGAGACTGAACGGCCACAGGAGCCATGCCAGCGGCGGGGTCTCCTTCAGCAGTGCCATTGCGGCCAGGGGATTCGCAAAGGAGCCGGGTGGGAGCCCGGCGATCGTGACCCACACGACCGTCCCGCCAGCGGCAACCAGCAGAAGCGGCAGGGCGACCCGTGTCAGCCCGGCCCGGCCGTGCTCCACCGCCGTCTGCCGGGTGAGCGCCACGCCCACCCGGTGCAGGGAGATGATAGAAAAGAACAGCCACAGATTCACCGCCTGCAGCCCGGCCCCGGGTTCACCCGGGCCGCCACCCCGCAGGAGGAAGGTCCAGATCAGCACATTCAGGAAGATGAGGATCTGGGTCCGCACCAGCTTGTAGCCGAGCAGGGCGGTGCGGCTCACCGGCGCGGGAAAGAGGAACTGCACCTCGGCCGGCGAGAATGCCAGGGCCGAGCGGTCGGCGCCGAACAGCCACCACTTGGCCACCAGCGCCAGCAGCAGCAACGTCCCGCCGGCCTCGATGGCGGGCCGCGAGAAGGGCCCACCCGGGCGGTGCCGCTGCCCGAACAGCACCAGCACCAGGTACCCCAGCCCCAGCAGCAGCGCCACGGAATAGCGCGGGCTCCTGAGCTGGCGCAAGGTCCGCCGGGCCCGGTTCTTCAGGGTGCGCAGGAGCAGGAACAGTGCGGCGTCTCGCATCCGCTCAGCCGTTGCCGGTGAGGGTGAGAAAGATCTCCTCCAGCCCCCGGCCGGTCAGCTCGGGCCGCTCGGCGATGATCTCCGCCACTGAGCCGAGGGCCACCAGCCGGCCGGCCTGCAGGATGAGTACCCGGGTGCAAAGCTGTTCCACCAACTCGAGCAGGTGCGAACTCAGCACCACCGCCGCGCCCGCCCGGGCCCGGGCGGTGATCGTCGCCTTCATCCGCCGGATGCCAACGGGGTCGAGGCCGGTGAGCGGTTCATCCAGCATGAAGACCCGAGGGTCATGCAGCAGCCCGCAGGCGATGGCCAGCTTCTGCTTCATGCCGCGCGAGAGCTCGCTGGCCAGCGCATCCCGTTTGTCGGTCAGCTCCAGTTCGGCAAGCAGCGGTTCGATCCGCTCAGCGCTGTCGGGCTTCCGGTACAGGCGGGCGATGAATCCCAGGTGCTCGGCGACCGTCAGGTATTCAAAGAGCTGTGGCTCGTCCGGCACGAAGGCCAGCACCCCCTTGGCCGCGATCGGGTCCCGGGCCAGGTCGTGCCCGGCGATCCGCACTGTTCCACTAGTGGGCTGGATGATACCCGCCAGGCATCGGAGGGTAGTGGTCTTGCCGGCCCCGTTGGGGCCCACCAGCCCCAGAATCTCCCCCGGCGCCACGGTATAGGAGAGGTCTTGCACTGCGGCGAGCGTCCCGTACAGCTTGGTAAGCCCGGATACCTCTATCATTAGCTTTCCTCAGGCTGGCCGTGAAACCCTTTGCTGGGCTTGGGCGTCACTATATGCAACATCCCCGGTGACCCCGGACTTTGCTGGAGCCCGACATGAGAAACTACTGGATCAGGATCGCCGCCGGTGCCCTGGGCATCTTTGCCGTGGGCATGCTGGTGATCACCGCCGTGCGGGGGGTCAAGAACACCGTCACCTCGACCATCCACAGCAGCGACCCGATCCCCATCCCGCTGATCGGCCTGGTGCCGTTCCGGCTGGGCAGTACACCCCTCGGCAGCCTGAGTCGCATCGAGTTCCTGCGCTCCGATCCGCAGCATCTCTCCGGCGTTCGGGTCCTGGTGAAGCTGGCCGATTCAGTCTCTGCCGACCGGTTGCGGGACTGCCAGATTGCCCTGGACGATGTGGAGAATATCGACGAGAACACCACCTTCCGCTGCCAGACCCCGGGAGACTCCCTGGCAGGTCTGGAGCCGTTCGGCGTGGTGATCGTCCGCGGCACCGGTGACAGCTTCCCCCTGCTTCTGCCCGGACGGACCGTGGCGGATTTGCGGCAGACCAGCTTTCACCTGGACCGGCACGGTTTCCAGATTACCAGCCCCGGGGATCGGGCCAGGGCGCAACTTGCCGCGCGCACGGACTCCATGGAGGTCGCCCTGGACCAGCTGATCGACGCCCGGCAGGACTCGGTGGACGCCCTGCGCGAGAAAGCGGACCAGCTCGAGGACTCGGCGGCCGCTGCGGGCGTTTCCCAGCGCCGCGGTATCCAGCGCAGCGCCGATTCGGTGCGAGTCCAGATGCGGGTCCTGGTGGACCGGCTGCGGGCGGATGAGGCCCGGAGAGACGCGTTCCACGAGGTCGCCGGGCTCACTCCAGGCCAACTCGACTCGCTCGCGCAGATGGGCCGAGAGATGAGTGACTCGATACAGCGCGAAGTGGCCCGGACGCTCCGGCGGGCCGCGGTGGAGGTGGAGCGCTCCGGGGCGAGTGCCACCGCCGGCACCGGCGCCGGGGTCACCGTCACCGCGCCGCCGCCTCCGCCCAAGCCGTAGGCGCGCCGGCCACCCCATGCTCCTGGTCCTCGACAACTACGACAGCTTTACTTTCAACCTGGTGCAGTACGTCGGAGAGCTGGGCGCCGAGCCGGTGACCTACCGGAACGACGCCCTTTCCGTAGATCAGGCCCTGGCGCTCCAGCCCGAGGCCATCATTATCTCGCCCGGTCCCGGTGAGCCCAGCGCCGCCGGAATCTCCATTCCCCTGATCCACGCCGCAGCCGGTCAGGTACCGTTGCTCGGTGTCTGTCTCGGCCACCAGGCCATTGGGGAAGCGTTCGGCGGCCGGGTGCTGCGGGCCGGCCGTCTCATGCACGGCAAGACGACCTCCGTGGTCCACGGCGGTGACCGGCTCTTTGCCGGGGTGCCCTCGCCGCTGACGGTCATGCGCTACCACTCCCTGGTGGTAGCGGCCGAGGGTTTCCCGGCGGAGCTGGAGACGACCGCCTGGTCCGGGGACCGCGAGCCGGGGCAGGAAATCATGGCCCTGCAGCACCGGAAATACCCGCTCTATGGGGTGCAATTTCACCCTGAGTCCATCGCCACGGACGGGGGTAAGGCCCTGCTTACCAATTTCCTCCGAATGGTCCGGGAGTGGTGGGCTTCGCGGCCGAGTGAGACCCCCTAAATGGTTGACAAATAACCTGATAGCAGGTATTAACCCACCCCTCCGCGTTCCCGGCACGACTTTTGACAGGACCCCCCGCCTTTATTACGTTCGGAAATGCGCGTCCTTGGCGTCATTCCGGCCCGTCTCGGCTCCACCCGCATACCTAACAAGCCGCTGCAGCTCCTGGCGGGTGAGCCACTGGTGGCCCGCGTCATCCAGCGGGTCCAGGACCTGGGTCTGGTGCACGAGCTGGTCGTGGCCACGGATTCTCCGGAAGTTCTGGCCATCGCCGAGCGGGCGGGGGCACAAGGAGTGTTGACCGACCCGACCCACTTCAGCGGCACAGACCGGGTGGCCGAGGTGGCGCGCCGGAGTGAGTTCAGCGGCTACCCGTTCATCGCCAACATCCAGGGAGACGAGCCGTTTCTCCCGGCGGAGGCACTGGCCGGGGCGCTGGCTCGGGTGGCCGGGGGGGATGACATCGGCACGGCAGCGGCCCCCATGTCGGGCGCAGAGGCGCTGGATCCGGCCCGAGTCAAGGTGGTGACGGACCAGCACGGGCGGGCGCTGTACTTCTCGCGGGCCCCCATCCCGCATCAGCGTGACGGCGGGCCGCTGCCGCACGGACTGTACTGGCAGCACCTGGGCGTGTACGCCTTCCGCCGTGAGGCGCTGACCCGGTGGGCCAGCCTGGCGCCGGCGCCGGCGGAGCGGGCCGAGCGGCTGGAGCAGCTCAGGGCGCTGTACTATGGCATGAGCGTGGGCGTCGTGCGGCTGGAGTCTCCGGCCGAGCCTGGGGTGGATACTGCGGAGGACCTCCTGCGGGCGGAGGCTCACTGGACCGGACAGGAGGCATACCGATGACCACGGCCGGGCAGGGCACCAAGTACATCTTCGTCACGGGCGGAGTGGTCAGTTCGCTCGGCAAGGGCATCGCGGCGGCCTCACTGGGCCGGCTGCTGGTGGAGCGTGGCCTGTCGGTCACCATGCAGAAGTTCGACCCCTACATCAACGTGGATCCGGGGACCATGTCCCCGTTCCAGCATGGGGAGGTCTACGTCACCGATGACGGTGCCGAGACCGACCTGGACCTCGGGCACTACGAACGCTTCATCGATCGCTCCCTCTCCCAGCAGAACAACGTCACCACCGGCCGCATCTACTCCACCGTCATCAGCAAGGAACGCCGGGGCGAGTATCTCGGCGGCACCGTGCAGGTCGTCCCCCACATCACCGACGAGATCAAGAACTCGATCCGGCGGAGCGCGCCCGGGCACGATGTCGTCATCACCGAGATCGGCGGCACGGTCGGCGACATCGAATCGCTGCCATTCCTGGAGGCCATCCGCCAGTTCCGCCAGGAGATCGGCCGCGACAACGCGCTGTTCATCCACCTGACGCTGGTGCCTTACATCGCCGCCGCCGGCGAGCTCAAGACCAAGCCCACCCAGCACTCGGTCCGCGACCTCATGCAGATCGGGATCCAGCCCGATATTCTCGTCTGCCGGAGCGAGCAGCCGATCGGCGCCGAGATCAAGCGCAAGATCGCCGGGTTCTGCAACGTGGACTTCGACTGCGTCATCGAGAGCCCGGACGTGGCCTCCATTTACGAAATTCCCATCCGGTTCCGCGACCAGGGGATCGACCGGGTGGTGTGCGAGCGGCTGCGGCTGGAGACCAAGGAACCCGACCTCGGGCCCTGGCGGGCCATGGTGGAGAAGATCCTCCGGCCCAAGCACCGGGTGCGGGTCGCGGTGGTGGGCAAGTACACCGACCTCCACGATGCCTACAAGTCGGTGGCCGAGGCGCTGCATCATGGCGGCATTGCGCACGATGCCGGGGTGGAGATCCACTGGCTCTCCAGCGACCAGTTCACCAGTCAGGAGGCGGCGGGTCGGCTGCTCAAGGATCACGACGCACTGCTGGTGCCGGGCGGGTTCGGCATCCGGGGCATCGAGGGCATGATCGAAGCGATTCGCTACGCCCGGGAACACAAGGTCCCGTTCTTCGGGATCTGCCTCGGACTGCAGATCGCGGTCATCGAATTCGCCCGCAACGCCTGCGGCATGAGCGAGACCACCAGCACCGAGTTCGAGCCCGAATGTGAGGAGCCGGTCATCGCCCTGATGGCCAACCAGCGGGAGGTGAAGGACATGGGGGGCACCATGCGGCTCGGAGCGTATGCCGCACGGCTGCGCCCCGGCTCCCGTGCCGCCCAGGCCTACGGAACCCTGCAGATCAGCGAGCGGCACCGCCACCGGTGGGAGGTAAACAACGCCTACCGCGACGTGCTGGCCGAACACGGGCTCAGGCTGTCGGGCCAGTCTCCCGACGGCGGGCTGGTGGAGATCATCGAGTTGCCCGACCATCCCTGGTTTCTCGGCTGTCAGTTCCACCCCGAGCTCAAGTCCCGCCCCACCCGGCCGCATCCGCTGTTCGCCGGGTTCATCGGCGCGGCGCTGGAGCGGGGCAAGGCCGGGCCAGCCGCACTCGCTCCGCCGGTCGCGGCCACGGCCAGCTAGCTCCATGGCGTGGTCCTTTCGCGAGGCGCCGCTGCTGATCGCGGGACCGTGCCTGGTGGAAGAGGGGGACATTCTCCCCCGCACGGCGGATGTCCTCGCCGCGATCGGCGCCCGCCTCGGTCTGCCGGTGTGCTTCAAGGCCAGCTTCGACAAAGCCAACCGCGCCCAGGCGGGTGCCGCGAGGGGACCGGGGCTGGAGCGCGGGCTGCAGGCGCTGGCCCGGGTGCGGCGTGATTCCGGCCTGCCGATCCTGACCGACTTGCACGAGCCCGCGCAGGCCCGGGCCGCCGCGGAGGTGGTGGATGCGCTGCAGATCCCGGCCTTTCTCTGCCGCCAGACCGACCTCCTCGTGGCTGCCGGCGCCACCGGGTTGCCGGTGAACATCAAGAAGGGCCAGTGGATGGCGCCCGAGGCGATGGCCGGCGCGGCAGCCAAGGTGCGGGAGGGCGGGAGCGGCGACATCGCCGTGACCGAGCGGGGCACCGCCTTCGGCTACGCGGACCTGGTGGTGGACATGCGGAGCTTCCGGCGGATGCGGGTGGCGTGTGATGCTCCGGTCCTGTTCGACGCCACCCACGCGGTGCAGCAGCCGGGCCGGGGCCCGGGCGGGGCGAGCGGGGGCCAGCGCGAGCATGTTCCCGCGCTGCTTCTCGCTGCGGCGGCCGCCGGCGCGGATGGCTTCTACCTGGAAACCCACCCGTCGCCCGCGGACGCCCCCAGCGACTCCGCCACTCAGTGGCCGCTGGAGGAGCTGGAAGCGCTGCTGGTGCAGGCCCTGGATGTGTGGCATGCGGCCCGGTCCGGCGGTCGAGTCGCCGAATCGCCGAATCGCCGGATCGCCCCATGATCGACACCGCCCTGGCCGGCCGCATCAAGCTGCTGGGCCTCGATGTGGACGGGGTGCTGACCAACAACAGCATCTATCTCGGGCTGGTGGGCGGGCAGCGGGTCGAGTTCAAGCAGTTCGACATCCAGGACGGCCTGGCGATCGGGCTGGCGCGGCGCATGGGGCTGATCGTGGCCTGGGTGAGCGGCCGCTATTCCGACGCCACCACGCTCCGGGCCACGGAGCTCCGGGTGGACGAGGTGATCCAGGACAAGGCAGCCCGCAAGGTCCCCGCGATGACCGAGATGCTGCTGCGCCGGGGCATCGGCTGGGACGAGGTGGCGTTCGTCGGCGACGACCTGGCGGATCTCCCGGTGTTTCGGCGGGTCGGGCTGCCGATCGCCGTGGCCAACGCCGTCGAGGAGATCAAGGCGCTGGCGCACTACCAGACTGTGGCACGGGGCGGGGACGGGGCGGTGCGGGAGGCCATCGAAACGCTGCTGCGGGCCCAGGGCCGGTGGGATGAGGCGGTCCGGGTCTATCTCGAGGATCGGGGAGAGGCATCATGACGGTGCGGAGGGCGGTGGAGCCGCTGGCTGGGGTACTCCTCGTGGCGCTCGCCCTGGCTGGGTGCCAGGAAGACGCCGTGCGCCCCACGGCCACGGTCACCGCCGCCGACACCGCCGATCAGGTGCTCTTCGAAATGGAGCACCTGATCACCAACAACGGCGTGCGCCGGACCAAGGTCCTGGCGGACACCGCGTACATCTATGAACCCACCCAGCTGGCCCGGCTGAAGACCGTCACGGTGTCGTTCTACGACGCGCTGGGCAACGAGTCCTCCACCATCAAGGCCGACTCCGGCACCTACCAGATGCGGGACGGCTCCATGCAGTCCTGGGGCGATGTGCTGGCTACCACCCCCGATGGCCGCCGACTCCGGAGCGAGGAGCTCAAGTACGACTCGCGGCAACACCGGATCTCCTCCGACCGGCCCTTCACCTACGACCGCGCCGACCAGCACCTCGAGGGCAACGGCTTCACCAGCGACCCCGACTTCCGCAACGTCGTCGCCCAGCAACCGCGGGGCGGGCAGGCGGGAGGCAGGGACAGTGCGCCAGCGGGCAGCTTCCGGCTCCCGGGGCAATGATGCGACTCGGCGACGCCTCGCTGGGATGGGGCCTCCTCGGCGTGGCCCTGCTCGCCTCACCGGGTAGCCTCGGGGCGCAGGGGCCAGCCGGCTGCGTCTTCAACGTGGACCGCGTCGGCGGGCTTGGTTCACAGTTCGTGGTGGGTGCCGATACTAACTACTACGCCGGGGGCGGCGTGCTGATCAGCTGCGCCGGTACCTCGGTGCGGATGCAGAGCGACAGCGTGGCGTTCTTCGGGCGGGGGCGAAACACCCTGGTGCAGTTCATCGGCCGGGTCAAGTATAGCGACTCCACCGTGACGATGGACGCCGAGCGCGGCACCTATTTTCGCAGCGGCGAACGCTGGGAAGCGCGGGGCTCGGTGGTGACGGAAAACCTGGCCAACGGATCCACGCTCATCGGCCCGTATCTGGACTACAACCGCGCGGTCGCCGGGGTGCGCGATACCCTGGAGCTGTTCGCGACCGGCCGGCCCACTATCCGGTCCTTCCCCAAGGACTCGGCGGGCGAGCGGGGCGAGCCCTACGTGATCATCGCCGACCGGGTCCGGATGAAGGGCAACGAGCGGCTCTGGGCGGCGGGCTCGGTGCACATCGACCGGAGTGATTTCGCTGCGCGGAGCGACTCCCTGTCGCTTGACAACGGCGCCGGGAGCCTGGGGGTGCTGGTCGGTTCGCCCTCCATGCGCGGGCTGGGGCGGGATTCGTTTCAGCTCACCGGCAGGCGGATCGAGCTGACGCTGGATGGCCAGGCCATCAGCTACGTCACGGCGCTGGGACAGGGCCATGCGGTGAGCACGGACGTGGACCTCGTGGCCGACACGATCGGCCTCGACCTCGAGGACGAGCGGCTGGTCCAGACCCTGGCGTGGGGGGACAGCCTCCGAACCCGTGGGGTCACTGCCGAGTACGAGATCCTGGGCGACTCGCTGGCGTTCGACACCCCCGGTGAGCTGCTCCAGCAGGTGCGGGCGTTCCGCAAGGGATTCGTGGGGACGATCCCCGCTTCGCCTGGGGGGGAGCGGGACTGGATGTCCGGCGACACGGTGCTCGCGAGCTTCACCAGCTGGGATTCCGCCGGTACCCCGATCTTGTCGCTGGACCGGCTCGATGCCCACGGCACCGCCCGCTCCTACTATCGGGTCGACAGCCGCAGTGCGGCGACCGCACTGCCGTCCATCAATTATTCCCGTGGAGAGCGGATCACCGTGCAGATGAAGACCGGCGGGCGGCGGGGCGTGGACCGGGTCAACATCCGGGGCGAGGTGGACGGCGTGCACCTGGAGCCGATGGCGTTGCGCCCCGACAGCGCCACGGCGGACTCCCTGCGCCGCCGGAACCCGCGATGAGCAGCCTGGTGGGGGCCCTCGGTGAGCAGAGCGACCCATCGCTGCCGCTGGCGCTGGCCGCGCTGCTGGGGGAGGCCGACACCGACGGCCGCGCCGAGTTCACCCGGTTCGCCGCCGCCTTCCGCAGCGAGGTGCTGCGCGCGCTCGAGGCCGAGGGGCAAGTGGCCAGGGAACTTTCCGGTGATGAAGTGCACGACAACCTGATCAGTTCGGTGCTGCCGAGGCTGCAGGACGTCGGTCTCATCATGCCAGCGGGCCCCGAGGGCTGGCAGGTAGTCGCGGCCGCCGGCGAGTGGTGGGCCAGCGCCCGGGACGCCCGGGAAGGTACCCGGACCGCGCTGCTCGAGGCCGCCCGGACCCGGGCCGAGAGCCGGCGCGCACAGGCCCGGGCCCGGCACGCGCCGTCGGTGGTGGGCGGCAGTGTGCTGGAGGGCAGCCACCTCAGCAAGAGTTTCAAACGGCGCCGAGTGGTGGACCAGGTGACCGTGCGGGTGGAGCAGGGGGAGATCGTCGGGCTGCTTGGTCCCAACGGCGCCGGCAAGACGACCACCTTCTACTTGATCACCGGCCTGATCCGCCCCGACGAGGGCAAGGTGACGGTCGATGGCAAGGACCTGACCGACGCCCCGATGTACCGGCGGGCCCGGGCCGGGATCGGGTATCTGGCACAGGAGCCGAGTGTCTTCCGCAAGCTCACCGTCGAGGAGAACATCCTGGCCATCCTCGAGACCCTGCGACTCACGCGGGACCAGCGCCGCGAGCGGCTGGAGACGCTGCTGGACGAACTGTCCATCAAGCATCTGCGGAAGAACAAGGCGTATTCGCTCTCCGGTGGCGAGCGCCGGCGGCTGGAAATCACCCGCGCGCTCGTGACCCAGCCCAAGTTCATGCTGCTGGATGAGCCGTTCGCGGGGGTAGACCCGATCGCCGTGCACGACATCCAGACCATCGTCGCGGGGCTTCGCCACCGCGGCATCGGAGTGCTCATCACCGACCACAACGTGGAGCAGACCCTCGATATCGTGGACCGCGCGTACATCATGTTCGAGGGCAAGGTGCAGGTCTCGGGTCCGGTCCGCGACCTGGTCTTCGATGACCGGGTGGCCCAGTTGTATCTCGGGCCGACCCTGACGGCTCGGCTCCGGGCGCGCCTGGAGGAGGTCGCGTGAGAACCGGCCTCTCTCAGCACACCTCGCTCCGCCAGGACCTGCGGATCAACCCGCGGCTGTACCAGGCCATGGACATGCTGTACATGCCCATGATGGACCTGCAGCAGCACCTGAAGCAGGAACTGCTGGTCAACCCCTTCCTGGACCTCATCGACCCCGAGGAGGAGGACGTGACCCAGGGCGACCAGACGCCCACCAAGGAGGAGGAGAAGGAGAAGGTCAAGGAGGAGAACGAGACCGACTGGGAGGAAATTCTCCTCAATGGATTCGAGGTGCACGGCGGGGCCCGGGAGGAGTTCGAGCAGAAGGAATACACCGAGCCGGTCACGGTCGAGACCCAGGGCCTGGTGGAGTATCTCCGCGAGCAGCTGATGCTGCTGGACCTGACCCCCCGGCAGAAGCTCCTGTCGGAGGAATTCCTCGGCAACCTCAAGGACGACGGCTACCTCGCCTCCACGCTGGAGGAGATTCTCGAGCAGGTGGACCGCCTGATGGAGCAGCACGCCGACAAGGCGACCGCCGCGCGCCGGGCGGCCGACCTGGAGCCGGACGAGGACGATCCCTTCCACGAGGTCTTTGACGAGGCGGACGAGGACGACGCGCCCGCCCCGCTCGCCCTCCCCGAAGGCACCGAGATGATTGGCGTGCCGGAAGGCGGTGCGGCGATGATCACGGAGGAGCAGCCGGTGCCGACGCTTCCGGCCGCCCCCCGGCCGCGGCGCCCCGATGTGCCGTACTTCACGATGGCGGAGGTAGAGGAGATGCTCCACATCCTCCAGCGGCTGGACCCGCCGGGGGTGTGCGCCCGGGACCTGCGCGAGTGCCTGCTCTTGCAATTGGAGGAAAGAAAGGAAGGGGAGAGCCTCACCTATCGCCTGGTCAAGGAGGCCTTTGCCGACCTCATTGCCCACCGCTGGAACGAGCTGGGCCGGCGCTTCGGGGTGGAGCCGGCGGAGGTGCAGACCGCCGCCGACCTGCTGGCCCGTCTGGATCCCAAGCCGGGGCTCAAGCACTCCACCGGGGGCGACGGCTACGTCATTCCCGATCTCATCGTGGACAAGATTGACGGCGCCTACCGGGTGTTCCTCAATGACACCGGCGTGCCGCGGCTGCGCCTCTCCAGGTCGTACCAGGAGCTGGCGCGGGACAAGAAGAAGTTCACCACCGAGCACCGCGAGTTCATCGCCTCCCGGATGAACAGCGCCAACTGGCTCATCCAGGCCATCGAGCAGCGCCGCCAGACGATGCTCAAGGTGATGAACTTCATCGTGGACCGGCAGCGCGAGTTCTTCGAGAAGGGCATCGAGTACCTCAAGCCGCTCACCCTGCGAGAAGTGGCGGAGGTCATCAACATGCACGAGTCCACCGTCAGCCGGGTGACCAACGAGAAGTTCGTGCAGACGCCGCGGGGCGTCCTGCCGCTGAAGTTCTTCTTCTCCAGCGCCCTGACCACCTCCAGCGGCGAGGACGCCAGCGCCCGGTCGATCCGGGCCAAGCTGCAGAAGATGGTGCAGGAGGAGGACGTCTCCGATCCGCTGACCGACCAGCAGATCGTGCACCTGTTCCAGGAGCAGGGGATCAAGATCGCCCGGCGCACCGTGGCCAAGTACCGCGACCAGCTGGGGATCCTGCCTGCCCGCATGCGGAAGCGGGTATGAGCGCGTCGCAGCCGCTCGTCAGCGTCCTCGTGCCCGCCAAGGATGAGGCGGAGAACCTCCCCGACTTCGTCCGCCTCTGCGCCGAGAGCCTGAGCACCGCGCCGTTCAGTTTCGAGGTCGTGGTGGTGGACGACGGCTCCCGCGACGGGACCGCCACGGTGCTGGCCGACCTGGCCCGGCAGCATCGGTTCCTTCGGGTGGTCACCCATCGCCGCCAGCGGGGGATCGCCGACGCCCTGCGCTCCGCCGGTGATGCCGCCGCGGGAGACATCTACGTCTTCTACCCCGCCGACCTGCAGTACCTCCCCGAGGACATCCCCACCCTGGTCGCCCCGATCCTGGCCGGGGAGGCCGACATCGTCACCGGCACCAAGCAGGGGAAGTACGAGAAGGCCTTCGTCTCGGGGATCTACAACCGGCTCTGCCGTGCCCTGTTCGGGGTGGAAGTGAGCGACCTCAACTCGGTCAAGGCCTACCGCCGGGAGATCATGCGGGGACTGCCCCTGCGGCCCGACTGGCACCGCTACATGGTGGTGATCGCCGTGACGGATGGCTATCGCCTGACGAGCCGGCCGGTGCCGCTCTATCCCCGGCGGGCAGGGGTCTCCAAGTTCAACTGGAAGCGGATCCCGGTGGGCGTGCTGGACCTGATGTCGGTCTGGTTCCAGCTGCGCTTCGGGCGCAAGCCCATGCTCTTCTTCGGGGTGCTCGGCGCCGCGCTCTTCCTCGTGGGGTTCGTGGGCGGCCTCGTGGCGCTGGTGCTCCGGTTCGGGTACGGCATCGGCTTCCGGCCGCTGCTCAACCTGGTGGAAACGATGGTCATCTCGGGCATCGTGCTGTTCGGCTTCGGGTTCCTGGGCGAAATGGTCGCGGGACTCCGCGAAGAGGTCCGGCAGGATCTCCGCCGGCCCGGCCGTCCCCCGGATGCCTGACTCGCCCCTGCGCGTCGTCTTCCTGACCCATAACTTCCCGCGGCATCCGGGCGATGTCTCGGGAACATTCCTCGCGCTCCTTGCCCGGGCCCTCATCGCCCGCGGGGTGGAGGTCCGGGTCGTGGCCCCGGCCGACGGCGGGGACGTCGGTGCCCCCGAACTGGACGGGATTCCCGTGCGCCGGGTGCGCTACGCCAGCGCCGCCCGGGAGACACTCGCCTACCGCGGCACCATGGCGGAGGTGGGACGCACGCCGGGTGGTCTGTTGCGGGCGATCAGGCTGAGCCGGGCGATGCGCCGGGCCGCGCGGGAGGAGCTGCAGAACGGGGCCAGCCTGGTCCATGCGCACTGGTGGGTGCCGGGAGGCCTGGCCGCGCCGCCGGAGGCGCCGCTGGTGGTCACGCTGCACGGCACCGATGCCGCGCTGCTGGACCGCTTCGCCGTGGCCCGCTGGCTGGCCCGGCCGCTCCTGCGGCGCGCGGCGCTGGTGACGACGGTCTCCGCGCCGCTCGCCCGCATCGTGCACCAGGCCACCGGCCGGGTCGTGGATCCCACTCGGCAACAGCCGATGCCTGCCGAGACTGCCCGCTTTACTCGCTGGAGCGAGGGCGGCGGCGGACTGATCCTCGTTGCCCGGCTCACGCGGCAGAAGCGGGTGGACCTCGCGCTCCGCGCCCTCGCCCGGGTGACCCGGGCGGGGGAGGGCCTGCCGCTGACGATCATCGGCGACGGCCCCGAACGGGCACCGCTGGAGGCGCTGTCGAGGACCCTCGGACTGGGCGGGAGCGTGCGCTTCGAGGGAGCCCAGCCGCCGGCCGTGGTGGCCGAGCGGCTGGCCCACGCCGACCTGGCCATCTTCTGCGCCCGGAATGAGGGCTACGGGCTGGCCGCGGCGGAGGCGCTGATGGCGGGGGTCCCGGTGGTCGCCTGTCTCGATGGCGGCGGTGTGCTGGACATCGTCCCCGTGCGTGGCGGGGGACGGCGGGTGGAACCCACCGCCATGGCGCTGGCCGATGGCATCCGGACCCTGCTGGGAAACCTCGAGGCACGGGCCGCCGCCCGCGTGCTGGGCGCGGACCTCAGGATCAGGCTCAGCCCGGCGCATGTGGCGGAGGTGTGCGAGGGATGGTACCGGGAGGCGCTCGGTGCCTGACCGCCTCTTCCGGGCGGCCCGGCTGCTGGTGGCCGGGGTCATCCTGGTCTTCCTGATCCTGACCTTCCGGCGGAACTGGGGCGACCTTGCGCACCAGCCGATCCAGTGGACCTTCCGGCCGATCCCCGCCCTGGGCAGCGTCCTGCTGGTCTGGACGATGTACGCCATGCTGGTCGAGGCGTGGCGCCGCATGCTGGCTGGCTGGGGGCAGCGACTGGGCTATGGTGCGGCGGCCCGGATCTGGGTGCTCTCGAGTCTGGGCAAGTACGTCCCCGGCAAGGTCTGGGCGATTACCGGCATGGCGCTGATGGCCCGCGACGCCGGGGTGGCGGCCTGGGCCGCGACCGCATCGGCGATCATGCTGCAGGCGCTGGCGGTCGGGAGCGGCGCCGCGGTGGCCGGGCTGTTCGGCGCCGGCGCCATCCACGCGGAACGGCCGGGCCTGCTGCCGTGGCTGCTGGCGGGTGGCGCCGCCGCCCTCCTCATGGTGGCGGTGCTGGCCTGGCCACCGGTCACGCGCCGGCTCCTCGCCCTGATCGGCGGGGAAGAGCGGGGTACGTTGACCCCCGGGAGCGAGCCCCTCATCCTCGGGCTGCTGGCCAACATCATCGCGTGGCTGGGATACGGCACCGCGCTCTGGCTGCTGGCACTCGCCACTCTCCCGGCTCCGGCGCTTGCACCCCAGGTGGCGATCGCGGCCTTTGCCGCATCATACGTGGCGGGCCTGGTGGCGCTGTTCGCACCGGGCGGGCTGGTGGTGCGAGAGGGCCTGCTCATTGTGCTGTTGCAGCAGAGCATCGGCTTGGGGGCAGCCACGGCGCTGGCCGTGGCGTCGCGCCTGCTCCTGACCGTGACCGAACTTGGCGCGGCAGTCCCGTTCCTGATGATTCGCCCGAGGAAACCCAGTGCCCCCTGATCCGTTGCCGTGGGAACCCCGCTGGCCCCGAGCCACCGCGCTGCTGGTCTGCACGCTGGCCGGGCTCACGCTGTTGTGGCCGCTGCTCACCGGGCAGATCCTGTTCGGGGGCATGCGCTCCGACATGTTCATCGCCGGGTACTCGTTCCGGCTGTTCGGGGCGGAGCAGTTTCTGGCCACGGGAGCGATTCCGCAGTGGAATCCATACCTGTATGGCGGGCTGCCGTACATCGCCGCCATGCACGGCGACATCTTCTATCCGACGGCCTGGCTGCGCTGGATCATGCCGGTGGATCTGGCCATCACCTGGGGCATGGCCGTCCACTTCATCCTGGCCGGCTGGCTCACCTTCGGCTTCGCGCGGGCGCTCAGGCTCGGCTGGAGTGCCGCCATCACCGCCGCTGTGGCCTACCAGCTGAGCGGTATCGTCGCCTCACAGATGAGTCCCGGGCACGACGGCAAGCTGTTCGTCTCCGCGCTCACGCCGCTGGGCTTCTGGGTCCTGCTTGCGGCCATCCGCGGCACCCAGCGGTGGGCCTTCGGCGCCTTTGCCCTGGTGGTGGCGCTGCTGGTGCTCGGCCACTACCAGATGTGCTACTTCCTCATGCTGGCTCTGGGCCTGTGGACGTTGTACCTGGCGTTCTGGGACGACCAGCGGCCGGCGGGGCAGAACCCCTGGCTGGCCGTGGGGCTGGCGGCGCTGGCCGTCGCGGTCGGGATCGGCATCACTGCCCTGCAGGTGCTCCCCTTCCTCGAGTACATCCCCTACTCCCCCCGCGCCGCCGGCGGGCCCAACACCGGGTGGGAGTGGGTCAACAGCTACGCCATGCCACCGGCAGAGGTGTTCACCTGGGTGCTGCCGGAGTTCAACGGGGTGCTGGACCACTACTGGGGCGAGAACCCCATCAAGTTCCACACCGAGTACGTCGGTGTCATACCGCTCATCCTGGCGTGCTTCGCCTGGGGCGATGCCGCACGGCGCCGACTGGTGGTGGCGTTGCTGGTGGGCCTCGTGCTGTTCCAGCTCGTCGCCTTCGCCGGGCACACGCCGTTCTATCGCCCGTTCTTCGAATTCCTGCCGATGCTCAAGAAGATGCGGGCGGTCGGCATGGTGTTCTTCCTCGTGGCATTTCCGCTGGCGCTATTGGCCGGCATCGGCCTGGAGCGGATCGTGGCGGGGCAGGTACGGCCGCGTCGCATCCTCGCGGTGGCGGGCGGCTTCGGAGTCTTCGCGCTGCTGGGGGCCGCCGGCGTGCTGCAGGCCATCGCGGAGGGAATCGCCATGGCCCAGCGGATGGAGGCAGTGCAGGCCAACGCCCCCGCGCTCCGGCTGGGATCCCTTCGGCTGCTGCTCTTCGTGGCCCTGGGCGGTGCGGTGCTCTGGGCCGCCGCCGCTGGGCGGCTCCGCGCTGGGCTCGCGGCACTCCTGGTGGCCGGTGTCGTGGTAGCAGATCTGTGGAGCGTAGACCGGCAGTTCTACCTGTTCTCGCCACGGGCCGCTGAGCTGTTCAAGGACGATGAGGTCACCAGCCGGCTCCGGCAGACGCCGATGCCCTACCGGGTGTTGGACGCGCAGAACTCCTATCCCCAGTCCACCCTCATGGCGTACCGGATTCCCTCCGTCCTCGGCTATCACGGCAACGAACTTCGGTTCTACCAGGAGCTCGGCGGCAAGGAGCAGGGGTGGCAGGCGGTGTTCAGTCCGAATTTCATGGACCTGCTGGCGGTGCGGTTCCTGATCCTGCAGCAGGAGCAGCCGGTTCCCGGCTTCCACCGACTGGTCGGGCCGGTCACCTCCACGTTCGGAACCCAGGCCGTCCTGTACGAGCGCGACTCGGTCCCGCCCTATGCCAGAGTCGTGGCCTCTGCTGCCCGGGCCCCGGAGCCCCAGATCCCCCCGACCGTGGTCAACAAGCAGTTCCCGGTGAACCTTGCGGTCCTCTACCCCGAGAGCACTTCCATTTCGGTCGCGCCACTGGGGGAAACACTGCCGGCATCGCTCGCCCGGGCCACAGTGGCGGAGTGGAGTCCCGGCGCGATGCGCATTACCGTGGAGGGCCAGAACCTGGCGGCCTCCTATCTCGTCGTGGGGGAGAATTGGTACCCCGACTGGCGCGCCACGGTAGATGGCCGGCCGGCGGAGGTGCATCGCGCCGATCACGCGCTGCTGAGCGTCGTGCTGCCGGTGGGGGCGCGTGAGGTGTCGCTGAAGTTCGAGTCCAAGACATATGGGAAGGGGAAGCTCGTGTCGCTCGCCGCGCTGCTGCTGGCCCTCGGAATGATCGTGGCGCCGCTCGCCCTGGCCCGGAGGTCCGCGGGTGCTTGAGCGAATTCTCGTCATCGTTCCGACCTACAACGAGGCGACGAACATTGCCCACATCGTGCCGGTGATCCTCAAGCAGGATCCCCGGCTCGAGGTTCTGGTCGTGGACGACAACAGCCCCGACGGCACCGGTGATATCGCCGAACGCATGGCCTCCACCAAGTCCAGGGTCCATGTCCTGCACCGGCAGGCGAAGGAAGGGCTCGGCCGGGCCTACATCGCGGGGTTCCGGTGGGGCCTGGAGCGGGAGTACGACGCCCTGTTCGAGATGGACGCCGACTTCTCCCACGACCCCGGGTTCATCCCGCGCTTCCTCACGGCGCTGGAAGACGCCGATCTGGTCGTTGGCTCCCGGTATGCCACCGGCGTGAATGTCATCAACTGGCCGATCTCGCGCCTGCTGCTGTCCCTCGGGGCCAACCTCTATGCTCGCTTGATTACCGGGCTCCCCCTCAGTGACGCCACCGGCGGGTTCAAGTGCTTTCGCCGGGAGACCTTGGCGGCGATCAAGCTGGACCGGGTCCGGTCCAACGGCTACGCCTTCCAGATCGAGATGAGTTTCCGGGCCTGGAAGCGTGGCTTCCGGCTCAAGGAGATCCCCATCGTCTTCACCGACCGGGTGGAGGGGCAAAGCAAGATGAGCAAACGCATCGTCCGGGAGGCTATCTGGATGGTCTGGTGGCTCCGGCTGCAGGCCATCCTGGGACGGCTCTGAGCCCATGACCGGCACTCGTTTCTACAAGATGACCGGGTCGGGCAACGATTTTGTCATGCTCGACGGCCGCCACACCAGGGCAGAGGGGTGGTCCGCGGAAGCGATCGTGGCGCTCTGCGACCGGCGCATGGGGGTAGGGGCAGACGGGATGGTGATCCTGACCCCGGAACCCGGCGACCGGGTCCGCATGGATTTCTGGAACTGCGACGGCTCCCGGGCCGACATGTGCGGCAACGCGGCCCTCTGCAGCACCCGCCTGGCGGCTCTCCTCGGGCTGGGCCGGCCGGACGGCCTGCTCCTCGCGACCCGGGCAGGGACCTTCCCGGTGCGCTGCCGCGAGGAGGGCGAGTGGGCCGAGCTGAACCTGCCCGATTTTGACCTTCCGTCCGCGCCGCAGGGTCTTTCCGTCGCCGGAGGCGAGTCGGCACCCACTCTGGCGACGGTCGGCGTGCCTCACCTGGTGCTTGAGGTGGTCGACCTCGAGGCCCCTGACCTCATGGTCCGCGGGAGGACGCTGCGCTTCCACCCGGCCCTGGGCCCGGCTGGGGCCAACGTGAATTTCGTCGGCGCCGATGCCAGTGGCCGGTGGTGCCTCCGGACCTACGAGCGGGGCGTTGAGGGCGAGACCCTGGCGTGCGGGACCGGGGCGGTGGCGGCAGCCGTCGCCTTGGCTCGTGAGGGACGTGCGACCCTCCCGCTGGAGCTCGTCACGCGCAGCGGGCGCCTGCTTCAGGTCCGGGCCACCCTGCGGGGCCCGCGAGCGACCGACGTCTGGCTGGCCGGGGAAGGGCGGCTGGTCTTTACGGGTGAGCTCTCGGGGTGACCCAAGGCCATTAGGCCATTTCGGTCTCTACAGCACCACGACAGCATCCCGCCGCCCCGGCGCCTCTTGCTTGCCCGATCAGGACCGATCCTGACGCTCCGCCCGGGGCTTGAAGTGAACCAGGATACCTGACCTAACCACACTAACCACAATGGGATGCGTCGGCTGGAAGGAGCAGCAGCAAAGTTATCCCCAGTTGTCCACGCCAGAACTTAACATAATACATATTATACGACATCAAGTCGACACCAGAATGTCGGGGAATCGCGCTCCGTTCCGCGCCAAGCCAGCTGGTCCAACCGCCGAATCCACCCACCCGGGCGACCGTCGGGGCTCCGGGGACCCATGGCCGGATCTGGCAAACGAAGACGCCCCCAGCACAAGGCACCGGGAGCGTCGGTTCTGGTGACTCGCTGGCGCCTGCCAGCTCCGCAAACCCGGCTACATCTGGCCCTGGGTCAGTTCCGACAGGCGGATCTCTGCCTCGGTCCGGGAGTTGGTCTTCCCCAGATCCTTGAGCAGCGTCCGGTAGGTGGAGATGGCCTTTTCCCGGTCGCCGGCATCGCTGTACGAACGGGCGGCATCGAGGAGATAGCTGGCCTTCAGGTAGTCCACGTCGGCGGCCGCCGAGGCTGCCAGATACGCTTCGGCCGCCTCGGCGGGCCGCTTGGCGTTCTCCAATGCCCGCCCGAGCAGCCCTTGGGCCGGCGCACGGAAGGCCTTGTCCGGGCCGGTCTTCAGGAAGTCCTGCAGGCCCACCGCGGCGAGTTCGTGCTGCCCGTTGACCAGACGCACCTGGTTCAGGGTAATGACCGCCTCCTGCGCCGCCTTGGTGCCTGCGTACGTCGTGATGACCTTCTGGAGGTCACTGGCGGCCTGGGCCAGATTGCCGGTCTCCGCTACTCCTCTGGCCTGGTCCAGAGCCTGAAGGCCGAAGCTCTCCTTCCGCTGGCCGCTCAAGATGACGAACCAGCCGATGAGGAGGACAGCCACCACGCCCGCTCCGATGGCCAGGTAGCGGTTGGTGGCCTGGCCGAGCCAAGCCTTGAGGCTGCTGTCCTGCGCGCTGGCGTCGGCGCTGTGCTGAGGAGCTTCCACGGTCGCTGCCATTGTTCTTCCCATCGAGGAGGCCAGGCCGAAGCCCGAGCGGTCGTCAGGTGCCCCCGAGACGATTCGAACGTCCGACCAACGGTTTAGGAAACCGCTGCTCTATCCAGCTGAGCTACGGGGGCAAAGCCTCTGAAAATACCCGTCCAAGCCCTGTGCCGTCAACGCACTAGATGTCGAGCACGATGTGGCTCCGGGCGCCCTTGAGCCGGCCGATGCCATTGAGGGCGGTGATGGACATCAGGAATGACCACCCGGCCACCTCCCCCCCCAGCCGCCGGATCAGCGCTCCAGCGGCCTCGGCGGTGCCGCCAGTGGCCAGCACGTCATCCACCAGCAGCACCTTGGCCCCCGGGGGGCAGGCGTCCATATGGGCCTCGAGGGAGTCGGTGCCATACTCGAGTTCGTACTCATGCTTGACCGTCTTCCAGGGCAGCTTCCCGGGTTTTCTGAGGGGGATGAACCCCGCCCCGAGGCTCACCGCCACCGGCGCGGCGAGAATGAATCCGCGTGCCTCGATGCCGACGACGTGGGTGATCCCGGCGGTTCGAAACGGATCGGACAGGGCCTCACGGACCTGACGGAACAGGTGCGCGTCCTGCAGCACCGGCGTGATGTCCTGAAAGATGATTCCTGGCTTGGGGTAGTCGGGAATGGTCCTCAGGGCTCGGCGGAGCTGCTCGGAGACTGGATTCGACATTGGGTTCAGGATTTCGGTTGAAGTCAATGTGGCAACTATCTGATTTCAAACACTTTAGGTAGAACAGTCTCGTCCGAAATCTGGTTGATCTCCACCTCGTCCACCTGCGAACTTGGTGGCCCGCTGCTCAGGGCTGCCTCGAGGTCTTCGAGCAGTCGCGCGGACCCTTGCGCCTCCAGTTCCACCGCACCGTCCGGCCGGTTCCGGACCCACCCGCCGAGGCCCAGGTGCCGGGCCCGCTTCAGCACAAACCAGCGGAACCCAACCCCCTGCACCCTGCCCCTGATCAGGTACCGCCGGATCATCCCCGCTTCCGTGCGGCCAGCCAGCCACGTATCAACTCGATCCCCATCGGCAGCAGGGAGATGGCGATGATGGCCATGACCACCACGCTGAAGTGCTCGCGTACGACGGGCAGGTTCCCGAAGAAGTACCCGGCGCTCACGAACAGCCCCACCCAGCAGAGGCTTCCCCCCAGGCTCATCGCCAGAAACCGGGGGTAGGACATCGCCCCCACCCCGGCCACGAATGGCGCAAAGGTGCGGACAATCGGCAGGAACCGGGCAAGAAAGACGGTCTTCCGCCCATGCCGCTCGTAGAAGGCGTGAGTCTTGTCGAGGTACTCCTGCTTGAGGAACCGGATGTTGCCGCTGAAGGCGCGCGGGCCGATGAACCGCCCGATCCAGTAGTTCGTGGAGTCGCCCAGGACCGAGGCGCTGAAGAGGAGCGACCCGAGCAGCCACGGGTTGAGGGACCCCATCCCGGCGAAGGTGCCGGCGGCAAACAGCAGGGAGTCGCCCGGCAGGAAGGGGGTGATGACCAGGCCGGTCTCGCAGAAGATGATCAGGAAGAGGATGGCATAGGTCCAGGTACCATACGCCGCGATCAGCTCGCTCAAGTGCTGGTCGAGGTGCAGGAACAGGTCGACAAAGTCCTTCAGCAACTCCATGCGGACTCCAGCTTATTGGGGAATGTCGGCGGCGAAGCCGAACTGGCCGATCAGGGGGACGAATCGCACGTCGGAGATCTCCTCGACCCGGGTGCCGTCGTCCTCCTGGTTGCGGGTGACGAGGGTCAGGGTCTGTGTGTTGCGATCACCCAGGGGCAGGATCAGCCGGCCCCCGGGGGCGAGTTGCTCGACCAGCGGACGCGGTATCTCCGGTGAGGCGGCCGCCACGATGATCACGTCGTACGGCGCGTAGGGCCGCCAGCCCAGCGTGCCGTCGCCGGTCAGCACGGTGACGTGCTTGACCCCGGCTGCCTCCAGCACGGTCCGGGCCGCGGCGGCCAGCGCGGCGATCCGCTCGACGCTGAACACCTGATCGGCGAGGAGCGTGAGGAGGGCGGTCTGATACCCCGAACCCGTCCCCACCTCCAGCACTCGTTCCCTGCCGGTGAGTTTGGCCAGCTCCAGCGACCGGGCCTGGACCCAAGGCTGGGAGATGGTCTGCCCCGCCCCGATGGGCAGGGCGCTGTCCTCGTAGGCGCGATGCCGGACGCTGGCCGGGACAAAGAGGTGCCGGGGCACCTGGGAGATCGCCCGCAGGACGGCGAGGTCACGGATGCCCTTGCCCTGCAGCTCCGCGACCAGTTGCGCCCGGTAGCCGCCGAAGCTGTCCCCCGCTCCTAGCCCTCGAGAGACCATCCGCGGACCGTTTCGAGGAGCTTGTAGTTGGTGAGGTCCATGTGGAGCGGGGTGATCGAGATGTATCCCTCCGCCACGGCGTGGTGATCGGAATCCGCCCCGCCGGTCCAGTGGATGGAGCCTCCGCCGATCCAGAACATCTCCCGTCCCCACGGGTCCGTCATCCGGGTCAACGACTCCTTGAAGTACCGGCTGCCCAGGGCGGTCACCTTGACCCCCTTCACCGCGGGGGCGCCACAGGGCGGCAGGTTGATGTTGAGGAGGGTCTCCGTGGGAAACTCCGGCGCGGCCAAGATCTGGTGCACCAGCCGGGTCAGCGGCTCCCGGAAGCTGTGAAGCGTCTCGAGGTCGCTGGCGCGGCCGGCGAAGGAAATCGCGACACTGGGCACTCCCAGGGTGACACCCTCCATGGCGGCGGCGACGGTCCCGGAATACAGCACATCCTCGCCCATGTTGGGCCCGTGGTTGACCCCGGAGAAGACAAAATCGGGACGCTCCGGCATCAAGGCACCCAGCGCCAGGAGGACACAGTCGGTGGGGGTCCCGTCCACCTGGAAGGAGCCGTCGGGGCGCCGGGCCGGACGGAGCGGCCGGTGCATGGTGAGGCTGTGGGAGGTGCCGCTCTGCTCGCGGTCCGGAGCGACCACCGTCACCTGGGCCACCGTCTGGCAGATCTCGGCCAGCATGGCCAGGCCGGGAGCAAGGATCCCGTCGTCGTTGGAAACAAGGATTTTCATTGGAGAGGAAGATAATCGGCGCGGCGGCTATTCCTCGGCGGGTTCCGGCCGGGGTGGCGGCACCTTGCCATCGAGGATCATGGTGACCTCCTCGATGGACTCACGCAGTTCGCGAAGCGTTTCCCGCTCCGCGGCGCCCCGCGCCGCTCCCCGCAATTCTCCGGTCCGGCGATAGTGCTCGATCCGCTGCCGGGCTCCCTCGATGGTGTATTTCTCGGTGTAGAGGAGGTGCTTCACCAGCATGATGAGCTCCACCTCCCGGCTCTTGTAGACCCGGTTGCCGGAGCGGTTCTTGGCCGGATTCAGGAACCGGAACTGGCTCTCCCAGTACCGCAGGACGTGCGGCTTCAGGTCGGTGAGGGCGCAGACCTCCCCGATGGAGAAGAACTCCTGGACCGGCCGGGCCATGGTCAACGCCACTGCTCCGCTTTGAGGGTTCGATCCATGAGGTCCGCCACCGCGGCCTTGGCCGGCTTGCCCTCGAAGAGGATGGCCGAGACCTGGGCGCAGATCGGCAGCTCTACTCCGGACCGCTCCGCCAGCGCCAGTGCGGCCCGGGCGGTATTGGCGCCTTCCGCGACGGACCGGTGGGTGCCGGTGTAGTCGGGCAGCGTCTGTCCTGCCGCCAGGGCCAGGCCCAGCGCCCGGTTGCGGCTCAGGCCGCCGGTGGCGGTGAGGATGAGGTCTCCCATGCCGGCCAATCCGGCGAAGGTCAGCGGGTCGGCTCCCATGGCCACTCCCAATCGAGTCATTTCTGCCAGCCCCCGGGTGATCAGCGCCGCCCGGGGATTGTTGCCGAGGCCGAGCCCCTCGAGAATGCCCGCGGCGATGGCGATCACGTTCTTGAGCGCTCCTGCCAGTTCCACGCCGGTGACATCGGTGTGGGAGTAGACCCGAAACCGCGGGGTCGAGAACACTCGCTGGGCCTCCTGCGCCGCCGCCTCGCTGCTGGAGGCGGCCACCACCGCGGTCGGCTGCTGCTGGTAGACCTCCAGGGCGAAGCTCGGTCCCGACAACGCACAAAGCGGCCGGCCCGGCAACGCCTCGGCCACCACCTGCGACATCAGCGCCAGGGTGTCATTCTCGATGCCCTTGGTGGCGCTTACCATGAGGGCCCGGTCGGCGATCCCCGGTCGGGCCCGTTCCACCACCCGCCGCAGGACATGGCTCGGCGCGACCGCAAGGACCACCTCGGCGCCCCGACACGCTTCCACCGGATCGGCCGTTGCCACCACCGCCTCAGTCAGCCGGCACCCCGGGAGGAAGAGCGGGTTCTCATGCTCTGCATTCACGGCGGCCACCACCTCGGCCTCGTGCGCCCAGAGCCGCACGGTTTGGCCCTTCCGTGCCAGCAGGTCGGCGAGGGTGGTGCCCCAGCTCCCGGCGCCCAGCACGGCAATCGTGGTCATGCCGGCGGGCTCTCGGCGTCGGTGGAACCCTGCCTGCCAAACCGGTTTTCGGTTCCCGTCCGCAACCGCTGAATGTTGCCCCGGTGCTTCCACACGATGAACGCGGCGATCGCCAGGTCCAACCCGAAGTCCGGAACGGTCCGCCGCCCCGGGTACAGCATGTAGTCCGCGACCGGGAACGCCGCTGCCGCTACCACCGAGCCGACGGAGACATATCCCGTGAGCCACACCAGCCCGCCCCACAACAGGACGGCTATCCCCACGGCGCCCGGGGCCAGTGCCAGGAACATGCCCGCGGCGGTGGCCACGCCCTTGCCGCCCTTGAAGGCCACGAAGGGCGAGAGTGTGTGTCCCAACATTGCCGAGATGCCGCACAGCGTCGGGAACCAGGCGACCTCTGGCACCAGCGGTCCGAGCAAGAGGACCGGCGCGGCCCCCTTCAGGACGTCCACCAGCGCCACCGGCAGTGCTACCCGCCACCCCATGGTGCGGAAGACATTGGTTGCGCCGAGGTTCCGACTGCCGTGCTCGCGGAGGTCGATACCCCGCAGCAGGCGCCCGGCGAGGTAGCTGGTCGGGATGGCCCCGAGAAGGTAGGAAGCGAACAACCAAACCAGGGCCATTGCCGTCAGCCCTGATCCATGAACGGCGCGCGGCGGCAGCGATGGAGGAGCACGTTGAGCTTCCCGTTGGAGGCCATGACCGGAGGCTGACGGCCTCCCCGGCCCCAGCCCAGTGCTACCCTCTTACCCGACGCCCGTCATCCCGGGACTGGTGCCGCCTGGCGCCCCGGCCCGTGAACTTGATTCTCAGCGGCGCCCCCGTGAACCCGAACGCCTCGCGGAACCCGTTGTGCAAATAGCGCTGGTACGCCTCGGGTACGTCATCCGGGCGATTGGTCACGATCGCAATCACCGGCGGCCGGGTGCCGACCTGCGAGGCATAGAGCAGCTTCACTTCCTCCCCCGGCGCCTGAGGCGGTGCGTTGCGGGCCATCAGGTCCTGCAGCACCCGGTTGAGCTCCGACGTCGTCACCCGGTGTTCTCGCGCGGCCGCCGCCTCCAGGATCATGTCCGGCAGCCGGGACACCCGCTGTCCGGACACCGCGGAGATGTAGAGAAACGGCACGTAGCGGAGGAAGGGAGCCTTCTCCTCCAGCAGGTCCTGCCCTCGTCGGGCCGTGTTAGGGTCCTTGTCCTCGATCAGGTCCCACTTGTTGACGGCGACGATGACGGCCGCGCCTCGCTCCCAGGCTTCGGTGCCGATGCGCAGGTCCTGCGCGTGCATCCCATTGAGCGCATCGACGACCAGCACACACACATCGGCGCGCTCAATTGCGCGGTGAGTTCTGAGGGTTGAGTAGAACTCAATGTCATCTTCTACTTTAGCCCTGCGCCGTAAACCCGCTGTGTCAATGAAGTTGAGCGTCTTGCCGTGGTACCGCAAGGGGGTGTCGATGGCATCCCGGGTTGTGCCCGGCTCCGCCGAGACGACCAGCCGGGGTTCGCCGAGGAGCCGGTTGATCAGCGAGGACTTTCCCGCGTTGGGCCGGCCGACGACCGCTACCTGAATTGCGTCCTCGGCTTCTCCCTCGCGCTCCGGGGGGAGGAGGGCCACGATCGCGTCGAGCAGGTCACCGCTGGCCTTGCCCACCGCCGCGGAGACCGGCTGGGGCTCTCCCAGGCCGAGGGGGTAGAAGCCGAACTGGGCGGTGGTGTTGGGGAGGTCATCGAGCTTGTTGACGGCCACGATCACGGGGCGGCCTGAGGGCCGGAGTTGGGCGGCGATCTCCCGGTCCACCGGGTTGAGTCCCTCCTTGCCGTCCACCACGAACACCACCAGGTCAGCCTGATCGAGGGCGAGGTTTACCTGTTCCCGGACCGCGATATCCATGGAATCGGTGGAGCCGGGCATGAGGCCGCCGGTGTCGACCAGCCAGAAGAAGCGTCCCCCCCATTCCGCATCCCCGAAGTGACGGTCGCGGGTGGTGCCGGCCTCCTCGGAGACGATGGCGTCCCGCCCGCCGAGGATTCTATTGAAGAGGGTGGACTTGCCGACGTTGGGGCGGCCGACGATTGCGACGGTGGGTTTGCTCACGGGACCAGCGGGGTTTCGAGTGCGTCAGTGAAGCAGTAGGACGGCCGGAGGGGCATGGGGACCGCCGCCTGCAGGGTGGACAGCGCGAGGTCGTCCATGAACAGGCGCTCATCGTTGAGCGCTTCGGCCGGAATGAGCGCCAGGTCAAGGTCATGGCGGCCGGCGAGGGCGGCCCGGAACGCGGCACCCGGCAGGAGTCCGGCGCAGGTGACCGACTTCCCGAACAGGCTGTTCTCGAGTGGGAGGAGTTCGAAGCTGGCACCGCTGGCCTCGGCCAGCGGTGCCAGGACCTGGGGCATGAGGGCCGCCATGGAGCTTCCGGTCAGCACGCCGATCCGCCGTCCCTGCCATGCAGCGAGTGTGTCGCGCTCCTCGGCGATGCGCTGCTGCAGGTAGCGTACCGCCCCCACGCCGTTCTCCACCTGCTCGAATTCGTCGTAGTACGCCGCCGGCGGCAGCGGCAGGTCGGCGCGAAGATAGAGCTCGTCCGCGCCGAAGGCCCAGGTCACGCCCCGCTCTCTCCTGGCTCGCTCCGCCCAGCGCTCCAGCTCACCGATCGCGGCCCGGCACTCGTCGCGGGTTGGCTCTCGCACCAGGTGGTGCTTGCTGTAGGTCGTAAGCCCCACCGGGACTACTGACACATTCAGCACCGCCGGACCGAATCCGTAGAGGTCTGCGAGAGTCCGTCCCAGGACCACGCCGTCGTTCACGCCTGGGGACATGACGACCTGGGTGTGGAAGACGATGCCGTGCCCGGCGAAGCCGCGGAGCTGCTCGAGAATGTCCGGTGCGAGCGGATTGCGCAGCAGCCACCGCCGGATGACCGGATCGGTGGCGTGGACCGACACGTAGAGTGGCGAGAGGCGGAACTCGATGATCCGCTCGACGTCCCGCGGCTTGAGGTTGGTGAGAGTGGCGAAGTTCCCGTACTTGAACGAGAGCCGGTAGTCGTCATCGCGGATGTAGAGCGCCTCCCGCAGCCCCTCGGGGAGCCCGTCCACGAAGCAAAAATCACAGCGATTGGCGCAGCGCCGGATCCGCGGCGGCTCCACCGACACGCCCATGGGCAGGTCCTCGGGGCGCTCGATGTCGAACTCGACCTCCTCCCCACCCGGCTGCCGGACATGGAGCAGGAACTGGTCGTCGGCGGTGAAGAACTCCCAGTCCAGGAAATCCTCGACCTCCCGGCCGTTGATCGAGACCAGTTCGGTGCCGATCTGGAGACCCAGTTCGGCACCGAGCGAATGGGGGGAGACGCCGGTAACCTTGAGCATTGCGGGGGGGAATATAGCCCGTGGAGGCGCGAAGGGCCGGAATCCACGGGATTCCGGCCCTTCTGATGCGCGGTTCCACGCGGCCCCGGGTCAGTAGCAGGCCGGGACCCCCTCCTGAGTGACCTGCGGGTCGGGCGAATTGGCCGGCGCTCCCACAAACACGCCGCAGGTCGTCACCCCACCGAGCAGGATCGGGTTGGTGATCTCCGCGGAATAGCCGTTGACGTCGATGTAGGTAATGACGAGCGTATTGCCGGTGGACGGAGTGAACGTCACGCTCCCGGCGCCACCGCCGCCGGGCACCTGCGGGCCGGGCCCGAAGTTCCCCGCGTAGTCCGAGTTGTCGAAGTAGAAGCTCTCCTGCGACGTGACCAGGTTGCGAAGATCCGACTTCATCGAGGCCAGCACCGCCTTCTCCTTGGTGTTGGCAAACTTCGGAATCGCGATCGCGGCCAGGATGCCGATGATCACGACCACGATGAGCAGTTCTATGAGCGTGAATCCGCGGTTCGACATACCTTCTCCCAGCGGAAGGGTCCCCGGGCGAAGTGGGCACCCGGGGTCGACCTCAAAAAGGGGTGGCAATGCATATGCCACGCCAGCTCCACGATCATAAGTCGTTACCAGCCAGTCAGTTATCGAAGCCGTGCCGCTAGCGGGACACCGCAGGTCCTAGGCGGAGTGCTGGGCGTTCTGCGAACGGAGGTTCCCGCCGAGGACGAAACCGCGGCACGACCCTACTTCTTGTGGCTGAGGCTGTACACGTACGCCGCGACGGCCCGGACGTCGTCGTCGGTGATGCTCGACCCGCCCTTCGCGGGCATCGGCACACCGCTCTTGGATTCCTCCTTCGGGACGCCCTTGATGATCTGGGCGACGATCTCGGGGTAGCTGCCCTTGCTGTGCAGCCAGACATCGTCTGCCAGGCTCGGACCCACCAAGCCCTTGCCTTCCTGGCCATGGCAGGCGAAGCAGAGCCCCTGCTTGGCGTAAATCTCCTTACCCTGGTCCACCATCGCCTGGGTCACGCCCTCGGGCATCCCCTGGGCGGCGACGGCGGCGGCGCTGAGCGGGCACAGAAGAGCGAGCAGGACCGTCAGACGGCTGAAGCGGCGCATGGCTGGTGTGCTCCTGATGCTGGTAGTGCCGAGATGAGGGAATTTGGTTGTTTCCGCCAACGGTTGCCAGAAGGGCAACTTCCAGACCGTCATGACCGTTTCAGACCACGGCCCGGGCCAGGCCTCTAAGCTATTGTGCATCAGCTATTTAGGCCATGGCATCGAGTCCGGACTATCCCTTCGTTCTCTCCCGCTGTCCTCATTCGGGACGCACCCACTCTAAACCGGGACAGTTTGGGCGATTCGGGGCGGTGCCCACCGGACTTCGGGGAGAACAGCCGGCGCCTGGTCTCGGGAGAGCCAGGCGCCGACAGAAGGTGGTAGCGGACAGAGCGGGCGACCGGGCTCGAACCGGCGACGTCCAGCTTGGGAAGCTGGCATTCTACCAACTGAATTACGCCCGCATCACAGCACCCGATAATGTGCCCGGACGCGGCGCGGGTTGTCAATGGCGCTGCCTCAGTCGGTGGCCACCTCGCAGTACACCTTGATCGCGTCCCGCGCGGTGGTGAGGGTGGCAAACAGCTCGGCCACGTTCTCCAATCCCTTGACCGGGTGGGTGAGCAGCCGGCTGAGCCAGCCGGGATACTCGGCCTCGCACTGGGCCAGGTCCTTGGCGCCGGTCTCGAAGTATTCGCGGTTGGCGTTCACCGTGCCGACCATGACCTTGTTGCCGAGCACGAACTGGAGGTTGATCCGGTCGGCCGGCACTTCGATGCGGTTGTCGCCACCGGTGACACTGGAGAGGACGAGGACACCGTTCTTGCCCAGTACCTGCATACTCTCGAAGACCACGAAGGAGTTTCCGGTGGCCTCGAACATGAGGTCCCACGGCCCGAACTTCATGGCGGCGTCAGGGATCGGTGTGTCCCTGGTCGAGACGTACCGGGCCCCGATTGCCTCCAGCAGGTCCGCGTTTCGATAGGGCTTCTGGCGCAGCCCGAACACCGTGACATCGATGCCGCGTAGCCGCAGCACCATCGCGGCCAGCAGGCCGATTGTCCCCGCGCCCATCACCGCCGCCCGGCGTGGGTGCCAGACCCGCAGGCGCCGCTGAATCTCGTAGGCCTGGGCGATGCCTTTCTCCACCACGGTCAGCGGCTCCAGCAGCACCCCGACCTCCTTGAGGCCGACCGCCACCTTGACCACGAACTCGGCATCCTCGACGTAGTACTCCGCGAGATAGCCGTGGCGCAGGTTGATGCCCCGCTCGTAATAGGTCTCATCGGTGGTCATGTCATTGGTGCCGATGAGATCGTACAGGCTGGTGCCAGGCCGGCGGACCGTCGCCACGACGTAGTCTCCCACCGCGAGTTCGGTGACCGCGGGACCCACCGCCTCGACCCGGCCAAATCCCTCGTGGCCGATGATGAGATAGTCATCGCCCGGGGGAGCCTGCCCATAGTCCGCCGCATTGATCTCCTTGTCGGTGCCATCCACGCCGACGCGGAGCACCCGCACCAGCACCCCCCGGCCGCCGGGGATCTCGGCCAACGCAGGCTTGGGCACTTCGCGGAGGTGGGCCGTCCCGGCCTGACCCGGGAGGACGGCGATAGCCCGCATGGTCTGGGTCGTTGCGCGGGCGGACTTGGCGGGCCTTGGGGTCATTGTGGTCGTCATGCGGAGATCCTGAGGCTGGCGAGGGCCGGCTCACCGGCCCCGCGGGTGAACAGGAGTGAGTGCTTGTTTTCAGCGTCGGTGCCGAAACGATGGATGGGCGTCCGGAGCCAGCTGCCCACCTCGTCGAGGAATCGGGCGGCCCGGGCGCCGTGCCCCTGGCCGCGCGCGGCGGGCTCGAGGAAGAGCGCCGACACGTAGGCCCGCGGCTCACCGCCAGCGCCCCGGGAGAAGTTCAGGATCAGGTAGCCCACCGGGCGGTCCTGGATCTCCACCATCCAGCAGTGCCCGGCCCGGGAGTCCTCGAGCACGCGGCGCAGACTGCCCTGCACCGCGCCCGGACTGACCGGCCGGCGTTCAGCGTGGTACCAGGCGACGATCCGAGCGGTCGCCGGTTCGAGGTCCTGGGTAGTGAGGAGCCGGTACATCGTGGCCATGGACGCCTCCCTGCTCATGGGGCGACGAGGTGGACGGCGTGGCCGTCGGGGTCACGGATCAGAACGCCGGCGGTGTCGGAACGGTTCCGTCCAGCCAGTCGGGACAGACGGCTTCCCCCCGTCCCGGCGGCCTCCCCCGCCACGCCCTCGGGGTCGGGCAACACCACGGTGGTCTCCCAGTGCCAGAGGTCGTTGCTGCGGGAGTTGGCCGGGAACGGCCGTCCATCCACCGGGTGCAGGTATTCCAGAAACTCCACCCCGGGTCCGGACGGCGCCCGCAGGGTGGTAATCCGGAGGCGGGCATCCTCGACGTTGTTGAGGTGGGCCTGCTCCGTGCCGCTGTTGCGGCTTTCCCCGGCGACAGTCAGGCCCAGGAGGTCGCGATAGAACACGAGGCTCCGCTCAGTGCTTTCCACCACGATGGCGGTGTGGTCGATGCCCAGGAACAGGCGGTCCCGACTGTGCCACCGGGCTTCCCCCTTGTCGGCCGGGAACTGGAGAACCTCGAGGACATGACCGTCCGGATCGCGGAAGTAAAATGCCCGGATACCTGCGGCCCCCGGGATGGACTTGGGGAGCAGCTGCGGACCGGTGGATGCATGCCGCACCCGGTTGGCACGGAGCACCCGATAGGCGCTGTCCATGTCACTGGTGATGATCGCGATGTGCTGGAACCAGCGGTCGTTGCTCCGGCTGTCCACCGGCACCGGTCGTCCCGGGACGGTGGCGGCCAGATACTCGGTCAGCTGCAGCCGCTCCTCGCCCAGGCGGAGCGTCGTCCGCTGCAGGCGGACGCCGAAGACATCGGTGAGCCGCTCCCATTCGGCGCCGGTGACCTCCTCCGAGCGCTCGACGGTAAAGCCCAGCACCTGGGTGTAAAACGCCAATGAGCGGTCCATGTCCTGGACGGTCACTCCGATCGGCCCGACCCGCTGGGCGCCGCGCGGCTCACTGATGCCGGCGCCACAGCAGGGGAAGCTCTGCGCGCCCAGCGTCGGGGCCGCCACCGTCGTGGCGACGACGAGGACGGCCGCGAACCACAGGTGCGTGACTGGGAGCACCCAGCCGTAGAGTCGCCAGGCCATGCGGGAGAGTGGCCGGGTCATGCCAGCCGCTCCAGGAGATGGTCACCCACGCGCAACGCGTTGGCCATGATGGTGAGCGCGGGGTTCACGGCGCCGCTGGAGGGGAAGAAGCTCCCGTCCACCACGTACAGGTTGTCCACCTCGTGGGCCCGGCACATCGGATCCAGGACCGAGGTCGCCGGATCGTGGCCGAAGCGCAGGGTGCCGTTCTGGTGCGCCACCCCCGCCAGGGGGATGCGCTGGCCCACGAACATCTGCCGGGGCACCACGTGGCTCATGCCCACGTCCCGCATGATGGCACGGAGCCGGTCCGTCAGGCGCACGTGCCCCTCGAGGTTGTTCGGGGCGTAGCGGAGCACCACGTTGCCCTGGCGGTCCAGGGTGACCCGATTCTCCGGGTCCGGCAGGTCCTCGGATGTCAGCCAGAAATCCAGTGAGTGCCGGGCCATGAGGTCCAGGGTGAAGCCCGGGACCACCGGCGGCGCGCCCGCGGCGAGCGTGTCGGCGTCCAGCTTTCCGACGAAGCTGATGTGGCCCATCGGGTAATCCCACTCCGGTGCCCCGAAGTAGAAGTCGTTCAGGGCCATCGTCTTCTGGAACACGGTCGGGTTGGGCGTGGTGGAGATGGCCATGAGGACGGCGTTGACGTGCCCCATGTAGTGCCGTCCCACCATGCCGCTGCCGTTGGCCAGTCCGCCAGGATGCCGCTCGCCGGCCGAGCGGAGCAGCAAGGCAGCGGAGTTGATGGCGCCACACGCCACCACCACAATACCTGCGGAGAGGGCTTCGGTCCCGCCGTTGCGCTCGACATGAACACGGGTGACCTCCCGGCCTGACGGGCCGGTCTCCAGCCGGGTCACCTTCGCGCCGGTCATCAGCTCCAGGTTCGGGTGCTGCCGCAGCGCCGGATCCACGCAGATCACCTGCGCGTCCGCCTTGGCGTTGACCAGGCAAGGGTGGCCATCGCAGGTGGCGCAACGCACGCAGAGGCTCTGGCGCGGGTGGTCCTCGTCGAGCTGGATGCCGATCGGCACGTGGAACGGCCGGTAGCCGCGGGCGGTGAGGTCGTCGTGCAGCTGCTGGATTCGGGGTTCGTGCGACACCCGCTTGAAGCGATATGGTCCCGAGCTCCACGGCTCGGTCGGGTCCGCACCGCGGTCGCCGTGGACGTGGTAGAGGTGCTCGGCCTGGGTGTAGTAGGGTTCGAACTCACGGTAGCCCACCGGCCACGCCGGGGAGATCCCGCCGTGATGCCGCAGTTCGCCGAAATCCCGCTCGCGGAGGCGGAACAGGGCCGCGCCGTAGAACTTGGTATTGCCGCCGACCCAGTAGTTGGTGTGCGGGTGGAGCGGCTTGCCGTCGCCGTCCTTCCACATCTCACGGGTCTGGTAGCGGCCCTGCACGTTCACCGCGCGGGTGCTCCAGTTGTCCGGCTCACGGGGCACGTACTCGCCCCGCTCGATGAGCAGGATGCGCTTCCCTGAGGGGGCGAGTTTCCAGGCCAGGGTGCCGCCTCCCGCACCGGAACCGATGATGATCACGTCGTAGTGGTTCATGTCAGTTCGCTTTCGGAATGCGCCAATGGTGTACTTCAGGCACCCCCGCCCGTTCCGGACTCAGGCCGCCTTCCGGCCGGACGATGTAGGTCTCCCAGCGCGGCCCACGGCGGACGAAGACGGTCCTGCCCGCGAGGGCTCGGTGGTCCAGCAAGGTGTCAGGCGAATCGTGGCTCATATGGCCTCCTCGCCGACCAGAACGCTGGAGCCGACCGGAGGTTCCCGGGATGGGACGGTGCGGCGGAATGGGGAGACTGGCAGGGGAAGGGGTTCCTCCCCTGCCGGGCGACCCTGGCTACGACCCTCCGGTGCTGGTCCTGATGCGGAACACCCGGGTGCCCGCCGTGATGTAGAGCGTACTGCCGTCGCCACCCCAGGCGGTGTTCGAGGTCGCGCTACCGGTCTCGATCACCCCGAGCAGAGTGCCATCGGGGTGGATGACGTACACTCCGCCGGGCCCGCCCCCGAAGACGTGACTCTCGCGGTCCAGCTTGAGCCCATCGGGCACACCCTTTCGGTTGACCGACCAGGGCACCGCGTCCAGCAGGCGCCGCCGCGGGCCGAGGCTCCCGTCCGCCGCCATCGGGAGGGCATACCAGCCGCCGATCTCCGGCTTGGACTCGCTCACGTACAGGGTCCGGCCATCGGGGGAAAGCGCGATCCCGTTCGGGGCCTGGAACTCGGAGGTCAGCAGGCGCACCTCCCCGTCCGCGGTGCGGCGGTAGATCCCGCTCCACGGCTGTTCCTTGGCAGGATCGTCCCACCACTTGGGCAACCCCCACGGCGGATCGGTGAAGAGCAGGTCCCCGCTGCCGAGCTGGACCACGTCGTTCGGGCTGTTGATCCGCTTGCCGCGATAGTGGCTCACCAGAGTGGTCTTGTGCCCGCCCGGCTCCAGCCTGCTGATCCGGCGGTCCCCGTGTTCCGCCAGCAGCAAGCGACCCTGCAGGTCCCAGGCGAGGCCGTTCGACCCTGGCTCGGCGCCGGTGAACCGGGTGGTGCCGGTATAGCCGCTCGGCTGCAGGAAGACCGATTCCCCCTGTCCCTCGCACCAGCGATACACCGCGTTGCGGGGGATGTCCGAGAACAGCAGGCAGCCGCGCTGGCGGTCCCAAAGGGGACCCTCGACCCAGTCGTGGCCCTCGCTGATCAGCTCGAGCCGGGCCCCGGCCGGGATGAGCCGGTCCATCCGCGGATCGAGCCTGGTGATCCGGCCCTGGACCGCCGGAGTACCCGGTCCCTGGGCGGGCAGGACCGCCGGCAGCAGGGCCAGCGGGAGGAGGAGGCGGAGGGTGCGCATCGTTACTCCCCCGGGCGCCAGAGGGTGATCTGCGTGCTCCAGCCCTCGCGCTGACGGCGGGCGAAGGATGCGCGCAGATGCGGGGTCGCCTTATGGCGCTCCAGCGCGGTCTTGTCCGCCCAGACTTCGTGGCGGATGAAGTCGTCGGGGCGCTCCACCGACCGGTACAGGTCGTAGCGGATGGCGCCCGGCTCGGCGCGGGTCGGTGCGCTGAGCGAGAGCAGGTGCTGCTGCAGCGAATCCCCCTGCCCCGGCAGGCCCCGGATGAAGGTGAAGGCCGTCAGCGGATCGGCCATCCCGGTTGCGGCGGCGGCCTCCGCGCCCGGGGGAGACTTGAGCTCGATGAGAATGCCATGGGCATCGGTGTCCCCGATGTTCACCGGCGAGTGCACCACGGCGTCACTGTAGAGCAGCTCCCCCGCCGGCACTTCGCGGGTGCGGACGCTGCCATCGCCCAGCGTGAAGCGCACCTTGAACCCCTGCAGCACATACAGGACGTGGGCGGGGTGGCGGTGGGGGACCTCGGTGGCGCCTTTGCGGAGGGTGAAGTCCAGTACCCGGACCCGGTCGTTCTCCACCAGGATCCTGTAATTCTCCGGGTAGAGCGGCACCGGGTCGGGGGCCTGCGCGGCCGCCGGGCCGGCGAGGACGCCCAGCACGCCGAGGAGGCAATAGGTCAAACCGCGCATCGTCCTGCTCCGTGTTGGGGTGGCCCGCGCCGGTCGGGCGGCCAGGTGCAGCCCGATCACCGCGCGGAGGTCGGTCAGTGCCTCAGCGTGCCGCCGCCTGCACCTCGGGGAACGGCACGTAACCCTCCGAAGCGAGCCGTACCCGGTAGAGGCCGGTGGAGGCCGTCACGTAGAGAGTGCGCCGGTCGGCGTCGCCCCAGGCGAAATTGGCGACATGCTCCGGCAGGCGGATGGTGCCGAGATGCTGGCCGGCCGGATCCAGGATGTAGATCCCGGAGGGTCCCGCCGCGTACAGGTTCCCGGCCTGGTCCACCTTGAGCCCGTCCCAGCAATCGTCGCCGGGCTCACTCCGGGTGATGTCGAAGAACACCCGCCCGCGGCTGAGTGACCCATCGGCGGCGACATCGTACGCCATGATGACCTTCCGGGACGGATCCCAGTTGGACACATAGAGCGTCTTTTCGTCCGGCGAGAGCGCGATGCCGTTGGGGCCGCTGAGGTCGCTCGTCACGAGGGACAACACCCCGTCGCGGAGCAGGTACACGCCGCTGAACGGCAGCTCCTTGGCCGGATCGCTGAACGCCTCGGGCAGGCCGAAGGGCGGATCGGTGAAATACAGCGCGCCGTCGGAGCGGTAGACCAGGTCGTTGGGGCTGTTGAGCCGCTTGCCCTGGTAGCGATCGGCCAGCACCGTCACGGCCCCGGTGCGCTCCACCCGGATCACCCGGCGGTTGCCGTGCTGGTCGATCGTCACCCGGCCCTCGCGGTCGAGCGCCAGTCCGTTGGAGCCCGGCTGCCGGTAGGCACCGATGTCCGCTCCGGCGTAGCCGCTCTTGGTGCGATAGACCGACACCTCGCCGTCGGGCGTCCAGCGGTAGATCGCGTTGCTGTTGGGGTCACTGAACAGCAGGTGCTCGCCTTCGGGCACCCATACCGGACCCTCGGTGAAGCGAAACCCGCCGGCGAGCTTCTCGACCACCGCATCCATCGGCACGATGGCATTGACGGCCGGGTGCAGGCGGAGCACATCGCCGTCCGTCGCGGTCGCCACCCGTGCCTGTTCCGGCCGGTAGAAATCGAGGGTGGCCGAGCGGACCCAGATGAAGTTGGCCGGCGGATTGGAGAAGGGCCCGTTGGCCACCAGCACCGCCAGCTGATAGCGCTGCCCCGGGCGCGCGTCCCGGCTGAGGACCACGCGATTGGGGGCGTTGAAGCCGCGGACCAGTGCGCCGCCGGTCTGCCCCAGCACGAGCGGCAGCTTGCCGTTGACCCAGATCTCGGCGTAGTCGTCCGCTACCAGCTCGAAGGCCAGGGTACTGCCGGTCGGGTCCAGGTCGCCGACCCGCTCGGGCACGGTGATGTTGATCCGATACCACACGAACGAGACCCGGCCGTTGCCCCGGCGCGTCTCGAGCGTGCCGGGGGCGATGGCCTCCCAGCCGCGGTCATCAAATTCCGTTGGGCCCGCGTGGGGCTCGAGATCGAGCGCCCGAATCGGCTGGCCCGACGCCCGCAGGTCGGGGCCCGGGGCCCGGTGATCCACTTCAACGAGGCGCGCGGTGGTGGTGCGCCATTGCCCGTGCACCAGCCGCACGCCGGCCTCGGTGGACAGGTCCACGATGGCAGCCGGCAGGCCGGCGGGGGCGTCGGCGGTGACCTGCGCCGCCAGCGAAGCGGCGGCGAGGCTCAGCGCGGCGGCGAGAAGCGTCGGGATGCGCATGGGGCCCCGCCTCACTTCACTTTGACGACGTAATAGGTGAACGGGCCCCGGACATCCTTGAACCAGTGCGGGGTGCCGTTGGGAATGGTGATGACGTCCCCCCTGGCGATCTGGCGGGTCTCGCCGCCCGCGATCGCCTCTCCCCGGATCTCGTTGGTCTCGGTGGTCTTGGGGTTGATCACCGTGCCGCCGGTGACGAACGTCGCCGAGCCGTCCTGGACGTAGATCAGGTCGGTGTCGAGGATGTGCACCTCCGCCTCGCCGGCCTTGTCGCGGCGGCTGGCGTTGACGGCGTAGTCCCGCCCCTGCCCGTCCACCAGCACACCGCCATTGGCGAACGCCCGCTGCACCTGCGCGTGGGTGAAGTAGTTGATCCCCATCGGGCCCGCCTGGGCCTGGCGCACGACGCCGGTCACGGCCGCGGCACCGGCGATCGCCAGTTCCTCGTCTTCGGCCGCGCTGGCGGCGCCGCTAACCCCCACCCCGCCGACGACTTCCCCGTCCACCACGATCGGGACCCCGCCCTGCAGGGGGGTGAAGTCCACCGCCAGCATCGGCGTGCGGCCGTTGCGGATGATGTCCTCGAAGACCTTCGTCGGCCGCTTGAACAGCACCGCGGTGCGGGCCTTGCCGATGGAGATGGTCGCCCCGGCGGCGAAGGTGCCATCGAGCCGTTCGACCGCGATCAGGTTGCCGCCGTCGTCCACCACGGCGATGACACCGGTCCCGGCCTTGGTGCGGGCGTAGGCCGTGGCGGCGGCAATGACGTTGCGGGCGCCCTCGAGTGTGAGACTCCGCTTCTGGGCGACCTGGGCCCCGAGGTCGGCGGCGCCGAGCGCCAGGAGCAGGAGCGCGATGAACAGGGATCGGGACTTCATGGCGTAATCCTCGAGCAGGAATGGGAATGCCAGGGGGCCAGTGCGCTGCGCACTGGCCCCCCGGACAGCCGTGGTTACTTGACGATGGAGTCGAAGGAGGTCTCGCCCAGCAGCGCCTCGGCCCAGGCGCACCAGATCTGCACCTTGGCGACATCCTTGACATGAGCCGGGAGCACGATCTCCTGGTTGTACTTGTCGCCCTTGATGACCAGGCGGTTCAGCAGGAAGGTGTTGCCCTTCGAGTCCACGATCTGCCAGTGCGGAGCCGGAGTGTCCGGCACCTTGAAGTCATCGGACAGGCGCAGGGTGATCTTGCCGCCTTCCGACGTGGCCGTCACCGTGCCCGTGTTGGCCTTGGCGCCGGCAAACTGCTTGCTGGTCCAGACCTTGGCCGGCATGGCCGCCGCCGTGGTCACCGCCACGAGTGCCACGAGAAGAGTGAGAGCCTTCGTGATGCCGCGCATTACTGCCTCCAGGACTGTGGGTCTGGCGGCCCGCCCCATGCGGACCGCACGGGGCTGTAATGCCTGACACTATCGCGAAGTTCCCGGTCAGGGAGTGTGCCCGCAGAACATGCAGTACACCCGCGGGTCGTGGACCAGCTTGGCGCAGGCCGCCCGCCGGGAGCTGGCCAGCCGGGTGAAGCCGGCGACGGCCAGGAGCATCCCGGCCACCGGGGCGACGAGGTACAGCCAGAGTCCCGGCGCCTGGCCCGCCCAGAGCGCGGAGGCGACGGTGCGTGCGGGGTTCATGCTCATGCCCGACAGCGGCGTCTCGAAGGTGATGAAGAGCGCGACCAGCGCACCCGCGACCACGCCGGTGGCCGGCGCCAACCCCGGGGCCGAGGAGACATGCAGAATGATGAACACCAGCAGGAACGAGATGGCCAGCTCGGCGCCGAAGGCGACCGCCACGCCCTGCGCACCCGGCACCGTGACGACGTAGTTGACCGCGGGATCGGCCAGGTGCTGTCCCAGCAGCCAGACCGACAGGCCGGTCCCGGCGGCCCCGCCGAAGAACTGGGCCACCACGTAGCCGGCGGCATCGCGCGGGCGCATCCGACCCAGCCGCAGAAACGCCAGCGTGACAGCCGGATTGAGGTGTGCCCCGGAGCGTTTGCCCCAGGGTGCGTAGATGTTGAGAATCGCGGTGAGCCCCA
>CAYUYF010000019.1:0-58005 GCA_964449145.1 uncultured Gemmatimonadaceae bacterium | reverse complement strand
GCGTGGCCGTGACGCCGGAAGGGCCGGCCGGAGAGCCCAAGCGGCTCACCACCGGCCTCGAGGTCCATGGGATCAGCCTGGCCGCCGACGGGACTCACCTCGCTTACTCCAGCTTCCGGACCTTCTCCAACATCTGGTCCCTGCCGGTCCCGCCGGCCGGATCGAAACCCATGCCGGCCTCCGCCGCACGTCCGTTGACCAGCGGCAACCAGACCATCGAGAGCGTTGATGTTTCGGCCGATGGCCACTGGCTGGTGTTCGAGTCCGACCGCGGCGGCAATCCGGACCTGTACAAGATCCCCGCTACCGGCGGCGAGGCGGTCCAGCTCACCACCGACTCGGCCGGCGACTTCAGCCCTGCCTGGTCGCGGGACGGGAGCCAGATCGTGTTCCACTCATTACGCTCCGGCAATCGCGACATCTTCACCATGAACGCCGATGGAACCGGCCTGGTGCAGCGCACCGCCACGCCGTCGCAGGACCTCGACCCAGACTGGGCCCCGGACGGCTCGGCGCTGGCCTTCGAGATCATGGATAACGCCACCGCCGCCATCAGCATCTTGCGGCTGGACGGCACAGCGAGCTCAGCCCGCCGCCTTTCGGAGCGGGGTGACTTCAGCCGCTGGTCTCCCACCGGGGAGTGGATCGTCTACCACGTGACCGAAGGGCTGATGCTGGTGCGACCATCGGGAGGACCGAGCCGGCTGGTTGTGGACAACGCCCAGGACGGCGCCGAGGCGTTCTATGCCCGGTGGGCGCCGGACGGGAGGAGCCTCTATTACCTCACCCGCCGACCGACCGGCTGGGCCATCCGGTCCGTTCCGGTCACCGGCGGGAAGTCCCGTACCCTGGTGAACTTCGACGACCCGACCCGTCAGCCGGTGCGGTACGGCTTCGCCACCGACGGCCGGATGTTCTACTTCACCCTCGGCAGCCATGAGAGCGACGTCTGGGTCATGGAGCTGGAGCGCCGCTGAGCCGACGAATCCAGACCCGGCGGTAGACGGGGGCCCCCGAGTGCTGCAGTTTACCCTCCGTGAACACCTCACCTGAACGCCTCATCGCCGCCCTGGCCGACCGCTACACCATCGAGCGGGAGCTCGGTCAGGGCGGCATGGCCACGGTCTACCTGGCCCACGACCCCAAGCACGACCGCAAGGTGGCCATCAAGGTGCTCCGGCGCGAGCTCGCCGCGGTGATCGGCGCCGAGCGGTTCCTGCGGGAGATCAAGACCATTGCCAACCTGCAGCACCCCCATATTCTCGGATTGATCGATAGCGGGGAGCTGGACGGCACGGCCTACTACGTCATGCCGTTCGTCGAGGGGGAGTCGCTGCGCGACCGGCTGAACCGCGAGAAGCAGCTTCCCATCGCCGACGCGGTGCGGCTCGCCACCGAGGTGGCCGCGGCACTGGATTACGCCCACCGCCACGGCGTCATCCACCGCGATATCAAGCCCGAGAACGTGCTGCTCCACGACGGCTCGGCGCTGGTGGCCGATTTCGGCATTGCGCTGGCGGTCTCCAGCGCCGGCGGCAGCCGGATGACCGAGACCGGCATGTCGCTCGGCACACCGCACTACATGAGCCCCGAGCAGGCCATGGGCGAGCGGGAGATCACCGCCCGCTCCGACGTGTACGCCCTCGGCGCCATGACTTACGAGATGCTGCTGGGCGAGCCCCCCTTCACCGGTCCCACCGCCCAGGCGATCGTGGCCAAGGTGATGACCGAGAAGCCCGCCCCGCTGGCCGCCCGGCGGGAGACGGTGCCGGCCGAGGTGGAGGAGGCCGTGCTCACGGCGCTGGCCAAGCTGCCGGCGGACCGGTTCGGGAGTGCGGCGGAGTTCAGTGCGGCCCTTAACGGCGGGGCCACCGGCCGGACCGGCACCGGTGCCCGGCGGCTCCAATCGTCTGTCGGGAGTCCGATGGCCCTCCGCGCCGCGATCGTGGTGGCGACCCTGGCCACTTTGGCGGCGGGGTTCTTCGCCATCAAGGCGGCGCGACGGCCCGCCACGCCGGTGACCCGGCTCATGCTCGACCTGCCCGATCTCCGGGTGAACCACCTCAACTACAACGGCGCCGCGTTCGTGCTGGCACCGGACGGTTCGCGGATGGTCTACGTGGCGCGGCCGCCCGGGGCGCCCGACCGGCTCATGGTGTGGGACCGGGGCGAATCCACCCCGCGGGTGCTCGATGGCACGGAGGGGGCAGACGGCCCGTTCTTCTCTCCCGACAGCCGCTGGATCGGGTACACCGCCGCTGGAGTCCTGTACAAGGTTCCGGCCAGCGGTGGTGCGCCCGCCCGGCTCGCCGAGCCTACGCTCGGGGTCGGCACCGATTTGCTCGCGGGCGGGGCGTGGCTCACCAATGACCGTATCTACTTCAGCGATCGGTCGTTCACCCTGCTGTCCGTCTCCGCCACCGGTGGCACGCTGACCAGCGTCGTGGAGGCGCCCAGCGGTTTCGGGATGGTGTTCCCGACCGCTCTCCCGAGGACCGACGCCATCCTCGTCACGCTGTGCAGCAACAACTGCGCGCAGATGACGCTGATGTCGCTCAACCTGGAGACCCTGGCCCGGGACACGGTGCTTCCCGGTGCGGCCCGCGCCTGGTACCTGCCGACCGGTCACCTGATCACCGTCATGCAGGACGGCAGCGTCCGGGGCGGGAGGTTCGACGTCGGTAGGCTCCGGTTCCGGGAGCCGCCGACCGCCATCTTCTCGGCGGTACAACTCGAACTCGGGATCACCCCCGAACTCAGCGTCGCCAACGACGGCACGCTGATCTACCTGGCGGCCAACCAGACGGGCAGCGGCACCTCGGTGGCCCGGGTGGACCGGTCCGGCCGCGCCACCACACTGGACCGTGAGTGGGTGTCCCGCTTCACCAGCCTCGCCCTCTCCCCGGACGGCCGGCACCTCGCGGTGAGCACCATTGACGCGTCCAACACGGCGCTCTGGGTGAAGCAGCTCGACGCGGGACCCCTCACCCGGCTCTCCTTTGACGGCACCATCAGCTACCGCCCCGCATGGCGCCCCGATGGTCGCACGCTGAGCTTCACTTCCGACCGTCTCGATCAATCCTCCTTCCTGTACCAGGTCCGGGCCGACGGCAGCAGCAAACCCGAGCGACTGCTGCCCAACGACACCTCGCAGGTGGACGAGGCTGTCTGGTCCCGCGATGGCCGCTGGCTGGTCTATCGCGTCGGCGTCGCCGCGGGATTCCGTGACATCTACGCCCGGTCCCTGTCCGGAGACACCAGCCGCGTGACGGTCGCGGCGGGCCCGTTCGATGAGTACATGCCCGCGCTGTCCCCGGACGGACGCTGGATCGCCTACGTCTCGGTCGAATCGGGGCGGGAAGAGGTGTACGTCCGCCCCTTCCCCGGGACCGATCGGGCCCGGTGGCAGGTCTCCACCGCCGGCGGTGCGGGGCCGGCGTGGTCGCACTCGGGACGGGAACTGTTCTATGTCGACCGGGCGGACAGTCTCATCGCCATCGGTTTCACCGGGAGCGGCGACTTCCAGATCACCTCCCGGCGCGCGTTGTTCAGCACCCGGCCATTCGTGATGCTGCCGTTTCATCGCGGCTACGACGTCAGCCCTGGCGACCAGTCCTTCCTGATGCTCCAGCGCGCCAGTGCCAGCGGCGTCGAGGCCAACCGGCTGTCGGTGGTGCTCAACTGGTTCCCCGAGCTTGAGGCCAAGGCACGGGGGAGCCAGTGAGTACACGCCCGCTCGAACTCGTTCCCGGTGCTCCTGATGGTGACCTGGAGTGGCAGGCCACAAGAGTCCTTCCAGAATGACCAGCGCCCCTGACCGCCTGACCGCCGCCCTCACCGACCGCTACCGCATCGAGCGGGAGCTGGGCCAGGGGGGCATGGCCACGGTGTACCTCGCCGAGGACCTCAAGCACCACCGCAAGGTGGCGCTCAAGGTGCTCCGGCCCCAGCTGGCGGCCCTGCTGGGCGCGGAGCGCTTCCTCAGGGAGATCGAGATCACCGCCAACCTCCAGCATCCGCACATTCTCCCACTGTTCGACTCCGGCGAGGCCGCCGGATTCCTCTTCTACGTGATGCCCTACGTGGAGGGCGAGACCCTGCGCGATCGCATCAAGCGGGAGGATCGCCTGACGGTGGGGGAAGCGCTTCGCATCACCGTCCAGCTGGCTCGGGCCCTGGAGGCGGCACATCGCGAGGGAATCCTGCACCGGGACATCAAGCCGGAGAACGTGCTGCTCCGCGATGGCGAGCCGCTGATCGCCGACTTCGGTATCGCCCAAGCCACCCGGGCCGGCGGCGAGCGGCTCACCGAAGCCGGCATGTCGCTCGGCACGGTCCTGTACATGAGCCCCGAGCAGGCGGCCGGAGAACAGAACCTCGACGCCCGGAGTGATGTCTACGCCCTGGCCTGCGTGCTCTACGAGATGGTCTCCGGCCAGCCTCCGCACGCCGGCGATTCCGCCCGCGCGGTGATCACCGCCCGGCTGCTCGGCCCGCCCGATCTCCAGGAGACCAGGCGCGCCAATCCCGGACTGGCCGCGGTGCTGGGCAAGGCGCTGGCGCCGTCGCCGCAGGACCGGTACCCGACGATGGCGGCCTTCGGCGCCGCCCTCCAGGATCTGCTGGAGGCGGCGACGGCGCGAGCCCGGTCATCACTTCGGCCCGCCGTGCTGATTGGCGTCGTCGTGGTACTCATCGTGGTCGCGGTGGCATGGTCGGCGTACGGCGCTCACCGGCGCGCCCAGCGAGCCGACCTGCTGGCCCGCATCGAACGGCTGAGCGATTCCGCCGATGTGACCGGGGCCTTCCTCCTGGCCAACCGCCTGGGAGAGCCCACCGGTCCCGCCGACACTGCCGGCCTGGCGTTGTGGCGTCCGCTGGCGCGTCGGGTGGTGATCAGCACCGATCCGCCCGGGGCGCGCGTGTCCTGGCGGGCGCTCGATGGAGACACCACCTGGCACGCACTCGGAACCACCCCGACCGACAGCCTGTGGCTTCCCCGCGCGTTGTTCCGGATGCGACTCGAGCGCGCGGGCAGCGCCCCCTTCGAGGTCAACACCTGGCCGGTGTATCGCTCCGCGCTTGCGAACGGAGAAACTATCCGCCTGCCGGCCACCGATGAGCTCCCGCCCGGAACGGTGCTGGTTGGCGGCGGACCGGTCGCCATCCTGTCGCCGGGACTCGAGGGCCTGCCCGAGCTGAACCTCCCCGAATATCTGATTGACCGGACGGAGGTCACCAACCGCCGCTTCAAGGAATTCGTGGACGCGGGTGGCTACACCGACTCGACTTGGTGGCCCACGGACATGGACCGCGACGGCCGGCGGGTCTCCTGGGCGGAGGCGCAACGAACCTTCGTGGATCGCACCGCTCGGCCGGGCCCCAGTACGTGGGAGCTGGGAGATTTCCCGGACGGGCTCGACGACTACCCCGTGGCGGGCGTGAGCTGGTTCGAGGCCTCCGCCTACGCCCGCTTCCGTGGACGCTCGCTGCCGTCGGTCTACCACTGGAATCGAGCGGCGGGCATCTGGGCAGCCAACTGGACGGTGCCAAGAAGCAACCTGGGCGGGCGGGCGCTGGCGCCGGTGGGTGAGTTCAAGGGCCTCGGGCCCTGGGGCACGGTGGACATGGCGGGGAACGTGCGCGAGTGGTGCGCGAACGCGAGCGGCAACCAGCGCTTCATCCTGGGCGGCGGCTGGAACGACAACGCCTTCATGTTCGTGGATGCGTATGCGCAGTCGCCATGGGACCGCACCCCGACGAACGGCGTCCGGCTCGTCACCTATACACCTGAGAATGACGCCGTGCGCCAGGCGCTCGGCCCCATTCAGCGGCCGTACCGTGACTTCCTCCGGGAGCGGCCCGCCTCGGACGCCGAGTTCGCGGTGTTCCGGCGGCTCTTTGCGTACGACCCGCGTCCGCTGGAGCCGCGGATCGAGGCGACCGACACCACGGAAGACTGGATCCGCCAGCGGATTTCTTTCACCACGGCCTACGGCGCCGAGCGCATGGAGGCGTACCTCCACCTGCCCCGGCGCGGCACACCGCCGTTCCAGACGGTGGTGCACTTCCCGGGGTCGGGCGCGCTGTTCCAGCGCTCCTTCGACGACGCGAGTACTGCCGTCTGGGACTTCCTGCCCAAGAGCGGGCGGGCCGTGCTGATCCCGATCTACTGGGGGACCTACGAGCGCGACCGGCAGGTCCCGACCGACCAGCCCGACACCAGTGCCGCCTACCGGGACCGGGTCGGCTACTGGGTTCGGGATTTCAGGCGTTCAATAGAGTATGTCGCCACACGGCCGGACCTCGATTCCACGCGGATCGCGTTCTTCGGGCACAGCTGGGGCGGCCGGCTGGGGCCGCTGCTGCTCTCGCTCGAGCCACGGGTGAGGGTGGCGGTGCTGTACGTCGCCGGCTTCAAGTTGCAGCGGTCCCTGCCGGAGACCGACCCGTTCAACTACGCCCCACGGGTCCGGATCCCGGTGCTCATGGTGAATGCCCGGTATGATTTCTTCTTCCCGATCGAGACGTCGCAGATCCCCCTCTACCGGCTGCTCGGAACCCCGGCCGAGATGAAACGTCACGTCGTCTACGACGGCGGACACACCGTGCCGCGCGCGGTGCTGATGCCCGAGGTACTGGACTGGCTCGACAAGTGGTTGGGACCGACCGGCCGATGAGCGAGATCCCCGACCGCCCTGACCGCCGCCACCACTGAGCGGGAGCTGAGGCAGGCCGGGCCACGGAGATCGCCGAGGCGCAGGGCCGGGTGGCCGATGCGCTTACGTTCTATTCCCGGCTGGTAGTACTGTGGCGGGACTGCGATCCCGCGCTGGTCCCCAGGCGCACCGAGAACCAGCAACGACAAGATGCCCTGCTGGCATCGCAGGGATGACCCGCCATCTACCGAACTGTGTCACCATGACGCTTGTCCGCCGCACCCTCACCGCGCTCGCAGTCCTTGTCACGGCGCCCCTCGCCGCCCAGGACGGGACGGAACGCGGTATCCTGCTGGAAGCGAACTACATCGGCGACGCGATCGGCACCGCGGCCGGCGGGATTCGCCGGGATGTGGTCTACCTCGACAACCTGGACCTCTCGCTGCACCTCGATGGCCATCGGTTGCTCGGCTGGCCCGGTGCCCTGGGCTTCATCCATGTGCACTCCAACCGGGGACACAGCCCGGAGACGCTGGTGGGAGACGCCCAGAGCGTCAGCAACATCGCCGCACCCCGGGCCTGGCGGCTGTACGAGGCCTGGCTGCAGCAGAACCTCCTCGACGGACGGCTGTCCCTTCTCGCGGGCCTGTATGACCTCAACTCCGAGTTCGACGTCATCCAGTCCGCGGGCCTCTTCCTCAACAGCTCCTTTGGTGTCGGGGCGGAGTTCGGCAGCAGCGGTCACAACGGGCCATCAATATTCCCGGTGACCTCCCTCGCCCTCCGGGTCAAGTACCAGCCGCACCCGACCTTCTACATCGAGGGCATCATCGCCGACGGCGTGCCCGGTGATACCGCCCGGCCGACCGCTACCCGGGTATCGCTCGGCGGCGGCGACGGAGTCCTGCTGGCAGCCGAGGCGGCCATCCTCATCGGTGCCGGCGGACATCCCGAACCGCTGACTCACCGGGCCGAGGCCCGCAATCGGAGTCAGCTGATCGGCCGGGGTCATGCAGCCGCCAGCTACAATGGCAAGATCGCTCTCGGCGGATGGGCCTACACCGGAGATTTCGAGGATCTCACGGCCTTGCCCGGTGGTGGGGCGCCCGCGACGGTCACCGGCAGCTTCGGCGCCTACCTCCTGGCCGAGCGCACCCTGTACCGGGAGCCGGGCGGCGATCAGGGCCTCACGGTGTTCGGGCGGGCCGGCCTGGCCCGGACGCGGGTGAACCGCTTTGGCGGCTACGCGGGCGGTGGTGTGGTGTACGCCGGGCTCCTCCCCGGACGGCCTGAGGACGAGTGCGGCATCGGGGTCGCGGCAGCGTTCAACAGCGGCCCCTACCGGGACTGGGCGGCGGCCCAGGGACCGCGGCCCGAAGTGGCGGAAACCGCCGTGGAGCTGAGCTACCGCGCCCAGCTCGGCTCCTGGCTCGCCCTGCAACCGGATGTGCAGTACGTGGTCAATCCCGGCACCGTTCCCGGCCGTCCCAATGCGTGGGTGCTGGGGCTCCGTGGCGAACTCGCGTTCAGCTGGCGTCCGTAGCCGTTCGCCAGACCGCCTCTCTTCGTCCAATAACCGGAGGCTCCCATGGCCAGACTGATCGGTTTCTGGGTTGTGACCGGGACATGGATGGAAGGGCCTTTATGATCGCGTAGGGCCGTGAGGTCCGGTCAGGCGGGCGGCGGCGGTTGGCCGGCACCGCACCGAGCGGATCTCCCTCTCGAACACCCGAAGAATCCGCGCTCGCGCAATCTCCGCCTCCGTGGCATCTTCAGGGCCGTGCAAACCCCCTTCGCTCGTCTCGCCGCCGCCTTCACCCGGAGCTACCGCCTTGAGCGGGAGCTGGGACAGGGCGGCATGGCCACGGTGTACCTGGCGCAGGACCTCAAGCACGATCGCAAGGTCGCCGTCAAGGTGCTCCGCCCCGAACTGGCGGCCGTCATCGGCGCCGAGCGGTTCCTCTCCGAGATCAAGACCACCGCCAACCTGCAGCATCCCCACATCCTCCCGCTCCACGATTCCGGCCAGGAAGATGGCTTCCTCTTCTACGTCATGCCGTACGTCGAGGGCGAGACCCTGCGTGACCGGATCACCAAGGAAAAGCAGCTGCCGGTCGCCGACGCGGTGCGGATCGCCGGTGAGGTGGCCTCGGCGCTCGACTACGCTCACCGCCAAGGGGTGATCCACCGGGACATCAAGCCGGAGAACATCCTGCTGCACGACGGCCGCGCACTGGTGGCCGATTTCGGCATCGCGCTCGCGGTGAGCACCGCCGGCACGCGCATGACCGAGACCGGCATGAGTCTTGGCACGCCGCACTACATGAGCCCCGAGCAGGCCATGGGGGAGCGGGAGATCACCGCCCGGAGCGACGTGTACGCCCTGGGCTGCGTGCTGTACGAGATGCTCACGGGAGACCCGCCTTTCACCGGCTCCACCGCGCAGGCCATCGTGGCCCGGGTGGTCACCGAGAGCCCCCGGCCGCTCACCCCGCAGCGGCACACCATCCCGCCTCAGGTGGAGGCGGCGGTGCTCACCGCGCTCGAGAAGCTCCCCGCCGATCGTTTTGCCACCGCCGCGGAGTTTGCCGAGGCCCTGACGAGTCCGAGCTACACCCGGCCGATGACGGGGGTGGGTGCGGCGCCATCACCCGCCTTGGACCGCCTCAAGCGCCTGGGCCTGGTGGGGTGGGGGCTCGCCGTCGTGCTGCTCGGCGTGGCGCTCTGGGGCTGGCTCCGCCCCGAACCGCCCCGCCCGGTGTCGCGCTCAGGACTCGCCTTCCCGGCAGGACAGGTGCCCGCCGGATTGATGACGCTCGCGGCGGATGGGTCCCGGCTGGTGTACGTCGGGGCATCCGACAGCGGCACCCAGCTCTGGGTCAAGGAGCGGGACCGGTACGAAGCGACGCTGCTGGCCGGCACCACCGGCGCGGACGGTCCCGTCGTGTCTCCGGACGGCAAATGGGTGGCGTTCGTGCAGCGCTCCCAGCTGAAGAAGATGCCAGTGAGGGGCGGCGCGGCCATCACCCTTGCCGATTCGGCGCAGCCGTTCAGCACCGCCTGGCTGGACGACGGCAGCCTGATCTACTCCGGTGCGGGACTGGATCTCCGACGGGTCTCGGAGGCCGGCGGGCCTTCAACCAGGGTATGGCGCGACAGCCTGCGGGCCGGTGTCCTGGGGACGCCTCTGCCAGGGGCCCGGGGCATCATCTTCAACGCCTGCACCCAGACCTGTCAGCCCTCCGACTTGCGGGTGCTGGATCTTCGCTCCGGTGCCAGCCGCAGCCTGGACCTCCCTGGCGTCTTGCTGGGCTGGTACCTCCCGACCGGGCACCTGGCCTTTGCACGGCGGGACGGGGGCCTGTTCGCCGCACCGTTCGACCTCAAGTCCCTCGAGATCCGCGGGGCGCCAGTTCCGGTCGTGGATGGGATCTCACTGCAGTTCGGCGTCCTCCCCATGGTCACCGTCTCATCGACCGGCACCTTGGTCATGATGGCTGGGGGCGCGAGTCAGGACCAGTTCGACACCTACGAGATGGTGTGGATGGACCGCGCCGGGCGCGCCACGGCGATCGACTCCACCTGGCGGTTCACGCTCTCGGTCTCCAACGGCAACATCGGCTGGGATCTCTCCCCTGACGGCACGCGACTGGCCATCGGACTCAACACCAACTCCGGCGACGATATCTGGATCAAGCAGCTGCCACGGGGCCCGCTCTCCCGGCTCACCTTCGACAGCCTGCCGGAGCAGCGGCCACGCTGGACTCCGGATGGCCGGTCGGTGATGTACCTGCTGGGCGCGACCACCAACAGCCTGCACCAGCGACGGGCCGACGGGACCGGGCGTGACTCGACGGTCCTCACCCTCCCGTTGAACATCAACGAAGGCGTCTGGTCCCGCGACGGCACCTGGCTGATCCTCCGTACCGGCGGAGCCGCCGGGCAGGTGGGTGCCCGCGACATGAGTGTCATCCGGCCCGGAGTGGACAGCGCTCCCCGGCCGCTGCTGGCCAATCCGGGCTATGATGAGTCGGCAGCGGCGCTGTCCCCGGACGGGCGCTGGCTGGCGTATGCCTCCGATGAGACCGGCCGGACCGAGGTGTACGTGCGGCCGTTCCCCAACGTCGAGGACGGCAAGTGGCAGATCTCCACCAGTGGCGGGCAGGCCCCGCTGTGGGCGCACAGCGGGCGGGAGCTGTTTTTCGTAGATGCGGCACGCAACATGATGGCCGCACCGGTGGCCAGTGGGACAGCCTTCCAGGCGGGAGCCCCGGCGGCCCTGTTCCGTCTCGACGCCGGCATCTTCCTCACCCCGAGCGAATACTACACCCCGTTCGACATCTCCTCGGACGACCGGCGGTTCATCTTGGCGCGACAGGTCCGGGCTGCCGAGACCGGCGTGGCCACGTTCATCCTGGTCGAGAACTGGTTCGAGGAACTCAAGGCCAAGGTCGGGGCGAAATAGATGAAGGAAAGCCGATGACAGCTGCTGCGTTTCGTCCGTCTGGCCTGCCTCGCGCCCGCGCCGTAGCTTTCGTCCGCTGCCTTTCTCCTCTCAGCATCCGAGGCCGCTCGTGAAGGACGTCGCGCAGCGCCTGTCTGCCGCACTCGCTGATCGCTATACCATCGAGCGTGAGCTGGGCGCGGGCGGCATGGCCACCGTCTACCTGGCCCAGGACCTCAAGCACGACCGCCGAGTGGCCCTCAAGGTGCTCCGCGCCGAGCTCAGCGCCATCCTCGGCGCCGAGCGGTTCCTGCAGGAGATCAAGACCACCGCCAACCTGCAGCATCCGCACATCCTCGCCCTGCACGATTCCGGCGAGGCCGACGGCATCGTGTTCTACGTGATGCCCTACATCGAGGGGGAGAGCCTGCGGGATCGGCTGGCGCGCGAGCGCCAGCTGCCGGTGGATGAGGCGGTGCGCATCGCCCGCGAGGTGGCCGACGCGCTGGCCTATGCCCACGAACATGGCGTGGTGCACCGGGACATCAAGCCGGAGAACATCCTGCTCCACGGAGGGCACGCGCTGGTGGCGGACTTCGGCATTGCGCTGGCCGCCAGCCGCACCGAGGGCGGCCCGCGCATGACCGAGACCGGCATGAGCCTCGGCACCCCGCACTACATGGCGCCGGAACAGGCCATGGGCGAGCGGGAGATCACCCCCAAGGTGGACGTCTACGCCCTGGGCTGCGTGCTGTACGAGATGCTCACCGGCGAGCCGCCGTTCACCGGCCCCTCAGCACAGGCCATCGTGGCGCGGGTCATGACCGAGCCGCCCCGGTCCATCACCATGCAGCGGCACACCGTACCGTCGCATGTGGAAGCCGCGGTGCACCGCGCCCTGGAAAAGCTCCCCGCCGACCGCTTCCCGACGGCCCGCGCCTTCGCGGAGGCGCTCTCGGATGGTGGCGCCCAGACCTATGCCCGCACCAGCGCGCGGGCGGCCGGCGCGGCGGCCGGAGCGCCAATCCCCAGCCGGCTCCGGGCGATAGCCCCGTGGGGCGCCGCGGTCGTGACGCTGGGACTCGGCCTGGCGCTGGGCTCGCAGTTCCTGGCACGGCGGGCGCCGGCGCGGCCGATGCGCCTCTCCATCGCGGTTCCCACGGAATCACCGCCACTGGTGGTCAGACTCTCCCCGGACGGCTCTACCCTGGCCTACATCAGCGGCCAGGGAGATCGGCTGGCTATCTACACTCGGCGGCTGGACGACCTGCAGCCGCGCCAGGTGGAAGGGACCGACGACGGGTTCACCATCAGCTTCTCTCCCGACGGGCAGACCATCGCGTTCCTTGGCACCAGCGGTCCGCGCAAGGTGCCGGTCAGCGGAGGAACCTCGGTTGCAATCCCGGTCCAGGGCGGTGCGGCTCTCACCGCGATCGAGTTCGCCGGCCCCGACCGCTTCGTGGTGGCTACCCAGGGGGCGCTGGCCACCCTGGCCCCCGATGGCACCCTGCGCCGATTCGCGGAGCCGGACTCGACCAGCGCGGGGGCGTTGGTGCCCGACCAGGTGCTGCCGGACGGATGGGTGCTGGCGCGCTCCTGGCGGGCGCCGCCCAACGGGCCGATCATGGCGTACGATCCCGCGTCGGGCCGGCGAGTCGTCATTCTGGACGTGAACGTGGCCTGGGCAGGATACGCCGATGGGCTGCTGGCATGGGCACTGCCCAACGGCACCCTGTATGCGGCACCGTTCGATCTCGGCGCCAAGCGGCTGAAGGAATCCGGCAGGCCGCTGGGGGCCACCGCGCTCGCGATCCTCGGGTTCCTCCCGCCGGTGAGCATCGGTCCCGGCGGGCTCGCCTACGCTCCGACCCGGCCGAGGTCGCTGGTGCGGGTCGCCCGCTCCGGGCTGTCCACCGTGCTCCTCGGTACCGATCGCACCTACCACAATCCGCGGGTCTCGCCCGATGGACGGCGGGTCTCGATAGACTTCACCGAGCAGGAGCGCGACATCTGGCTGTTTGATATCGCCGACTCCACCCTCACCCGGTTCGGGTTCGATTCGAGCGCCCACGACGCCGAGTGGCTGCCCGATGGCAGCGGTCTGCTCTTCGCGGCGGTCCGCGGGAGCGCCATCGGCGTCTTCCGGCGCCGGTTCGACGCGAGAGGCGCCCCGGATTCGGTCTTCGTCGGCCCGGAACAGGTCTCGGTGCATGCGATCACGCCCGACATGAAAACCGCCATCGGGGTGGTGATCGAGCGGACCTCTTTCGACCTGATCAGCGTCGGCCTGTCGGGGACCGGGGCGTTCGACACCCTGCTGTCCAGCCGCTACCAGGAGGGGTGGCCCGCGCTCTCTCCGGACGGCCGCTGGCTGGCCTATCAGTCGGACGAATCGGGGCGGCCCGAGGTCTACGTCCGCACCTGGCCCCGGCTCGGAGACAAGGTACAGATCTCCCAGAACGGCGGCACCGAGCCGGCCTGGTCGCGGGACGGCCGGGAGCTGTTCTACCGCTCGGGCGGCGGCACGGAACCGCACCTGGTCGCCGCCGCCCTGGAAACCAGCCCGGCGCTCCGCGTCCGGACCCGCACGCCGCTCTTCAGCGTGGCCAGCTACGAGTTCGCCACCCCGCATCGCAACTATGATCCGTTCCCCGACGGCCGCTCGTTCCTCATGGTACGGCAGGGGCTGCCGGGCCAGCAGGCGGAGATCGTGTACATGCAGAATCTGGCGGCGCTGCTGGACCGGCGCTGACGTTGGCCTCCGATACGCGTCTCCGCCTGCCGGACACCGCCGCCGGCCGATTGCCCCGTGCGACAGAAGCCATGATCGATTCGGAGCGCCCTGTCACACCGTACTCGCCCTGACTCATGACCGCCACGATTGCGACTGCTCCCGGGAGAATCCCGCCGCAGCCTGTGCCGGCTTGGCGAGGCAGTCACTTCCACGGACCCGGGCCCACCTCGTCGTGAGCCGAATAGCCGCTCGCAACTATTCCCTCGCGGTCGCGCTGGGGCTCGGTACCATCGTCCTCGCCCTTCCCGCCCGGCAGGCGAAGGTGCCGGACGCCCCGCAAACCGGCGTACCCTTTGAGTGGAACCGGGATTCCCTCTGGCACGCGCTGGAAGCCCGCTTTGTCGCCGCCAGAACCGCGGGCTGCGCGGAGGCACGGGCAGAGCTGGCTCGCGGCGTTGCGACAATAGAGGCCCGACTCAGCACGTTGTCGCTTGTCCCCGTGACGCCGGCTGATCCGGGGCTCGACTCGCTGGAGCAGGAGTTCTTCTCCCTCGCCCCGATCGTAGCCGCCTGCCCCGGCCGGCTCCGGGATTACCTTGCGCTCTCCGGCCGGCTGCGCGAGATCATCAAGGACCAATCCCGGCGCTGGGACCCCAACGACCTGCCCACCCGGCGGCGACTCTACCGCCTGCTCTATGGCGCCCGCGCTGCCGCCGAGGAGGCGATGCTGCAACAGCCGGATAGCGCCGTAGACCTCCTGCTCGGCCGCGACGAGCCTTCGGCCACCCCCTCGGCAATGGTACACGGCGTCCGGATCCACTCGGGAGACCTGCTCGTTTCCCGCGGCGGCTACCCGACCTCTGCACTCATCGCGAGGGGGAACGACTACCCCGGCAACTTCTCCCATATCGCCCTGGTGCACGTGGACTCGGCGACCGGTGCGGTACTGGTCACCGAGGCCCACATCGAAGTCGGAGTGGCCATCGCGACCGCCGAGCAGTATCTGGAGGACAAGAAGCTGCGGCTGATGGTGCTGCGGCCGCGCGCCGACCTGCCTGCCCTGCAGGCGGATCCGATGCTGCCGCATCGCGCCGCGTCGGCGGCACTGGCACGGGCCCGGGCGGGCCACATCCCGTACGACTTCGCCATGGACTACACCGACCCGTCCCGTCTGTTCTGCTCCGAGGTGGCCTCGGCCCCGTATCACGAGGAGGGCCTCACCCTGTGGATGGGGCTCTCCACGATCTCGCGTCCCGGGATCAGGCGCTGGCTGTCAGCGCTTGGGGTCCGGCACTTTGAGACCCAGGAGCCCTCCGACCTCGAATACGATCCGCAACTGGTCGTTGTCGCCGAGTGGCGCGATATCACCGCCCTCCGCCAGGACCACCTCGACAACGCCGTGGTGGACGCGATGCTCGACGGAGCCGACCGGGGTGCGGAGCTCGACTACGCCTGGTACCGGCTCCCGGTGGTGCGGCTGGCCAAGGCCTACAGCTGGGTGCGGGTGGCCCTCGGTGGCCACGGCCCCGTGCCCGAGGGGATGTCGGCCTCGTCGGCGCTGAGCCATGAGGTGTTTGTCACCCGCCAGCGGGCGCTGGCGGCACAGGTGACGGCGGCGGCGGAACAGGCAGCCACTGCTCAGGGCTACCCGCCCTTCTACTGGACGCTGGTGGATCTCGCGCATCGCGCTGGCGGCGAGGCTCCGCCGTCCCGGCGGTAGCTCCGAATCCGCGCTGGCCGAACCCCAGCTTCGGCCGCATCTTTGTCGTGCCTCCCGGTGAATCGGGCATGGTGACCGTTTCCGCAACCGAACTACCCACGGCCCTCGCGGCCGGAGAGGTGCTGTGACCGACGCCCTTGCCCGCCTTGTCTCTGTTCTGTCAGACCGCTACCAGATCGATCGCGAAATCGGCCAGGGCGGCATGGCCACGGTCTACCTGGCACAGGACCTCAAGCACGACCGCAAGGTGGCGCTCAAGGTGCTGCGGCCCGAACTCGCCGCGGTGATCGGTGCCGAGCGGTTCCTCGCCGAGATCAAGACCACGGCCAGCCTGCAGCATCCGCACATCCTGCCGCTCTTTGACAGCGGCGCCGCCGACAGCTTCCTCTTCTATGTGATGCCGTACGTGGAGGGGGAGTCCCTCCGCGACCGGCTCAACCGGGAGAAGCAGCTGCCGATCGGCGATGCCGTGCGTATCGCCACCGAGGCCGCCGGCGCGCTCGACTACGCCCACCGGCACGGCGTCATCCACCGCGACATCAAGCCCGAGAACATCCTCCTGCACGACGGCCGCGCCCTGGTGGCCGACTTCGGCATTGCGCTGGCGGTTAGCAGCGCCGGCAGCCGGATGACCGAGACCGGCATGTCATTAGGCACGCCGCACTACATGTCGCCGGAACAGGCCATGGGTGAGCGGGAGATCACCGCCCGGAGCGATGTGTACGCCCTGGGCTGCGTCCTGTATGAGATGCTGGTGGGGGAGCCGCCCTTCACCGGCCCGACCGCGCAGGCCATCGTGGCCAAGGTCGTCACAGAAGAGCCCCGGCCGCTGCTCCCCAAGCGGCACACGATCCCGGCTCACGTGGAGGAGGCGGTCCTCACGGCACTGGAGAAGACCGCCGCCGACCGCTTCGGCAGCGCGGCGGACTTCGCCGCGGCGCTGGCCGGTCAGCGTGGCACGGCGTCAGGTACGGCGCGCCACAGGTCAGCCTCCTCGGCCACAGGAACCGCGGTGCCGCGGCAGTGGTTTCTCGCGGCGCTGGCCGCCAGTGCCGTGCTGCTGGTCGCGGCCATGTCCGGGTGGTGGCGTTCCCCTCCCAGCGCGGCCACCAGCCGCCAGCGGGTGGTCCTGTGGCAGTTCACCCTCCCCGCATTTCTCTCTCCGGGTGTCGAGCGCCACGCGACGCAGGCGGCGATCGCGCCGGACGGATCGAGCATCGTCTTCACCGACTCGACCCCGGACGGCTTCCGGCTCATGCGGAAGCTCCGCGGGGACACCGACCCGGTGCCTCTGGCGGGGACCGAAGGGGCGGTATCGCCATTCTTCTCCCCGGACGGCGCCTGGATCGGCTTCGTCACCACCGATGGCAAGCTCCGCAAGGTCCCGGTCGGTGGCGGCGGCTCGGTTACCCTCTCCGATGCGGCCCACCTCGTCTACACCTCGGCCGCGTGGCAGGATGACGGGACCATCGTCTTCATGGACAAGGACCTGGCCCTGCGAAAGGTGCCGGCCGACGGCGTGACCGCCACCGTCTTTCGGAAGGCAGATCCGAACCGGCGCATGAATGTGGCCACCATCTCGCCGCTGCCAGGCAGCCGGGGTGTGCTGTATTCGGCCTGCCCCGGCAACTGCGGGATCGAATCGGCGGTGTACGTCTTCGATTACTCGGCGGACAGCTCCCGGCTGCTCGTGGACGGGGCGGCCGGGGTCTGGTACTCCCCCACCGGACATCTGCTGTACACCGACCGCGCCGGCGGGCTCTATGCGGCGGGCTTCGACCCCAAGCGACTGGCGCTGACGACCGGGCCGGTCCCGGTGATCGACGCAGTCGAGCCGGCCACCTTTGCGCTGTCCGCTTCGGGGACGGTGCTGTACTCGATCGGCATCGGCGGCGGCGCCTCCTCGGAACTGGTATGGGTCGCCCGTGATGGCAGTGCCGCTCCGGTGGATCCGGGGTGGAAGGGCCGCTTCGAGTACCCGGCGCTCTCCCCCGACGGCAAGTCTATTGCGGTGAGCCTTCAGGACGGGCCGACCCACCTGTGGATACGGCGCTCCGATGGCACCCGGCAGCGACTCACCCAGGCAGGATCGGTCAACTGGCGGCCGGTCTGGACGCCCGACGGACAATCGGTCGCCTATCTCTCCAACATGAGCGGTGACCGGGGCAAGGACGAGATGGACGTCTACGTCGTCCGCGCCGACGGCAGCGCGCCACCCCGGCGGCTCATGACCCACACCTATGGTCTCTGGGAGGCGGAATTCTCGCGCGATGGGCAGTGGCTGGTCGTTCGGGCCGACGAGACCGGCGGCAACGGTAACGTCCGGGCCCGGCGCCTCAGCGGCGATACCACGCTCGTCCCGCTGCTGGCGGATCAGGAGATCACCACCCAGGTTGCCCTCTCGCCCGACGGGCGCTGGATGGCGTATGTCTCCGACGCGTCGGGCCGGCGGGAGGTCTATGTGGCCTCCTTCCCTGATATGCGCACCAAGCGGCTGGTCTCCCGGGATGGCGGCCTCGAGCCCCGGTGGTCGCACAGCGGTCGCGAGCTGTTCTACAAGAGCCGCGGTCAGCTCGTTGCCATTCCGGTGCCGCCTGGGCCGGTCTTCACTCCCGGCCTGCCCCGGGTGCTCTTCTCCCTGGCGGGGTACATCAACGCGCGCAACCGCCAGCAGTACGACGTGGCGTCCGATGACCGCCGCTTCCTGATGATCCGGGCCATCGGCGGCCAGAACGAGGCGGTGTACGCGGAGAACTGGTTCGCGGAACTCAAGGCCAAGGTGAAGCGGTGAGCGAGTCCTTCGACCGCCTCACCGCCCTCATCGACGCCAAGCGGTACCTGGCCGAGATCAAGACCACCGCCGGCCTGCCGCATCCGCATACCCTGCCGCTCTTCGACAGCGGCGCCGCCGACAGCTTCCGGTCCCATGTCATGCCCTTCGTCGCCGGCGAGTCGCTGCGGAACCGCTGACAGCGTCGCCGAGCAGACATCAGGAGGATTCCCCATGTGCCGCAACATCCGGACGCTCCATCATTTCGATCCGCCGGTCACCGATGACGAGATCGGGGCCGCCTCGCTGCAGTTTGTCCGCAAGGTGAGCGGCTTCACCAAGCCGTCAGCGGCCAACCAGGCGGCCTTCGACGAGGCGGTCTCGGAAGTCAGCACGACTGTGCGCCGGCTGCTGGACGCCCTGGTGACCACCTCTGCGCCGAAGAACCGGGAGGTGGAGGCCGCCAAGGCACGGGCTCGCGCCGCGAAACGTTTCGGAACCGAGGAAGCCTGAGCGCATCGGACTCGCCGTCCGCCGCACAGCGCTATCTTCCGCCCGCCGGTCCTGACCTTCGTTCACCCTGAGCGGCCGCCCACCGGCCGCCGGTACTGATAGAGCCTCCCGCATGGGCCACGTTTCGCACCGACTTACCAACTCCTTCCAGGGTGCCCTCGCCGGCGGCGGCGACCCCGCTTCCTCTCCGCTCTACGTCTTCGGGCCCTTCCTCAAGCTGATCGTCCTCGCCGGCGTCGCCGACGTGACCTTCGGGACCAGCATCTGGCTCGTGGTCTTCACGGTGGCGATGGTCTCCACGATGTACCGGCTGGTGATGCGCTGGGTGGTGGACGGCAGCGGCGGAAGCGGGCTCAGCGAGGAGGAGTTCGGTCCCTGGGCGGTCAAGGTCAACGCCGGGATCACTTTCGTCGAATACACCCTCACCTTCCTGGTGAGCCTCGCGGCACTGGTGACGTTCATCGCCGACCGGCTTCCCTTCCTCAACACCGTGGTCGCCGGTATCCAGCAGCGGACGTTTCTCGCGATTCTCCTGAGCCTGGGCATCGGGTGGCTGGTCAATCGCGGGCCCAAGACGGCCGCCCGGGCGTTCGGTCCCGCGACGTTGGCCCTGCTGGCCCTGCTCTGGGCGATGATTGTCGCGACCATCTGGCAGCGCGGCCTGCACTTGCCGTCCTTCGATCATCGCGCCTTCGCTCCCGAATATTTCCACTTTACGCTCGGCGGATTCGCCCGGATCCTGGCCCTGATGACCGGGATCGAGATCTTCGCCAACCTCGTGGCCGCCTACGACGGGACCAACGCCGAGCGGAGCCGGAAGGCGTTTGGCAGTCTCGTCATCATCATGGGCACCACCTGCCTGACGATGCTCGTGGTCGGGCCGGCCATCCTCGCCCTGGCCGACCCCGCCGACCTGCACGTCTCGGTGTTCACCCAGACCATGGACCAGCTGCTGCCGGCGCCGTTGCCATGGATCGGGACCCTGATCGGCGTCCTGGTGCTCGGCTCCGCCGCGGCCGCCAGCGCCCAGGGGCTGCAGAACCTGGCGCTGGGCCTCCGCTACCGGAACTACATCCCCGCCTGGCTCGGGATCCGCAACCGCTTCGATGTGGCGGACAAGCCGGTCTGGGTGGAAGTGGGCATCGTGTCGCTGTGCTTCCTGGCGTTCGGGACCCACGAGGAGACTTACCTCGCCATCTACGCCGCAGGGGTGTTCATTCTCCTCAGCATGACGGGCTGGGCCGCCGCCAAGCGCATCCTGCGCGGCCTCCGCGCCCAGTTTGCCCCGGCGGCCGCCGCGACCCTCGTCGGCACGGTGTTCGCCGCCCTGCTGACCACAGCCGCCACGGTCATCATCTTCGAGGAGCGTTTCTTCGATGGGGCGTGGACGTACCTGCTGTTCATTCCCCTGCTCTACGTCTGCTTCTCCCGGTTCCGGCAGCGCCTCGGACCGCCCAAGCCGCTCGAAGCGCACCTGGGCCGTTTCTTCGCCGGCCAGTATCTGCTGCCCTTCCAGCGATATGAGTTCCCGGAAGACCACTTCGGGATCGATCGCATCCTGGTCCCGCTGGATGGCTCGGCCCTGGCCGAGCATGCCCTCCCGGTCGCGGAGCTGCTGGTCCGCACCGGGGCGGGGAGCCTCGACCTGGTCTCGGTCCGCCCCGGGGAGCACCGGCAGGGCGACGTGGAGGCCGGCGACCCCGGTGCCGGCATCGAGGCCTATCTCGATCGCCAAGCGTGGTCGCTGCGCCAGGGAGGGCTGACGGTGAGCACCAGCGTGCGGCGTGGCCACGTCCCTGAACAGATCGGCCGGCGCGCCACAGAATTGAACGCCGACCTCATCGTGATGGCCACCCATGACCGCTCCCCCGTGGACCGGCTGCTGCGGCGCAACATTGCCACCGCGGTGGTCCGCCAGACCGAACTCCCGGTCCTCCTCATCCGCCCCACCAACGCGTGGACCAGTCGGGCCACCGCGTTCCGGAAGTTGCTGGTCTGTCTGGACGGTTCCGAGGGTTCCGAGGAAGCGCTGCCGTGGGCCCGCATCCTCGCCCGGCACTTTCGCAGCGCCCTCGTCCTGCTGACGGTGCCGGAAACCGAGAGCGAGGTGCCCCGGCTGGAGCAGTACCTCGGCTCGGTCGCCGGCTCGCTCCGGGACATCGGGCTCGTGGTCGAGACTCGAGTGACGGGATCTGGCGCAGTGCGGACCATCACCAGCACCGCCAAGTCCGAGGGCTGTGACCTCATCGTCATGGCCACCCGGGGGCGCGGCGCGCCGGAGGAAATCGGCGTGGAAGTCGGCTCGGTCATCGAACAGGTCGTGCACTCGTCACACTGCCCGGTCTTCGCCGTGACGGTGCTGGGCCTCGCGGCCGAACACTCGAGCGCACCGGCGGCCTGAGCGCCTGGCCGGACCTGACCCACCCTCGCGGGTTCTGTGCTTCCGCATATCTTGGCGTCGGGGGGACGTGCCATGTCCGGGTACCGCGCCACACCATGCTGCCGCTCGACTGGATTCACCCGACGCCCCAGGGGCCACAATGCCACCAGCTTCCACTACCGTCCCCGAGATTTCCGCCGGAGAGCTGGCCGCCAGCCTGGAACGCGGCGAGCCACTGCAGATCGTTGACGTTCGCGCTCCTGCCCGGGTGGCCACCGGCCGGATAGACCTGGTGCCGCCGGAGCGGTTTCACAACATCGTCGGCTCCGAGCTACGGCGGCGGACCACTCTCGAACACAGCGGCCTCGACCCGGCGCTGCCGACGGTCGTGGTCTGCGGCCGGGGCAATGACAGCAGGCACGGTGCCATGCACCTCATCGGCCTCGGCGCGCAGGCCCGCTCGCTGGCCGGCGGCATGACCGCCTGGGGCGACCTGGTCCTGCCGCGGACCCTCCCAACACCTGGTTCACTCGACCGGCTCATCCAGTTCGACCGGCTGGCGAAGGGAGCCCTGGGTTACCTCCTGGTCAGCAGCGGTGAGGCGCTGGTGGTGGATCCGCCCCGGGTGACCGACGCCTATCAGGACGCCACCCGTGAGGCCGGCGCCCGGATCATCGGCGTCGCCGACACCCACGTGCACGCCGACTACGTCAGCGGCGGGCCGGCCCTGGCCGGTGCGCTTGGCGTCCCGTACTACCTGCACCCGGCCGATTCCGTGTATCCCTATGACGGGCGCCAGGGACCTCTCGACTTCACCCCGGTCGCCGATGGCGACATCATTGCGGTCGGCCGCTGCCGGCTGCTCGCGCGACACACGCCCGGACACACCGAAGGAAGCCTCTCCTTTGTCATCGATGCCGCCGCCGCGCTGACGGGTGACTTCCTCTTTGTGGACTCGCTGGGCCGCCCCGATCTGGCGGGGCGAGCGGAAGAGTGGACCGGACTCCTATGGCGGAGCGTGGAGCGGACCCGCCGTGAATGGCCGGACGACATGATGATCTACCCGGCGCACTACGCCTCCGAGGGCGAGCGCCGGGTGGGGCGCGGCATCGGCGACCGGCTGGGCCACATGCGGAGCGCCAACGATACCCTGGCCATTACCGACGAACGCGCCTTCCACGCGCTGGTGCTCGCCCGGCAGGCATCATCCCCCGAGCAGTACCGCACCATCAAGGCCGTCAACGTCGGGTTGCTGGAGGTCGATGAGATCGGCGCGGCGACCCTGGATGTGGGTCGCAACGAATGCGCCCTCGGCGGGCGCTGAGCACCCCGGCCCGGGTGGGGTCATCGGAAACCTGTCCCCTGGCCCATCGTAGTTGGGCTACCTCCTCCCCAGGATTCAGCGTGCGTTTCAGAACGATCATGTGGACCGCCGTGGTGCTGGCAACGCTCCCGCTCGGCCGAGCGGGGGCCCAAGCCCGGCTGCAGGTGCCATTCGAGTACGACACCCTGCCCAACGGCCTCAAGGTGGTGCTCTCACGGGACACCACCTCCCCCACCGTCGGGGTCGGGGTCTACTACCACATCGGGTTCCGCAACGAGCCAAGAGACCGCACCGGCTTTGCCCATCTCTTCGAGCACCTGATGTTCCAGGGCTCGGGAAACCTCGGCAAGCTGCAGTTCATCAAGCTGGTGGAATCCAACGGCGGCATCCTCAACGGTTCCACCCGGTTCGACTTCACCAACTACTACCAGGTCCTCCCCGCTCACACGCTGGAGACCATCCTCTGGGCTGAGGCGGACCGGATGAAGGGGCTGGTCATCGACAGCTCCAACCTGCGCAACCAGCAGGATGTGGTAAAGAACGAGGTGCGGGTCAACGTGCTGAATCAGCCCTACGGGAGCTTCCCGTGGATCGACTTGCCGATGGCCGCCAACGAGAACTGGTATAACGCCCACAACTTCTATGGCGAGCTGTCCGATCTCGATGCCGCCAGCCTCGAGGATGCCTCCGGTTTCTTTTCCCGCTATTACGCTCCCAACAACGCCGTGCTGGTCGTCGTCGGAGACTTCCAGCCACCCCAGGCCCGGGAATGGATCCGCCGGTATTTCGCTGCCATCCCGCGATCCGAGCTGCCGCCACCGCCCGACCTGACGGAGCCGCGGCAGGAACGAGAGAAACGGTTCACCCGGATTGACAGCCTGGCCAGCCGGCCGGCGCTCGGCTTCGCGTATCACCTGCCGCCGCGGTGGACGCCCGAGTGGTACGCCTTCGCCCTGATCGACCAGATCCTCGGCCAGGGCCGGGACAGCCGGCTCTACCAGGCGCTGGCGCAGGAACGGGGCTACACCAGCGATGTGAGCGCTGGGATCAACTGGGGGCTCGGCCACCAGTTCAATTACGAGGGGCCGATGCTGTGGATGGCCTCGCTGTACCACGATTCAGGCACCCCCGCTGATTCAATCCTGGCCCCGATCGACAGCCAGGTCGAGGCCCTGCGCACCCAGCCGGTCGACTCTGCCACGCTGGCCCGGGCACGCACCAAGTTTCGTTCCAGCTTCTACGACATGGTGGAATCACAGTCGGGGCTCGGCAAACTCGACCTGCTGGCCTCCTTCGCGCTGTTCGACAGCGACCCCGGCTGGATCAACCGGGTCGAGTCGGCGGTCCTGGCGGTTACCCCGGCGCTGATACAGCGGACGGCGAGGGAGTATCTCCGGCGGGAGAACCGCACCGTATACACCATCGTGCCGGGCGCCCGGGAGCAGGGCGCTGGAGGAACCCAATGACACGCGCCCTGGAGAATTGGTTCTGGCGTGGCGCGCTCCTGGCCGCCGCGCTGCTGCATCCGGAACCGGTCGCCGCCCAGAAGGAAGCGCCGCCCGCCCCGGGAATACCGCGGGACTTCCGGGTCCCGGCGCGTCGCACGGTAACCCTGCCCAATGGCATGCAGGTGACCTTTGTCCCCTACGGGACCATCCCCAAGGTCATGATCAGCCTCCAGGTGCTCACCGGGGCCATCGATGAGGGCCCGCGCGAGATCCAGCTGGCGGGCCTCACCGCCGAAATGCTCCTGGAGGGCACCGGCACCCGGAGCGCTCAGGATATCTCGCGAGAGGCGGCGGAGATGGGCGGGTCCATCGGCGCGGGCGCGGGCGACGACAACGTGGGGATCGGCGGAGAGGTCTTGAGCGAATTCGCGGAGCGCTACATGCAGCTGCTGGCCGATGTGGTGCTCCGGCCCCGGTTCGCGGAACCGGACCTGGACCGCCTGCGCAACAACCGCATTCGTGACAACGCCATCGCCCAGACCCAGCCGGGCCAGATTGCGCGGGTCGAGTTTCGCCGCCTGCTCTTCGGTGACCACCCGTACGGCCGCGTCTTTGCGCCGGAGTCCCTGCTCAAGACCTACGACAGCCGGAAGGTGCGCGCCTTCCACGAGCGCAACTTCGGCGCGCAGCGGGCCCGCCTGTACGTGAGCGGCGTGTACGACGAGGCGGCGCTGGAGCGGACCGTTCGACAGCTGTTCGGTGGCTGGACGAAGGGCGCCCCACCGACCCGCAAGCCGGCCACCCCGGTGGCTCAGCGGCAGGTCAGGCTGATCGACCGGCCCGACGCGGTCCAGAGCACCTTCCGGGTAGGGGTGCCGGTCGCCGCGCCGGCCAACCCCGACTGGGTTCGGCTCAGCGTCACCGACGCGCTGCTCGGTGGCTCGTTCGGATCGCGGATCACCAGCAACATCCGCGAGAACAAGGGGTACTCCTATTCGCCCTTTTCCTTCGTGGGCACCTGGACCGGCACGGCAGTCTGGATCCAGGTGGCAGACGTCACCACCAGTGCCACCGGGGCTTCGCTCAAGGAAATCTTCTACGAGGTCAACCGCCTCCGCACCGAGGCGCCGCCCGAGGCCGAGCTGGAAGGAATCCGCAACAATCTGGCGGGGGTCTTCACCATTCAGAACAGCTCACGGGTAGGCCTGGTGGGCCAGCTGCAGTTCGTGGACCAGCAGGGACTGGGAGATGCCTTCCTGACCGACTACGTGCGGAACGTCCACGGGGTGACGCCGGAGGATGTGCGGCGAACTGCCCAGCGCTACCTCGACCCGTCCCGCATGTCCATCCTGGTGGTTGGCGACAAGAAACTGGTGCAGGAGCAGGTGGCGGCCTACCGCGCCGCCGTTCCTTGAAGCCCCCAGGCTCCCGCGGAGCTGCCGCAGCGAGGTAGGAGGGAGCCCGCAGGGCTCCCTTGTCGCTTCTGCCGCGGTCTCATCGTGATATTGTTGTAGATCCGCCGCGCCGCCGCACCACCGCGCACCGCCAGAATGCCGAGGATCGAACATGCGCCCCGTCCTGATCGCCGCGCTCTCGCTGCCGACCCTGCTCAACGCCCAGGCCCGGCTGGTACCCGCCGGGCCCAGGTTCGAGGTCACCTTCCCCGCCGAACAGAGCGTCACCCCGCTGGACGGACGCCTGCTGGTGATGCTCTCGACCGACAGCAGCGCCGAACCCAGATTCCAGATCTCCGACCTGCAGGAGACCCAGCTCATCGTGGGCGTCGAGGCAGAGCGGTGGCCGCCGAACCGGCCGCTGTGGGTGGATGCACGCGCCGTTGGCTATCCGATGCGGGATCTCTCCGAGATCCCGGCTGGCCGCTACCGGGTCCAGGCGCTCCTCAACCGGTACCAGACCTACCGCCGCAGCGACGGGCACGTGGTCAAGCTGCCGCCGGACAAGGGCGAAGGGCAGCAGTGGAACCGCAAGCCGGGCAATCTCCTGAGCACTCCGGTGTGGATCACCTGGAACCCCAAGCGGGCCGAGGTGATCCGCCTGCGGCTCGACCAGGTGATCCCGCCCATCCAGCCGCCGGGAGATACGAAGTACGTCCGGCATGAGCGCATCCAGTCGACGCTGCTCTCCGAGTTCTGGGGCACTCCGGTCTACCTCGGCGCCCATGTGCTCCTGCCCGAAGGGTTCGATGAGCACCCCGAGGCGCGCTATCCCCTGGTCATCGATCACGGCCACTTCCCCGAAGACCTCTCCGGCTGGCGCGAGACTCCGCCTGACCCCGACCTGCCGCCGGATTACAGTCAGCGCTTCCGGCTTCACGGCTACAACCGGATTCAGCAGCAGGCGGCGTACCAGTTCTACCAGGACTGGACCGGCCCCGGCTTCCCGCGCGTGCTGCTGATCGAGATCCAGCATCCCACACCGTATTACGACGATTCCTATGCCGTCAACTCCGCCAACAACGGCCCGTATGGCGACGCTATCATGCGGGAGCTGATCCCCTACATCGAGCAGAAGTACCGCGGCATCGGCGCCGGCTGGGCGCGCTTCTCCTATGGTGGCAGCACCGGGGGCTGGGAGGCGATGGCGGTCCAGCTGTTCTATCCCGACGACTTCAACGGCGTGTGGGCCGCCTGCCCCGACCCCATCGATTTCCGCCAGTACACGGTGGTGAACATCTACAGCGACACCAATGCCTACTGGCTCCCCAGCGAGTGGAAGCGCGTCCCCCGGCCGGGACACCGCGACTATCTCGGCAACGTGCACGTCACCATCGAGCAGATGAACCGGCTCGAGGCGGTGCTCGGGACACGGGGCCGCAGCGGCGGGCAGTGGGACATCTGGCAGGCGGTGTACGGGCCGGTGGGCGCCGACGGCTACCCACAACCGATCTGGGACAAGCTCACCGGCCGCATTGATCGCTCGGTCGCGGAATACTGGCGCGAGCGCTACGACCTCGGCCACATCCTCCGGCGCGACTGGGCGACCCTCGGCCCCAAGCTGCGCGGCAAGCTGCACATTTATGTGGGAGAGGCGGATAACTACCATCTCAATAACGCCGTCTACCTCGTCGAGGAGATGCTGCAGTCGCTCACCAACCCGCCGGCCGACGCCGAGGTGGACTACGAACCCAGGGCCGAGCACTGCTGGAACGGAGATCACACCCGGCCCAACGCGCTGAGCCGGCTGCGCTACCCGCAGATGTTCATCCCCCGAATCATCGACCAGATCCGGCGCAACCATCCGATGGACGCGGACACGGTGAGCTGGAGGTATTGATTGGCCGCCGAGGTCTGCCCCCCGGTCCTCCCGGACGGACGTTCATCGGGGAGAAGCCGGGTCCTGCTCCGCCGGGTTCTCCCCGCGCTGACCATCATCCAGCTGGTGACGGGTGGGCTGATCGCCGCCCGGGGGTTCCCCTATTACGGCTCCGCGCCGGTTTTTCCCGCGCCGCTGTGGGAGTCACCGGTAGCCGTCTTCCATCTCCCCGGGATCGCTGTGCTCTCACTCACCGGCCACTGCTGCGGTCTGGGGCGGGGCATGGTGATCGGACCGAGGATTCGGGGCGGCCATATCCGCATGAGCGAGGAGGGAATCCTCGCGCTGGCAGCTTCCAACTGGCTGGCGTGGCTCGCCCTGTCCGGGCTGGCCTGGTGGATCCGGCGCCGCCGCCGCCCGGCCCGCGTGGCCCCGGTGAATGATCACCCTTGAGCCGATCGCGCCGAGGCACGCCGATCGGCTCCAGCCACTGCTGGAGGATCCGGCCATTGCCGCCACCACGCCATTTCCACACCCGTACCCTCCCGGCGGCGCGCTCGAGTACATCCAGGAGGCGCTGGTCCTCATCGAGGCGGGTGCGCGGCAGGTCTTCGCCGTCTGTGAGCCGGCGGGCGAGCCGATCGGAGTGAGCCTCCTCAAGGATGTGGACCTGCAGCTCGGAGAAGCTGAGCTGGGCTACTGGATCGGGCAGCCGTACTGGGGCGGCGGGCGGGCCACCGCCGCCGCCGCGGCGACGCTGGCCTTTGCCTTTGGGACCCTGGGCCTGCGCACCGTCAAGGCGGTTTGCCTGGAGGACAACCCCGCCTCCCTCCGGGTGCTCGAGAAGCTGGGCTTCATCCCCACCGGCCGGCTCCTCTGGGAGCTCCCCAAGTGGCCCGCCCCGCGCACCAGCGTCGTGCTGCACCTGAGGCGTGACGACTGGGTAGGGCCTCGCGCATCGACGCGGGACCGGTTTCCTTAAGACGTTCTCATGCCCCATCCCGAACCCTTACCGTCCCACTCATGGTTCCTCGCCAGCCCTGGTTCGAGCGCCAGTTCACCTTCGACCTCCCCGTCTCTGCAGCGCCCGGGCTGATCGAGCGCCTGCGCGGTACACCGGTCAGGATCGAGAGCCGGCTGTCGGGCGTCGCCAGCACTCAACTGACACTGCGCCGCGGTGATCGGTGGTCCATCCAGGAGAATGTCGGCCACCTCGGTGACCTCGAGCCACTCTGGCTGGCGCGGGTGGATGATCTCGCCGTCGGGCGGCCCACGCTGCACCTGGCCGACCTGGAGAACCGGCGCACCCACGAGGCCGGCCACAACGACCGGCCGCTCGCGCAGCTGCTGGCGGATTTCTCCCTGCAGCGCACCGCCCTGGTGACCCAGCTCGAGGCCGCCGACGCCGCCGACTGGTCCCGCTCGGCGCTGCACCCCAGGCTGCAGACGCCGATGCGGCTGCTGGACCTGGCGTTCTTCGTCGCCGAGCACGACGACCATCACCTGGCCACGATCTCCATGCTGCTGCGCTGGAAGGACTGAGTCCCACCGTGGAGACTGCCCTGAGCCGTCCCAGACCAGAGCACGAGGACCATGATTGACCCGTCCGATCACACGGCCGAGGACGCCACCCCCGGCGAGCTGCGCCGGGCGGCGTTCCGACTCTCCCTCTGGATGCTCGCGCTGCTGGCGCTGGGACCAGGGGTACGGGCGCTGCCACTCGGACAGACCACCCGTACCGGCCTCCTCGCCTGGCTGCTGCTTACGGTGGCGCTCTACTGGCTCTACACCGGATTGGGCTATCGCCCCTGGCTGCTGCTGCAGGTCGCCGTATTCTCCGCGGCGGTGACACTGCTCATGCTCAAGGTCCTGCTCGTCTCGGTGGGCATCCGGGAGTTCGACATCCTGCGGGTAGCAGGGAAAGGGTTGATCATCGCTGGGGGCGTGATGGCAGGCGCGAACCTTGGCATGATGCTGGTCGCATCCGTGGTGCGGCGGCCGCCACCGGGCTGACCCACAACGCCCCCCTGCTCCCGGCCCGCATAATCAGGTTGCCACCATCCCCTGTCTCCAGGAGGTCTTCGATGAGCCAGTTCAGCGACCCCAAGGCGACGTTCGCCCACACCGCGCTCCGCATCGCCGCCGGGGCCGCGTATTTCTCCCACGGCGCCCAGAAAATGTTCGGATGGTTCGGGGGTTTTGGTGATGGCGGCACCGCGGACCTGATGACCCGGTTCGGGGCGGCCGGCGTCATCGAGACCGTCGCAGGCGCGTGCATCATCCTGGGCCTCTTCTCCCGGCCGGCGGCGTTCATCGCCTCCGGAGAGATGGCGGTGGCCTACTTCTGGATTCACACCGGGGGCAGTGGGCAGCTCTTCTGGTGGCAGAACCGGGGTGAAATCGTCATGCTGTACTCGTTCATGTTCCTGTTCTTTGCCACCACCGGGGCCGGCCCACACAGCGTGGACGCCTGGCTCGCCCGGCGCCGGGGCGGTGGCTGACCGCCGCGGGACAAGCGCATGAACCGGCCAGCCATCGGGCGCCGGATCCTCCAGATCGGCCTGCTGCTGCTCGCCACGCCCACTCGCGGCGCGGGACAGGCCGCCGCCGACACGGCCTGCACCCCGCGCGCGGGGGCACCACACCTGGACCATGTGGTCGTCGTGGTCAAGCAACTCGATTCCGCCCGGGCCCAGCTGGGACGCCTCGGGTTTCGCTTCAAGGCGGGCCGGCTGCATCCCAACAACCTGCGCAACCTGCATGTGAAATTCCCCGATGGCCGCGAACTCGAAATCATGAGCCTGGCGGGCGAGCCGCGGGATCGGTTCGCGCAGGACTACGCCGACCTGCTCAGCACGGGGGAGGGTGGGGCGTATGTGGCGCTCCGGATTGCCAGCCTGGACAGCGTCGCCGCCGCCGGCAGCAGAGCGGGACTCGAGACCCACACCTCCGTCAGCGGTCCGTGGCGCTTTACCGGATTTGCGCCATACTCCGACGCCGGCGGTGTTTTCTTCGGCACCGGGTGGCGGGCCCCAGTCGACCCTGACTCGATCTTCCGGCATGCCAACCGGGCCGAGTCCATGCGCCAGGCGTGGGTGGAGGGTGGGCCCGCGCTGGAGGCGCTGCTCCTCGAGCTCGGGGCAGCCCCGTGCGACTCCGTGCTGCTCCCGGATGGCCGTGCGGGAGCAAAGTGGATCCTGGCGTCGGGATCCCTGGTCGTGGTCCCGATCCGCTCCATGCCGCCGCGGCCGCGGCCAGTCGGAGTCCTGCTGGGGACGAGGACGCGCTCGGTGCGCCCTCCGGCGCCGTCGCTGGCGCTCCCGCAGTTCTGGATCGTGTTTGAGACCGGCATGGCGGTTCCGCGCTAGGGCGCCGATACCTTCGGAGGCGTATGGGAGAACTAGGGCAGTTCGCGCTGATCACATTCACATCGGTTCTGTTCATCGTGGACCCGATCGCGGCCGTGCCGGCGTACCTGGTCGTCACCCAGAACGAGACTCCTGCCGAACGACGCCGGACCGCGCTCCGCGCCTGCGTGGCCATGGCGGCGCTGCTGATCATCTTTGCCGCCGCGGGCCGGTTCATCTTCCAGGCCTTCGGGATCACCCTGCCGGCGTTCCGAATCGCGGGGGGGCTCATCCTCTGGCTGGTGGCCTTCGACATGCTGCGTGCCCAGCGCAACACCCACGAAAGCCGGGAGGAACTGGCCGAGGGACAGGCCAAGGACGATGTGGCGCTCACGCCCCTCGCGATTCCGATCCTGGCCGGCCCCGGTGCGATCTCCACAGCGATGGTCCTCGCCGGCGAGGCCCACAGCCTGAGCCACGGCGTCGTCGTCTACGGCGCCATCCTCCTCACCGCCCTCGTTTCCTATGGCACCCTCCTCCTGGGCCAGCGGCTCGTCACCCTGCTGGGCCAGACCGGCATCCGGGTCCTGACCCGGATCATGGGCCTCCTCCTGGCCGCCGTGGCTACCCAGTTCATCCTGACCGGGCTGCAGGACAGCTGGCGCGGCTGACCCTCGCCGTCAATCCGATGTGAGGCCACCGCCGTATGGTCGGGGAGACCCGTTTCCCGCCCCTACAGGAGCCTTACAATGAGTCACTCAACTGTAGCCGCCATGCCTGGCCTCGTGGACCTCGACGCCACCTTCCTTCCCATCGGCCACATGCGCCAGATCTCCCGGGTGACACACCGCAGGGGCGCCGAGATCGCCGCCGAGCTCGACCTGGACGGTCACTGGGTCTTCCCGGAGCACTTTCCCGGGGACCCGATCTTCCCCGGCAGCCTGCTGATCGAATCCGCCGGCCAGCTGGTGGCACTCTGGGCGTGGGAGGGCGGGCTGCATGGGCCCCCGCGCCTGGTAAGGACCGGCGCCGAGTTCCATCGGCCGGTGACCCCGGCTGCGCCGTCGATCACACTGCGCGCCTCGGTGCGGCGGAAGCGGCACCTGCATTTCGGCAGCGTCGAGATCCGGGCGCTGGACGAACACGTCGCCACGGTGGAAGTGGTCCTCGCCGTGCTCGCCGCCTGACCTTCCGCAGCGGGAGGCAGGGCCACTCGGCGGCCCCCCCCAAGGTTTCGGGTGAACGCCGCACGGCCTATGTTAGATCATGGGCAAGCTCATAGGGTTCATCGGCACGACCCTCGGCAGCATGCTTGGCTGGTGGGCGGGAGCCCGGATCGGCTTCATGACCGGCTTCTTCTGCAGCGTGGTCGGAGGCGGGGTCGGGCTCTACTACGCCCGACGGTGGGCCCAGGACTATCTGCCGTGAGGATGTTGCCATGAAGGTCAAGGTCTTCAACACCGGTGGCCTGCTCGTGGGCCCGGTGGACAGTCAGCGGGTCGTGAAGTCGGACGATGAATGGCGCCGGTTGCTGACCGCCGAGCAGTTCCAGATCGCCCGGGGAAAAGGCACCGAGCGGCCCTTCTGCGGCACCCTGCTCGACAACAAGCGCGAGGGGGTCTACAGCTGCGTCTGCTGCCGCCTGCCACTGTTCGCGTCCACCGGCAAGTTCGACTCCGGCACCGGGTGGCCCAGCTTTTTCCAGCCGGTCGCGGAGGAAAACGTGGCGACTGAGGTGGACAGGTCCCATGGGATGAGCCGGACCGAGATTCTCTGCGCCCGCTGCGACGCGCACCTGGGCCATGTCTTTGAGGATGGACCGCGGCCGACCCGGCTGCGCTACTGCGTCAACGGCGCCTCGCTGGTGTTCACCGACCAGGGCCAGCTCGGCTCGCTTGCCGATCCCGCCGCGGCGGGTACCCAACCCTCCTCCGCCACCCCGCATCGAAAGGCTGGCTATCCATGAGTCCCACCGACCGCCTGCGCACCCATCCCGAGGACCGGCTGGCCTCCGCGGTGCAGATGGTATCGCTGGCGGAGACCGCGGCCAAGTTGCGGGCGGAGCCGCACGCGGCGGTGTCCGGGCACCGGCAGATCGCCGTGTTCCGGCATGGCCCGGTGACGATCCTCCAGTTCGTGTTCGAGAAGGACGGACTGCTCAAGGAGCACCAGGCCGATGGAGTGGTCACGATCCACACCCTCGCCGGCCGGTTGCTGGTCATCGCCGACGACGAGCCGCACGAGCTGGGAGCGGGAGAATTGGTAGCGCTGGACCCCGGGGTGCCGCACTCGATACGCGCCCTCGCGCCGAGCGAGATGCTGCTGACAGTGCATCGGCTGCCATCGGAGACGCCGGGGGCCTAGGCCGACACCGGCCGGGCCTCTGCGACGCTCGCCCGCGCATGAGTCGGCAACTTCCGCGCTTGCTTCTCTCGTCCACCGTCGCGGGACTCTCGGCCTGCGCCAGCGCCGCTGTGACCACGACCGTCCTCCCTCCTCATCGCATCGAACGACCCATCTGTCCGCTGGCCGTCATCGTCCACGACCAGCCGGGAGACGTGCCCCCCGGCGGCCGCCTCGTGGCGCGACTCCGGGTGGAGGGCAGCGGCATGGGTGTGACTGGTGAGAAGATCCGGCGGCGTCTGCGGGAGGCAGCCGCGAAACTCGGCGCCAACCGAATACTGGCGACGGAGGTCACTACCCCGAATACCCTCGCCGCATTGGGGATGACCCTGGCGCAGGGCTGGAACGCGGGCGATCGCGGCCAGCTCCGCAACGAGGCACTGGAAGACCCGCAGCATGCCTCGGAGGCCACCGCACCACCCCCCACCGATCCAAACTTCTACGGCCGGGGACTCGCCTACGCCATCTTCATTCCCGAGGATACACTGCGCACCAATCTTGAGTGCTCTCCGTAGCCCGGAGTGCACCAGGATGGACCGGTGACCCAGATCCGCCGCCGCCGGACTCGCAACCCAGGCCGTGACACCACCGGCAACCCCTCTCGCATCGGCAGCCGCCACCTCCCCGTCCAACCGGCCGGCCCCCCGTAGTTGACAAGAAGGAGATACCATTCTATTATCCGGATAACAGGATGGATACGCAAATTGTCACCCGCCTGGCCGCCCTGGCCGATGCCACCCGGAACCGGCTCCTGCTGGTCCTGGAGCGGCACGAGCTCACCGTCACCGAGCTCTGCGCGGTGCTCCGGCTGCCCCAGTCCACGGTGAGCCGGCACCTCAAGGTGCTCGCGGATGATGGCTGGGTGGTCTCCCGAGCGGACGGCGCCAGCCGGCTCTACCGGGTGCCCAGCGCTGACTTGGACCCCGGCGCCCGGCGGCTGTGGCAGGTGGTGCGGGATGAAGCCGCCGAGACGCCGGGCCCCCTGCGGGACGCCGAGCGCCTTCGCGGAGTTCTGGCGGAGCGGCGGGCCAAGTCTGAGGAGTTCTTCGATACCGCCGCCGGTCAGTGGGACCGGATGCGAAATGAGCTGTTCGGTGGCCGGAGCGAGCTGTTGCCGCTCCTGGGCTTGCTGGACAGCGGCTGGACGGTGGCAGACCTTGGCACCGGGACTGGGCACCTCACTCACGCGATTGCACCCTTCGTCACCCGGGTCATCGCGGTGGACGCTTCCGCAGCCATGATCCGTTCCGCCAGGGCTCGGCTCGGCGGAGTGGAGAACGTGGAAATCCGCCGGGGGGAGCTGGAGGCCCTGCCCATTGAGGATGCAGTGCTGGATGCCGCGTTCCTGGTATTGGTGCTGCCGTACCTGGCGGAACCCGCACTGACCATCCGCGAGGCTGCGCGGGCCCTCAAGCCGGGCGGGCGGCTGTTGATCACCGACCTGATGCCGCATGAGCGGGCCGAGTACCGGCAGACGCTGGGGCACCTGTGGCAGGGATTCGAGGCGGAGCAGCTACTGGACTGGCTCCGAGACGCCGGGCTGGAAAGCGTGCGCTACGCCCCCGCCCCGCTGGATGCGCAGGCCAGCGGAACGAGATTGTTTACAGCGGTGGGCAAGAAGAGATGATCACGTGGCTTTGCAGCGACTGCTATTCGTGACAACTCAGCGGATAGCGCGGACAGGACGCGTCGTTGAAAGTGACGCCCCGCGCTGACCGCTGATGACCGATGACGACCCAACGACTCCGGACACTAGACCCGAGGATCTGCCCATGACCACGACCGCCCTGCTCCACCCCTTTGACGCCGCACGCCAGGCCGGCCGCGAGCCGTTCAAGGTGAAGGACCTCTCGCTGGCCGACTTCGGGCGCAACGAGATCCGCCTGGCCGAGTTTGAGATGCCGGGCCTGATGGCGCTCCGGAAGGAGTATTCCGGGCAGCAGCCGCTGGCCGGGGCCAGGATCATGGGCTCGCTGCACATGACGGTGCAGACCGCGGTCTTGATCGAGACCCTGGCCGACCTTGGCGCCGACGTACGCTGGGTGAGCTGCAACATCTTCTCCACCCAGGACCACGCCGCCGCCGCGGTGGTGGTGGGGCGGGACGGCAGCGTGGCGGAGCCGCGCGGCATTCCGGTCTACGCCTGGAAGGGTGAGACCCTGCCGGAATATTGGTGGTGCACCGATCAGGCGCTCATGTGGCCGGACGGTTCCGGCCCCAACCTGCTGCTGGATGACGGCGGCGACGCGACCCTGCTCATCCACAAGGGCGTGGAGTACGAGAAGTCCGGCAAGGTCCCGGCGTTCGACCCGGCCAGCGACTCCGAGGAGTGGGGCGTGATCCTCGATCTCCTCCGCCAGGAGCAGAAGAAACACCCGATGCGGTTCACCAAGGCGGCCGCCGGGCTCAAGGGCGTCTCCGAGGAGACCACCACCGGCGTGCACCGGCTGTATGAGATGATGAAGGCGGGGACGCTGCTTTTCCCGGCGATCAACGTCAACGACTCCGTGACCAAGAGCAAGTTCGACAACCTGTACGGCTGCCGGCACTCGCTCACCGACGGCATTCTGCGCGCCAGCGACGTGATGCTGGCCGGCAAGGTGGCGGTGATCTTCGGCTACGGAGACGTGGGCAAGGGCTGCGCCCAGGCGCTCAAGGGCCAGGGCGCCCGGGTGGTCATCACCGAGATCGACCCGATCTGTGCCCTGCAGGCGGCCATGGAAGGGTATCAGGTCACCACCCTGGACCAGGTGCTGGAGACCGCGGACATCTTCATCACCGCGACCGGCAACAAGCAGATTCTGACGGCGCAGCACATGGCCCGGATGAAGGACAAAGCCATCGTCGGCAACATCGGCCACTTCGACAACGAGATCGACATGGCCGGGCTGAAGCGGGTAAAGGGCATCGAGCGGATCAACATCAAGCCGCAGTACGACGAGTGGGTCTTCCCCGACGGCCACAGCGTGCTGATCCTGGCCGAGGGCCGGCTGCTCAACCTCGGCTGTGCCACCGGCCACCCGAGCTTCGTGATGTCGTCGTCCTTCACCAACCAGGTGCTGGCGCAGATTGACCTGCACCTGCAGGCGCAGGGCAAGCCGACCGTCTCCGGCACCCAGTACACGGAGAAGAAGGTCTACACCCTGCCCAAGAAGCTGGATGAGAAGGTCGCTCGGCTCCACCTGGCCAAGCTGGGGGTGAAGCTGACCACGCTCTCCAAGGAGCAGGCCGACTACATCGGGGTGCCGGTGGAAGGACCGTACAAGCCGGAGCATTACCGGTACTAGGCGATTGGGCGATTGGAAAAGCCGAAGGTAGCGGCCGCAGAAAAAGCGAGGGATCTCCCGACCGGGGGATCCCTCGTGGTCGTTCAGCGGGTCGCCAGGATCGAGCCGCGGCGCAACGGTTCTACAGTCCCAGGCAGGGATCCTCGCGCTCGGCTGGCGGGGTGATGATGATGACGTCGTAGAGCTTCCCGGTGGCGGCGCCGGGGGAGGCCTCCGCCGTGCCGCGCTCCAGCAGGCCCACCGCCAGAACCTTCCTGCCGGGAGCCGCCTGCCGGAGCAGGCGTGGCACCCCCATGTCCATCCGCACGTGCCCGTTTCCGGCGATCAGCCAGGCGGGCCCTGCCCTGCCGGCTGAGAGGAGAGCCTCCGCCATGGCCGCATCCCGCACCTCCTGCGCGGCGCGCATGCCCGGCATCATGCTGGCCGGCAGCTTGCCGCAGTGGCTTTCCATCAGCTCTGCATCAATGGCCACCTGGGCTGCGCTGTCCAGCGGCGACTGGTCCAGCAGGGTGCGCAGTTCCGTCGGCGCGGACCCGGTCCCCTCCCGCACCACCGACCGGAGCATCTCCCGGGAGAGCCCGCTGCCCCAGAGGCCCCGCCCCGAGGCGATCGCGGCATCCACCACCGGTTCATGCAGCGGCCATTTCCAGTTCTTGCGGTCGAAACCGTGGGCGTCGAGCCAGGTGTCCATCTCTTCTCCCGCGGCCGGCGGCGGGATTGGCGCCACCGAACGCGAGAACTGCTCGAATACCACCGAGGGGTGCGCTCCCGACGCGGTCAGCAGGTCGCCTCGCACCTGATGATGCACCTCGTTGTCGTGCAGCTCTCCCAGCAGGACGAAGTCGGCGGCCGCCGCCCGGCGGAGCAGCTCCGCGGTACTCAGCGGGGCGCCGGTTGTGGCATCCAGCACAGTGGTGGAATCGGGGAGGACCAGCGCCGCCGGGGCCGAGGCGGGGGAAGCCTGACCGGCGCACGCCGCCACGAGCAGCACGGCCGCCGGGGAGAGGAAAGTTCGCATGTGCCAAGCTAACCGGCGACTGCGGTAGAGCGCAAAGCTCAACGCTCGGGTCAGTGCCCTGCCGCCTGCTCCACTTCATGCAGCATCCCATCCAGGGCGGCCCGGTCGAGCCACCTTCCCGATACCATGACGCCGGCGATGCGGCCGGCGTTGGTGATGTCGGATAGCGGATCGGCGTCCAGGAGGACGAGGTCGGCGCGCTTCCCCACCGCAACCACTCCCGCATCCTTGCGCCGGAGGTACTCCGCGGCGCTTCGGGTTGCGGCTTGGAGCACAGCGTACGGCGGGATTCCTGCCCGGGCCATCGCCTGCATCTCCTGGTGGGTGCCGAACCCGGTCACCAGGAAGATCTGCGGCGCGTCGGCACTCACCAGCAGCCGCGCACCCGCGCGATAGAGCGCCACGGCGATTGAATCGCGCGCAGCCAGATACCCCGGCAATGCCCCCGGACCGTTGTTGAGGTACCCGCTCCACTGGGCCAGGGTCGCCGCCGGGACGTACCGCATCTCGGGCCTGGCCGCGTGTTCCGCCGCCGTCATGCCCCCGGCCAGGACGCGAAAGAGTGCCAGCGTCATCCCGTTCCAGACTCCGGCGCGCTTCGTCTCCTCCGCCACCCTGCGCACCCTGGGCCATTCGACGCGCGCCACGACATCATCTGCGATGATCTGGCCATGCGGTGTGGGTACATCCGGGGGTAGCGCGGCCGCGATATACCCGTCGAGGTGCTCGATCTGCTGCCCGGCCCGCATGGCGCGGTCGAGTCCGTACCTCGGCGTCACGTGTCCCGCCAGGGGAAGTCCGGTTTCCTTCGCGGCGAGTACGATGGCGGCATAGCTCTCGGCGCTCATGCCGCCATGGGTCTTGAGCAGGTCGTAGCCCTTGGCCCGGGCCTCCAGCACCAGTCTCCGGCCGGTTTCCGGGTCGGGTACGCTCTGGCCGTTGAGTGAGGGTGCGGCTACGAACAGTGTGGGGCCGAGCAGTTCACCCCGGGCGATCCGGTCCCGTGCCTGCAGCGCACTGGGTGAGGCAATCACCCCCCGCATGGTGGTGACCCCATGCGCCAATGCCAGGCGGAGCTGCCGCCCCAGCGCATCACCGGCGCTTTCACCCGGGCCCTGGCCAAGGTGAATGTGCATCTCGTTCAGGCCGGGGATCAGGTATTTGCCCGCGCCGTCGATGCGGGTCACCCCGTCCGGGACCCGCAACTCCGCGCTTCGCCCCATCGCGGTGATCAGCCCCCCGTCAACAAAGACCGTATACCGGGACAGACTCCGCTCCCCGTCCATGGGAATCACGGTGACATCGGTGATGGCGTAGCTGGCGGAGCGGGGCCACGCCCGCGAGGGGCCGGTGTGCAGCGAGACGCTCTGTTCCTGGGCAGGGAGGACGGTGGTCACGCAGAAGAGCGGCAGGACCAGGCCGGCGAAGAGGCGATTCATGGACCCTCAGTCGGGAGGTAATACCGGGCAGCGACAGACCACCGGACGGGAGTCGGCTTCCGGGGTTTCCGGCGGTTCAGGTCGAAACGGGCGATTTGAGCCTTGGTTGAGGCTGCCACAGCAGCTTGGGCCCATGCTCTGGCTCTGTGTTCAGCCCGTACAGCACCGGGCTCCCCGGCTCACCCGGATCGAGGTCCACGACGACTGGATCTATCTGGAGCTGCTCGACGGGCGCCGGCTCCGTCTCCCGACGGAATGGAGCCCGCCCTTGCTCGACGCGCGGCCCGCTGTGCGGGAGCGGTGGCAGCTGCTGAGAGGCGGGGAAGCGGTGCGGTGGGCGGAACTGGGAGAGCTGCTGGTCCTCCGCTTCACGGACCGGGGGCAGCCGCGCCGTGAAGCACCGACACCGGAACCCTGCGTCGAACCGGTGGCGGAATCGTGCTGAGCCCTGCGGCCCCTCACTCCGCCTCGCGGCGCGGGTCGCCGAGTCGCCCGGCTACCCCGGGTACCCACCCGGATTCGCGGACTGCCAGCGCCACGCATCGCGGCACATGTCCAGCAGGTCCCGCTCCGCTTTCCAGTTGAGTTCCTGCTCGGCCTTGGAGGGATCGCAGTAGGAGGTGGCCGCATCGCCGGGGCGCCGCGCGACGATCCGGTGAGGAATCTGTTTGTTGGTCACCTGCTCGAAGGCGCGGATGGCCTCCAGCACGCTGTAGCCCCGCCCGGTCCCCAGATTGTAGGCAACGCACCCGGTCCGTCTCTCGAGTCGCTCCAGCGCGCGGAGGTGCCCCACGGCGATATCCACCACGTGGATGTAGTCGCGCACTCCGGTCCCGTCGGGCGTGGGGTAATCATCCCCGTAGACCTGCACCTCCTTCAGCTTCCCGACCGCTACCTGGGTGATATACGGAAAGAGGTTGTTGGGGATGCCATTGGGGTCCTCGCCGATGCGTCCGCTCTCGTGAGCGCCCACCGGATTGAAATACCGCAGCAGCGCGATGTTCCAGGTCGGGTCGGCCCGGTAAAGATCCCGGAAGGCCTGCTCCATCATCAGCTTGGAGTAGCCGTACGGGTTGGTGGCAGAGAGGGGGAAGTCTTCCTTGACCGGCACCGTCGCCGGATCTCCGTAGACGGTGGCGGAAGAGCTGAAGACCATCGTCTTGACGTCGTGTTCGACCATCAGTTCACACAGCACCAGGGTGCCGGTGATGTTGTTCTGGTAGTAGCGGATCGGCTGCTGGACCGACTCCCCCACCGCCTTGAAGGCGGCGAAGTGGATCACGGCATCCATCCGCTGACTCCGAAAGACCCGGTCCAGCGCGGCGCGGTCCAGCAGGTCAACCTTGTGGAAGGTGAATGCCCGTCCGGCCAGCGCTTCGGTGCGGCGCAGCGCCTCCGGCTTGCTGTTGCTGAAATTGTCCACCACCACGACCTCGTGACCCGCCTTGAGCAGCTCGACGGTGGTGTGAGACCCGATGAACCCGGCCCCACCGGTGACGAGAATGCGCATGAGCCTGCCTGAGGTGAGGGTTGAGCGAGCAGGAAACATAATTGCGGCGCGCCGGTGGGGCGAAACCTTGGAGGGACCCTGCCCGTCCGACTCCCATTCCCCACCCAGAGCAACTCATGCGGCGACGTCCCACGCTGGTACTCACGGCCCTCCTGATCGCCGTTCTGCCCCTGAGGGCGGCTGCGCAGGACCCGCTGGTGATGCGGATCACCGAGGTGGCGCCGAACTTCCAGGTGATCTCCGGTTTCGCCAACGGCAACCTGCTGGCCTTTATCGGGAAGCGGGGGGTGCTGCTGGTGGACGGCCAAAGCGCCAGGCGGGTGGCGCTGGCGGATTCGGCGCTCAGGACGGTGACCCCGCTGCCGGTGTCCCTCCTGGTGAACACCCACTACCACGACGACCACATCGGCGGGAATCCCTACTGGCGGGCCCGGGGCGCACGGATTCTCGCCCACGCCGCCGTCGCGGCCGAGGCCCGGAAGGACACGCTGATCCCCGAGCGGGAGTGGCACCGGACTCCCGCGGACCCGGCGGCCCTGGCCGACCGGACCTTCACCGACTCGCTGGTCATGGAGTTCGAGGGAGAGCCGGTCGTCCTGCTGCACCCCGTCGGGGCACACACCAGCGGCGATGCCATGATCTGGTTTCCCCGCGCTAACATCCTCCACACCGGAGACATCCTGGAGCGGGAGGCGCCGCCGTTCATCGACTGGTGGGCGGGAGGATCACTGGACGGGATGATCGCGGCGGTGGACGCGATCATCGCGCGGGTGAACGACCGGACCATCATCGTCCCGGGGCACGGCACCCCGGCCGATCGCGCGGGCGTGGTGGCCTACCGGGCGATGCTGGTGGCCGCACGGGACCGGATCGGGGCGCAGGTGGGAGCGGGGCTCTCGGCCGATGCCATCGTCGCAGGCCGGCCGCTGGCGGAGTTCGAGGGGATGCTGGGTGGGGAGCGTCGGGCGGGGCAGTTCGTCGAGCAGATCGCCGATGAACTGCGCCGACCGGGGCGGTGAGCCGGGGAGCTACTGCCGCTCCCCCGCCAGCCTGCCCATCCGTTCCTTGGCCTCCCGCACTCGAGGCTGCAGCACCGGATCGGCGTCCTTCCAGAGTTCCACGAAGCTGGACAGCGCCTCCAGCGCTTTCTCGCGCTGGCCCTTCTGCTCGTATATCGCGCCGAGGCGCTCGTAGGCCGGGGCCAGGTTCCAGCGCCGTCCCCACAGGGTGCCGGTGTGCGCCGGCGTTGCGGTGATCGCCTCATAGACCGCCAGCGCGGAGTCTGCCTCACCGACCTGCTCCATCAGGTTGGCCCGCACCAGCGCGGAGCCGTCCCGGAAGAAACTGGGCTCGGCCTGCCACGCCCTGAAGTGAGCCAGCGCCTCACCGGTCCGTCCCTCCGCGGCGGCCACATAGCCAGCCGCCGAGTGCCGGGAGGGGTCCCCCCGGCGGACGCCCTCGGGAACCTGGGTCTCGTACTCCCGCAGCAGCTGCCTGGCACGACCAGCCTGACCGAGTTGGGCGTGCACGGTCACCAATCCCGTGTACGGCCGGTCGGCGGCGGGAATCTGGGCCAGCGGGTAGCGGGACAGCGCCTCCTCGAGCGTCCGCCGCGCCGAGGCGGTGTCCCGCGCAAACCAGATCTGCATCTCGGCGATGTCGATGGCGACGGCCAGCGCCGACCCTTTCAAGCCACGGGATTCGTTGATCGCCATGTTGTCCCGGTAGGTCCGCTCCGCCTGCCGGAGGCGGCCGCGGAGCTGCTCTCCGGCGGCAATCATGAAGCTGCCGGTCGCGCGGTCATCGGGGTCCGGCGCGGCAATCAGGAAGCGGGTGGCCAGCCGCTGGGCCGAATCCCACTGGCCCATCGTGAACAGCATGGCGGACTCGAGCTGCAGCGGCGCCGGGGACTTCGGGAACACCCGGTGGATATCCGCCAGCACGGTGCGGGCCTCCGCCTCCTTGCCCTGCGCCACCAGGTTCCGGAACAGTCCTTCCCGGTGCCCGATGAACGAGCCGACGCGCACCGCGCTCGCAAACAGGGTCTCCGCGGCCGCGTAGGCACCGCGCTCTTCCACCTGGATTCCGAGGTTGTTAAGGGCGGCTGCGTTCTCCGGATCCACCGCGAGGGCGGCACGATAGGCGGCTTCCACTTTGGCCCGGTCGAACTCGGCGGTGTTGTAGTAATAGGCGGTCGTCAGATGGCGCTCCATCTCCGGTAACCGGTTCCGGAAACGGAAGGCGCGGGTGGCGGCATCCTGAACCTCGGCCTGAGATCCGAAAGCGTTGCTGATCACCACCGCCAGCTTCCGCCAGGCCATGGCGAAGCCGCTGTCCACCGCCACCGCCTGTCTGAGCAGCGCCGTTGCCTGCTGGTTGTCGTTGACGTTTGCGGCCTGGACGCCCTGGCTGTAGAGCCGGAGCGCCTCCATGGAGGATGTGGTCACCTGCTCCAGCGGATCGCCGGCGCGGATGGTGCGGAGCGATTCCCCCACCCGCTCCCGCACCCGCTTGGAGAGCCGGTCCAGCGCCGGCAGGATCTGGCCATCGTCCTCGGCGGTCTCCCGGATGGCCAGCAGCTCAGCGCCGTCGCTGGCGCCGACGAGCCGGGCCACAAGGACGAACCCGCGTCCCACCGGACTGATCTCGCCCGCCATCACCGCCTTGGCACCCTCCCGCACCGCCATCTCGCGGGCCACCGCCTGGTCCAGCGGCAAGCGGGGATCACGGCCCATGCGCTCCAGGGCCGCGGTCTGGACCGAGGAAGTCATCACACTCATCACCGGCGACTGCGCCAGGTCAATCCGGAACGCCTCGCTGATGGAGGCGCCGAGGGTGGAGTCCGGGGTGCTGTTGCGGAAGTCGGCGACAACGATCTTGTCCCGCTCACCCAGCTTGCCCGAGGCTACCAGGGTCCCCACCGGCCCGATACCTAACAGCCGCATGGCGGTGTAGCCGGCGGACACGATGGCGAGTGCACCAAACGCCAGCACGCCCCCGCGTGTCGCCCGCTTCCAGGTCACGTGCCGGTGCAGCCCCGTCTCCCCGCTCGCCGACCACATCCCGGTGGCCCGCTGCCTGGCCCGGCGGCGCTCGATCAGCCCGGTGACCACCATGATCGGGAGGCCGGCCGCGAGCAGGCCGAGGGCGCCCCACGGCACCCAGTCGGGCAGTCCCAGCTGGATGGTCAGGAAGTACACCGCGCCCAGCACCGCCACCGACGCCATGGCAAACAGGCCTGCGACACGGAGCGGATGTCCATACCCCGCGTCCAGCGCCACCGCCTGGGTCGGCTGCGTGTGCGTGGGCGTGACCCCACCGCTCGCCGTGCCGCCGAGTGATTCCAGCCGCTCCAGCACCTCGTCTGCCGACTGGGGCCGGTCGGCGGCGCGCTTGGCCAGGCAGCTCATCAACAGCGCTTCGAGCGCGGGCGGCGTGCCGGGCCGGAGCCGGGACACCGCTTCCGGCGCCTGGGTCACGTGCATCGCGAGCAGCTGCTGCGGCGTCGGTGCCACGAATGGCGGACGGCCGGCCAGCAGCTCGTAGCCCATCGCCCCGAGGGCGTAGAGGTCCGCGCGATGGTCCACGTTGGGATCGGCGGCGGCCTGCTCGGGTGACATGTACGCCGGCGTTCCCAGCGCCACGCCCGCCGTGGTCAGGTTGGTCTCGCCCTTCGCTTCGCTCACCGCCTTGGCCACGCCGAAATCGGTGACCAGCGCGTGGCGCCCGGTGAGCATCACGTTTTCGGGCTTGATGTCGCGGTGGACGACGCCGCGGGAGTGGGCCAGCGAGAGCGCATCGGCCACGTCGCGGAGCAGGCGCACCGTCTCCGGGACCGGCAGCTCCCGCACCCGGGTCAGGCGCTGGCGCAGCGACTCGCCCTCGATGAAGGGCATCACATAGTAGAGGAAGCCGCCGGCCTCCCCCGAGTCCAGCAGCGGCAGGATGTGCGGATGCTGCAGCCTGGCGGCGATCTGGATCTCGCGCCCGAAGCGCTCGGGACCGAGCGTGGCCGCGAGTTCCGGACGGAGGACCTTGACCGCCACCTCGCGATCATGCCGGAGGTCGTTGGCGAGGTAGACCGTCGCCATCCCACCGGCACCAATCTCGCGGATCAGGGTGTAGCGATCCGCCAGGGCAGCGGTCAGTCGTTCAGGAAGTGCAGGCACCGATAGCTGGCTCTCAAAATAGAAGGGAAATCCCGCGGTTAAGCTGCACTGACCGTGCGCATTTCGCTACCCTCGGCGGGCTTCATGTCCGCGCGGTGGGCCCCGCCACGCCACGACGGCCACCCTCAGGCAGTTCCGGTCGCCGGAGTGTACTTTTCAGCGTCCTCCTTCCCGAGATCCCACCGTGAGTTTCCGTACCGCTCAGTGCGCGCTCGCCTTGCTGCTCGCGGCGGCTCCGCTTGCCGCCCAGCAGGTCCCGGCGCCGGCCGATTCCAGCATGGTCACCCTGGACCTCATCTTCGACTCCGACTTCTTCGATGCCCAGCGGGTGCCGCCATTCCGATGGACCCCCGACGGCGGTGCCTATTACTCGAATCAGCGCCGGGCCGGCGCCCCCGGGCCCGACCTGGTGCGGGTGGACCCGGTGAGCGGCGCCAGCACCGTCCTGGTGCGGAGCGAGCAGCTGGTCCCCATGGGAGACTCGGTTCCCCTCCGTGCGGCGAGCTTCCAGTTCTCCGAAGACGGCCGCAAGGTCCTGCTCTTCACCAACACCCAGCGCGTCTGGCGGGCCAACACCCGGGGGGACTACTGGGTCCTGGATCTCGATGGCGGCACGCTCCGCCAGCTTGGCGGCCGCGACGCAAGGCCGGGCACCCTGATGTTCGCCAAGTTCTCCCCCCAGGGAGACCGCATCGCCTACGTGCGGGAGCAGAACATCTATGTCGAGCGGGTGCGGGACGGGAAGATCACCGCCCTCACCCGGGACGGCTCCCGGACCACCATCAACGGCACCTTTGACTGGGTATACGAGGAGGAATTCGGGCTCCGGGACGGGTTCCGCTGGAGTCCGGACGGGAAGCGGATCGCCTACTGGCAGCTGGACGCGAGCGGCATCCGCGATTTCCTGCTGATCAATAACACCGACAGCCTCTATTCGTTCACCAAGCCGGTCCAGTACCCCAAGGCCGGCACGACCAACGCGGCGGTACGCGTGGGCGTGGTTGACGCCGGTGGTGGCCGCACCCGCTGGATGGCCCTCCCGGGCGCCCCGCGAGCAATCTATCTGGCCCGGATGGAGTGGGCCGCGAGTTCCGAGACGATCATCATGCAGCACCTCAACCGCCTGCAGAACACCCTGACCCTGCTGCTGGGCGATGCGAAGAGCGGGCGGACCACGCCCATCATGGTGGAGCGCGACAGCGCCTGGGTGGACGCGGTAGACGACTGGCAGTGGCTGCCGGACGGCTCCCGGTTTCTGTGGACCAGCGACCGCGACGGCTGGTCCCATGTCTACACCGTCTCGCGGGATGGAAGCGATGTGCGGCTGGTGACCCCAGGCGACTTCGACGTCGCCGGCGTGGTTTCCGTGGACGTGGCCGGAGGCTGGGTCTACTTCACCGCCTCACCGGAGAACCCCACCCAGCGGTACCTCTACCGCGCGGCCCTGGCAGGCGGCCGCCCGCCGGAGCGGCTGAGCCCGCTGGAACAGGCCGGCACCCACCGCTACCAGATCGCCCCCGGCGCGAAGTACGCCATCCACAGCTTCTCCAGCTTTTCGACTCCCCCGGTCACCTCGCTGATCCGGCTGCCCTCCCATGAGGTCATCCGCACCCTGGCCGACAACGCCGAACTCAAGCGGCGCTACGCCCTGCTCACGAAGGGGCCGGTGAAGTTCGTGCGGCTGGACGCCGGTAACGGCGTGAGCCTGGATGGCTGGGTGATGTACCCGGCGGAGTTCGATTCGACCCGCCGCTATCCGGTGGTGTTCCACGTCTACGGCGAGCCCGCCGGCCAGACCGCGACCGACAGCTGGGGTGCCAACGATCCCTGGCACCTGATGCTGACCCAGCAGGGCTACGCGGTGATGTCGTTCGACAATCGCGGCACGCCCTCGCCCCGCGGCCGGGAGTGGCGGAAGTCCATTTACCGGAAGATTGGCGTCTACGCCAGCGAGGATCAGGCCGGGGTGGCCAGGGTGGTGCGCCAGTGGCCGTGGGTGGATTCCACCCGGGTGGGGATCTGGGGATGGAGCGGCGGCGGCTCCATGACGCTGAACATGCTCTTCCGGGCGCCGGAGCTGTACCAGACGGGGATGTCAGTGGCGCCGGTGCCGGACGTCCACCTCTACGACACGATCTACCAGGAACGCTACATGGGGCTGCCGGAGGGAGAGAACGAGGAGAACTACCGGCAGAGTTCGCCGCTGACCTTTGCGGACCGGCTGCGCGGCAACCTGCTGGTGGTGCATGGCACCGGGGATGACAATGTGCACTACCAGGGCACCGAGCGACTCATCAACGCCCTCATCGCCGCCAACAAGCCCTTCACCATGATGGCCTATCCCAACCGCACTCACGGGATCTACGAAGGGGAGGGAACCACCCGGCACCTGTACGAGCTGCTGACCCGCTTCCTGACCACCAACCTGCCGGCAGGGGGGAGGTAGGGCGGATAGTCTGGGCGATTGGGCGATTGGGGTACCGGCAGTCAGCAGTTCCCCCTCAGGAGCCGACGCCTAGTCCGAGGTGTCCGGCGCCCCGCCGCTCCGCGCCACCTGGTCGGCGCGCACCCGGCTGGTATCGAACTTCCTGGCCGACGCCAGCATCTTGGCCATTGTCGCGTCGAAGTCGGCTTTCTGGCCCCGCTTGAGCGTGAACCGGAGCGGGTTGATACGCGCCAGCACAAAGGCCCGCAGATACGGGCTGTCGAAGCCGCGCTCCTTGAGTCCCTTCATCGCCTCCGCCACTGCCGCATCCAGCTCCAGCAGCCGCTCCGCCCGCTCCCGGCGGATCACCAGCGCGTTGGACAGTTTCTGCGCCAGGAAGCTCTCCATCCGCTTGAGGATCGGGGCGTAGGCCCCGCCCGAGAACCGGCCATTCCGCTGATAGCAGCACCCCAGGGTGAGCAGCGCCGGTTCCTCGAATTCGGTCTCGTAGCTCCGCTCGGCCCGGTCATCGAGCTGGGCCAGCGCCTCCGCCAGCCGGATCACCTCCAGCGCGCGCTCCCGAACATTGTGCGCCTTCTCGGTGTTGAGCACCAGGATCCGGTGCGCCACCTCCGGTTCCGGCACCACCAGCGCCACCACGCTCCTCGCGCCCAGCGTCCGCAGCGCCGCCAGCCGGTGATTGCCGTTAGGCGTCCAGTACATCCCCTCGTCCGCCGGCACCGCCACCACCGGGTCCATGAATCTCCCCAGCTTGTCCATCGCCTCGGCCAGGCGCTTGACGTGGCTGTCGGAGAGGTCGCGCTGATAGGGCGTCGGCACCACCCGGTCGAGCGGCAGCGCCGCCAGCAGTTGCCAGGCGGCGCCGAGCGGCTCCTTGTAGGCGCCGATCACCTGGCCGCCGTCCGCCTCGATGCGCTCGGTAAGCCGTTCGATGGTCGCTGGCGGCGCGCTGCCCGCCACCTGCTTCGGCGTGAGGCCGCGGGGCTCGGGCGCCTTCTTGCGGCGCGTGCGGGGCTTCTTGGCGGGTTCGGCCATGGTCTGTCTGGGTCAGAGTTGTAAGGCGGACCGGCAGCGGTTCCCGGCCATCCGGCGCGTATACCGTCGATGCTACTCGCCGGCCAGCCTCGCCATCCGGGCCTTCACATCCCGCACCACCGGCTGGAGCGACGGATCGGCCTGGCGCCACAGCTCCACCAGGCGACCATAGTAGTCCAGCGCCTTGGCGCGGTCGCCCCGCTCCTCGTGCAGCTCGCCCAGCCGCTTCAGGGCCCGCGGATAATGGCCGGCGTCGTCGTAGTACTGCTCCCAGTCAGGCTGGCGGTTCACCACCTGCTCGAGGAGCGACAGTACCGAGTCGGACTCCCCTGCCTGGTCGTAGGCCCGGGCCAGGTAGTACGCGTCGCAGGCCCAGCAGTAGGCGGAATCCTGTGCGGTGCGGAGCAGGGCGAGCCCCTCCGCGTATTTCCTCTCAGCGATGAGCACCCACCCCCGAGAGGTCAGCTGCCAGGATGACGGACGCTCGCGGACCAGCGTGTCCGCCTGGAGCTGGGCATCAAGGAGCTGGCGTGCCTGCTTCGCGCCGCCAAGCATGGCGTAGGTGTTGATCAGGTCCTGGTAGGGCCGGTCGGTGAGCGGCAGGTTCGCGATGGGGTCCCGGGCCAGGGCGGCGTCCATCAGGCGGAGCGCCTGGGACGCCGGGGTTCCGTACTCCGCCCGGAGCTCGGCCAGATACGTTGCATAGCGGAGTCGCTCCGCCGGGCTGCTGGAGGCCACAGCCCCCGCCCGCAGCAGCAGCCGCTCCCCCTCCGCGATCCTCCCCTGCAGGACGGCAATGGCCGCCTGGGTGGAGACGGCCCACTCCAGCTGGGTGGGCTCGGAGAGTTGTGGCTCGAGGTCCTTCGCCACCCGGGCGACGCTGTCCCATTGCCGGTCCATGGCGAGCAGGTTCCAGCGGTAGCTTTCTCCCAGTTGCGCCGTCCCGGGGACCAGCCGGACCATCCGTTCAGTGCTCGCGCGCGCCTCGGTGACCTTGCCCTGCTTGGCAAGGACTTCTACCAGATTCACGTTGATGCTGCGGTTGCCGCTGTCCACGGCCAGACCCCGCAGCAGCAGACTCTCCGCACCGGCCCACCGGCGGTGGCGGGTATAGCTGAGAGAGAGGTTGTTCAGGCTGGGAATATCATCGGGGCGGCGCTCCAGCACCGCGCGGTAGGCCCGCTCGGCCAGGTCGTCCTCACGGGTCACCGCGAAGTAGTAGTACGCCTCGGTGAGATGCCGCTCGAGCTGCGGCAGGCGATCGCGGTGGCGGAAGGCGTTGGTGGCCGCATCGACGATTTTGGAGCGCGGCGCCTGGGTGTTGAAGTAGTGCACCCCCAGCCCGCGCCAGGCCATCGCGAACCCGCTGTCCAGCGCCACGGCCCGGAGCAGCAGGTCCCCCGCCCTGGCCGGTTCGGCGGAGCGGGTCATGGCCCGGGCCTGGGTATAGAGCCGGAGCGCCTCCAGCGAGCTGGTGGTCACCTGTTCCAGCGGCTCGGCGGAGCGGATCGCCTTGAGCGACTCTCCCATCCGCTCCCGCAGCCGCTTGGACAGCCGGTCAATGGCGTTCAGCACCTCGCCGTCGTCGTCCGCCGTCTCCCGGAGCGCCACCAGTTCGATATCGTCCGCCACGGCCACCAGCCGGGCCGTGAGCAGGAAGCCGCGGCCCGCCGGCGACACCTCACCCACCAGGATCGCCTTGCCGCCCTCCCGCACGGCGAGCTCCCTCGCCGTCGCCGGGTCCAACGCTGCCTCGGGCCGACCCATCCGCTCCAGGGCGTTGCGCACCTCCGTGGCGTCCAGCACCCGAACCACCGGTGACTGGCCCAGATCGATGCGGAGCGCCTCCGACACCGAGGCACCCAGCGTCGTGTCACTGGTACGCGAGACAAAATCCGCCACCACGATCCGGTCCTCCTCCGCCAGCCGGCCCGCCGCCAGCAGCGTCCCCACCGGCCCGATGCCGAGCATTCGCATCGCGGTGTAGGCAGCCGCTGCAAGACCGAGCCCGGTGAAGGCCGCCATTCCCCCGTGACGCATTCGCTGCCAGGTCATGACCCGCTGCAGGCCGGTCTCGCCACTTTGATGCCAGTTGCCGGTCGCTCGCGCCTGCAGGCGCCTGCGTTCCACCAGGCCCGTGGCGATGGCCACCGGCAGGCCGAGCAGCAGCAGCCCGATCGCCCCGGTCAGCACCCAGTCGGGCAACCCGAGCTGGCGGACCAGCAGGAACACCGCGCCCAGCACCACGACGCCCATCAGGGCGAACAACGCCCCCACCCGGATCGGGTGCCCATGCCACGGATCAAGCGGCGGAACCGGTGCCAGGCCCGCCGCCGGCGTTGAGGCGCCGCTGGGCCCCAGCCGCTCCAGCGCCTCTCGCAGCGACTCGGCGCTGGGCCAGCGCTCAGCGGGCGTCTTCTCGAGGCAGCGCATGACGATCTCCGCCAGCCCGGCCGGAAGATCTCCCCGGTGCTGGGTGATGGGATCGGGCGCCTTGCTGATGTGGGCGGCGAGGAGCTGTTGTGGCGTCGTGGCGTCGTGCGGCAGGCGGCCAGCCAGCAGCTCGTAGGCCACGATGCCGAGGGCGTAGAGATCGGCCCGGTGGTCCACGTTGGGATCGCCGGCGGCCTGCTCCGGCGCCATGTAGGCCGGGGTGCCCAGGGCAAAGCCCACGCTGGTCATGCGGTGCTCCCCCACCGCCTCACTGAGCGCCCGCGCCACGCCGAAATCCATCACCAGGGCATGGCGGCCGGAGATCATGATGTTCTCCGGCTTGATGTCGCGGTGCACCACGCCCTGCTCGTGGGCGTAGGCCAGCGCGTCGGCCACCTCGGTCAGGAGCCGCAGTGCCTCGGCCAGGGGGACGGCCCCGCGCGTCATGCGCTCCCGCAGCGACTCGCCCGGGACGAACGGCATCACGTAGAACAGGATCTCGGGGGCGCGGCCTCCGGGAGCGGAGTCGTCGGCCCACCGGCCCGAATCGAGCAGCGGCAGGACGTGCGGATGCGACAGCTTCGCCGCGATCTCGATCTCGCGGAGGAAGCGCTCGGGACCTACCGTGGCCGCCAGTTCGGGCCGCAGCACCTTGATGGCCACCTGCCGCTGGTGCTTGAGGTCGGTGGCGAGGTAGACGGTGGCCATGCCGCCGTGGCCGAGCTCGCGCTCGATCAGGTAGCGATCGGCCAGAGCCTGCCGGAGGCGGTCGAGAGCGGTCATGCAGCCACGGTTGGGGAGATCAGGGGCGTGCCGTGGGGCGCCGGTCGAGCGGTCCTGCGCCCCGCGCGGAAAGCTATTCCCCCTCGGCATCTTCCGCGATGCCCTGCCAGGTTCGCGACGGGGCCTGGACGTCCCGACCGCGGAGGGCACATCCTCGTGGAGAGCCAGCGGTCGCTGTGTGCCGGGCCTCACCGTGATTCGTCTCTGGTTGCCCGGCACCTGCTTCGCCGAGCCGGTGCGGCTATTCTTCGGCTCAACACTTCTCCGTGAAGGCGCAATGTCCCGTCTCGAGTCCGGAGCCCTGCTGCTCCTGCTGGCTGCCTGCAGTCCCTACACCCCGCCGCCGCCGCCCGAACCACCCCTGCCCGAGCTCCCGCCCGCCAGGGTCTCTCCCTCCGGGCCGACCCTGCAGGATCAGGTCAGCGGGCTGACCGCCCGCCTGCAGGCCGTGAGCGTCGTGGATGAGCGGGTCGTCTGGGTGAGCGGAACTCGCGGGAGCTTCGGGGTGAGCGTCAACGGCGGCCGCAGCTGGCGCACCGGCGTCGTCGCCGGGGCGGACAGCCTGGAGTTCCGGGATGTCCAGGCCGTGGACGCCAAGACCGCCTACCTGCTCTCCGCGGGCCCTGGCACAGCCAGCCGCATCTACAAGACCACCGATGCCGGCCAGAACTGGCAGCTGCAGTTCATCAACCGGGAGCCCACAGCGTTCTACGATTGCTTCGCGTTCTGGGACGCGCACAGCGGCATGGCCTGGAGCGACAACGTGGACGGCCGCTTTCCGGTGGCGCGCACTACCAATGGCGGGCAGCGCTGGACGGTGACCTACGTGGATGGTGCCACCGAGGGCGAGGGTGCTTTCGCCGCCAGCGGGACCTGTGTGATCACCCACGGCAAGGATGCCGCGTGGGTCGCCACCGGAGCCGGCAAGGAGGCCCGCCTGTTCCACACCCGCGACCGCGCCGCCACCTGGACCCCAGTGCGCACCCCCATGGTGCAGGGGACCGGCACCACCGGCCACACCTCAATCACCTTCCGTGACGACCTGAACGGACTGGCGGCCGGCGGCGATATCGCCGACCAGAACGCCGCCACCGACAACGTCATTATTACCCAGGACGGCGGCGCCAGCTGGTCCCTGGCCGGCCGGCCCAGCTTCACCGGGGCGGTCTACGGCGCGGTGTACGTGCCCGGGGCGGACGGACTGGTCGTCGCAGTCGGACCCAAGGGAGCCAGCTGGTCCCCGGACGATGGTCGCACCTGGCAGGTCCTGGACACGCTGGAGTACTGGAGCGCCGGCTTCGCCAGCCGCAGTGCGGGCTGGCTGGTGGGCCCGGGCGGCCGGGTGACCCGGGTAGGCTTCTAGGACGGCCGCCAACCTCCCGCGACCCAGCTCCCATCCCGATAAACAGACAGCGCGAGCCCGCGGGCTCGCGCTGTCGTGTTGCGGTACCTTCGCGGCGCTACTCGAACGACAGCAGCTCCACTTCGAAGACCAGCGTAGCGTTGGGCGGGATCGTCGGCGGCGAGCCCTGTTCGCCATAGGCCAGCTCGCTCGGAATCCAGAACTGGTACTTGGAGCCCGCGTTCATCAGCCCCACGCCCTCGGTCCAGCCGGGGATCACCCCGTTGAGCGCGAACGTCGCCGGGCGCCCGTGGTCGATCGAGCTGTCGAACTGCTCACCGTTGAGCAGCGTGCCCCGGTAGTGCACGGTCACGCGGCTGGTCGGCTTGGGACGAGGTCCGGTGCCTTCCGTCAGCACCTTGTACTGCAGCCCGCTCGCGGTGGTCTTCACGCCCTCTTTCCCCCGGTTGGCGGCGAGGAACTCGGCTCCCTCGCGCTTGTTCTCGATGAGTGAGATGGAATCCTTCTGCCGCTGGATGCCCATCATCCGTACCTGAAAGGCCATCATGGCCGATTGCATCACGGAGTCCGGCATGCTGGCCTTGGTCCCCGCCATCCCCTCGCGGAGCCCGCGGAAGATGATCGCCGGACTGACCGGCACCGATTGCTGCTTCAGGTTCTCGCCCATCTTGTAGCCGAGGATATAGCTCACGCTGTCATCCGCGGTGGCGAGTGTGCCGCCGTCATTGGCTCCCTGCTGGCCGCAGCCAAGCGAGAGTACGGAGGCGGCGGCAAGCGCCAGGATTCGCATGAAAACTCCACTGAGGGGGTCACAAGGGACTACCGGGACGGGCGGCAATATAAGCGATGTCCCCCCGGCGCGGCGGCCCCCTACCCCTGCTGCCGCTCGAGCCGGACGGCGATCTTCCACCCCAGCTCGAGAGCGCACCGCCGGGCGGACCGGGCACCCCGCCCTGCCGGCCCGCAGCCCGCCCCGAACGGTCACCGCAACCAACCGGCGCGCCGATGTCGCAACCGCTGGCAGCGCGCGAAACCACCGCCGCGGCCCCGGCGTACCAGTCCACAATCCCGCCTGGAGTCCCCATGCGCCTGACCCAGCTCGCCGTGCTCATCCCCTTGTCCGGTGCTCTGGCGGCGTTCCCCGCCGCCGCCCAGGCTCATCCCGAGCTGGCGCGGCAGGTCGTGGCCGCCGAGAGCAGCTTCGCCGCCTCCATGGCCAGGCGCGACCTTGCGGCATTCGGGGAGCATGTGGCGGACGACGCCGTCTTCTTTGGTGACCAGCCACAGCGCGGCAAGGCCGCGGTGATCGAGGGGTGGCGGGACTACTTCACCGGCCCCACTGCGCCGTTCTCGTGGCAGCCGGACATCGTCGAGGTCCTGGAGTCCGGCGCCCTCGCCCTGAGCAGCGGTCCGGTGTTCAACCGGGAGGGCCGCCGCACCGGCACCTTCAACTCCATCTGGCGCCGGGAGGCGGACGGCCGGTGGCGGGTGATCTTCGACAAGGGCTCGGCGGCGTGCCCGCCGGCTCCATGACGCGGCCTAACTGCGCGGCTTGAGCTCCCAGAGCACATTGACGATGCGCCACTCACCGTTCCACCGGGCCAGGTGCATGTAGTCCACCCAGCCGGACATCGTGGCCTTGACGCTGGCGGCGTTGCCGAAGATGTCGAGGATCACCACATCCTTCTGCTGCTGCTCCTGGGGGGTCCTGCTCCCGCCGCCCCGGCGCGTGCCGTCGATGAGTTCGGCGGCAGTCATGTGGCTCAAGCGGCTTGTGTCGCGGCTGCTGCGGACGATGCGCTTGGCAAGGTCGGGGTGTAGCGCCCGCGTCATCCGCTCGGCACTGCCCTCGTACCAGCCCTCGACATAGTTCAGGGCGGTCTCACGGATGGCGGCGGAATCCGCCCCGGTCTGGCCGGGGAGCGGGGCAGCGGAAGCCGACACCAGCAGGCCGGCCAGGATCAACACTCGACGCATGATGACTCCAGGCGATGGGGTGCTCCCCCGACGCCCCGGCGCCATGTCCAGTTTCAGCAGCCGGGAAAGCCCCAGAACAACAGGGGGCAGCCCGCTGCGGGCTGCCCCCTGTTCCTGCCCACCGGTGCAGCGGTTACGAGGTGCCTCCCGGAGTGCGCGTCACCAGATACTGTCCACAGCTCAGGAACTGGATCTCCACGTTGGAGATGATCTGGTTCCGGGTGACGACAAGATTCAGGGTGCCATCGGTGAAGGGCGGAGCCACCTGGCAGGCGGGGTCGTAGGCCAGCGGTTCCGGGGTGGTGACCACGACGTCCCAGCTCCGGCCCCGGCGGGTCCAGACCGAGCTGCCGGCCAGCACCCAGCTGCCCGCCGGCAGTGGATCGCCGAAGACGATGCTGCCCGGCGTCGCGGCGGTGAACTTGCCCGCCCAGTTTTTCTCGTGGGTAGTGGTGCCGCCGCCGGCGTGGGTCCACACACTTGCAAAATCGGTCGTGGTGTGGCCCAGGGTGTCGGGACTGGCGCCCCATTCCCGGATGCCGTTGTGCGTACCACTGAAGCTGCGCGCCGGGAAGGCGGTGTTGGTGCGCGAGCGGCGGAAATCGGTGAAGACGTGCCGGACCCCGGCGCTGCTGGCCAGCGGCAGCGGATCCAGGAAATCGATGGTCCCGCTGAGCGAGTCAATCAGGATCCCGTTGGCACGGGTGAAGACGCAGTCGGTGTAATCGAGCCGCATCGAGTCGGGGACGATGTCGCCGTCGCTGTGGACCGGTGGCTGGGGGGACACCGTCACACAGGGCGGGGCGATGCGGTGCCGGTGGATCTGACCCGCCTGCACTGCGAACGAAACGCCGGTGGCGGTGTCGAACATCGAGACGTCAACCAGGTCCCCGGCCTCCGAGGCGATGTCGGCGCCCAGCACCTGCACCTCAGCGGTAGTCAGCGCCTCGCTCGAGCCGGAAGGACCGCCGCTATCGCTGCACGCCCCGAGCAGGACGGCCGCGGCGGCGAGACCGGTCCCGAGACGATGGAATCGCGTAGACATGTGAGCACACTCCTCTGGAATGATGGGATCAGGCGGTGTCACTGTGCAGACGCAACCATCCTGCCGGTGTTAACCCGGTGATCTCCATCACCATCCCCCTGCTTCCCCTGCACCGCGGCTGCCTCGATCAGGCCGTCTTCCTGGTGCAGCCGAAGAGGCCGAACCGTCCCAGGATCCGCTCCAGCGGGCAGAACCCCGTGATGGTGGACTGGATCAGGTTGACGCCCACAAACGCAGTGAACAGGAACCAGTACGGACTCACCCACCAGCCCAGGCCGAGGGACAGCAGGACGAACGTCCCGGCAAAGCGCCGGATGATCGCGTCGTTACACATGGGTCACCTCCTTGGAAGAATTCTGGTCGCCCGGCCGCTCATGCCGCAGCTCCCAGTACAGCAACGGCACCACCACCATCGTGAGCAGGGTGGCCACCACCGCACCGCTCATCAGCGCCACCGCCAGCCCCTGGAAGATCGGATCAAGCACCATCACCAGCCCGCCCACCACGACCGCGGCGGCGGTGAGCGCGATCGGCCGGAACCGCACGCTGCCGGCCTCGATCACCGCCTGCGCGAGTGGGATCCCCCGGCGCTCGGCGTGCTGGATGAAATCCACCAGCAGGATGGAATTCCGCACGATGATCCCGGCCAGGGCGATCATGCCGATCATGCTGGTGGCCGTGAAGAATGCCCCCGTCAGGGCGTGGCCGGGGAGGATGCCCACCAGCGTCAGGGGGATCGGCGCCATGATGACCAGCGGAATGGAGAACGACTCGAACCACCACACCACCAGCACGTAGATGAGCAGCAGGACCGCCGCAAAGGCGAGGCCGAGGTCCCGGAAGACCTCGATGGTGATTTGCCACTCGCCATCCCACTTGATGGCCGTCTCGTCCAGCCGCTCCGGCTGCATGGCGTTGTAGATCCCGATCGGCTGCCCATCCACCCGAATCGAATCCAGCGCCTGGTTCATCGCCAGGATCGCATAGACCGGGCTTTCCACCTCGCCGGCGACGTCACCGGTCACGTAGATCACCGGCCGGAGGTCGCGCCGGTGATGGCTCACCGGCCGGGCGCCCGAATCCACGGTGACGAATCGCGCCAGCGGCTGGGGGCCGTTCGCCGTGGGAATGCTCACCGCCAGCAGCGCCGCCAGCGAAGACCGCTGCTCCAGCGGCAGCCGCGGGACGATGGCAATGCCTTCCGGAGCGGTGCCCGAGGCGATCAACCCGGCGGGGGCGCCGGACTGGGCCAGGTAGAGCGTCTGGGCAATCTGCTCCACACTCGCGCCCGCCGCCGCCGCCCGGGGCCGGTCCACCGTCAGGCTGAGCCGGGTGCCGGGATCCTCCACCGTCCAGTCCACGTCGACTACCCCGGGCGTCTGCTCGAAGACCTGCTTCACCCGGCGGGCCGCCTCCAGCCGGGCGCTGTCGCTACCGGCGTAGACCTCCGCCACCAGAGTCGAGAGCACCGGCGGGCCCGGCGGGATCTCGGCGATCTTGGCGCTGGCCCCGTAGCGCCGGGCGATCGAATCCACCGCCGGGCGCACCGCCACCGCGATCTCGTGGCTCTGCCGGTCGCGGTCCTCCTTGGGCAGAAGGTTGACCTGGACATCGGCGACATTGGCGCCCCGGCGCAGGAAGTAGTGCCGCACCAGGCCGTTGAAGTTGAACGGCGCCGCGGTCCCCGCGTAGACCTGGGTGTGCTCCACCTCGGGGACGCTGCGGAGATACGCGGCCACCTCCGCCGCCGCCGCCGCGCTCGACTCCAGCGTGGCGCCCTCCGGCAGGTCGAGAATCACCTGGAACTCGGACTTGTTATCGAAGGGGAGCATCTTCACCTGCACCAGCCGCACCGCGATCAGCCCCATGGACAACACCAGCAGCCCCAGGACCCCGGCGTAAAACAGGCGGCGGGTTCCCGGCTCGCCCATCAGGCGCCGCATCAGGCGGGTGTAGAGGCTCGCTTGCCTGACACCGGCACCGTCGCCGGGGACAGCCGAATCCCCCAATCGCCCAATCGCCGAATCGTCCTCCCCACGAGTCGCCGAGTCGCCGGCCACGTGCCCCGCCAGCAGCCGGAGCGCCATCCAGGGCGTCACGATAAACGCCACCGCCAGGCTCGCCAGCATCGCCACGCTGGCCCCAACCGGGATGGGGCGCATGTAGGGCCCCATGAGTCCGCTCACGAACGCCATCGGCAGGATCGCGGCGATCACGGTAAACGTCGCCAGGATCGTCGGGTTGCCCACCTCGTCCACCCCGGCGATGGCCAGCTCCGCCGGCGAGGCCCCGCCCAGCTGGAGATGCCGGTAGATGTTCTCTACCACCACGATGGCGTCGTCCACCAGGATACCGATGGAGAAGATCAGGGCGAACAGCGTAATCCGGTTGAGGGTGTAGCCCAGGGCGTAGTAGCTGAACAGCGTCAGGGCCAGCGTCACCGGCACCGCCACCAGCACCACCACCGCCTCACGCCAGCCCAGGA
>CAYUYF010000018.1:3078-58511 GCA_964449145.1 uncultured Gemmatimonadaceae bacterium | reverse complement strand
GGGCGAAAATGGTCATGGACCACTTGTTGTCGCCAGGACGCTGGTCGGGGTTCCAGGAACCGGGGTTGCCGGTGCTGTAATAGAAGAGGTTCAGCTCGGGGTCGTAGGAGAACCAGCCCCAGGTGGTGCCGCCGCCCTTCTTCCACTCATCGCCCTGCCACGTGGAGACGCCGAGATCCTTGCCCTTGTGGGACGGATAGTTGGCGTTCACGTCGCCGCTGACGAGCACTTCGCTGTCCGGGCCGGTCGAATAGCCCGTCCACAGGTGCTTGCCGGTGTTCGCGTCAAAGGCCGAAACGCGGCCGCGGACGCCGAACTCACCACCCGAAATGCCGGTGATGACCACGTCCTTGATCACGATCGGGGCGACGGTGATGGTGGCGCCGTCCTTGTAGGTCTGCGCCTCCACCTGGCTGCCCGAACGCTCCGGGTGCCGGACCTTCCACAGCTCCTTGCCGGTCTTCGCGTCGAGAGCGATCAGGTCGCCCTGCAGCGCGTTGATATAGATCTTGCCGCTCGGGTGATACGCCGTGCCCCGGTTGACCAGATCGCAGCAAGCAATGGGGATTGCGTCGGCGGACTGATTCGGAGTGTACTTCCAGATCTGCGGCGCGCCCTCTTTCGAGAGATCGAGCGCGTACACGATGTTCGGGAACGACGTGTGCACGTACATCGTGGTCCCGATCACGAGGGGGTTGCCCTCATGGCCGCGCAGCGTGCCCGTCGAGAATGACCACGCCGCCTTGAGGTTGGCGACGTTGGCCGTGTTGATCTGGGCCAGGGGGCTGAAGCGCTGGAGGCTGTAGTCCCGGCCGGGCATATGCCACTCGCCCTCCGGAGCATTCCGCGTCCACGCGCCCGACCGCGCCTGAGCAGAGGCATCGGACGCGAGCAGTGTAAGCCCCGCGACGAGCCCGCCAGACAACATGCTGCGGGTAATACGGTTCATAGTTGACCTCGTGATGAAGGGTGACAGCAGCTCTGGGCTGCTGACTGCGCGGGGCGATCCGGGGCGCTCGCGCCGGCGTTCGCGAGCGGGGCCCGGAGGACACCCCGAGTTTCCGGTACTATGCCTGCTGAAGCTCCAACGGCCATCCGGCTCACTTCTGCCGAACGGCCGCCACTGCCGGACTACCGACTCCCGCCACCCCCGTATTCCACCACGCTTCATTATGAAACGCGACAGAATCCCCGGTGCGAATGCACCAAGCGACTGAACCACCGATCCCGGACAACTGGGACACGGTTTCAGCCCGACATCCGAGGATGTGGGACGACAGAGCTCCCATGGCGAACCTCATGAGGCGCTGCGGCTGACCCCCCCACACGGCGAGGCCACAGATTATGGAGTTGTTTGGAAAAACGGGCTTGTTATCGGTCGGGATTTGGGGTTCCCGGCTGTTGCGGCCCCACCGTACTACTGGTAGTACCGTTCACCTCATCCAGAGTTCCCTCTCAGGGACCTGCTCGTGGTCGAGGTGGGGCTGATTATACGGCCACCCTCCGGACCTGTCAATTACAGGCTTCCGGCCTCCCCTCACCCCTCCTCCGGCCGCCAGGCCGAGTCGATTCGGGCGCCCCGGTCCGCAAAGGGCGTCTCGATCACCGTACCGCGGCCGCCCAGATGGGCCCGAACCCGCTGCGCCAGGTCGCGGGCGGCGTCGGGATGGGGCGCCAGGCCATAGACCGTGGGTCCCCACGAGCTCTGCCCCACCCCCGCCGCCCCGAACTCCGTCAGCCGGTCGATCATCGTCGTCGCCGCCTGCGCAAAGGCACCGCCCTGGGCCGTCGCAAACCAGGTGCCGGTAATGCGCTGGACCTCGGATAGCGCGGCGCCGAAGCCGGTCAGATCGGCATCGGCGAGCGCGGGCAGCAGCTGCATCAGGACCAGATGTGCCACCCGCTCGACTTCCGCCTCCGCCGGCGCCGGGAGCTGGCGGAACGCCTCCGCCTCGGCCGGCCCGCTCAGGCCGGGGCGTTCGTCCGGGATGACGATCACCGCCCGCCAGTGGCCGGGCATGGGGAGGCGCGAGAGCAGTGGCGCCACCTGATCGGTCCCCGGTCGCCGGCCTCCCTCCAGCACGAACCCCCCCAGCGCGAAGGTCCAGGTTCCGATCGCCGAGCGCTTCCCCCGTCCGACCGCCTGGGCCAGGGTGACGGGATCCGCCGGCCGCTGGTACAGCTCGGCCAGGGCGCGGGCCACCGAAAGTGCCAGCTGTGTCCCCGACCCGAGCCCGGCGTGCGCCGGGATGGCTCGGAGTACGCGCAGATGGGCGCCTCCACTGAGCCCCTCCGCCGCCAGGTACTGCCGGGCGAAAGCCTGGGCCCGGCCGGCGTCGGGACCCTCGGCGGTGACACGGGCATCAGGGGTCGCCTCCAGCAGCACCGCCGGTTCTGGCACCGCCGCGCCGATCCCGCCGAAGCGGCGGCCCCGGTGCCCCCGCAGGTCCAGCAGGCCGAAGTGGAGCCGGGCGGGCGCCTCGACGGTGACCTTGACCGGCCCGACCGGGCCGCCGCTCATGCCGCGGGCTCGCCGCTGAGCCGACGCCGGACGAAGGCCTCCAGCAGAGCCATGGCCTCCTGCTCTCGCGGGCCCGCCGTCTTGTCCACGATGATCCTGAGCCGGGCGAATTCGCCCGATATCTCGGTGGCCGGAATGAGGTGGGTGCGAGTGGCCACGATGGCGGCCTCCAGTACGGCGTGCCGGGCGCGGTTGAACCCGAGGAACTCCCGCTGGGTACCCCGGTGCACCACCCGGGTGACGATCCGTGACCTAGGGGGCGTGCCATCCACCGACTCCACCTCCACCTCCCGCCAGCCACACGCTGCTTCCAGCACCACACCGCGGACTCGCTCCGCCGGACGGTGGGGAAACACCGCCGTCTCGGTCACCCCGCGCGCAAACAGCAGCACATCGTCCGTCAGGTTCACCACCGCCGCCCCGCTGGCCGCCAGGTTCCGGAAGGTGGTGGTCTCCACGAACGGCTTGATCACGATCCGCTCCTCACCCCATTCGACTCCCATGGGGGCGCAGTTGACGGTCCCGTCCGGCGCCAGGGTCGTGAGAATGGACTCGACGATCATCGCGCCTCCGCCGGTCTCCTCACGGCACCGTTCCGAGCAGGTGTTCCCGCATGAACCCGACCGTGGCGTAGAACTGGAAGTCGGCGTTGGCCTTCTTGCGGAAGCCGTGGCCCTCATCGGTGGCGAGGAGATACCAGACAGAAGTGCCGTTCCGCTGGACCGCCGCGACGATCTGTTCGGCCTCACTGCGCGGGACCCGGGGGTCGTTGCCCCCCTGCACCACGAACAGCGGCTTGGTGATGCGGTCGGCGCGATGCAGCGGGGCGATCTCCTCCAGGTAGGCGCGCATGGCCGGATCGCGCTCGTCGCCGTACTCCACCCGGCGCAGGTCGCGGCGGTAGTCCTCGGTGTTGGTCAGGAAGCTCACGAAATTCGAGATGCCGACCACGTCCAGCGCGCAGCAGATTCGGTCGTTGTAGAGGGTGGCGGTGGCCAGGGTCATGTACCCGCCGTAGCTGCCGCCGGTGACCATGATGCGCTTCCCGTCCAGGTCGGGCCGGGTGCCGATCCAATCGAGCAGCGCGCCGATGTCCCGCACCGATTCCTCCCGCCGCATCCCATTGTCCAGCTTGACGAAGGTCTTCCCGTACCCGGTCGATCCGCGGACGTTGGGGAAGATGATCGCGACGCCCAGTTCCATGAGGAAGTAGTTGTTCCGGCCCAGGAACCCGGGGGTGGCCTGTCCCTCGGGCCCGCCGTGGATGCTGATGAGCACGGGCCGGGGACCGCGGAAGCGCGGCGGCGGCCGGTACAGGAACCCGCTGATCTCGAGGCCGTCGAAGCTCGTCCAGCGGACGAGTTCCGGCTCGGGGAGCTCCGCGGTGTCCAGCCCGCCGTTTTCGCTCTCGGTCCAGCGGGTGAGGGCCCCGGTGGCGATGGTGAGGCTGTACACATCGGCCGCGCTTCTGGCGGTGCTCAGGGTGAAGCCGAGCTCCTCGCCCCGGTGGTGCCAGGAGAGGCCGCTGACCAGGCCGACGGGGATGTTCCGGACCGGCCGCACGCGGCGACTGGCGGTGTCGAGCAGGTAGAGGCGGGAGGTGCCCGCCTCGTTGACCACGAAGGCGAGGCGGCGGCCGTCGGGGGAGAGGTCGAACCCGGTGATATCCCAGCCGATTGCCGGCGTAAGCACGGTCAGGCGGCCGGTTGCCAGGTCGACCTCCGCGAGCCGCCGGAACTCGCTGCCCTGGTCCGTCAGCAGGTAGATCCCCTTGCCGTCCGGCCGCCAGCGCCCGTTGCCGCGGGACACCGTGTCCCCGGGCTGGTCCTCGGTGAGCAGGCGGCGCGCGCCGCTGGCGAGGTCGAGCCACCACAGCCGGGAGCGGTTCACCGAGAAGGTCTCCAGCAGGAGCAGCCCGTCATCGCCCGGAGCCCAGTCCTGTACCGACCACCCTCCGCCGGACACCTCCGCGACGCGGCGGTCGCTGGCCGGGTCCAGGGGATCCATGACGTAGAGGTCGCGGTCGGCGCCGTTGCGCCGAGTGGAGCCGTAGGCGATCCGGTCGCCCCGACGCGACCAGCGCACGCCGCCGTTCTGGGACTGCCCGTCGGTCAGCAGGGCCACCCGGCCGCTCGGCAGCTCCATGCGGTAGAGCTGGCTGAACTCGTTGCCGCCCGCGTCACGGGAGAAGACTAGGTAGTTGCCGTGCACCGGCTGGTAGCTCCCCCCGCCCACCGGTTCGTCATAGAAGGTGAGCTGGGCCCGCGCGGCGCCCGGGCTGGCCACCCGGTGCAGCTGGGCCGTGTTGCCGAACCGGGTGCTGATCAGGACTTCGCGCCGGACCGGGTGCCAGTCCACCAACCCCGCGCTGCGATACTCCGTGTAGCGCCGGACCTCCTCCTTCAGTGCTGCGGGCAGGGCGGGGATGCCGTCGGTCACCAGATTCTCACCCGGGGTGATCACCTCCGCGCGCTGCGCCGCCAGTGGGCTGGCCGTCAGGCACCCCGCCGCGGCGAGGGCCATCCACGAAAATCCGTTCATGGGTAGAGCACCGGCAGCTCGAGGTGCGACGGATACCGCCCGCTCCGGTACACCCGGTGGGTCTGGGCCCGGAAGCTGGCGAGGGGGGCGGTGAAGATGTTGGGGACCCAGGTCTGGGGGTTGCGATCGTACACCGGGAACCAGGTGCTCTGCACCTGCACCATGATCCGGTGCCCGGGCTTGAAGGTGTAGCTCTGGCCCCGGAGGTCAATGGAGAAGGGCGTCACCCGGTTCGGCACCAGCGGTGTCGGCTGGCTCCAGCTGTCACGGTATCGTCCCCGGAGGATCTCGCCCGCGACCATCAACTGGAAGCCGCCCATCTCCGCCGCCTGCCGGCGGGCGCTGTCGGGGTAGACGTCGATCAGCTTCACGATCCAGTCCGCGTCCTCGCCCGTCGTGGAGGCGAAGAGCCGGGCCGTAAGGTCGCCGGCGATCGTGACGCCTTCGGTCAGTGGTTCGGTCTCCCAGGAGAGCACATCGGGGCGGTTATGGACCAGGCGCTGGTCCTCCACCATCCAGGGCGCCCAGCCCGAGCCGCTGGGATGGTAGGTGAGCTGGATCGGCCGGCGGCGATAGGGCACCGGGTGCGCCGGATCAGAGACGAAGGCATCGAATCCGGTGGCGACGGCGCCCGGCGGATCGAAGGACAGCCGGCCGTCGCCGCGGAAATACAGGTTGCGCGCCGTGGCCTCGCGGGGAGGCCAGGCATCGAAGGCTCGCCACCGGTTGCTGCCGGACTCGAATATCAGTGCCTCGGGCAACGGCAGGCGTCTCTTGTCCTTGAGCCAGTAGGCGAACCAGGGCGCCTGCGCCTCTTGGCGGAAGTACGCCCCCGTCTCGTCGCCAAAGCTGATCCGGCCGAGGCTGTCGCCGGCGCGCTGCCAGCCGCCGTGGTTCCACGGACCCATCACCAGGTAGTTGATGCCCGCGGTGTCCAGCTTCTCGAGCGCTCGATAGGTGGCCAGTGGGCCGTAGAGGTCTTCCTGGTCCCACCAGCCCCCCACGGTGAGGGTGGGCACCGTGAGCTTGGTGAGATAAGTGGGCAGCGCCCGGGCCTGCCAGAAGGCGTCGTAGCGCGGGTGGGCGACGAAGCTGCTCCAGGTCGGTACCCGGCCGGCCAGCAGCGCCGTCAGGCTGCTCAGCGGGCCCTGCGCCAGGTACCAGTCGTAAGTGTCGTAGCGGGTGATGGGAAGCTGGGTGGAGCCGTCGTTGGTCAGCTCCATGTCGGCGGCGTACTCGAAGCCGTAGGAGAGCCGGAAGGCGCCGTTGTGGAAGAAGTCGTCGCCCATCCAGGTGTCGGTCATCGGGGCTTGCGGGGAGATCGCCTTGACCGCCGGATGCGGGTGGATGCCCGCCATCGCCGCCAGCCAGCCGGGGTAACTGATGCCCAGCACGCCCACCCGGCCGTTGTTGCCGGCGACGTGCGGAAGCAGCCACTCCACCGTATCCCAGGTATCGGTCGTCTCGTCCACGCCGCGCGGATCGAGCGGCCGGTTCATGACGAACCGGCCCTCGGAGCGGTAGCGCCCGCGGATATCCTGCAGCACGAAGATGTACCGCTCCTGCGCCAGCTCGAGGAAGTAGTTCTGGAGCAGACGGGAAAATCGCCCCTCGATGCCGTAGGGGGTGCGGAGCATGAGGAACGGCAGCGGCTCCTCCTGGTCCTCCGGAACGTAGATGAGGGTGTTGAGTCTGGAGCCGTCCCGCATCGGCACCATGGCTCGGGTCTCCCGGTAGGCCGGGACGGAGTCGGCCAGCGGCGCCTGCCCGACCGCGGGAAGCACCGGCCACAGCAGCAGGTTTGCGAACAGAACCAGCGTCTTGCGATGCACGGGAGACTCCTGTCGAGGCGCCCTCGAGAAACCACCAAACTACCAAACCACCAAACCACTCAACCGCCGAACACAGAGACATGGAGCCACAGAGGCCGCCGTAACCCCGGCGGCGGCGGTCGCGGATGAGGTCTCAGGTTCCCGAAGCTCTGAGTTGCTCGGCGCCTAGGTGCCTCGGTGTTTCAATCACGATATCCCAATCGCCCAATCGCCCAACTACCGGGACGCCGGCTCCCCCATGGTGTCGGCCGCGGCTGGCAGGTCGCGGCGCTTCCCCCCGGTCAGGAACCAGTCGAGCATCCGGTAACCGTACTCCGTCAGCACCGACTCGGGATGGAACTGCACCCCGGTCACCGGCAGCTCCCGGTGCTGCACCGCCATGATCTCGTGGTCGTCCGTGGTGGCCGTGACCTCCAGCTCCGGGGGACACGACTCCGGCGCGATGACCAGCGAATGATAGCGGGTGGCCGTGAGCGGGCTGGGTAGCCCCGCAAAAATCGAGCGGCCGTGGTGCAGAATCGACGAGGTCTTCCCGTGCATCGGCCGCCGGGCCCGGACAATCTCTCCCCCGTAGGCCGCGCCGATCGCCTGGTGCCCCAGGCACACCCCCAGGATGGGAATCATCGGGCCGAGCTGCCGCACCACCTCCACAGAGATCCCCGCCTCGGCTGGGGAGCAGGGCCCGGGTGAGATGATGATGTGGCTCGGCGCCATCGCGGCGATCGCCTCGATGCCCAGGGCGTCGTGGCGGTGCACCACGGGCGCCTCGCCCAGCTCGGCGACGTAGCGGGCCAGGTTCCACACGAAGCTGTCGTAGTTATCGATCAGCAGGATCATGGTGTCGTCACGGCGCCTGCCACAGCGGTGAGCAGTGCCCGCGCCTTGTGCAGGGTCTCCTGGTATTCCTGCTCCGGGTCGGAATCGGCGACGATGCCGCCGCCCACCGAACCGTAGACTTTCCCGGCCGCGGCCACGAGCGTGCGGATGGCGATGCTGGTGTCCATGGCGCCGGTGACGCTCCAGTAGCCGATCGACCCGCAGTAGATCCCCCGGCGCGACGGCTCCAGCTCGGCGATGATCTCCATCGCCCGCACTTTGGGGGCCCCGGTGATGGAGCCGCCTGGAAAGGTCGCCGCCAGCAGGTCGGCGGCATCCTTCCCCGGCTGCAGCGTGCCGGTGACGGTGGAGACGAGGTGGTGCACGGTCTGGTACTGCTCCAGGGCGAACAACTCCGGCACCCGGACGGTCCCCGGACGGCAGACCCGGGAGAGATCGTTCCGCAGGAGGTCCACGATCATCAGGTTCTCGGCCCGGTCCTTCTCACTCTCATGCAGCGCCTGGGAGAGGGCCGCATCGTGTTCCGGGCCGACGCCGCGGGGCCGGGTGCCCTTGATCGGCCGAGTCTCGGCCTGGCCGTCGGGCGTCAGCCGCAGGAATCGCTCCGGGGAGGCACTGGCTACGGCCACCCCGCCGAATTCGAGGTAGGCCGCAAATGGTGCCGGGTTCACCTCGCGCAGGCGGCGGTACAGGTGCCACGGATCCTCCTCCAGCGGCGCCTCCAGTCGCTGCGACAGGTTGGCCTGGAAGATGTCGCCGGCGATGATATACTCGCGGACCCGGGTCACCGCGTCGAGATACCCGCGATGAGTGAACGATGAGCGCAGTCCGATCTCGGTCGTGTTGCCCGCACCCATCACCGGATAGCTCGGAGCCGGCGCGCCCGGGAGGTGTGCCGGGAGCCGGCGCCCCGACGCGCCGGCGGCGTCTGTGACAAGCGTTCGCTGCACCATCGCCAGCCGATCCGCCGCGCGACGTTCCCGGGCGGGCCCGGTCTCGGGCAGCCCGGTCGAGATGATCCACGCTCGCTGCTGGTGGTGGTCCCATGCGATGACCCAGTCGTACAGGCCGAGCACCGTGTCGGGGAGCCTGAGGTCGTCGTACCGCGACGGCGGCAGTCGCTCCAGCACTGCCCCGAAGTCGTAGGCCAGGTAGCCGGCGATCCCGCCCTGGAACGGCGGCAACCCGGGCAGCGCGGGAGACAGGTGCGGGCCCAGAAGCGTCCGCGCCTGCTCCAGGGCGTTGGGTCCGGGTCCCCGTCCACGGGTCTCGATCACCCGGGCCGGGTCGGCGGTCAGGAACGAAAAGCGCCCCAGCCGGCCGGTGTCGGCCGCGCTATCAAGGAAGATCAGCTGTGGCTGGCCGAGGAAGCGCTCCGCGGTGGCGGCGGGATCGGGGACAGGTGTGAGTTCAACAACCAGGGCGCGCTCGGACATGCCGCATGATGCCGCCCCGTGCGCCGCGATGGAAGGGGTCAGGGCGTGGTGAGGCGGTCGAGCAGGACAGCGCTGAGCGCCCGGGCGCCGATGACAATGGACGCCTCGTCGGCGACGTAACCCGGCGAGTGCGGCATCCCCACCCAGCCGCGCGCCGCGTTACTCACACCCAGCAGGTACATCGCTCCCGGGACGTCGTCCAGGAACGCCCCGAAGTCTTCGCTGAAGAACGGGCTGACGAGGCCCACCCGGACGATGCTCGAGTCGCCCAGGGTGGCCCGAAGCCTGGCATCGGCACGTGCGGTGAGCGCGGCATCGTTGGTCACGCCCGGGGTGAAGCGCTCTTCGTAGGTCAGGCGAGCCGTGACGTCCGGGAACCGCCACCGACCAATCGCCGCCTCAATGCCTCGCCGGGCCCGGGCCCGCGCCCCGGGGTCGGCGATGCTGAGCGATCCGCGCACGGTCCGGTTTCGCGACTCCGCAGCCGTGGGCCAGGCCTGCGCCAGGACGAAATCCGCGGGCACATCCCGTCCCGCCTCCTCCGCCGAGATCGTCCCCGCGCGCTGGATGATCGCCCGAGCCGAGTCCCCGGCCGCGGCAAGGTTGCCCGAGCCGCTGAGGACGATGGTGACCCGATCGCGGCCCGCCAGCAGCGGTCCCGGCTCGGTGCCCAGCCGCCCCACCTCGAGGGGGGCGGTGTGCACGGCGTAGATCGCGATGGGGCGGGCCAGGGAGAAGGCGCCGTCGGCCAGCATGGCGCGGGCCCCAGTGGCCCGCTCTTCCGCCGGCTGGAAGATCAGCAGCAGCTTGCCCGGCAGCTCGGCCCGTACCGCCGCAAACCCCTCGGCCAGCGCTAGGGCGAGGGTGGTGTGAATGTCGTGTCCGCAGATGTGGCGGACGCCGGGACGGAGCGAGCTGAACGGAACCGGGTCGGGATCGGTGGACGGCACCGCGTCCATGTCCGCCCGAAAGGCAACGACGGGGCCGGGGAGGCTGCCCCGAAGCAGCGCGACCACTCCGTGCCCACCCACGCCGGTTCGGACCTCAAAGCCAAGGGCCCGCAGGCGCCCGGCGACCCTGGCGGCGGTGCGGCTCTCCTCGCCGGAGAGTTCCGGGTGCTGGTGCAGGTCCCGCCGGAAAGCGATCAGCGCGGATTCCTGCCCGGCCAGGACGGCGCCGATGCGGGTTTCCAGGGTGGGGGTCTGCGCGCGGCCCTCAGTGGCCATGAGGCCGGCGAGGGCAAGAACGGCGGCGGTGCGGATCATGGGGGTCCAGTCGGGAGGATGCTGGCGCTACGGCCGCGCGGCGGCCACGGTTTCTCTCGCGTCAGCTCGTGGCCTTGGGGCGGGTCCGTTCGGTAGGCTTGAAGTGCTCGCGGATTGGATCCTCCGGCGGGGTCAGGTAGCCCCAGTCAAGTTGCCCCTCCTGCCGATAATTCTTCCCCAGCACCAGCGAGAGCTTGGCTCGCGCCAGTTCTTTCCCCAGGTAGAAGGCATGCCCCGCGTCGGTCACACCAAGCTGGTCGAAGATCTCCTGGATCTCGGTGCCCCGCACGAAGAGCGTGTGGTTGAACACGGTGATCGTCTGCCCATCGGCGAAGATCCGGAAGTTGGCGTCCTTCACCTGGGCTTGCAGCTCGCGAAGCTCCACCTCCGTGTAGCCGAGGATGCGCGGGTCCTTCAGGGTCACCAGCCGGTCGTCCACCTTCTTGGGCAGGGTGCGGTGGGTCACCGCGTGGTGCATCAACCGCCGCGCGATGTCTATTTCCCGTACGGCCCCCCGGCACCAGGGGATCACTTCGGTGGTCAGCACCGCGCGTACCCCCACCTCCTGGCATACGGCCAGCAGGATGGCATGCACCCCGGTGGTGTCGGCGCTGGTGAGTTCGGTGATGTTACCGACGCCCATGAGCTGGCCCGCGTCGGGGTAGCGCCGGTGGATTTCGGCGTAGCGCTCCAGGGAGGCCATGAAGCCGAAGCCGATCGGCTCGATGATCGGGTCGATCAGGTACGGAAGCCCCGCCCGCTCCAGCGCGTTCAGGGTGGGCTCGAGGCTCGAAAGATCCTGGCCAAAGTCGGGGATGGCCACCACCCGGGCGCCGCTCCCGCGGAGATCCTCGAGCACTTCCCGGTTGGATCCGTTCACGCTCAGGACCAGCTCGGCGCCGGCACCGACCGCGGCGCGGATCTCCGCGGGGTCAAAGGAATCGACGCTCACCCGCATGCCCGCGGCCCGGAATTCCCGGACCAGCTCCGGCAGTCCGGGGAACGGCACGCCGGGCGTGCAGCCGATGTCGATCACGTCCGCGCCACAGACCCGGTAGTAGCCGGCCTCGGCGCGCACCTCCGCCGGCGTCCGCTTGGGCGCGTTGTTGATCTCGGCGAGGATCTCGATGGTCCAGGCGCCGTAGTCGGGCGGGAGGGCTTCGCGGCCGAAGTACTCCGGCAGGTCCCGGAGGTCCTTCGGCCCCCGGTCTACCGCCACCCCGAAGCGCTCGGAGAGAACCGAGGCGTCCCCTTCCACCAGCCCGGGCAGCAGGATCAGGTCCGTGCCGGGCGGGACCTCGAGGAACTTCGCAATCCACGGCGTGGTCATCAGCGCCGCGACGGTGATCTTCATGACCGCCACGTCGTGCGCAAACGGGAGTCCCAGATCGGCCAGCACCCGGCGGAGCGCCGGCTCGGCGAGTTTCCCGGTGACGAGCAGCACCCGCCGGGGCTGAGGCCGGGGCACGTTCGTCCCGGGCCCTTCGGTCACTTCGGATCCCCGCCCCGCACCCACTTGTTCGGCGTCCCTTCGAGGGCGCCGCCGGCAGGCTTCCACAGCACGGCGTCCTCCATCTTCCTCGCCAGCTCCCAGTCCTTGTCGGTGATGCCGCCGGCGGAATGGGTCTGCAGCTTGACCCACACCTTGGCCCACGTCACGGTCAGGTCCGGGTGATGGTACGCGGCTTCCGCCAGGAAGCCGAGGGTGTTCACCAGCGCCAGGGTGGTGAGCCAGCCGTCGGTCTTGTACTGGCGCCGGATCCAGCCGTCCTCGTAATACCAGCCGGGGAGCGCCTTGAGCTGCTCGGCGATCTCCGGGTCAGTGTAGGTGCGTTCCTTGGTTGCCATGGGATCCTCCTCAAAGATTGCCTTCAGGCCATCGCCTGGAGTGCATGAATTGACAGATACTCTCAGCCCGCTCCTCCCACGGCCAGCCGAATCGCCGAATCGCGCCCCTACATCACATCTCCCCCGTTGATCATCAGCGTCTGGCCGGTGACATAGCGGGCGGCGTCGGAAGCGAGGTACACCGCCGCTCCAGCGACGTCCTCGGGCGTTCCCCAGCGCTGCATCGGGATCCGGGCCGCGACGTCCCGCTGGAATCCGGCCGGCGCTTCGCGTCCGAAGGATGTCTGGATCCAGCCCGGGGCGATGACGTTGACCCGCACCCTCGGTGCTACCGACCGGGCCAGGGCCCGGCTGAAGCTCTCGATCCCCCCCTTCACGGCCGCAAAGAGCTGTGGGTTGAGCCCGGCCATTCCGCTGGTGGCACCGTCCCATGACATGTTGATGATGGTGCCGCCGTCGGGCTGGCCCTCCATGATTGTTGCCGCCCGCCAGCACGCAAGCATCGTCCCGCGCAGATCCACCTGCAGCAGCCGGTCGAGCTTGGCCCGGCGGGAGAGCGTCGCCCCGTCGCCCGTGAGGATGTCGGCGCCGGCGTTGTTGATCCAGGCGTCCACGCCGCCGAAACTGGTGACCGCTGTCTCCGCGACCCGCTCCAGATCCGTGTCGGCGCTCACGTCCGCCTGCACGATCGCCGCACGCCGCCCGGTGGCCCGGATGGCCGAGGCCACGGCGTTGGCGCCCGTTTCATTGGCCCGGTACGTCAGCACCACGTCGGCGCCGGCGGTCGCAGCCGCCTCGGCAATCGCCCGGCCGATGCCGCTGGAACCGCCGGTGACCAGGATGCGTTTGCCGGCGAGTGCGCCACTCAGGTTGTCTGCTGGCATGATGGGGCGTAACATACCGGCGGGAGCCACCCATACAAGGGACCGCGATGCGATTGCTGGTCAGTGTGCAGGACGCCGAGGAGGCGCGGGCGGCAGTGGCGGGCGGGGCGGAGATCGTTGATGCCAAGGACCCCGCGGCGGGCGCACTGGGCCAGGTCTCGGCGGGGGCGCTGGTGGCCATCGCGGAGGCGGTGCCTCCCGGCGTTCGGCTCAGTGCCGCCCTGGGAGATGTCGCCTCCCTGGAGGACGTGGCCGCCGCCTTCGGCAGGATCACCGTTCCGCTCAACTACGTGAAGCTGGGGTTCCGCGGGCTCACCGACCGCACCGTGGTGGAGGATCTGCTGGCCGAAGCGGTGCATCTGGCCCGTGAACTCCCCGGGCGGCCGGCCGTCATTGGCGTCGCCTATGCCGACCATGAGCTGGCAGAATCCCTCCCGCCGGACGCGTTCCAGGTTCTCCTGCCCGAGGTGGGCGCCGATGGCCTGCTGGTGGACACCTGCTTCAAGGACCGCGGCACGTTGTTCCACTATCACGATGGCGCGGGACTGGCCGAGCTCGCCGCCGAGCTGGCGCCCCACGAGCTGACCCTGGCCCTTGGCGGGGGACTGGGCGCCGCCGATGTGCGGGCGGCGTGGGAGGCCGGGGCCATGATTCTGGGCGTGCGGGGGGCGGCCTGCGAAGGGGGGCGCCTGGGACGGGTGGCCGAGCGCCGGGTTCGGCTGCTGGCGGAGGCGGTGCGGGGGGTTTCAGCTGAGCGATAGAAAAAGGGCCTCATACCTCGGACTCCGAGCCGCCCAATCGCCCAATCGCCTAATTGTCCAATCGCCTAATCGCCATTCAACTCCTCCCACCCCACCACCCGCCACGGCATTCCCGCCGGCACCGCCCGCTCGAACCACGGATCGCACAGCTCCCGGCCTCCGGGCACGGGCTTGACGAGCAGCAGCTCTCCCGCACCGAGCAGGGTGGTGAGATAGGCCGCGAGGCTGTCGCTGGTGACGTCCCAGGTATGGGGCAACTCATCCGCGGCGCGGAGCCAGTGATACGGCGCCAGGACCGGGACCTGGTGGGCCCTGTGCGCGGCCGCGATGCCGCCCTGATCCTCGACCACCACGCTCTCCGGAATCCGCTCCGCCAGTGCCCACGCATACTGGTCCATGGCGAGAATGGCCATCCAGTGCGCGGCCGAGGGTGAGAGAGCATGCACCTGGTCGTAGTCCCGCACCGCTCGTGCGAACGGTCCGCCGCCGGGGATGACGATCACCGGGCGCGCGGCCGCCAACCGTCCCACCGCGCGTCCCACGGCGGCCACTGCGCCCGAAATGGTGCTCAGCGCACCACCGATCTTGATCACCAGCGGGGCCGATCCTGGTGCCTTCATATTTCCCGAGACAGGTGCCACATCCGCTCCTTGGAACAGGTGCTCGACCGCGGGAATCTCGCCCCGCCGCCCAGGCGCAATGGCCTTATTCTTCTCCACCGCCATGGACATCATCCCCGTCATTGACCTGCTGCGCGGCCACGCGGTACACGCCCGCCGGGGCGACCGGCGCGCGTATCGGCCGGTCGAGTCGGTGCTGCTGCCGGGCAAAACGGGTGACGCGCTGGCGCTGGGGCGCGCGTACCGCACCGGTCTCGGTGCAAGTCTCTGCTACGTCGCCGACCTGGATGCGATCCAGGGCTGGGGACCGCAGCACAAACTGCTCGGCGGCCTCGCCGATCCTGCCGCGGGCTTTGGCCCCGGGCTGCTGGTCGATGCCGGCGTCGCGACGGTCCCCGCGGCACGCGCGGTGCTCAAGCACGGGGCCAGCCAGGTGGTGGTCGGGCTGGAGACGCTGGGCAACTTTGCCGATCTCAAGCGTATCGTCACCGCCCTGGGCGGCGAGCGGGTGCTCTTCAGCCTCGACCTGATGAACGGCCTGCCTATCCGCCGCCGCACCGGCCGCATGGCCACCCAGGAGGCGGTGGGGCTCGAACTCGGCGCCCGGGCTGCCGAGACCGGGGTTGCGGGAATCGTGGTGCTGGACCTGGCCGCGGTGGGCAGCGAAGCGGGGCCCAACAGTCTCGGCCTGGTGGCTGGCATCAAGCGGCTGATCGGCGTGACCGTCTACTCCGGGGGCGGCGTGCGCTCGCGGGCAGATCTCGATGTGCTTGCCGAGGCGGGCTGCGATGGCGCGTTGGTGGGGACAGCGCTGCATTCAGGGGCGGTGACACGGCCAGGCGGTTAGGCGGCACCCAGCTCGCCGCATCGCCGCATCGCCTAATCCCCCATCCCCATGCGGTAGGTTGCCGCCTGCCCGAAGCTCTCCTCCACCTCCATCTCGATGGCGCTGAGATTCGCGATCCCCATCCCACGCAGGTCCTCGCGGGTGCGCCCGGCAAAGTACTGGGCGATCATCTCCGCCGTGGTGTTCTCGATCGGCATCATGGCGCAGTCCACCACCGGGAAGGTGTAGGTGTGCGCTCCGAAGTAGTCCACATGCCGCTGGGCGCCGGCATCGCGGAAAGCCAGCTTGGGGTTCTTCAGCGGCAACAGCACCTTGTGGTCGATCTCGTCCACCAGCTTGCGGACGCACCTCTTCAGGATCGAGAAGTCCACCACGAACATCGTTTCAGCGTCCACGCTGCCTTCCACCGTCACGCCGACCCGGTAGTTGTGACCGTGCAGGGTCTCGCACTGGTGGCCGCGGAAGGTGATGAAATGAGCCGAGCTGAAGACCAGGTAGTCCTTGCTGACCGACACCTTGAAATCACTGCGCACGAGGGGTCCTTGGGTAATCGGCGGTCCCGCCGGTCTCTGCCAGCTCAACGAAAATGGCAGCAGCAGCCAGGTCGGCGGTGGTGCCGGGATTGCGTGAATTCTCGCTGTCGCGCAGGCTCGCGTCAAACGCCGCCAGCCGGGCCCGTGCCTGCGCGGTCGATAAGTCGCCCAGCGCCAGGATCGCCCGCGCCTCGGCGCTGACTTCCCCCGCCGCCGCCGGGCCCAGCTTCCGGGAGATCAGGGTGTCGGGTTCCCGCGCCAGCAGCCTGAGGAACATCTCGACGACGGCGTCCTCCCAGGGCTGCCCGGCCGCCCGCGCCCTCCGGAGCGCCGGGACACCGGTCTCGAAGGTCAGCGCGTAGTCGGTCACGTACTCCCGGGCCACCAGGTCACGATCCGCGGCGAGCGCCATCGCGTCCCAGAGCGAGACCGTCGGCTCCGCGCGCACATCCTGCGCTGGGGCCGCCCCCAGCCCCGTCGGCCGGGCTTCCCGGATCGCCGCGTAGGCCAGTCGCGCGTCCTCGACGGTCGTCTCGGCCAGCACCGCGACCAGGGCCTCGCGCAGCGGATCGGAGGCTCGCCGCGGCGCGGAATTGCCAAGTCGCCGGGCCGCCCGGGCGAGCGGCGCCAGCAGCAGGATGATGCCGAGGTTGGTGTTGCAGCTCGTGGCGGACTGAGTGGCCCGGGCGGCCGCGAGAATCGTCTGCCCCAGCGGACGTTCCCCGGCCTCCCCCAACGGCGGGCCGATCGCCACGGCGCTGGCCACGAAGTCCTCGAACGTCATGTTGCCGAAGGGACGGCCCGGGGAGACGTTGCCGGGCTTGGGCGCCGTCGCCTCGAGCACGCAGGCGGCGGTGACCGCCGCGGAGACCTCAGCCGGCGTCATCGTTCCTCAACGGCCAAGCAGCTGGCGGATCACCGCCCCCGCCACATCGATGCCGGTGGCCTGCTGCAGCCCCTCCCATCCGGGGATACCGTTCACCTCGATCACGTAGTCGGTGCCATCCTCCGCCGGGAGCAGGTCCACGCCGGCATATTCCGCTCCGACGGCCGCCGCGGCCCGCACGGCGAAGTCCTCCTGCTGGGGCGTCAGCGTGGCGACTTCCACTGCGCCGCCCCGCGAGAAGTTGGTCCGCCATCCGGGCGCGCTCCGGGCGATGGCACCGAGCACCCGTCCCCCAACCACGAACACCCGCAGGTCCCGGCCACCGTGCGGGATGAACCGCTGCAGGTAGTAGACCCCGCTGATGGTTTCGATGGTCCGGAAGACCCGCCACGCCATGTCCTCGTCCGACACCCGCGACATTCCCAGCCCCATGGAACCGAACAGCGGTTTGACCACAACGTCGCCCAGGCGGCGGAAGGCCGCGAAGGCATCCTCGGCCCGTTCGCAGGCCACGGTATCGGGGGTCGGCAGCCCCGCCTGCTCCAGGATGGCCGAGGTCCACGCCTTGTCCACGGTGCGCTCGATGGCGCGGGCGCTGTTCATCACCCGGACGCCGGATTCTTCCAGCCGGTGCAGCGTGTTGACCCGGTAGATGATCTGTTCCAGCGAGCCGCTCGGGATGATCCTCGGCAGGACCGCCACGGAGCGGTCCAGCGCCGTCCCGGAATTGAAGACTCCCGGCTCTCCTCCCATCCGGCCAACGCTGGCTTCCCACGGCAACAGCATCGGGTCCGCCCCGGCATCGCGGGCGGCCCGGGCCAGCTCATCGGTGTGCCAACCGGTGGTGGAGGTAAGGATGAGGAGGTGCATGGGGCTGGCCATCCGGTGACCGTTACCCGCCATCCGCGGAGCATCCGCCAGGCGCAGCGGACAATTCGCGGACAACGGATAACGGATGATTGCCGGCGAGCGAAACGCCTACCTGCCGCCCGTCACATGCCCCACCAGGGCGATCAGCCCGCCGTCCGCAAAGTTGCCCAGATCGCCCCCCACCGCCTTGAACCCCTCGGTCGCGGTACCGGCCTTCAGCGCGGCCTGGGAGGGGAAGTAGAGCTTGGCCTGGCGGTAGAAGGTGGCCGGCGAGCCGTCGAGGTTGCCGCTGAACTTGACCAGCTCGGCCCGGGTGAAGCCGATTTCCGCGGCATGCTGGCCCACGAGCGGGATATGCGTCGCCGAGTAGTAGGCCTCGAAGGCGGCCGCATCCTTGGGATGCTGGTAGATGACCGTCACGAAGGTGGTCGAGTCACCGGTGAGCGGGGCCGCGTCGTTGGTCTGCTCGCCCACCATGCCGACCAGGCCTCCGCTGGCGAAGTTCGCCAGGTCGTCCCCGATGGCCTTGAAGCCGGCGGTGGCGACGCCCTTCTGCAAGTCGGCCATGTTGTTGAACCACAGCACCGCCTGCCGGTAGTGCGTCGGCGCCTTGCCGTCGAGGGTGGCGTCGAACTTGGTCAGCTCCGCCTGCACGAACCCCACCTCCGCCTGCTTGCTCCCCACCAGCGGCACGTGGGTATCCCAGTAGTACTTCTCGAAGGCGGCGGCATCCTTGGGCATGTTGTAGATGACGGTGACGAACGCCATCGGCCCGGCCGGCGCCTGAGCGGTGGTGTCCTGCGCCGGCTTGGCATCGGGCTTGGCACACGCGGCGGCGAGCACGAGCAGGGGCACAACGGTAAGGCGACGCATGCTGACTCCAGGAAATAGGAAACGGAATTGCAGGAGAGTGGCCGTGGCAGGGAACCGCCGGCCACCGGACGGACGCGGGACCGGCCGGCGGCGGTTCATTCCGGGTAGAGTGACCGGCGCAGCACGTCCGGGTCGGTGCGGCCCGCGTGATGGGTCTTGCCCGAGGCCACGCTCGTCAGCCACACCTCCGCCGGCGAAAAAAGCAGCGGGTCAATCTTGTAGAAGTCCCGGTCGTAGCGCTCGAAGATGTCGTAGAACGGCGTGCCGTAGTCCTTGGAGGCGCTGGCCGGCAGCCGGGCGGCGAGATCGGCCAGCTCGGTGTCGCTGGCATTCACGGAGTAGTGCGCCTGCCCGCCGTAGAGGATGCAGTCGTTGGTCCGGCCGATGCCCCGCAGGTCGTTCTTGGCCAGGGGGGCTACCGGCGCGGTCCCAATGCCGCTCAGCACACTGCGGACATCGAAACCGAGGGTCTCCATCTTGTGCAGCCCGGTCTCGAGGATGCGGGCCGAGATCTGCACGCCACCCGCCAGGCTAGCGGTCGGCGCCACCAGGAACACCAGCTGTCCGGGCGACAGCCCCGCCTTCCGGGCCACCCATTCCGCTACTGCGTCGGTCGGCAGCTCCCGGCCCTCCAGCACCAGCACGCCCACCGTGGCCTGCTCGGCGTAGTGCAGCTTCTCGAAGAGTTCCTTCTCCACCCGGGCATGGGCCCTGAGCGGCCCCGATCCCATGGCGAAGAACTTGTCCACCTGGATGGCCCAGCCCGCGTACTGCGAGGCCATGCAGGCCTGCGCGGGGAAGTCGGTGCGGACCTGCACCGAAGGCCAGTTCTGTCCCCCGAGTGACACCGCGCCGTACTCCACGTCTCCCAGCCCGCCCATGCAGATCTCGCTGAGCAGCAGGCCGGCGTTGTAGCCGCCCGCGACATGCACCCCGGCGTCGATGACCCGTGCGCCGCCGGCGAGCAGGTGCTCCGCGATGCGGAGGCCGGCCGGATCCTCGGTCATCACGTCCGCGAGGTCGCGGGCGCGCTCGTTCATGTTGAGACTGGTCATCGAATTTCCATCCCGTGGTGGGATCCGCCCAAGGGGCGAGAAGATAAGGCGGAAGGTGCAGTTGTGCGAATGCCGCCCCGGGCGGGCGGCGGGCGGGCGGTTCAGGCCAGAATCAGGATTTCGCCGACACCTCCGTTGGCTCGGTCGCCCAGCCAGCGCCTGGCCCGGTGCCCCGTGTCCGCCAGCGCCCCGAACGGTCCGGGCAGTCCGCGCCAGGAGCGCATCAGGAGCGTGAGGACGTTGAGGGGAAATTCTCCGCTCAGATTGAACGTGGGGAGCAGGGCCGCGGGCTGTTCGCGGAACACCACCGTTCCCCGCCGCATGGCGAAGCCGGGGAACCGGCCCGGGGCGCCCCAGACGGCCAGCGTTCCCGCCACCATCCTGGAGGCCGGATAGTCCCCGGTATCTCCGGCGATGAGCAGCATGCCGCGTCGCATCCGGTCGCCGGCCCGGTCGCCGGCCCGTCCGTCCACCAGAACGGTGCCGCCGCGCATGCCCTGGTGGTCGCCAGGAATCGCGGCGCCGAGGAAGTCTCCGGCGTTGCCGGTCACATGGATCCGGCCGGCCCGCATGCCGGTGGCGGTGAACGCGCCGGCGTTTCCCGAAACCTCGATGCTCCCGCCCGTCATGTCCTGGCCGAGATAGGCGCCCGCGTCTCCCTGTACGCGGATCCGGCCGCCGGTCATCCCGGCGCCGATGCGGTCCAGCCGGTCGGTGGCGCCGGTGATCTCGATGTTGGCGCCCGGCGTACCGTGGAGGGAAAAGACCTGGTCGGCGCGGAGCCGGCGATTGCCGCTGACCAGCTCGATCGCCCCCGCCTGAGCCAGGGACAGGCCGGCGAGCCGGTCTCCCGTCAGGGGGGACAGGTCCACCCGCTGGGCAGGCGGCTCCCGCAGCACCAGCTGGAGGCCACTCATCCGGCCAGGATCTCCCGCAGCCGGAAGTGATACTTGCCGAGCTTCCCGCCGTAGTTCCCCGCGCTGATGCGCCGGATGCCCCGCGCCAGCCCCAGGTCCGTCACGGCCAGGACGCCGGCCCGCATCGCGGCACTGACGTCGTCGGCGGTGAGCCCGTCGATCACGATCTCCATGACCGAGCCGATCTCCGGCGACAGCTGTGACGCCGTGATCCCGCGCAGCGTGGGGCAGAAGGCATCGTTGGTGGAGGCACTCAGCGCCTTGTACCGGGAGCCGACCTTGGACCCGGAACGAACAACCCCGCCCGGGAACGGCATGATCACATTGGGCACCCGCTGCATGGCCGTGATGGCCGCCTCACAGGCCGCCAGCGCCTGCGGCTGCGACTCGGCCAGGACCAGGAAGTTGCCCCCGCCCACCGCCGGGACGATGGCGGTCGTCTCTTCCGCGATGAACTCGCCGTCCATCACCGGGACGCGCCAGTAGCGCCGGCCATCGATCAGCTTGGAGGCCTGGAAGCCGTCGCCGAAGTAGCGGAGGTTCTTGCCGAGGGGCACCGGCTCCCCGTCGGTGAGGCCCGCGTAGACCGCGCTGGTCGGCGCGGTCAGCACGCACTGCCCGATGCGGCGCTCCAGCTGCTTGGCGAGTTCCTTCCCCGACATCGCGAACAGCAGCAGCGACAGCCCCGGACGGCCGTCGGGCGTCTCGGCGGGCGTCAGCTCGCGTTCGATCCCCGCCTCACAGCCGCAGCCGATGACCGACGTGGCGAATCCCGTCGCGGCGCGCGCGGCATGGCCGGCCCAGGTGAGGTTCTGGGCCGTGACGATCACCCGCGTGGCCTTCATGCCGAAGGCTTCGGCGAATTCATCGTCAATCGCGACACCGTTGAGGATCATCGCCCGCTCCGGCAGGGATGGGTGAGCACCGCGCCGCCATGCCCGAAGCTGTGCATCTCCTCGTCCGAGATCGCAAGATGCTCGGCCCGGACCGTCTGGTAACGGGCGAAGTACTCGGCCAGCCGCCGCTCGATGCCGCGGTCGTACGCCGGCTGCACCGTGTGATAGCGGCCCCAGGTCACCTTGATGACCTGGCCGTCCCGCACCACGAGCTCGCCGGCCTTGAAGACGTATTCCGGCGCAGTGAACATCCGCTCCCGGTCGCTGTCCTCCCGGTACACCGTGATGTCGGCGTCGGCACCGGCGCCCAGGTGCCCCATGTCGGCCAGCCCCAGCAGGCGGGCCGGCGCCGCCCGGGTGAGGATGGCGATCTCGTACAGCGAGTACTCGCGCTCGATGCTCCCCAGCGTGGTCATCGCCTGGGCATCGGGGTTGAGCTGGGCCAGCCGGTCGTTCCGGAAGGTCCGGTCCATCAGCAGCCGGATCAGGTGCGGGTAGCTGGTGAACGGCGCCCCGTTGGGGTGGTCCGTGGTCAGGAACACTCGCCACGGGTCGCTGGCCAGCAGGAAGATCTCCAGCCCGATCGCCCATTGCAGCGCGTTGACGAAGTTCTTGTCGCGATACTTGAACGGCAGCACCCCGCACCCGGCATCGCACTCGATGTCCATGATCACCGACTTCCGCGGGCTGGCATGGGCGGCGTTGCGATGCTGGGCCATGCTGTCGCCGGAGGCGGTGACCGTCTGGCCGAACAGGATCTGCCCCACGTCGCAGGTGGCGCTGGGGGTGCCGTTGATCGCCTCGGTGATCCTGGCGGCCGCCGAGGAGAACTTGCGGTCTCCCTCGGTCCCGTAGGAGTGGAACTGGATGTGCGTCAGGTGGATCGGCAGCCCCTCCGCCGCCCGGATGGTGCCGAGGGTCGACTCCACGTTGCCGGGAAGGCCGAGATTGCTGCTGTGCACGTGCAGCGGATGCGGCACGCCGAGTTCGTACACCGCCCGGCTCAGGACCCGGAGAATGTCCCGGGGCCGCACCCCGTAATGGGGGTTGGGTTCGTCCAGATCCAGCATCCGCTGGTTGAACTTGAACGCGCTGATCCCGCCGGGATTCACCACCTTGATGCCGATGCAGCGCGTGGCGTTGAGCGTCCACGCCACATAGTCGTTGATGCGCTGCTGCTCCTCCCCGGCCGCCATCATCCGGAGCAGGAAATCGTCGCTCCCCAGCATCACGTACCCGCCCTTGTCCACCATCGGCGTGTCGCCCATCTCCAGGTGGGCCTGGCGGGCGTTGATGGGGAGGACGGCCGGCTCGAAACAGGCGGTATACCCCATCTCGGCGTAGCGATAGCCGGTGGCGAAGGTGCCCGGCGCCGCCCGGCCGGAGGAGGCGCGGGTGAGGGAGGTGCGGGCCAGCGGGTCGCCCCGGTGGTCCTCCGGCAGCATCGCGCGCGCGATGTTCAGCTTGCCGCCGCCGATGTGCGTGTGCATGTCGATCGCGCCGGCCATGACCACCCGGCCCGAGAGGTCATGGACCTGGTCAATCCGCTCGTCAGCCGCGGGCGGGGCGGCGATCTTGCCGTCGCGGACGTAGACGTCGCGCACCACCCCGTCCAGCCCATGCGCCGGATCGTAGACCCGCCCGCCCGCCAGCTTGAGGAGCATCGGTCAGCCCTCCCCCAGCGCGGCTTCGATGGCCTCGATGGCCCCGGCCACGCTCGGCAGGGCGGAATTTCGGAGCTGGCCCAGCGGCAGGGCCACCACCCGGTCGGTACGGATGAGATGGCCGGCATGATCGACCCCCGGGGTGCCCACCGGGATGAACACCGCCGGCGCCTGCCCGAAGCGCATGCCGGGCCGGCCGAGCACGATCACCGGAACGTCGGCGTCGGGCGGGATGCGGGCCGCATTGAAATTGGAGATCCAGACCATCACGTCGGCACCGCCGCTCTGCAGCAGTCCGGCGGTCGCGTGGTGGTAGAGGTCCTGGGCGGGGTAGCCGGCGCCGAACGAAGTGCGGGAGCCATACCCGGTCTGCCAGAGGTGCACGCTGTCGCTGGTGAGGTCCCCGTCGCTGCCGCCCAGCGGCAGCCCGGCGAAGCGGGTCTCCCGGTTGAGGTCGCGGATCAGCTCGCACAGCGCCTGCAGCGTCAGTTCCGCATGGGGGAAGTCAAAGTCCGCAGCCGCCCACGCCACCACCCCGTACCGCGCCGCCCGCATCCGGTCGGCCAGGTCCTGCCAGACCTTCAGCGGCGCGCCTGCGGCCAGTGCTGCTGTGAGCGGCCGGCCCGCGAGCAGCGCACGGATCACCCCGATCGCCTCCCCCAGCCGAGAGACCTCACACGGGATGGAGCGCACCGGCCCGGGCAGCGAGAGCCCCGCCGGCACCGGTGCGCCGAGAAAAATCACTTCACACTGCCGCCCGTCGCCGAAAAGGGTCTCCCGGTTGGCAATGCAGCGCTCGAAGAACCGCGGGAACCGGCCCACCAGGTCCCCACCCGCCACGATGAGCAGGTCGGCCCGGTTGCGAACCTCGGAGAGGGTGGTAGTGATCCACCCGGAATCCTGCATCACCATGACGTTGCGGAGCAGGGCGGGGGCGTTCATGTGGTCCAGCACGCCGCCGGTCCGCTCGGCCAGGCGGCCCGCGGCCCGGGCGCCAGCCACATCGGTGGCCAGTCCCGCGATCAGCGGCAGCCGCGCCGCCCCGAGCAGCCGCGCAGCCTCCGCCGCGGCGGCCTCCAGCGTGGCGGGCCGGCCGCCGATGCGTGGGGTGACGTCCTCCGGCCCTGGCGCAGCCGAAAACGCCGGCCCCGCGATCGGGCAACCGTTGGCGACGACTTCGAGCCGGGTGCCGGGCCGCACGGTGAGGTCGTCGCACACCAGCCCGCAGAAGGGGCAGGCGACGTTCAGGACATCGGCTTGGGGTTTGGAGGACGCAGGCATGGTCTGAAGGACATTATAGCTGCTACCATCCAGCAATGCATAATCACCGCGATGGCGCTCCCAATCCTCCGCGCTGACGCCGCGCCGCTGCTCATTGCGGCCATCTCCGGACGGGCGCTGGCCGAGTCCGCCCGCCGCGGGGGATACCGCGCCGCCGTGCTCGACTGCTTCGCCGACCGGGATACCCGGGCAGCGGCCGTGGAATGCTCCGTGGTGGCCGCCGCGGCGGGGTTCCACTTCGATCGCCGGGCCCTGCTGGATGCTGCTGCAACCCTCGGTCCGGACACACCGCTGGTCTACGGTTCCGGCTTCGAAGCCCGTCCCGGTCTACTCTCCCGGCTGGCCGCAGGGCGTGACGTCTTCGGCAATCCGCCGGCAGTGGTCCGCGCTGTGAAGGACCCGCGCCGGTTCTTTCCCCTGCTGGATGCCCTCGCCATTCCCCATCCCGAAGTGGCTTACGATCCCGCATCGAAACCCGAAGGGTGGCTGGTCAAGCACCGGGGTGGAGCGGGGGGCGCGCACATCCAGCCCGCGGGGTCGCGCCGCCCGGGCGCGAGCGACTACTTCCAGCGGCTGGAGACCGGCCGCCCGATGTCGGCGCTCTTCCTCGCCGACGGCCTTCGAGCGCTGATCCTCGGCTTCAACGAGCAGTGGACCAGTTCCGCCCGGGCGGGGTCGCCGCATCTCTTCGGCGGCGCGGTGGGGCGTATGCCCCTCGCCGCTCCGCTCGGCGCCCGCATCAGCGACCGGCTGGACGCGCTCGTCGCCGGGACCGGCCTTCTGGGACTGAACAGCCTCGACTTCATGCTCGATGGGGATCGGTGGTCGGTGCTCGAAATCAACCCGCGGCCAACGGCCACAATGGAGCTATACGATGCCGACTACGAGCATGGACTGCTCCGCGAGCACATCGAGGCCTGTCGCGGCACCCTGCCGCCCGCGGCCCGACCCGGGCCGGCCCGCGCCCAGAGCATCGTCCATGCGCGGGAGGAGTGGCGGGTGGAGCCGGGATTCGCCTTCCCCTCCTGGTGCCGCGACGTTCCCAATCCCGGCATGAATTGTCAGCCCGGCGCGCCCATCTGTACCGTGCACGCCGAGGCCGGCCATCCGGACGATGCGAAGGATCTCGTGCGCCAGCGGGAGCTGGAGTTCAATCGGATGATATCGAGATGAAGGTGTTCGTCTTCGAGTACCTCACGGGGGGTGGACTGGCGGGCGCGCCGCTCCCGCCTTCGCTGACTCGTGAGGCGGACCTGATGGTCCGCGCCCTGGTCCGCGACCTGCTGGATTGTCCCGGTATTCGCGTCCGCTGCGGCCGGGATCCGAGGCTCCCGCCGATCGACGCTGTCGAGCCGCTCCAGCCCGTGGGCGCCGAAAGCCCCGACGCTGTCTTTGCACGAGGGGTGGCCTGGGCCGACGCGGTGTGGCCCACCGCGCCCGAAACCGGTGGTATCCTCGCCCGGCTGGCCGAGACGGTGCTCCAGCAAGGGAAGCTCCTGCTCGGCTGCCGCCCGGGCGGGATAAGAGTAGCCGCCAGCAAGCGCGCCACCGCGCAGGCGCTGGCCCGCGCCGGAGTGCCGGTCGTCCCGACCTTCGGACCCGCCGACCCGATCCCGGCGCGGCCCGGCCGGTGGGTGGTCAAGCCGGATGATGGCGCTGGCTCCGACGGCGTCAGGATCGTGGCCAGCTGCCACGAAGCGGCGCGCTTCGTCGCAGACCCATCGGCCGGGTGCGTGGCGCAGCCGTGGATCGAAGGTGAACCGGCCAGCCTGTCTCTCCTCTGTGCCGAGCCGGGCGCGCAGGTACTGGCGGCCAATCGGCAGGTGGTCCGGATCGAGGATGACCGGCCTGCGCTCGCGCGGCTGCTCGTTAACGCCATCCCCGCCGATGCGTCGCTCGCCTCGGTTGGAGAAGGCGTGGCGCGGGCCATTCCCGGACTCTGGGGATACGTCGGCGTGGATCTTGTAATGACCGGCAGCGGCCCGGTGGTCCTGGAGGTCAATCCGCGGCTCACCACCTCCTACTGCGGCATCCGGCCCGCGCTCGGGCTCAACGTGGCGGAGCTGGTTCTCACCCTGCTCGAGGATTCCTGTCCAACCCGGCCCCATCCGGCGCAGCGCGCCGTGACCCACGAAGTCGCCCTTGGAGACCCAGCCGATGGGTGACCCCGTGATTGGCTGGGATCTCGGCGGAGCCCATCTCAAGGCCGCGCGGCTCGGCTCCGATGGGCTGGTGGAGCGGGTCGTGCAGCTCCCCTGTCCGCTGTGGCAGGGCATGGAACATCTGGACGCGGCGATCGCCGAGGCGCTGGCCAGGCTCGGTGCCGCCCCGGCGCACGCCATTACCATGACCGGTGAGATGGTGGATCTGTTCGCCGACCGGCGGGATGGCGTGGTGCGGATCGCCGCGAGGATCCGGGGCCTCATCCCCGGCGCGCAGTGCCGCTACTACGCCGGGCCACGAGGGTTGGTGCGGCCCGAGGCGGTGGAGGCGCGGGCGCTCGAGATCGCCTCCGCCAACTGGCGGGCGAGCGCCGAGCTGGTGGCGCGCCACCTCCCGGCCGCCCTGCTGGTGGATATCGGCAGCACCACCACCGACGTCATCCCCATCCTGGCGGGCCGGGTCGTGGCAGAGGGAGACACCGACGCCAGCCGGCTGGTGACCCGGGAGCTGGTCTACACCGGCGTGGTCCGCACTCCGGTCATGGCCCTGGCCCCGGTGGCAACCGTCCGGGGTGTGGAGACGCCGCTCATGGCGGAGTACTTCGCCACTGCCGCCGACGTCCACCGGCTGACCGGAGACCTCCCCGAGGGTGCCGACCTGCATCCCAGCGCCGATGGCGGCGCCAAGACTCCGGCGGCGAGCGCCCGCCGCCTGGCGCGCATGGTGGGCCGGGACGCGGCCACCGCGCCCCACGAGGCGTGGGTGGACCTGGCCCGCGACCTCGCCAGCAGGCAGGAGGCACAGATTGCATCGGCGCTGTCGGCGGTTGCCAGGCTGGCGGAGATTCCCGCGGACGCCCCGGTGATCGGCGCCGGCGCCGGGCGATTCATGGCGGCACGGGTGGCCACCTCACTCCGTCGGCCGGTTCGCGAGTTCTCCAGCCTGATACCGGCGGCGGCCGGGCTCGCCAACGCGGTCTCGGAGTGCGCCCCGGCGGTGGCCGTCGCCTGGCTGGCGAGGGACCTGGGAGGCGCTAGCGGGTCGTAATGCCCAGCCGCTCCCGGGCTATCGCCGGGCTGATCACGGTCAGGTAGTCGAGAGCGGTGCCACGCGCTTCCCCGAGCCTCAGCGCCGCCACGATGTCCGCATGCCGCCCCCCGGCCAGCCCGTCCGCGATCAGCGCCGCGCCCTGCGCGCCGCTCTTTGCCACCCGGGCGAACCCCGACAAGTCGGCCACCGGGGCGAACGTCCGCAACCGCGACTCCAGCGCTTCCCGGACCTCGGGGTCGCTCGCCTGCCGGCCTGACAGCAGGATGATCTCAGGCTGCGGGTGCGCCGCGGCCAGGCCGAGCGCCGCCCGGTGCACGCCCTCGATGTACGCATTCAGTCCCACCGGTCCCGGCCGCGAGACGCGCCCCCCATGGAAGAGGAGATCCTTGGTGACCTCGCGTGCCAGGAACGCAACCTCGCCGTCCCACCCTCCGCATGCCTGCCACCCCATCGGCCCGCTGCTGCCGCCCACCCCGTCCACGATCGCGCCGTCGCGGATCGCCAGCGCGGCCGTGAACGCTCCGCCCAGTTCCAGCAGCCAGAACGAGGCCTGGTCTGCCCCGGTCCTGCGCCGCCGGGATTCGTGCCAGACTCCGAGGGCCGCCGCGGCCACCTTGTCGGCGGTACCGAGATCCACGCGGTTGAGCTTGCGATGCTCCGGCACCGTCGGGAGGTGAATCACGCCCGGGGTGAACACCACCGGCAGCCCCGACCTGGCCAGGAGCATCGCCAGCCGGCGCAGCCCACCGATGCCGCCCGCTTCCCCGTCGGCGGCCAGGAACGCCAGGCGCAGGTCGTCGTCGCTGATACCGCTGGCGGGGAGCATGGGCAGGCCGTAGCCGGACGGCCCGGCAACCAGGTCCGGCGGCCCGTGACTGGCGAGCAGGTGCAGGAAGGCGGCGGGTTCGGCGAGCGCGTCGGCGGTGGGGAGGCTGGCGTCGAGGAAGATCTCGCCGTCGGCCAGGCCGCAGACGTCGATCGAGACGGTGCCCGGGTCGACGCCGATGACGCGTGGCATGGGAGCGTCAGCCCGGGGCGGTCATCCGGGGAGGCTCACTTCGACTTGACCAGCTCCCGGGCGATCTCCGCGATGTGCTCCGCGTCCAGGACCAGGTCGCTTTTCTCGAACAGGCGGGCGATGCAGCGCTTGTGGAGCCTGGTCTTGAAATTCCCGACTCCGAAGGCGCCGAACATCGCCACCCCGTGGCGTTCCTTGCCGGCGTCGTTGACCTCGATCCCCTCGATGCCCAGCGGCGGCACCGCGTTGAGGTCCACGGCCACCTTGATGGACTTGTGCGCCGTCCAGGCCGACTTGGGCACCATCTGCACGCCCGCCGGTCCGGAGTTGAGCAGCACATCCGTGCCTTCGAGCAGTTCGCCCACCTTGGAGGGATCGGAGAGCGTGACCGCTTCCACCTGGACGTTGAACCGGGCACTGATGAACTGGCGGGCCTTGTCTCCCTGCTCTGGCTTCCGGGAGGTGATCGTCACCTCGGCGCCGTCGCGCGCCAGCAGTCCGGCCGCCCGCTGGCCCACCGGTCCGGTGCCCGCGAGCACCAGCACCTTCTTGCCCTTCAGGTCGCCGAGGGTCTGCTCGATCTTCACCACGGCGGCCACGGCGGTGGTGTTGGAGCCGTTGGAGTCCAGCATGACCGAGACACTGAAGGGCGTAAACATCGCGTCCACCGCCATGGCCAGCAGCTGCTCCCCCTGCGACATGTTGTTACCACCGATCCAGATGGCGGTCCGGTGCAGGTCCTTGGGCCCCCGGGTGAAGATGCAGCCATGGACCAGGTCGCGGACGTCTTCCGGCGTGACGCCGCCGTAACTCATGATTTCATCGGCGCCCCCGTCGTACGCGACCACCTGGTCGAAGACGCTGGGGTGCCGGGAGGAGTCGAGCTGGAGGAGGAGGTTACGCATATCGGCAAGTCCCTGAAGGTCCGTCCGGGCGGCCGGGGCCGCCCGTCACTGAAACGATGAGAGCCTGACATGACAGAGGGGCGGGGATCGCCCCGCCCCTCTGTCTCCCGCTGGTCGGCCAGGACTCAGGCGTTGTCCACGCCCGAGAACGGGTGACGGGCGGTCTTGGAGCCGCTGACCACCGAGTCCACCGTGGGCAGGCCCTTGAGCGCGCGCTCGATGGCTTCCTTGGTGGCCTGGTAGTTGAACTGGTAGATCTTCTTGTCGTCGGCAGCCTGCCAGTGGATGAACACACCCACGAGCACGCACCAGTCGTTGGCCTTGTCCTTCGGGATGACCCCGGAGGCCACGCTGTCCACCACGGCGCGGGCCACGGCCGCCTGGGCCGGACCGAACATCTGCACCGCCTGCTTGGCGCCCTTGATGGTCACCTTGTTGAACATGATGGTGTCCGGCTTGGCCGGCAGGTTCGGCGCCACCACGGCGAGCAGGGTGGTGAAGCCGTCCTTGTTGTTCGCCAGCGCATTGCAGAAGGCCGCGCCGGCATGACCGCCCTTGTTGCCGATGATCAGATCGATGTGGGCGATTTCATTGCCCTCACCTACGAGCGATTCGCCCAGGAAGAAATCCGCTGCCATGCTGCCCTCCGATTGCGAGGAAGTTGTAAGGAAAGTAAGGATCTGCCGCCACATAGACATTTGGAAGTCCCACGGGCGCAAGTGAATTCCCGGGATTGGACGCGAACGGTCTGATGTGGCGTGCCTGGAGAGCACCGTCCGGCCAGGATGCCCAGCGCGCCGGCGTCCGGCGCCTTGGGAGGCCATAGTATGCTGGCCCTCCATGGCAGTGTCAAGGTGATCCCAGCGAATTTTTATTCGCCAGCCACCGCATCCCGGTCGTCTCACTCCAGGACAGTTTCGGTCCAGAAGTCTCGGATCGGGACAATCCCGAACCGGGGCTGCACGCGCAACTCGCTGTCTCACATCCAGTTCCGACTTTGGCACGCAGCTGGCATTGAGAGCCTGCTGTCCCTCAATCCTACGAGGATCTCCATGCCCGTTCATCGTTCGTTGCCAGCGCTCGCACTGCTCCTTCTCCTGCCGGGAACGCTGGCTGCCCAGCGCGTCGTCGCCGACATCTCCATCGGTCACGGCCCCCTGACCGGCCGCGTCATCCTCGGCGATCCCTACCCTCACTATCGCACCTCCGTGGTCGTGGTCCGTCCTGACAATCGCTATCGGCCCGGCCGCGAGGTGGTGGTCATCCATCGCCCGCAGCGGCACGGCTGGTACCGGCACCATGGATACCGGCAGGTACAGGTCTGGTACGACGCCGACCGGCAGCGCTATTACGAGCGCCATGACCGGAACCATCCGGGGCTGCGGGCAGTTGTGGTCTACGAACGGGGCGGGCGCTACTACAGCGAGAGCCGGGCTGAGGCGTCCCACCGAGACGACCGGTCGGAACGCCACGGTGGCAGGAATGACGATCGGCGGGCACGCGACTGACCAGAAGCATGCGAGCATACACCGCGCCCTGAGCGCGGTAACCATGGGGCAGGCCGACCCTTCCTGACGGCCTCTCACTACCGGTCTGCCCAGCAGGTCAGGGCTCCCAGCCCTGACCGACACCCCCGCGATGAGCGGGGGTGTTCGTTTGTGCGGCATCCCGGCCTACTGCAGGACCAGCTCCAGCCCGCTGACGGTCTCCCCCTCGGCGCTGCCCCGCATCACGAAGGAGAGCGGAGCCGCCGTCGCGTTCAACAGGGTCAGGCAGGAGGGATCCACGGACAGCTGCCACTCCCCCGCCCGGACACCCATCGCGTAGAACGTGCCGTCGGAGAAGGTATCGATCCGCCGCTTCTCGCCGGTCTTCTTGTTGTGCAGGATCAGGGTGACCGCCGCGGCACCCACCCGTCCCGCCGCCGGACCGGCCAGGCGGCCCTCGATGATACCGGCGGGCACGACCGGGACGTCCAGGCGGCGGTAGCGATTGGGCGCCGGCTCGACCAGCACCATCCCGAACGCCGGTACCCACAGCGGGGAAGGGATGGAAGCCGAATCCACCGTCACCTGGGCCGGCTCGTAGGGGAGCACGTCCCAGACTTGGTAGGCGCCGTTCTCGTCGGAGAAATCGAACGTCGGGCCGACCACGACCCGCACGCCCTCGAGCGGGTGCTCGTCCCGGTCGAACTTGCCGTTGCCGTTGGTATCGAGGAAGACCCGTCCCGCCACGCCCCCCCGGGAGAGCGAGGAGCCGCCGTAGAAGTCGGCCCCGCCGCGGGCCGGGTTGTAGATCGCCGAACCGGTGACGTACTGGGTGCCCATCGCCTCCCGGCCGCCGCCGGCGGTCACCGTGGTGTACGACCGCACGGTTGGGAGCTCGGCCGCGATCATCAGCGAGAGCCCCGGTCCCTGGGTCCCGCGCATCCAGGTCACGCCGGTCTCCGCCCGGAAACCGCGGCGCAGGGGGGCGCTGACATACGCCGAGGCGCCGGAAACGCCCGCGCCGCCTTCGATGTCGAGCGAGGTGCGCGCGGTCAGCCGTCCCAGCAGCCGGCCCAGGGAGGGCTGCGGCAGCACGTAGGTGTTCAGGCTCAAGAAGGTCTGGCGAAAGAGCGGACCGGCGCCGGTGGTCTGCTGCACTCGGATCGCGGGCAGCACCCGCACTTCGGAGACCTGGAACGACGCCCCCGCCCTGGCGCTGGTCTGAACGGTGGTCGCCGTGTGGATCCGGTCGAGGCTGCCCTCGAAGAACAGTCCTCCCTGCTGACCCAAGGGGCGGAGGAAGGCAGTCAGCGTGAACTGATCGAGCCGGCCCTCGGGCGTCAGCAGCGGATCGCGCGGGTTCTGAGAAAAGCGATGCGCCTCGGCCCCGACCGCGAGGTTGACCGAAGGCTCGAAGCGCACGGCGCCGCGCAGGACCGCGTTGCCCACCGCCTCCGCTTCGACCGCGATGGAGTTGGTGACGCTGCCGAGCAGCCCCACATACGGGTGGGTCAGGTCGCCCAGGCTGTCGCGCGAGAAACGGTCCACGCCGGCCCGGGCTGTCCACCGGGTGGTGAGGCCGTAGCGCAGATCCACGTTGGCGGTGTTGCTGCAGCGATCGGTCCGGCATGCGCCGGCCGAAAGGCCGTATTCAACACGCCGCGCCGGAAGCCCCTCCGTGGCCAGCCGGTAGGTCTGGTTGAACTCCCGGACCTCGCCGAAGGGTCCGTAGGCCACGAAATCCACCGGGTTCTCGCCGTACTGGATCGGCACGTCGAAGGAGTACCGGCCCAGCGAGTTGACGGAATCGAAACCGATCAGGCGGCCGCCCCGGTACGCCTCTACCGTCCACCCGGTGCCAAGCTGGCCGTCAAACGGCACGTGGCCCAGAATGGACGGACGGGCATAGGGGCTATTGGAGATGGAGGCGCCACGAAGGGTGCGTGACCGTGGTCCCGTGCTGATGCCGTCCCCCACCGTTGCCTGCGACAGCCAGCGGTTTTCCCGCCAGATGCCGGTCCAGGAGGCCTCGGTCCGCGGCGGGCGCCCCGTGCCGTTCTGGCTCTGGACCCCGACGGCCAGGGCGCCGCCGAAGAGGTCGAGCCCCATGGTGGTGGCGTAGGCGCCGGCGTCGAGCCCGTTGGTCGGCGTGAGGAACGAGTAGTCCAGCACCAGGCCCTTGAGCTGGGACCGCTGCAGGCCGAGGCGAGGCCCAGCCTGCTCCGGGCCACCCGAACTCATCAGTTGGGCCCGAAGCATCGACTCCCGACGGATGCGGCGGGCTACCGGCAGGGTGCCCGGCTCGATCACCGCCACCTGCAGGTCGGGCCAGCTGACGTCCCATTCCAGGGCGAAGACTCTGGCCAGCACCGCCGTGCTCAGGAAGACCTCGTCCTCTGTCGCGACCAGTTCCTCGGGCCCGAGCGACAGCCGCTCCTTGCCCAGCCGCAGCGTATGGCTTGCGGGATCGAGAACCAGCGGCACATTCCCCGGTTGGGCCATCGCTTCCAGCACTCCGCCCGGGCGGCGGATGGCGCGGATCTCGGCCAGATCGAAAAACGCGCTCAGCGGCACCAGCGCCGCGTCCCCGGTGCGGTAGGCTTCGACGGTGCGGCGGGCGATACGGCCAAGCATCAGTTCGATCAACACCGGCTGCAGGCCGGGAAGCTGGGCGATAGACCGAAAGGTGGCGCCGCTCGCCGGGGCCTGGTCCCGCGCGGCTTCCCGGCGCGGCTCCTGGGCGGTGGCGGTGGTGGGCTGGAGCAACGACGCGGCGACCCTGGCCACTCGGCGGGCCTCCCCCAGTACGGTGCGCAGCACCGACCGGCCGGTCGGGCTGGACTCGCCGGCGCTGGATGTCGCCTCGGGGCGGGAGAGAACGGGGCGCGCCGTGCGGGCGACCCGCGATGCCGGCAGTTCAAGGGACCGCGGGGCAGGGACCTTGACCAGGCTGGAGGAGACCAGGGGGGCGACGGCCGCGGCTGGCCGGGCGGCGGCTTCCCGAGGCGGGAACCGCATCGGACCGGCGTCGGTCCGTGCACCGGCGCTCAACGCCAGCACGGCGAAGAGCAGCAGGGTGCGGCGCCGGCCGGTCCGTTTCACGGCAGCACCACCGTGACCGAGTCGCGCGACGCCGGCGCCCGCAGCAGCAATTCGGGCATGATGTCGGGCCGCTCGCTGCTGAGCACCAGGTGGAAGCGATACCTGCCGGGGGTCAGTCCTTCCCGCGACAGCATGAAGGCGGGCTCGGCGTTGTAGTAGATGGCCACCGGCTGCTGGAAGCTCGCCACCTTGGTGCCGGCGCTGTCCACCAGGGTCCCGGTCGCAGTCCCGATGTAGGCGGCGGTCCCGCGCCGCTCCAGCCGGACCCGGACGGCGATCGAATCACCCACCGGCACGGCGCGGAGATCGTAGACGACGACACCGGTGTGCAGCGGGCCCTTCCGGTAGATCAGCGGAATGATGGTGCGGACCTCAAGGGAGAGCCCGATCTGGATCCCGCTGCTGTCAACCGACGAGACCGGGATCGCGCCGCCCTTGGCCGAGATCATGACCCGGGACCAGTACTCGCCGTCGGCGAGGCTGACCGGTGGGCGCGCCAGCAGTCGCACGGTCTGGCGCTGCAGGGGCGGCAGCGTCATTCGGCGGGGGAAGGCGTCGATCCACTCCGTCGCGGACGGCATGGAGGCGTCCACCGAATCTGGCAGACGCAACTCGAAGTGACCGAGCGAGTCGGTCACCGGGTAGCCATACATGGAGGAGATCGTGACTTCCGCCGGATCGGCGCCCGGATTGTAGAGCGTGATCGACGCGCTCCGGGTGCGGTGATCCAGGTAGATGGCGTGCGGCGCGACGACGACTCCCTGGGCGGCGGCGACCCTGGTGAGCAGGACCAGCAGGGCCAGGGTCGATCCAGTGCGGCGCAGTGGCATCGCGATCTCTAGAAGAAGGTGCAGGTCAGCACAACGGTTCCGGCGTACACGCCGGTCGGCTGGTTGGCCGCCGGCGACACTCGGCCGCCGAGATTCACGAAGATGTCGGCGCTGGTTCGCAGGCGCACGGTGCGCCGTTGCCTGGGGTTGAACGTGACCGGAGCGCTGCCGGGCGCAGTGGCGGTCCACAACGCATCGGTGTTGCTGAACGCAATCGGCAGGTTCCCGCCGCCGCCGACTCGGGCCAATTGGGTCGGCAGGGTGAAGCTCAGCCGGACCCGTCGGTTGAGCACGTGGCGCACATAAAACCGCCCGCTTCGGATCGGATCGCTGGGTGAGACCGTGGTCTGAACCCCGCGGATCACCACCCCGAAGGCCAGGTCCCGAACGCCAACCACCGTGGACTGCGCGGGGAGCGGCGGGGCGACGCTGAGCAGGGCGAGTACCGGCAGTAGACGGCATCGGTGCATGGTGGGGCTCCCCGGGGAGGCTTCACGGGTGAGGGACAGCTGCAAAATAGCCGTGTCCACCCAACCCGTGGGCCATCCGGATACCCTGGAATCGCAGCTTAGAAGTAGGCCGCGGTCAGCGTGACCGTGCCGTTGTACACGCCAGCCGCCTGGTTGCCCGCCGGGGTGACCGTGGCGCCCACCCAGACGAACAGCGCGCCCGCGCCGCTGAAGGCGCTGGCCGACGGAGCCGCCGACGGCGTGAACGAGGTGCAGCCGGTGGTGGTGTTGGTGGCGTTGGTGCAGCCGGTCCAGGTGCCGATCGGCAGGTTGTTCGCACCGCTGATCAGGTTGGCCGGGAGCGTGAACGTGAGGTTCACGTTGGCGCTGGCCTGGCCGGTCAGGTCGTACCGGCCGCTGGTGGCGGCCGCGACACCGATGGCCTTCGCGACGCCGGGGAACACATTCCCGAAGTCGAGGGTCCGTGCGCCAGTGACCGTCATGGCCTGGAACACGGTTGCGGTCGCTGTGATGTTGGCGCTCTGTGCCTGGGCGACACTGGCCAGGCTCAAGAACGCGGCCATGAAGGCCGATACTCGGGTGAGAGTTCGCATTGCCCTTCCCTTTGGATGTAGGTGTGGTCGTCCGTGACTGCGAGTTCCAGGGAGTGCCAGCTCCCTGGCAGAGGGGAGGGCAACCAATGTGCCGCGTGTCGAAGTCCTGTTTTCCACATGCGGTAAGTGGTTGTTCCTAGATGACTTCAAGGTGTCGATCTCTTGTACACCTTGAGGCCAGTTTCTTGGCAGTTGCCTTTGGTCCGGCGGGGAGGTCCAAACCCTTATGCCACATCGCTTTGATACCCCGGAGCGGGGCCTCCGCTGTGAGCGGGGTCACCACCGCGCCCGCCAGCCCCATCTCGGCTCCATCGGCCGGCCCACCGGGCCTCGTCTCCGAGGCGCGCTGGCCCTCTTGTTCTTGCTTCTCGCCCCCTCGTCAGTCAGGGCGCAAGACCGTTCGGCCCTTCAGGCGACCGCCACGGTGCTCCCAGCCCAGCCGTCCCAGGGGGCCCTCGGCGATGCCCTCCGCCTGGCGTCCGGCCAGCCCATGACCCAGGCCGCCGAGCGGCCGGAACGGCCCCGGCTGGCCCGGCTCACGGTCCGCCGTCCTTCCACGGCGGGCGATTCGTCCGTCGTGGTCTCCATCGAGTTCCTGCACAACTAGTTCCGGCCGCTCCAGTACGTGCGGCCGCAGAACGGCGTCTCCGCCGTTCCCTTCCGCGTGGCCAGCAGCCATCGACTTTCTAGAAGAACGTGCAGGTGAGGGTGATTGTACCGCGATAATTCCCGGTGGCCTGATTGCCTGCGGGGGACACCCGGCCGCCGAGATTCACGAAGAAATCGGCGCTGGTGACGAGGTTGAAGGTCTGGGTGACGTTCGGGTTGAAGACCAGCGGATTGCTGGTCGGCGCAGTGCCCTGCGCAATCGCATCTGTGGTGCTGAAGCTGATCGGCAGGTTGCCGCCGCCACCAACCCGGGCCAGCCGGGTCGGCAGGGTGAAGCGGACCTGGACCTGCCGATTGATCTGATGCCGGATGTAGAACCGGCCGCTCTTGACCGGATCGTTGGGGGCAACGGTGGCCGGTACCCCGCGGATCACCGCGCCGAAGGCCAGGTCCCGGATGCCCGTGACCGACTGCCCCGCCAGCGGCTGAATACTGCCAAGGAGCGCGAGTACGACGACCGCTAGGTATCGGGGCATGTCGGGGTGTGGATGTGTCCGGGCTCGGGTTGGAGAAAGATAGCTCGGCCCCAGAATCCAGGGGACGGGCAGCCGCCGTCATCTTACATTGCAGCGTGCATCCGTCCCGCGATCACCTGCTCCCGCCCGATCCCGAAGCCTACCGCCGGGCGGATCACCCCCGTGGCCGGGTGCTCGTCATCGCCCCCACCCGCGCGGCCTGCGAAACGATCGAACTCGCCCTCGGGCTCACCGGCATCGAGACCATCCTCGAGAAGGAACACGGCGCCGAACTGCGCGCCCTCGCCGCCTCGGGCAAGGGCTTTGGCATCGTCGCGGGCACCGGCACCGGTAAGACCCTGGGGATTCGTCCCATCGCCGAATCCATCCTCCAGGCCCCGCTCAAAGTCGGGGTGGTCAACCGCGAACGCGAGGCCACCCCCGAGACCCCCGCCTGGAACGTGGTCATCGTGACCACCGGCATCGCCCGGCGCTGGTTCGAGGACAACCTGATCTCCCGCCGCGATACGATCATCGCCGACGAGATCCACCAGACCTCCGCCGAACTGGAGCTCTGCCTCGCCCTCGGCAAGCGCGCCGGCTGCCGCTTCATCTGGCTCTCGGCCACCGTGGACCCCGCCTTCTACGCCAGGTATCTCGAATCGGCCGAGGTGCTGGAGACCACCGCCTTCGATCCGAAGCTCCGCGCCCGGGTCCGGGTGGCGCCCAAGCGGGCGGAGGAGTTCTTCGACGACCGGTTCATGCGGCACATGATGAAAGAGAAGCGCGGCGTCGCCGTGTTTGTGCCCACCCGGGCGGAGGTGGAGCAGCTGGCGCAGGGGCTCGGGGCGCGCTACCCCCGGCTGAGCGCCGCGTTCTATCACGGCGGCGAGCCGATCCGGGTGATCCGCCCCTTCCTCGAAGGGGAGGTGGCCCATCCCTTCCTGCTGGCCATGACCGCGGCGGGCCAGTCGGCCCTCAATGTACGCGGCCTGGACACGGTGGTGATCTACGACGCCCGCTACGCCAACGTGGTGGATCGCGGCCGCAACGTGCTGCACCGGCTGTACCTCGGCCCTAACGAGATCCTGCAGATGGCCGGGCGGGTGCACGGCCGGGTGGCCGGGGGAGAGGTCTACATCCTGACCGACCGCGACGTGGTGTTCGACAAGCTCCGGCCCACCCCGCCGGAGTTCCAGCTTGCCGGCGATGCGGAGCGGGTCGCGGTCACCTGTGCCGCCCTTGGCGTGGACGCCACCGAGCTGGACCTGCCGGTGGCGCTCGACCGCACCGCCTACCGGAAGTCGCTGGCGCTGCTCACCGATCGCGGCCTGGTGGAGGACGGCCGGCTCACCCGCTATGGCCGGGAGGTGGAGGCGCTCCCGGTGGACCGGGCCTGGGGAGAGCTGCTGGTGCACGCCGGCGCGGAGCTCACTCCGGTGGTCGCCGCCTGCTCCAACATCGACTCGCTGCACCGCATGACCCGCGAAGAACGCAACATCGAGGGCGTGCGGGTCAACGGCAGCGATCACCTCACCGCCTACAACCTCTTCGCCGAGGCGGTGAACCGGCACGGCCGGCTGGGGTCGGTGTACGGCCTCCCCCGGCATCTCTTCGATGAGGAGGGCCTCGCCGAATGGGCCGAGGGGCGCGGGGTACTGGTCAAGGCGATCGAGGACATCGCGCTGGGCACCGCCTCGGTGTACCGCGCCCTTGACGAGCCGCTGCCGCTCAAGCTCCCCTACGCGGGGCGCGAGCTGCGTGAGGCGTGGACCGATCTCCTTGCCCGCATCATGCCCTTCAGCCTCGTCATCGACGAGCACACCGCCGACGGTCAGGAGGCCAGGGTCTCGCGCAACTCGGTGGCCGGCAGCTGGGGCGCGGTGGCGGGCAACCTCAGGTTCTTCGCCGACCGCTTCGGCGTGGCCCGCGCCGCCATCGAGGGCACCACCATCTCCTACGACCTGGTGCGCCGCTACGCCCGGCGCGGGGCGGCGGAGTTCGCGGTGGCCGGCCCCCGGAAGCATCAGCACCTGGTGCGCCGACAGCGGCTCTGGTACTTCGGCTTCGAGCTGGACACCCTGGTGGAGCCGCTCGAAGGTGATGCCCCGGCCGAGCTGCAGCCGGCCCTGCGCGACGCGCTGGCCGCCGCGCTCCTCGCGGGGGAGACCACCCATCCCAGCCAAGGGCGGATTCGTCGGGCGGCCGCGGAGGCGGGGGAGCTGTGGCGCCGCTCCGGCGGGCAACTGGAGGCGCTCGCTCCGGCGGCGATCCGCGCCCAGCTGGTTGAGCAGCTGGCCGGCGCCACCGGATGGACGAGCTTTCTCGGCACGGCGGTGGAGGTAGATCCCGTCGGCGCCGTCCCCGAGGCCGAGCGCGCCCGCCTGACGGCGCTGCCGGGCAGCGTCCGCCTCTTCGGGGATACGCTCCCCCTGCACTATGAGGTGCAGAACGGGAGCGGCGTCGTCCGGCTCCACCTGCGCGAGGGGCAGGCCCGCCGTCTCAAGCCGGGCGATCTGCCGCGCGTGGACCGGCCGCTCCGCTTTGCCGTGGTGCGGGGGAGCCGCCCCTCCCTCGAGGCGGACACCCTCGAGGGTCTGGCCGAGGCCATGGAAGGGGCGGGACGGGAGGAGCGGCGGGCGCGACTCCGCTCCCCCAAGCACCGGCGGCGGCGGTGACGGCATTCGCCCTCGTGGTGGTGCAGGTGTTCTTCGCCAGCCTGGCCGTCATCGGCCGGCTGGTCCTGCCTGAGCTGGGCGCCGCCCGTCTGGTGGGAATACGGATCTTCGGTGCGGCGGCTGCGCTGATCCTGGTCCAGCTGATCCGCCGCGGGCCCTGGGTCACCGATCGGGGCACCCTGGGGCGGCTGGCGATTTGCGGGCTGCTGGGCGTGACCATGAATCAGTCCCTTTTCCTGTATGGGCTGGCGCACTCGACCGCGGTCAACGCCACGATCCTCGTGACCACGGTTCCCGTGTTTACCGTCCTCGGTTCGCTGCTGCTCGGGCTGGAGCGCCCCTCGCCGGGGAAGCTCGCCGGGATCGGCCTGGCGGCGGCGGGGGCCGTCTACCTGGTTGGTCCGGACCGGCTGACGTTCGCCCCCGGCGTGGCGCTCGGCAATCTGGCCATTCTGCTCGGCATGATCTGCTACGCCGCCTATTTCCTGGTCTCCAAGCCGCTCCTGGTCAGGCACGATTCCGTGACGGTGGGGACCTACGTCATGATCTTCGCCTCCCTCGGCGTGGCGCCCCTGGCAGTGCCGGCCCTGGCGGCGCCCGTCGAGGCGAGCCCTGCCACCTGGTGGCTGGCGGGCTACCTGGTGCTGGGTCCCACGGTGGCCGCCTATTTCCTCAACCTGTGGGCGCTCCGCCGGACCTCGTCCAACACCGTGGCGGCGTTCGTCTACCTGCAGCCCTTCCTCGCGTCGGTGGCGGCGCCGTTCGTCCTGCCAGGGGAAGGTCTGTCCGCCAGGACCATCGTGGCCGGCCTCACCATCTTCCTGGGGCTGGGGCTGGTGATCCGGGCGGAGGCGGCCGAGGAGCCCCCCGGGAGGGCCGGAGGACGGGGGGTGTTGTCCAATCCCCCGCCACCTCACTCGTCTAAGGGGGCATAGGCCGGTGCCTGAAACCCCTGCCAAACCCGAGCCGTAGGCCGACATATGCCGGAAACACACCTTCCGACGCCCTCAGTCTTCTCTCCGCTGGCAAAGGCCCTGCTGGACGGCTTCAGTGAAGGCGTCGTCGTATTTGATCCCGAGGGCAAGGTGGTCTACGCCAACGCCCCCGCCCGGGAAGCGCTCGCCACACTGGAGCAGAATACGGAAGATGAGGCGCAGACCCTGCTGCCTCGCCTGGCCGCCATGGGTGGCCGCCTGCGCCCCCTCCGCATCGGCGCCATGGAGCTGGGGGAGGCGATGTTCATTCCCGGTCTGGAAGGCCCCACAACCCTGGCGGACCGTGAAAAGGACGCCATCGTCCGGACCCTGGACGCCCACGGCTGGAAGCTGGCGGAGACTGCCAAGCATCTCGGCATCAGCCGCACCACGCTGTGGCGGCGGCTCAAGGCCTACGGCCTGCACCGGGACGGCCGCACCCGCTGGGCCCGCAACGGAGCCGATGCGGAAGAGATGGCCTGAGCCAGCGCTGACCCGATTGCCCCCCGGCCCCACGGCACTTCGCCGCGGGGCCGGAGCGTTTTAGCATCCCGCCCATGGTCACCATCCTGCTGGCCGTCGCCGCGCTGGCCCTGCCGCCCGATACCCTTCCCTTCGCCGATGCCGCCACCCAGCGGCTGATCGAGCGCGCGGTGGCCCGCCACGGCAGCGCCGATTCCACCCTCTCTGACTATCAGGCCCGGTTCCGTTACCGCCTGTCGCTCGGGCTGGGGCGGCGGCGCTGGGCGGAGGTGCCCAATGCGGCGGCGGAGGAACAGGAGGGCACGGTCCAGTGGGCCGCCCCCAACGACCTCCGGGTGGAGATCCTCGGCCGGCGGGCCGCCTCCCGCTCGTCCGACATGCGCCTGACGAGCAGCTTCGACCGGCCGTGGTTCGTCCCCCGCGCGCTGGGAGATTCGATCCGCGTCTTCGGCAACGAGATTCCGCCCCGGGCGGCGCTCCATCCCCTCGCCCCCGACGGCGCCGCCTGGTATCGCTATCGCCTGAGCGACAGCGTCGTGATCACCGCCGCCGATGGCCACCGCATCCGGCTCATGGGGGTCGAGGTCACGCCCCGCCGCAACGGCCAGTCGCAGGTGGCCGGCCGGCTCTGGCTCGACGCGGAGAGCGCATCGCTGGTCCGGTTCACCTTCCGCTTTGTCGGGACCGAGCTGTGGCTGGATCCTGACGACGAGGACAGTGGCGAGGACCGGCGCATCAACCGCATCATCAGCCGGGTGCTCACCCTGGATGCGGACCTCGAGTACGCCCTGCAGGAGGGCCGGCACTGGATGCCCTACCGGCAGGTAGTGTCGGGGCGGCTGGAGCTGCCGTGGCTGGGAGAGCTGGTGGTGCCCTTCGAGGCGCGGACGACGTTCGACGATTATGAGATCAACACCGGCCGTCCGATCGTCTTCCGGGTGCCGCTGCCCGATTCGGTGGCCGGTGCCGACACGCTCGCCTCCGAGGCGGCGCGGGACTCGTCCCGGGCCCGCCGCCGTCGCGACCAGCAGCGGCCGGACTCCCTCGCGGCCCGCGATGACACCGGCCGGTGGTCGGACGGTCGCTACGAGATCCACCGCGCCCCCGGCGACTCGCTGAAGGCCTACGCCCAGTGGGGCGACCCGATGGTCCTCAACGAGGACCCCGCCGCCGATCGCGCGGTGCGGGAGGTGCAGTCGGACCTGGAGCGGATGGCGGCCCGGCTGCCGGCGGAACTCACCGGCCGCCAGCGCCACGGCTTCACCTGGGAGCGCATCCCCGACATGCTGCGCTACAACCGGGTGCAGGGCTCGGTCCCGGGGCTCAACTACCAGGTGCAGCTTCCCTGGGATCCCTTCACCCACCTCAAGGGAGAGCTCAGGTTCGGACTGGGCGACCAGCGTGTCGTGGGTGGCCTGACGGTAGTGCGGGAGGCGCCGGGCGCGCGCTGGTCCGTCGCCGGCTGGCGTGAGGTCCGGTCCGCCGATCCCTTCGGCCGGGGCAACGTCTTCGGCAACAGCCTCAACGCTATCTTCGTGGCGCACGACGACGCCGACTACTACCTGACCCACGGCATCCGCCTGATGCGGGAAGGCTCGCTGGGCCGGGGCGTCGAAATCACCACCGCGGTCCTCTTCGAGGACCAGCGCAGCGTGCGACGGGATGCGGGATCGCCCGTCAACGACTTCCTCGGCGGCAGCGGGCGGTTCCCCGGCAATCCGCCGGTGACCGAAGGCGGTTTCTGGGGAGCCGCGCTCACCCTGGATGGCGGTGCGCTCCGCTCCCGCTGGCGGGTGGGCGCCGATCTGCTCGGCAACGCCCGGGATGGCACCGCCAGGCTCTTCGCCAGCGTGGATCACGCGCTGCTCCGCCGCCGCGCGAGTCCATCGCTCGGACTCCGGGCCGGGATCGCCACCGCCGAGCCGATGGCGCAGCAGGCGTTCCGGGCCGGCGGCATCGGCACCGTCAGGGGCTTCGGGTACGGCGCCCGCCGCGGCCAGGCCTTCTGGGCGGCCCAGCTCGACGTACCGCTTACCCGGGGACTGGTGCAGCCGGTCGCCTTCGTGGATGCCGGACAAGCCGCCTCCGCGGCGAGGCTGTTCGAGTCACCGGTCATTGCCGGCGGAGGCGTGGGCCTGGCGTTCTTCGGCGGCCTGCTGCGCATGGACCTGAGCCATCCGATCAGCGAGGGAGGAAGCGGCCTGCGCTTCGACCTCAGCGTCAGGGGGCTGTTCTAGTCAGCGACTCGCGAGTCGGGATGCAGACGGCGTCGTTGGAAAGGTTCCACCGCGCTTCACGCTGGTTTCAAGAGGATGCACAAGATTTGTCGCCATCCTCTTTTTCTGGAGCTTGAATGCGGATTTCCAAGGTCGGCATACTCACGGCGATCCTCGCGGCCGGCATGACTTCGCTTGCGCCTGCGCAGGACCACGCGAAGTGGCTCATCCGCGGCCGGGCTATCGTTGTGGCCCCGGACGCCTCCTCCAAACCCGCCGGTCTCGATGTGAAGGCCGACGCGACGATCGAGATTGATATCACCCGGTATCTCTCACCGCTGCTCTCCCTGGAGCTGGTCCTGGCCACCGCGAGCCAGGAGGTCACCGCTGGCGGGACCAGTCTCGGATCGGTGAACCACCTGCCGCCGACCCTGCTGCTGCAGCTGCATCCGGTGCGCCGGGGCGCCCTCCGCCCCTATCTCGGCGCCGGTGGAAACCTGACCATCTTCTACGCCCAGAGCGGCGGTCTGGAAGACCTCGACCTGAGCACCAGTCTCGGATGGGCGCTCCAGGGTGGACTGGACATCGAAATGGGCCCGCGGAGCGTGTTCAACCTCGATCTCAAATACGTGAACATCGAGACCAGCGTCGAATCCGGCGGCAGCAGGATCTACGATCTCAAGATCAACCCCTGGGTGATCGGCGCCGGGCTCGGTTACCGGTTCTGATCGGCGGGCAGCGGGCGGCCGGGCGTCGAGTCGCGATACCCGGCCGCAGGCGGGTCCGGACCTACCGTCCCCCGAGGCCAGCGCCTAGGTTCACCGCCATGACACCCTCCCGGACACCCGCCGCCGCGCTGGCCGCGCTGGCCGCGTTGCTGACGGCCTGCGGTGGTTCCCCCCGGGAAGGACAGCTCACCGCCTCCTGGATCGGCGCCGACACCGGCAAGGTGTCGGCGCCGGTCGCGGTGGCCTGGTGCCGGGACGCCCGTCGCCTGGAACTGACCCTGGTGCAGGACGATTTCGGGATCGGGTTGGTGCTCTATCCCGCCGACACAGCCCTGACCGGGGAGTTCCCGGCGTTTGATCCCGGCGCCGACACCGTGGTCCGGCCCTCCGCGGCGGCGGCGATCCGCTGGTTTACCGAGCAGGCCATCGAGGGCTACCAGAGCGACTCCGGCGCCCTCGTGCTGGAGGAGAAGGGGCCTCGCCTCTCGGGGAGCTTCGGGTTCCGGCTCCGCGCCCTGGACGGCCTCAAGAAGGTCCGCCTCACCGGCACCCTCAGCGACCTGGCGCCCGGCGCGTGCCCGTCGGATTCGCTGCCCACCGGCGGTCCGACCGGGTAGTTTCCCGCCATGGACTCCACCTACTACCGCAAGGGTTTCGGGCTCAAGGCCGCCATCGAGGGACAGCTCACCGCCGACTATTCCAGCGCGGTGATCGACGCCCTCCGCGGCGGGGACTACACCCTCTCCGCCGGGCATCTCAGCTTCCGCCTGGCCCGCGAGTTCGGGTTCTGCTACGGGGTGGACCGCGCGGTCGAATACGCCTACGAGACCCGTCGCAAGTTCCCTGACCGCCGGCTCTTCCTGGTGGGCGAGATCATCCACAACCCGCACGTCAACCTGAAGCTGATCGCCATGGGGATCACCATCCTGGGGCGCTCGGGCGAGGAATTCGATTTCTCCCCCGTGACCCCCGAGGACGTGGTGATCATGCCGGCGTTCGGAGTCACCATGGCCGACTTTGCCCGGCTCAAGGCGATCGGCTGCGTGCTGGTGGACACCACCTGTGGCTCGGTGCTCAACGTCTGGAAGCGGGTGGAGAGCTACGCCCGGGATGGATTCACGGCGCTGATCCACGGCAAGCACTACCACGAGGAGACCCGGGCCACCGCCAGCCAGGTCACCAAGCACTCCGGCGGCCGGTACCTCGTGGTCTTCGACATGACCGAAGCCCGCGCGGTGTGCGATTTCATCGAGGGCCGGGGCGACGCCGCCGCCCTCGCGGAGCGGTTCCGGCATGCCATGTCTCCGGGATTCGACTTCGACCGAGACCTGCTGCGGGTCGGCATCGCCAACCAGACCACCATGCTCTCGGGAGAGTCGCTGGCCATCGCCGAGGAGGTGCGGCAGAGCATCATCCGCCGCTGGGGCCCCGACGCCGAGCAGCACTTCCGCAGCTTCGACACGATCTGCTCCGCGACGCAGGAGCGGCAGGACGCGGTGGTACAGCTGCTGGAGCAGCCGCCCGATGTCATGATCGTGGTGGGCGGCTACAACTCCAGCAACACCACCCACCTCGCGGCGCTGTGCCGGGGCCGGGGCGTGCGCACCTATCACATCGAGGATGCCGACGCGGTGGATGTCACCAGCGGCGCCCTGCGCCACCAGCCGGCCATCAAGGCGCCGGAAGCCACCGTGACCGGGTGGCTGGAGGGCGTCGCGGAGATCGGCATCACCGCCGGGGCGTCGACTCCGAACAACAAGATCGGCGAGACGGTGTTGCGGATCTGCGCCGTGGCGGGAGTGGAGCCCGCCCTGGGATAAGGGCAAGGGCGGGGTCAGGCGCTGTCGGGGTGGGTGCGGGCGGGTCGATGACCCGCCCGTGGGCGTTACGGGGAGGCGGTACGGGGCCTGTTCGGGGTTCCAGGGCAGCTAGCGCGAGTCTTGCCCGGGTGATACGTTAGCCGGCCTTTTGCTCGGCTCCCCTGGGGAGGTTCACCGCATGCCGTCGGCCCGGAGCAGGAACGACAAGCACATGGTTGTGGACGCCGCCATCCGTGCGATGCCGGCCGTCACGGCCAAGCGAATGTTCGGCGCCGAGGCGTTCTTTACCAACGGCCGGATGTTCGCGTTCCTGTTTGATGAAGCCATCGTGCTCAAGCTGCCGGAATCGGACCGCCAGTCGGTGCTGGATACCCAGGCTGCACGCCCGTTCCTGACCCACGAGAAGGCGCCCTTCGGCCGCTGGGTGGAAGCCACCATCCAGGGCAGCGAGGCCGCGTCCCGCGCCATCCAGTTCGCCGCGTCCGCCCACGCGCTGGCCCAGAGCCCCCACCACGACGGCCCCCGCAAGCGCCGGCACGCGCCCAAGCGCCGCGCCGCCTCCCGCCGCAAAGCCGTCTCCGAGAGCTGAGCCCTCAGGCGCCGCCGGCCTCCTTCGGCAGCAGCAGTCGGGCGATCGCCGCGATGGTGTGCGGCGCGCTCCCCTCCGCACGATTGTTCACCAGGATATAGGCCGGGATCCGGAGCCGCACCGCCTCCTCGATCAGGCGCGCCACATCCCGCCGCAACTCCGGATTGGGGTCCTGGATCCGGTCGTACGGGGCAAAGGCGTCCACCGCGTCGTTGTAGGTGCGCCCCGGCCGGAGCAGGATCCGGGCAACCACGAACGGGGCGCTGAACGCCCCCGGGAGCGCGGCCTGCTCGCCCACCGGCGGCATGCGGGTCCACGAATTGAAGGTATGCGCCACGTTGTGCTCGCGCAGCACCGCGAAGTACGGCGGCGTGAGAAACTCGGCGTTACGGAGCTCGACGGCGTACATCGCCTCACGGGGGAGCTGGCTGAAGAACCGGTCCAGCAGGTCCGCGAAGGACTGGGCCGTGAACCCCGCGCTCCGCGCGATGGTCTGGAACTCGAAGATGAACGGGCCGGTGTGTTCGGCGAAGTGCTCCAGGCAGGGATCCAGTACCTCCTGCCGGAACAGCTCGGGGTTGAGGAAGTCGGGGTTGAGATCCCCGCCCTCGGTCTTGTAGCGCGGGCTCGCAAAGGAATGCATCGTGATCCGGTCCCACACCTTGCTGGCGCAGCGAAAGCGGGGCGGCAGCGCCCGGGCGTAGGCGGCGAGGGTGGCGGGAGAGGCGGGGCGGTAGAAGGTGGAGTCGATCCCCACGGTGCGGAACAGCGGGAACCGCGCGTACTCCGCCAGCATCTTCGCGGCGGCGGCCGACTTGGGATACTCCTGCTGGTAGACCAGGCCCTGCCAGCCGGGATAGGTCCAGGAGGAGGTGCCGAACAGCACCTGGGGCGGTAGCCGGCGGGCCAGCGACTCGAATTCCGCGCGCTCGGTGAGCGAGTCCATGCGGAAAGCTACCGCGCCGGGCTCAGCGCGGCACGATCCGATACACGATCCCGCCGTGGGTGAGCAGGTACAGCTCGCCGGTCGCATCCTCCCCGAAGCTGGTGATGTTCCCGCCCGAGGAGAGCGCCGGCTGGTCCTGCCGGTTCACCGCCTGTCCCCCCGAATACTGGAAGCTCCGCACCCAGCCGCTGCAGTAGTCGGCGTACAGGTAGTGTCCGACCAGCGAGGGGATCGCGCTGCCGCGGTAGACGTACCCGCCGGTCACCGAGCAGCCGATGCCGTGGGTGTAATCGAGCACCGGCAGCACCGTCCCCGACGGGTCGCAGCCAGACTGGTAGCAGGCCGTGCCCTCCAGCGCGTTCCAGCCGTAGTTCTCCCCGCCGGCGCTCGAGGCGGGAGCGACATCGATCTCCTCCCGGCTGCTCTGGCCCACGTCGCCGATGTAGAGATTGCCGTTGGCCCGGTCGAAGCTGAAACGCCACGGATTGCGGAGGCCCCAGTTCCACAGCTCTGGCGCGTAGGGCGAGCCGGTGGCGTAGGGATTCGAGGGCGGCACCACGTAGCCCGCCGCACCGCTCACATCGATGCGGAGCAGCGACCCCAACAGGTCGCTCCGGTCCTGGCCGGTGTCGAGCGGGTCGCCGCCGCCGCCGCCATCGCCCAGGCCGATGTACAGAAAGCCGTCGGGCCCGAAGACCACCATGCCGCCGTTGTGGTTCTCATACGGCTGCTCCACCTCCAGCAGGGTGTGGCCGCTGGCGGGATCGGCCAGGTTCGGGTTGCCGGTGGAGACGGTATAGCGGGCGATCACCGAGGTGCCCCCGCTCAGCCGCCCCCGCGGCGCGGTGTAGCTCACCACGAATCGTCCCGAAGTGGCGTAGTCCGGCGCGAAGGCCATCCCCAGCAGCCCCTGCTCCCCGCCGGTGGAGATGGAATCGTGCAGGTCCAGGAACGCCGCCGGCAGGAGGGCGCCGTTCTGGATGATCCGGATCCGCCCCGTCTGTTCGACGATGAAGAGCCGGGTCGCGTCCCCCGGCGCGTGGGTGAGGAACACCGGCTGGCTCACGTTTCGGGTGATCTCCAGCAGGCCGTAGCTGGCCACCACCGTGGTCACGGTCAGCTGCACCGTGGCCGTCCCCTGGCCGCCATTCTGATCGGTGGCCCGAAGGGTGATGGTGTGGGCGCCCGGGGAGAGGCTGTAGAGCGAGAGGCTGTCGCCCTGGCCCAGGGTGCCGTCCAGGGAACTCAGCCAGGTCAGGGCGGTGCCGGGCAGGACCCCGTCTTCCGGATCGGCGGCGGCGCCTGTCAGGACCACTTCGCTCCCCTGGGTCACGTTGCCACCCGGCGTCGGCGAGGTGATCGTGGCCAGCGGCGGAAGGTTCACCACCGCCGGACCGCTGGAGTCGCTGGCGCAGCCGACGCCGAGCACCGCCGTGAGGATCAGGATGATGGGCATGCCGGATGGCGACCGTTGCAAGGGGATACCTGTCGGATGTCGTTGAGGCGGTGCCGGTTTGAATGCCCAACTATGGCCGCCCGGTGCCAGCCCAGCCCGTGACGGTGGTCACCCCTCAATCGAGGTGCTCCGGCCGGTAGCTCGTCCCGAAGCGCGCGGCCAGGGCGGTCAGGTAGCTGTCGAGGGTGGCATGCGGGCCGGTGAGCGCCATGATGGTGCGAAACGCCGGGTTGCTGATCCAGCCCTCCTCGGTGACGCAGAGCGTGTTGCCCACCGGCGAGGGTGTGACCAGGTAGATCCACTTTCCCCCGAAGACACTCCCCGGCTCATCCTCGATGAGCGTGTGGAACTCGGTGCCCGGCTCGACCTCCGCCACCCGGAGCGTCATCACGAAGTCGTCCACGGTCTCGCGCCAGCGCTCGTGGCCGCCGCTGTCCACCCGCTCCGCCTTGAGCAGCTCGGGCCACCAGGCGGGCGTGCCGCCGACATCACGCGCCACCGCATAGAGGCTCTCCGCCGGCTGCTCCAGCGTCACGCAGCTCCGGACCCGGTGCTCCCGCGGGAGGACCAGTCCGGTGACCACCACTGCGGCACACAAGGCGAAGACCGTCGCAACGGTCCACAACAGGATGCGTTTCACCCGTCCCCCCTATGTCGATTCCACCCTCAATCGCCCAATCGCCTAATCGCCTAATCGCCCAATCGCTTCACCGGCCTGAACACCAGATCCTGATAGTTGAAGCTGAAATCGGTGGACGGCAGCACCGGCACCATCAGCATCCGGTCTATCGTACCATCGTGCTTGAGCTGGAAGGTGACGAACGCGTCCGCCGCGAACGGCACCCGCATCCGGGCCCGGAAGGTGTCGAACTGCCAGTGCTCCAGGTCCGCGGTGAGCCCCGGGGAGCGGCTCCACGTGAGCACCAGGTGCCCGCCCTCCTCGGCCAGCGTCACCTCGCCGTACCAGGCGTCGGTGTAGCGGCCCGCCAGCGCGCTGAGCGGGAGGGATGGTCCCACATCCTTCCGCCGGGCGGCGTTCGCCGAGTCCTCGAAGGCGCGGTCGGCGGCGAGGGTGGCATCGCCGGCGCTGGCATAGGCGCTGACCCAGTCGGTCCGCGGCGCGCCCAGGGCGTAGTCCAGCACCCACCAGCCGAGCGCGTTGAAGGCGTTGGTCTCTCCGTTAGTCAGCACCACGATGCCGATCCGCTTCTCCGGCACCAGGAACACCCGCGACAGCATCCCCGCCAGCCCGCCGGTGTGCTGCATCAGCTTGAACCCGCGGTAGTCCCGCACTCCCCACCCCAGCGCGTAGCCGCTGAAGTTGGCGCGCAGCGCGGTGAACGGCGGATTGGGCACCCCCACCGGGATGTTGATCTCGGGATTCCACATGATCCGGGTCTGCTGCTCCGGCCAGAGCCGGCTGCCGCTCGCGGTGCGGCCCGAGTCGAGCTGTACCATGAGCCACTTGGTCCAGTCGGCGACGCTGGAGTTGATGCTCCCCCCGGGGCCGATGTTGTCCACCGTGTCCCAGCCGATCGGCGCCATCTCTCCGGCTGTGTTCACCCGTGCGTGCGGGGTGGCGATGTTGTCGCCGGGCCGGAAATCCCGCACCGTGGTCTGGGTGCGGCGCATCCCCAGCGGCTCGAAGATGCGGGTACGCACGAAGTCGTCCCACTCCATGCCGCTGGCCGCCTTTACAACCTCCCCGGCCACGACGTACAGCACGTTGTCGTAGGCGTAGTGGCTCCGGAAGCTGGTGGCCGGCGTGATGTAGCGGAGCCGCCGGGCGATCTCCTCCCGGCTGAAGTCCCCGAACCACCACATCAGGTCGCCGGCGCCGAGGGAGAGCCCGCTCCGGTGCACCAGCAGGTCACGGACCGTCATCTCCCGGGTGACGTAGGGATCTCCCCCCAGCTGGAACCAGGGCAGATAGTCGGTGACCGGATCATCCCAGCGGAGCTTGCCGTCGCTCACCAGGATGGCGAGCGCCGCCGCGGTGACGGCCTTGGTGTTGGAGGCCACCTGAAAGACCGTGTTGGCGTCCACCCGGGCGCTCTCTCCCACCCGCCGCACTCCCCAACCCTGCTGGAACAGCACCTTGCCATCCTGCACCACCGCGATGGCCACGCCCGGCTGGCCGAAGGTCTTGAGCGCCTGGGTGACGTACGCATCTACATCGCGCGGGGCGGCCTGGGCGCCCAGCACGGCCGGGACAAGCGCGGCGAGGAGCAGGGCCGCGGAAAGGCGTCGGGTCATTTGCCGCTCTTGCTGAGGACGTTGTAGGTGATCGCGATGAACGTCTCCGGATTCAGGAACCCCTTGCCCCACGCCGCATCGAACTCGGCGGTGGGCTTGGCGGCCACCACCTCGTCGAGGGTCTTCTTCTGGCGGATGAGGGCGGTGATCCGGTCGGTCACGGTGACCAGCATGGCGCGGTAGGTCACCAGGTCGGCCCGGGTGGCCAGCGGCCCGTGGCCGGGGATGATCCTGGTGTCCGCATTGGCGAGGGCCAGCACCTGGTCCACCGCGGCCAGCATCCCCTCCACGCTGCCGCCGCTCGACCCGTCAATGAAGGGGTAGAGGCCGTTGAAGAAGGTGTCGCCGGTGTGGATCACGTTGGAGCCGGTGAAGTGCACGATCGCATCGCCGTCGGTGTGCGCGGGCTTCACGTGGAAGACCCGGATCTCCTCTCCGTTCCAGTGGAAGCTGAGCTGGTCGGCGAAGGTCACCACCGGCAGCGCCGCCGCCGGCGAGGCCGGAATCCTGGCCTGGAACGCCTCGAGGAACTGCTCGGTGCTCATCCGCCTGCGCACGTTGTCGTGCGCCACGATGATCGCCCCGCCGCCGGCCATGGCCCCGTTGCCGCCGGTGTGATCTCCGTGCCAGTGGGTGTTCACCACGAAGCGCACCGGCCGGGGAGAGAGCACCGCCAGCGCCGCCTGCACCTTGGCGGTGAGCGTGGGGTACTCGTCGTCAATCACGAAGCCGCCATCCGACCCGATGGAGACGCCGATATTGCCGCCCTGGCCCATCAGCATGCTGATGTTGCCGCGGACCGGGATGGTCCGGATGGTGACGGAATCGGGGTTCTGGGCGGCGGCTGGCGTGGCCAGCAGCAGGGAGGTGGCGAGCAGGGTCGGGAAACGCATGCGATGTCCTTTGTATTGGCGAATGGGCTTGAGCTAATCCTACCGCTGTCCGGCCACCTTCTCCAGCATCCGCTCCAGCCGGTCCAGGTGGGTGATCGTCAGCGTCACCGCCCCGAACTCCTCCTCCACCCTGCCCCGGAAGATGAACGGCCCCTGGTCGAAGAGCACATGGGCCCGCTTCCGGTACACGTCGGGAAAGAGCACCGTCTCGATGAGGCCGTCGCCGTCATCAAAGGTGGCGAACTCCATCGGCTCGTCCTTGATCGTGGAGACCGGCTTGGCGGTGGTGAGCATCCCCGCTGCCAGCACCGTCCGCCCCACATGCTGCCCCAGCTCGCTGCTCGGCACGATCCGGAACCGCCGGAGCTCCGACCGGTAGAGCGACATCGGATGACAATCAGTGGTGAAGCCCAGCAGCTGGTACTCGATCCGGCGGCGGCGGGGGGTGTCGTAGTCGCGGAGGGAGGGCGGTTGGGCGGTTAGGCGGTTGGGCGGTTCGTGGCCCGGAGACTCTTCCCCGCCTCGACGGCTCGGAGCACTCGACTCCGCAGAGTCGAGCAACGGCACCGGCGCCGGCGGCGCCTGGGCCTCCGCGTCCACCGCCCACAGCAGCATCGGCCGAGTCATCCCGCCGGCAATGGAATCCAGCGCCCCGACCTTGATGAGCAGCCGCAGGTCCTCCCGCCCGATCCCGGTCTCCGAGCGGAAGTGCGCCAGGTCCCGGAACCCACGAATCGCCGAATCGCCCAATCGCCGAATCGCCTCTCCTGACAGCCCCTTGATAAACTGAAACCCAACCCGCACCTCCCGCCCCCGGCCGGTGGTGCGGAACCGGCTCTCGTTCACATCCGGCGGCCGCACCGTGAGCCCCATGCGCATCGCCTCGCTGACGTACGCGAAGGGATGATAGAACCCGCCCCCGTTGGCCAGCACCGCGGCCATGAACTCCGCCGGATAATGGGCCCGGAGATAGCAGGAGTGCTGCGCCACCTTGATGTAGGAACACGAATGCCCCTTGCAGAAGCTGTAGCCCGCAAAGGACATGACCATCTCCCACACCTTCTTCGCGGTCTCCGGGTCTCGGCCCAGCGCCGCCGCGCCGGCAAAGAACTCCTCGACGTACGCCGCCAGCGCCTTGACCGGCCGCTTCTTGGAGAGCGCCTTCCGGAGTCCGTCGCCGGTGGCCAGCGGCATCCCGGCAAAGGTGGCGCACACATTCACCACGTCCTCCTGGTAGACCATCACCCCATAGGTCTCGGCGAGGGTGTCCTGCAATGACGGGTCGAGCGGGGTGTAGGGCGCGCCGTGCAGCCGCTCCAGGTACACCCGGATGTAGCGGTTGGAGGCGGGGCGGATGATGCTGGTATTGAGCACCAGCAGCTCGAAGCTCTCCGCCCGCGACTTGGCGCACAGGAGCCGGGAGGCGGGACTCTCGGTGTAGAAGACGCCCATCGTCTGCCCGGTGCGGAACAGCGCCCGGGTGGCCTCGTCGTCGTCGGGATCGTCGGAGGTGTAGTCGATCTGCCGGCCGGTGTTGACCGCCACCGCGGCGATGGCGTCGCGGATCACCGCCAGCGAGCGGTTCCCCAGCAGGTCGATCTTCACCAGCCCCGCGTCCTCGGTGCCGTCCTTCTCGAACTGGATCACCGGCACGGTGAGGTCGGGAAAGCCATCCAGCTCCTTGGCCGCCGGCTCGATGGGGACGTAATCCGTCAGCGCCGTCGGCACGATCACCACCCCGCCGGGATGGAGCGACAGGTGCCGGGGCACGCCTACCAGCGGCTGCGCCAGCCGCATCAGGTCCTGCCACACCGCCGGCAGCTCCAGCCCCTTGAAGTTGGGGTGGCTGGCGATGACCTCCTCCATGGATTCATCGGCCATGAACCACGGAAAGCGGCGGGTGAGTTCGCGGATCTCTCCCGGCGGGCGGCCGTGCACCTTGGCCACCTCCCGGAGCGCGCCGCGGAGCCGGAAGCAGTTGTGGTTGGCCACCATCGCCGCGCGGGGCAGGGGATACTTCTGGAACACCCAGGCCAGCACGTGGTCCCGCTCGTCCCAGGGGAAGTCGAGGTCGATGTCCGGCGGGTCCTTCCGCTCCGGGTTGAGGAACCGCTCAAACAGGAGCCCCGCGCCCAGCGGATCCACGTGGGTGATGCCCAGGCAGTAACTCACGATCGAATTGGCCACCGAACCCCGGCCGCAGTGGGTGGGGCCGTGGCGGACGATGTCGTGCACCACCAGGAAGTAATCGGCAAAGTTCTTCTGGGCGATGATCGCCAGCTCGTGCTCCAGCCGGTCCCGCGTCAGCGGCGCCACCGTGCCGTAGCGCCGGGCCGCGCCCTCGTACGCCAGCGCCCGGAGCCGCTCGAAGGAATCATCCGGAGAGGCAAACCTCGGCGCCACGATCCGCTGCCCCACGGGGATGCGGTATGCGCACCGCTCCGCCAGCTCCATGCTGCGGCTGATCGCCTCGGGACAATCGGGGAAGTGGCGCGCCAGGTCGGTGCCGGGGCGGAGCCAGGCGGACGGCTCGGCGACTCGGCGTGCCGGCGCCTCGATCGCACCGTAACCCTCCGCGCCGGACCCCGGCTGTGCGAACGAGTCGCCGAGTCGCCGAGCGATTGCTTCGGCCGCTCTGCGGCCTCGCAACAAGGTCGCCGAGTCGCCCTCTATCCCCGCCATCGTGGTATTGCCGGCGATCGCCACCCGGAGCCGGTGCAGCGCGTGCTCCTCGGGGTTGGCGAACATCACCGCGTTGGTCACCACCGGGAGAATCCCCAGCCGCCGGGCCGCCCGGCCCACCGCGTGGCGCTCCTTGCCGGGCCGGAGTTCGGCGTAGAGGTCCCGGGTGCCGGAGAGATCTGCCACCCGCTCCAGCAGCTCGGCGTCGCGGGAGAGGAGCAGCAGCCCTTCGCGGTCGGCGGCGAGGATCTCCGCCAGCGGCCGGATCGCCGGGCGATTGCTTCGGTCGCGCTGCGGTCTCGCACGGTCGCTCACTCGCCCAATCGCCCAACGGATCTCCGTGATCGCCCGGCACAGCGCGGCCCAGCCCCGCTCGTCGGCGGCGAGTGCCACCGCCTCCTGCCCGCCGTGCACCAGCTGCGCACCGAGGATCGGGCGGACCCCGTGGGCCTCCGCCGCCTGCTGGAACTCCACCGCGCCGTAGACGGCGTTGGTATCGGTGCAGGCGAGCGTGGTGAAGCCGCGCCGCACCGCCGCCTGGGCCAGCGCCTCGGGGCTCGAGACCCCCTCTCCCATGGAGAACCAGGAATGGACGTGCAGGTG
>CAYUYF010000018.1:0-2978 GCA_964449145.1 uncultured Gemmatimonadaceae bacterium | reverse complement strand
TATGCGCCGGGCAGCTCTCCCGGTGCGCCCCCGGCAGCACCCCGATGCTCATCAGGAACTCCCCCACGATCTCCCCGCCGGTGAACCGGAAGGTCTGCTTGAACAGCTTCACCCACTCTTCCTTGGACAGCGGGTGATGCGCCGCGATCCAGCCGTGGAAGCTCCCGTGGCTCTTCCGGAGCGCGAGGATGGTCTTCGCGTTGGTGATGGCCGCCTCCACCTTGAGCCGGTTCCGGATGATCCCCGCGTCCTTGAGCAGCCGGGCCCGGTCCCGCGCCCCGTAGCGCGCCACCCGCGCCACCTCGAAGCCGTGATACGCCCGCCGGAATCCCTCCCGCTTCTTGAGGATGGTGAGCCAGGAGAGGCCGGCCTGGTTGATCTCCAGGATCAGCCGCTCGAACAGCTCGTCATCCTTCCGGAGCGGCACCCCGTACTCCCGGTCGTGGTAGGGGCCGTGCCATTCGTGTCCGGGGGCGATATCGCAGTAGCTGGACATGCCGGTGCGGGGTCGGGGTAAGGTCCGTTGGCTTCGGTATATCTTCGGGTATCCTACGGTCCGGGCCCCGGGGGCGCAAGCCCGGGGTCCGGCGATACTTTCCAGCCATGCGCGCCATCGTGAACGCAACCGCCGGCGGTCCGGAAGTCCTCCAGCTCAGGGAGGTCGAGACCCCCACGGCGGGCCCCCACCAGATCCAGGTCCGGGTCCACGCCGCGGGCTTGAACCGCGCCGACATCCTGCAGCGGAAGGGCCGCTATCCCGCGCCCCCCGGCTGGCCGGCGGACATCCCCGGACTGGAGTACGCCGGGGTGATAGAAGCGGTGGGGCCGGGCGTGACCATGTGGCGGGTCGGCGACCGGGTCATGGGCCTGGTGGGCGGCGGCGCCCACGCCGAGTACGTCGTGGTGCACGAGGCGGAGGCGCTGGCGGTCCCGGAGGGGATGGAGCTGAGCGCCGCGGCGGCGATCCCCGAGGCCTTTCTCACGGCGTGGGACGCGCTGGTGGCCCGCGGCAGGCTCAAGTCGGGAGAGCGAGTGCTGCTCCACGCGGTGGGGAGCGGCGTCGGCACCGCCGCGGTGCAGCTCGCCAAATGGCTCGGCGCCACCGTGGCGGGGACGTCGCGGACACCGGAGAAGCTCGAACGCGCCCGGGAGCTGGGAATGGACGAGGGGATCGATACCAGTGGCGATTGGGCGATTGGGCGATTGGGCGATTCGCGCTTCGATGTCATCGTGGATGTCCTCGGTGGCCCCGCCTTCGCCGGCAACCTGGCCGCACTCGCCCCCCGGGGCCGGCTGGTGATGCTGGGATTCCTGCAGGGCCCCACGGCGGAGCTGAGCCTGGAGCCGATCCTCCGCAAGCGGCTGGAGGTCATCGGCAGCGTGATGCGGGCCCGGGCGCTGGAGGAGCGGATCCCGCTGGTCGCGGCGTTCAGCCGGGAGGTGCTGCCGGGGTTCGGCGATCGGGCGATTGGGCGTTTGGGCGATTTGAACTCGGCGTTGCCGTTTGCGCCAGAACTCGATCCTGCGACCCAATCGCCGGATCGCCCACTCGCCCAATCCCCCCTCTACCCTGTCCTCGGCGCCACCTTCCCCTTCGCCGATGCCGCCCTCGCGCACGGCGCCATGGAACGCGATGAGGTGTTCGGCAAGATCGTGCTCACATGGTAGACTCGCGCATGCGGCGGCACATCCTCCTCTTCGGGCTGCTGGGCGGCGTGCTCATCGTGGTGCTCAAGCTCATCGAGTACCGCTGGCTGCTGGTACAGCACTCGGTGGAGATCTACGGCGGGCTGGTGGCCGCCATCTTCGCCGCGCTGGGCATCTGGCTCGGCCTCAAGCTCACCCGGCGCAGGGAGACGGTGGTGGTGCGCGAGGTGCTGGTCCCGGCGCCCAGCACCTTCGTGCGGGATGAAGCGAAGCTCGAGTCCCTCGGCATCACCCCGCGGGAGCTGGAGATCCTGGAGCTGATCGCTGAGGGCTTGAGCAACCGGGAGATCGCCGAGCGGGTGTTTGTGAGCGAGAACACGGTGAAGACCCATTCGAGCCGGGTGTTCGACAAGCTGGGGGCCCGGCGGCGGACCCAGGCGGTGCAGCTGGGGAAGGAGCTACGTCTCATTCCCTGAGACTTCCCGTCTCCCGTCCCCGTTCCCTCTTCTCCGGCGCCTCGCCCGGAGGAGGGTCTCCAGGCGCTGGAGGTGCGGGTGGCCGGGCGAGTCCCCGTCTCGCACCTACGCGCCTTCCGACCCTCCCCCGGCCTCGGGCGCCTGCGATGGCTCGTGCTACCCTCGTTTACGTTCCCTCTTCTCCGGCGCCCTCCCCCGGCCTCGGGCGCCGAGGCCTCGCGGTGGTCACTGCGGTCGTTCCGTGTCCCCCGTTCGTATGATTTCCCTGCCAGTTCCCCGAAATCACCCTTTCGGGTGACGCGCGGAGCTCGTTCCGGCAGTAACATCGGCCGTCCTCAACCTCCTGGGAGCTGCCATGCGCAAGATCGTGCTCACCTTCGGCCTCATCGCCGGCGCCATCCTGTCGGTCATGATGGTCATCGCCATGCCGTTTCACGAACAGATCGGTTTCGACCGGGCGGTCTTCGTCGGCTACACCACGATGGTGATCGCGTTCCTGATGGTGTATGTCGGGGTCAAGTCGTATCGGGACAACGTGGCGGACGGCCGGGTGAGCTTTGGCCGGGCCTTCCTGGTGGGGCTGTTGATCACGGCGGTCGGCAGCGCCTGCTACGTGGCTACCTGGCAGGTGGTCTACCGCAAGATGGCTCCCGACTACATGGAGAAATACTCGGCCTACGCCCTGGAGAAGGAGGCCGCGGCCGGCGCCACGGAGGCGCAGCTCGCCCAGAAGAAGCAGGAGATGGCGGAGTTCGCGGAGATGTACAAGAACCCGCTGGTGAACATCGCCCTGACCTTTCTGGAGCCGCTGCCGGTCGGGCTCCTGTTCAGCCTCCTCTCGGCGTGGCTGGTGAG
>CAYUYF010000017.1:0-60238 GCA_964449145.1 uncultured Gemmatimonadaceae bacterium | reverse complement strand
CGCTTGACCGCGTCGGTCAGGATGCCATTGATCAGCTTGACCACCGGCGCGTCGTTGATCTGCGCCTGGGTGGCGGCCTCCTCCTCATGCTCCTCCACCACCTCGACGTCGCTCTCGCCGATCTCCTCCATGTCCTTCAGCAGCGTCTGCAGCTGCTGGTCGGAGGACTCGTAGTGCTTCTCGATGAGGTTACGGAGGGTGTATTCGCCGGCAATGACCGGGAAGAGGTCGAAGCGGGTGATGAACTTGAGGTCGTCGAGGACGCCGGTGTTGGTCGGGTCCGCCATGGCCACGGTCAGCGTGCGGCCCTCACGCTTCAGCGGCAGCACGATGTGCTTGAGCGCGAAGTCCGCCGGAATCAGGCGGATGATCTTGATGTCCACTTCGAAGCGCGTCAGGTCCACCGCCGGCATGCGATACTGCCGCGCGAGGACCTTCGTGACTTCGAGTTCCTGGACCAGTCCCAGCTTCACCAGGACGTAGCCCAGACGGTGGCCGGACGATTTCTGCTCGGTCAGGGCGGCCGTGAGCTGGTCACGGGTGATGAGCCCCTCGCGAATCAGAATGTCACCCAGCCGGTCGCTCCCACCGGCCGCTGCAGTCGCCATCGCCTCTGTGGTGCTGGATTGTGAAGTGCGACAAGGGGTTACGGCTATCGATCTAAGCTAGGTCAGTGGGGGAGGGTGTCAAGGTCATCGGACACACCGCCCTCCCCCGCCAATGGCCCAGGCCGGGAGTTTTCCGCTCCACCCCGGCGGCATTCGGTTCCGGGACAGACCCCGCACGGCCCTACCGTGGTCCCATGGCTCCCGAACGCCGGGCGGTGGTCCTCCTCCTGGGGCTGGCGGTGGCGGGACAGGCCCTCCGGGTGTGGTGGAGCACCCCTGACTCGCCACCGGGCTCCGTCTCGCTCTTTCCCGGGGTACCCACCGGTTCCCCGTCGGCCCACCGCGATTCCAGCGTGGCCCTGACCCGCCCGCTGGCCCCCGGGGAAACCATCGACCTCGACCGCGCCCCGCCGATAGAGCTGGCCCGCCTGCCCCGGGTGGGGATGGTCCTCGCCCGGATCATCGCCGCAGATCGGGAGGCGCGGGGACCCTTCGGCTCCCTGCAGGCGCTGGACCGCGTCCCCGGGGTCGGTCCGGGCCTGCTCCGGTCCATCGGCCCGTACGCCCGCTTCTCGGCCCACATCGTTCCACCAGACCCCGTGGTCACTCGTCCTGCGGCAGGAGCCGCTGCCCCGGCGGCGCCACCAGGCGTGCTGGACCTGAACCGGGCCACCGCCGAGCAGTTGGAGGGGTTACCGCTGGTGGGGCCGGCGCTGGCCCAGCGGATCGTGGCTCACCGGACGGCGCAGGGACCGTTCCGGTCGGTGGACAGTCTGGTGCGGGTCCGTGGGATCGGTCCGGCCATCCTGGCCCGGATCCGGGACCGGCTCAGAGTGGAATGACCTGCCGGGGGACCGGCGGCCGGCGCGGGAGCGGCCCGCAGTGGCTCAGCGGGCGTGCAGCCGGACCAGGGCCATTCCCACATCACCGGTAATGCGCAGGCTGTAAGCGGACACCTTGTCGAGGGTGTCCTCCGGCGTGTGCCACCAGGCGTTCTGCGGTCCGTAGTCAAAATCCACCACGTCGATCGCCTTGATCCCGGCCTTCTGTAACTCGACGTGGTCGTCGGTGAGGGTGACGCCGGGTTCCGCCACGAACGTCGCCCCGTGGCCGATCTCCCGCGCCGTCTGCCAGACCAGGTCCACGACATCGGGCGCCCCCAGCAGGCTGTTCCCCTCCTGCAGCAGCCGCAACTCCTTGTCCGCCACCAGGTCGAACAGCACCGCGTACAGCGGTCGGGGGCCGGGCGGCAGGTGCTGGACGTAGTAGCGGGACCCGATCAGGACGTCGGCCTTTTCGCGGTCAAAGTTGCCGTAGTCCTCCCCATCAACGAACAACAGGTCCACCCCTACCGCGGGTGGTTTGAGTTTCATGGCGTCGGCCATGCCAAGCAGGACCGCCACCCCCGAGGCGCCATCGTTGGCTCCCGGAACCGGACGGTTGCGGTCGCCGGTGTAGGCGGGATTGTCGGAGACCGGCCGGGTGTCCCAGTGGGCCAGGAACAGAATGCGCTCGGTCGCGGCCGGGTTGAACCGCGCCAGGAAGTTGCGCAGCGGAAGCGTGTCTCCCTTGACGGTCACGTGGTTCCACGCCTGGACGATCACCGTGTCGGCGCGATCCCCCAGCAGCGAGTCCAGCCACCGGGCGGTGCGGGCATGCGCCGGCGTTCCGGGGATCCGGTACCCGAATCCGACCTGTGCCTCGAGATACCGGAACGCTGTCGCCGCATCGAACTCCCGCGGGGGTGGCGCGGTGTCGCGACAGGAGAGCAGGCTGACAACCGAGAGCAGGAGCAGGCGCATGGGGGGTGAGCCATCGGTGATCGGAGGTGGACCGGCTGGCGCGAAGCGGTGAAACCTACCGCCCCCGGGCCGATGACAACAGGCGAACCGCGAAGGATCCGCTACCGATAATCCCCGGCGAACAGCGACAGCTGGAACGCCATGGTCAGAATGAACTGGGAGACCTTGCGATCCAGCTGACGGGCTTCGTTGACCGAGTAGGAGAACTGCAGTCCGCCGGTCATGGTCCGGAGCAGGTCGGTGTCGAAGCTGGCCCGGTACTCCCGCCGGCGGGTATCGGAGACGACCAGGCACCCTCCGGTCAGTCCGGCCTGATTGAGGCACACCTTGTTCTGCGACAAGGTGGTGGAGACCTGCCCGCGTATCAGCCGCTGGACACGGCTCAGCGAACGGGGCAAGGGAATGCTGTGCACCAGGCTGACATTGAGGTCGTTCTGGGTGATCTCCGTGCTGCGCCCGTTGCCCGCATTGGCTTGTTCGTAGTCGAGGTAGGACCCCGAGATGGCCATGCCGTTGCGGAAGGTGATGGTCGCGTCGGGCGTGATGTTGCGGGAGCGAGTGGCCGTCACCGCGGTGGCGCCCACCGCTGTCGGCGTGGTGGTGGTCCCGACCGCCTTGCGGAAGGTGGCCCCCAGGGAGACCAGCGCGACCGGTCCCTTGGGGATGGCGCGGAGGATCCTCGTGCTCCCCTTGGGCCATTCCCGCTGCAGCGCGTCGGTGACAAAGAACGACCCGCCCGAAAGCTGGAAGCGGGAGGTGCGGGTGCGGGCGTAGCCGAGGGTGACCGAGACCCCAAACGGCAGGTCCATGCCGGAGGTGAAGCCGGTGCTCTTGACCTCCGCCGCGCCGACCGCCTGTACTCCATCGTGCCTCAGGAAATTACCCAGGCCGCCCAGGGCAAGCTGGAAGCCGAGATTGGGATTGAAGGCCGCCAGGTCGAAGGTGGAGTTCCGGGTCATGCGATCGGAGACATCGAACGGGCGGATGCGGCGGAGGGCCCGGCCGAGTCCGCTGGAGTCCCCGGCCAGCCGCGAGAGCAGCAGCCCCAGCTCGAGGGCCGCGCCCGCTTCGTTGGACCGGCTGTTGTTGAGGGTCTGCGGCAGAATGAACGCGCCCGCGGTGTCCCCGTCTTCGCGGATGGGAGACCGGCTGGTCAGGGTCCGGGAGAGCACGAAGCTGCTGGTCGTCAGGAAGCGGGGTCGGAGCCAGCGGGTAACCCGCGGCGTGATGCCCAGGGTGGTACTGACCTGGCGGTCGCGCTCCACCCCCACATCCAGTCCGAAGAGGCTCTTGCGCGCGGCCCGTGCCACTCGGCCCAGCGCAGTTGAATCGGGATAATCGCGCAGGTCCCGGGTGCTGGCGAGGTCTGCGGACATCGAGAGCATGCCCAGCGGCTGCCAGGAGAGCCCGGCGGAGTTGCGCCAGGTGTGGCTCAGGGACAGCACCGGCTGGATCACCGAATCCGCCGCCCGGCGGACCGGCACCTGGTAGCTGAGCAGGTCGCTCTGGCTCCGGTTGATGCCGCTGCTCAGCCGGACCGAGGACGGCACCAGATTGAGCGTGGGCCGCCTGAGCCCGGCGCCGGCCTCGGTGTTGCGCACGAAGCCGGGCAGCTTGTCCACCACCCCCCCCAGGCCGATGCCGACGTGGCGGCCCCCGGGGGAGAGGCTGTAATTGGCGTTGAGCGCATGCGAGCGGCTCCTGCTGTCGGCCAGCTCGGTCGTGCTCTGCCCCCGGGAGAAGCTGGCGCTGAGGTTGAGCGGGTCCAGCAGCCCCCGCACCAGCCATGACCGCCCCCGCTCCACCCGGCGGACGCCCACGTTCCAGGCCAGACTGTAGCTGCCAGGCTCCCGGACCCGCGCCAGGTCGGCGCGCTGGATGTCGGTCCCGGTGAGCAGCTCCGCGACCACCGCCGTGCGGACGTAGTTGACGCTGACCGGCAGCGCGATCCCCAGGGCGGGCGGCAGGAAGCGGTCGGCCTGAATGGTGGTGGCAGCCTGGAGACTGCTGGAGGTCTGGTAGGAGGGCTCGCCGCCGATCTGCTGGAACCGCCCGTCCCGGCGGGTATACCCCACCGAGAGATCGGCCACGTTGGAGGCCAGCAGCCGCGCGTCCAGCGCCACGGCCGCCCCCACGCTGGAAATCGGCTCCACCAGCCGGATGTCGTCGATCCACAGCTCCGCGTCGGAGGTGGGATCCACGCTGCCCACCCGGAACACCCCGGCGGCGAGCTCCTGCACCCGGGCCAGGTTGGGCGGGGTGATGCCGGGGTCCTCGATGTATACCAGATAGGGCCCGTCGCAGAGCACGTAGGCCACCGACAGAGTGTCCCCCCCGCACGCCACCCGGGCGACGCTGTCGGCGGGCAATCCCTGCAGGCGGCGTTCCTCGACCGCGGTGCGCAGCGCCCGCCAGCGCTCGAGGTCAATGCGCATCTCCGGCTCCCAGGTGGTGGTCTTCGCCGGCTGGGAGAACTGGTAGAAGTTGCGGGCATCGCTTCCCACCCGGACATAGGCCTGGAAGTCACCGTTGTCCCAGCCTGGCCCCCGGCCCCGCGCCCACACCCGCATCTCGCGATAGCGCAGCAGGTTGCGCGAGCCGCTGGGGAAGCGCAGGTAGCCCTCCGCCCGGTCTCCGGTCGACAGCTGGGCCGCGAGGATGCGGAGCGAGCGTTCGTTGATCACCGTGCCGAACTCATCGCGCCCGCCGCCGCGGCGGTCGAGGCCGCTCTGCACCCCCGGGGGGGAGACGTAGCCCAGCTCGAGGTTCTCGGTGGAGACCGTGGACACCACCAGTTCCCCCGTGGGCTTGGCCGTCGACCCCGACAGGCCAGCGATCGGGCGGTCGGCGCGGCGGACCCAGGGCGAGCCGAGGAATCGCACCCGTGCCATGGCCAGGTCGGCACGGACGTCGGGGAGCCCCTGGTCGGCCTCGCCCACCATCGTCATGCGCAGGTGCTTCACCAGCCGGATGTTCGGCGTGCCCAGCTCGAAGTCCGGACTCCTGAGCGGCAGGCGATACAGCGCCCACCCCCCCTGGCCGTCCGGCGTGGCAACGCCGCGGCGCACGAAGTACTTGGTGGTGTCGCGGAGGTCTACCACCCAGCGCAGGGTGTTGTCGGTGGGCCCCGAGGCGTCCAGCCGGTTGTCGCCATCGAGATCCTCGGTATCCGGCAGCCCGTTGCCGCGGGAACACCGGCTGTCGAGATCGCCCCAGGGGAACACCAGGACCGACCCGGTCAGCTGCCGGCTGCAGAGTGAGGGCTGCAGCACGGTGGTCCCGTTGACCACCAGCGAATCAGGGCGGTCTCCCAGGATGCCGTTGTCATCGGCGGCGGCGTTGAAGACCCCGGTGAAGGGATCCACTTCGGAGTTGAGCACCCGGACACCGGTATACTGCCGGCCGAAGTAGATCGAGTCGGGCCCCGAGATAGCGGCGGTTTGCGGCGCCAGCGCCAGTGCGTCCTCGCTCACCTCCCCGAGGTCGAAGACCACCTGCAGGCCGGCGGAATCGGCGCTCTTGTCTCCGCGGTACACCCAGAACTCGAGGTACTCGTTGCGGGAGAGATCGGTCCCGGTGGTGCTGAGCGGGGTCACCATCGAACGCCAGCGGGGCCGGTTCAGGCGAGTGGGCATCACCCAACGGAGGGTGGTATTCCGCCGGGTCTGCCCGCCGGAGGTGTCGGGGTGGAACGCCATGTAGAGCACGGTCTCGAGCTGGTCGCCCTGCCCCGCCACCCGGAGCTGTGGATCGATATCACTGGCCCGCAACTCCGGGACGCCGTTGGCGGTGGCGATCAGGTTCTGCCAGGTCAGCTGGACCGCATCGGCGGAATCAAAGACCGCACCGACAATCTGGTCCACGCCATCGGTGAACCGGGGCAGGCTGCCCAGCTGCCAGGCCGACTCGCGCATCGAGACGGCCGTGCCGGGGTCTCCCTCGAACGACTCGAGATACGCCTGCCCCGATCGGTTGGGGTCGGGGCGGGAGAGAGCCAGCTCGGCATTGATGTCCAGCCGTGACGGCGCCGTGGTGGGCGTGCTGGTCAGCCCGTTGAGGAAACGGGTGACCGCCTGCGGCCGGAAGCGCAAATCCGCACTGACGCCACCCATCAGGTGGGCCGATGACTCGAAGCCGAGCTGGGGACGATTGAACGCGCTCTCCTCCACCTGGTAGACTCCGACCAGGTTGATGCCACCAACCGCCCCCAGCTGGTAGCGGGCGGTCATGCCGTAAATCTTGGTCGGCGCCACCGCGAAGATGCCGCGCTCCTCGAAGCGGGCCTGGATCTGCCCACCGCCCTCACCGAAGAGCAGCCGGGGGTTGGTGAAGACGACCTTGCCGAGATCGTAATTGACGGTGTAGTCGGTGCCTCGCTCCAGCCGGCGGCCGTTGAACAGCAGCTGCTCGCTGCCCTCGCGGATCTGCAGCGCCCCCAGGTCGAGGGACGAGACCTCTCCCGCGGAGGAGGTGGCGTACTGCAGCCGGAACACAAACTTGGCCGACGGTCCTTCGGTGAGCAGGAGGTACCCCGGCGTGGCGTACAGCGAGTCGTTCCGCTCGGCCGGGGTGAGTGTCGCGGGGTCCGCAAAGGGCTGCAGGACGGGAAAGACGATGTAGTGCTCCGACAGCGTCAGCGACGCCCCGGGGTCCCTCAGGCGCGGGAAGAGCCGCTCCGAGCTGTTGAACACCGCCGGATCGTCCGGCGTGGCCAGCCCCAGCGCCGACAGGTAGGTGCCGGCCGCGCCGCCCAGCGGGCGCTCGGACCGGTTGAGCATGAGGGTCACGCCGAGCGAGGCCATGTTGAGGTCCCCGCCGGCCACCACGTAGATCTGGCGCATCTCGTGCCGGAAGGTGACCCGTTGCGCCCCGACCCTGGGCTCGACGATCAGCCGCAGGGTATCCCGGGGCGGTTGCCCCGGCGACACCGGTGTATCCGCCGCCGGGAAGGTGCCGACCGTGCCGCTGGCGGTCTGATAGCTCACCGCCAGGTACTCGTTCTCGTCGAGGCGCCGGGTGAGCGCCACCCACAGCGCGCTCGGGTCCGCGTAGTAATCGACATTCGGCGCCAGCAGCTCCCACTGCGCGGTCACGCGCTGGCTGCTGTCGGCGCCGATGCCGATCGCCGTGATCCCGCCGAGGTTGGGGTTGCTCCCGCCCCTAGTGGAGGGGCGGTACCGGTACAGCCGGAGGTTGCTGGCCGAGATCGGGGCGGACGGCGGACGGGCGGACTCTCCCAGGGCGAGGATATCAATGGCGGGGTAACCGGGCAGGGCCGCCGGGTCTACGATCCAGTAGAAGCGCTTGGATTCGAAGTCGAGGTCCCGTGCCTCCCGGTCCTGCGGCTGGGTCGTGGTCTGGCCGATGTTATAGGTCCGCTCGGCGATCTGGCTGCCCTTCTGAGTCGCGGCGAGGGCCTGCAACTCGAGGGCGCCGATCTGGAACGTGGCGTTGACGCCGAAATTGTTCGCCGGGATGGTGGCCGTCAGGAAGCGCGAAGGGGGCGGCCGGAAGGTGACCGTCCCCAGCTCAACCCGGCGGACGATTTCGTCGTCGAGGCCTTCGTAATAGATGAGGATGTTGTTGCGGGCACTGAAGTCCCGTTCGGTGTCGTAGTCGACGTCCACATGCAGACGGCGGCCGATGAGACCGCCGGCCCGCATGGTCACGTAGGTATCCAGGCGGGGGGCCTTCCAGCCGCCGCGACAGCCGGAACTCAAGTCCAGGAACTGCGCCGCGGTGCAGCGGTGGTTCTTGAGCTTTTCGGTGCGGATTTCCAGCCGGGACTGGCCGTCGATGTTCAGGTCGGCATAACGGGAGGAGAGCCCGAGGACCCCCCGCCCCGACTCGGCGGTGTCGGCACTGGCCTCGTAGGACCGGCCGTAGATCCGGCGGAGGCGGTAGGCGGTGACCCGGGCGGTGCGGGCCGAGTCCGCGCCGCGGGCCACCGACTCCTCCCAGGCCGCCCCGACCTCGCTGGGGGTGGGGCGGGGCCCACCCGCCCACGGACTCCGGTAGATTCCCGGTACCACAAGCGTCAGCGGCGCCTGGCTCCGGAAGCGGAGCCAGCGAGTGAGGGTGGTATCAGCCTGTGCCGCCAGCGAAGCCGGCACAAGCAGCAGGAGCGCCAGGGTGGCGAGGGCGCGCACTAGCGGAGTGGCAGGATCGGTAGGACCTTGAACGTCGGGCTTGAAGGCGCGGGACACCGGGAATATACTGGCCGGATTGAGGGCTCACAACTCGTTACCAGACTGGGATTTCGACCATCGTGCGTCTGCTCGACCGCTACCTTATCCGGCAGTTCCTCTCGCCGCTGCTGTTCGCCTTTGCGGCCATGACCAGCATCATGCTGCTGAATCAGGTGGCCCGGCGCTTCGGGGCCCTGGTCGGCAAGGGACTGCCCTGGTCGGTGATCGGTGAGGTGTTCCTGCTCTGCCTGCCATTCATCATTGCCATGACATTACCCATGGCGGTGCTGGTGGCGATGCTCTTCACCTTCAGCCAGCTGGCGTCGGACAGCGAGATCACGGCGATGCGGGCCAGCGGCATCAGCGTGGGGCGGCTGGTGCGGCCCATGCTCCTGAGCGGGTTGCTGCTGACCGCCCTGAATTTCTGGTTCACCGACCAGGTCCTCCCCGACTCCAACGCCAAACTGCGCAATCTGCTGATCAATATCCAGCGGAAGAAGCCCACCCTGGAAATGCGCGAGCAGGTCATCAACGAAATTCCGCCCAGCGGGATGTTCCTGCGGGCCAGCCGGATCGATCCCAACACGGGACGGCTGCGCAGCGTGACCATCTACGACATGTCCGGGACCGACAACCGGCGGGTGATCTACGCCGACAGCGGCGCAATGGGCTTCACGGACCAGGGCACCGACCTCCAGCTCCGGCTGTACGACGGCGCGATTCACGCCTTCAAGCAGAGTGACCCGGGCCTCATGCAGGTGACCGACTTCCGCACCAACACCATCATGGTGAAGGAAGTGTCCAACCGGCTGGACCTCGAGGCCAATGACGGCGTGCGGGGCGACCGGGAGATGGGCACCTGCGAGATGATGGAAGTCGTCCGGGGCGCCGAATATGAGGTCCGCCAGGCGGAGCACCGGCGGCGGGTCGCTGCCGACCGCGACCTCCGCACCCTGCTGGGGCTGCCCACGGCCCCTGCCGCCGCCCGCCCGGCCCTGCCCAAGCGGGCGGCCTACTGCGTGGCCTTCGCCGCGCTCGCCCACCGGCTGGGGACGGCCACCGCCGATTCCGGCGCACAGTTGAGCCTCGAGGACGAGTTCTTCGGCTTCCCCGATGCGGTGAGCGCCCACGGCCCGCCCCGTCCCGAGCCGGGCCACCCGGCGGCGGACGTCCTGCTGGGGGAGGCCGGCGTCCAGGCCCCGCAGCGGCTGCCGCAGCGGCCGACGACGATCACGTCCTGGGCGGAGGTCTCCTCCGCGCGCGACGAGATCAAGTCCTCCACCACCCGGGCCAACCAGTACCTGGTGGAAGTGCACAAGAAGTGGGCGATCAGCGTGGCCTGCCTGGTCTTCACCATCGTGGGCATCCCGATGGCCCTCCGGTTCCCGCGCGGCGGCATGGGCCTGGTGATCGGCGGCGGGCTCTCGGTGTTCAGCATCTATTACGTGGGCCTCATCGCCGGCGAAGGCCTGGGGAACAAGGACATTGTGGCGCCGTGGGTGGCCATGTGGTCGCCCAACATCGTGTTTGCGGCCGTGGGCTCGGTGTGGCTGCTCCGGGTCAACAAGGAATCCGGCTCCACCCGCGGCGGCGACCTGGCCGAGCTGTGGGACAACCTCACCGCCCGGTTGCGCCGGAAACGGACGGCCTGAGTGCGCATCCTCGATCGGTATGTGGTGCGGTCCTGGCTGCTGATCTTCGTGCTGACGGCGCTGGGCTTCCCGGTGGTGTCCATCATGATCAACATGACGGACAACCTCGAGCGGCTGCTGGACCGCGGCCTCAAGCTGCCGGAGATCTTCGTCAGCTACATCTACGCGCTGCCGGAGAACGTCTTCCTGGTCATGCCGGCGGCGGTGCTGTTTGCCACGGTGTTCACCGTGGGCAACCTGGGGCGCCACTCCGAGCTCACCGCCGCCAAGGCGGGCGGGCAGAGTTTCTTCCGCCTGACACTGCCACTCTATGTGGCCGCGGCCTTCGCGGCCGGACTGGCCTTCGTGGTGGGGGAGCTGGCGCCCGAGTCCACCACCCGGCAGCTCGAGCTGCAGAAGACCCGGATCGCCAAGCCGCGCACCGCCCGGTATAACTTCGTGTTCCGGGCCGACCAGGGATGGGTGTACACCATCCGCTCGCTGGACGTGCAGAACCGCTCGCTCCGCCAGCTGGTATTCGAGCGCCAGGGCCCCAGCCCCGAGTATCCCAGCCTCGCCATCACCGCCGATAGCGCCACCTACGACGACAGTCTCAAGGCCTGGCGGCTCTGGTCCGGCACCAGCCGGCGGATGACCGGACCGAGCGGGCAGCTCAGCTTCCGCTTCGCCGGGGCCCGGCTCCGGGCGCTGTCCCAGGAGCCGGTGGACCTGCTGGCCGAGCCCAAGGCGCCCGAGGAGATGCGCTACGCGGAGCTGACGCGGTATATCGAGGCGCTCAAGCGTTCCGGCAACGACACCAGCAAGATCGAAGTGGACCGGGCGCTCAAGATCGCGCTGCCGGCCACCTGCCTCGTCATCGCCCTGTTCGGGGCGCCGCTGGCGGTGAGCAGCCCGAGACAGGGCACCGCGATCGGTATCGCGATCAGCCTCGGCACCACGGTGGTGTTTCTTTCCTTCATCCAGCTGTCCAAGGCCGTGGGCGTCTCGGGGATCGTCAACCCGGTCGCGGCGGCGTGGGCCCCCAACGTGGTATTCCTCGCGGGGGCGATCTGGCTGATGCTCCGGGTGCGCACGTAGCTCGGCGGTTCGGCGTGTTCATGGTAACCGCCGGGCTCTCCCGACCCTATATTTCCTCCATGGCCACCACCCCCCGCCCCATCATCATCGGCTCCGGCATCGCCGGCCTCTGGACCGCCTGGCGGCTGGCGGCCGAGGGGCAGCCGTCGCTGGTGCTGACCAAGGGCAAGCTGGCCGACAGCGCCAGCGCCTGGGCCCAGGGCGGGATCGCGGTGGCGCTCGGGCCGGGGGACAGCCCCAGCCAGCACGCGGCCGATACCCTCGCCGCCGGCGACGGCATGAACGACCCCGAGGCGGTGAAGGTGCTCACCAACGAGGGGCCGGATCGGATCCGCGAGCTGCTGGCGATGGGCGCGGTCTTCGACCGGGGCCCCGACGGCGCGCTCCGCCTCGGCCTCGAGGCGGCCCATACCCGGCCGCGGATTATCCATGCCGGTGGTGACCAGACCGGCGCCGCCCTGGTCGCGTTCCTCACTGAGAAGGTCCGCCGCCATCCGCTGATCGAGATCCTGCGCTACACCGAGGTGGCGGCGCTGAGCCACGATGGGCACCGGGTGACAGGCGTGCTGGCCATCCGCGGCCGCGATGCCGTGGAGCTGGAGGCGCCGCACGTCGTCCTCGCCACCGGCGGCGTGGGCCAGCTCTACGCGGTGACCACCAACCCGCTGGTTGCCACCGGAGACGGCTGGGCGCTGGCGTGGCGGGCCGGAGCGGAGCTCCGGGATATCGAGTTCCTGCAGTTTCATCCCACCGCGCTCAAGCTGCCTGGCGTGAACCCGGCCCCGCTCATCACCGAGGCGGTGCGCGGCGCCGGCGGCATCCTGGTGGACCGGGACGGCCGCCGCTTTGCCTTCGATGCCGACCCGCGCGGCGAACTGGCTCCGCGAGATGTGGTGGCGCGCGCGGTGGCCACCGCGGACGCCACCGGCGGCGCGTGGCTCGATGCGCGGGAGATCAGCGACTTCCCCGTTCGCTTCCCCGGCGTCACCCGAATCCTCAGCGAGCACGGACTGGACCCCGCCCGGGACCTCGTCCCGGTCGCCCCGGCGCTGCACTACGCAATGGGTGGCGTGCGGACAGACCTCGACGGGCGTACCGTACGGCCGGGGCTCTGGGCGGTGGGAGAGGTGGCCAGTACCGGGGTCCACGGCGCCAACCGCCTCGCCAGCAATTCGCTGCTGGAGGGGCTGGTCTTTGCGGACCGGGTGGCCCGTGCCCTCGTCGCCAGCGGCAGCGGGGCGGGCAGTCCCGCGGCGACCTGGGCCGACGCGCGCAACCGGCCGGTGCCCGCCCGGCGGAGCGAGTCCTTCACCGCGCGCTGGCGCCAGACGCCGCCGATCCAGTACCCGGTGCCGGAGTTTCCCCCGGCCGCCCGGAGCGACCCCGGTCGTCGCACCGCCGATGACGCGGCCCAGGGCCTTCTCACGCGGATGCGGGAGATCATGACCACCGAGGTGGCCCTGGTCCGTACCGAAGTTGGCCTGCGGCGGGCCCGCCGGGCGCTGGCGGAGCTGGCCAGGCAGATCCCGCCCGAGGCCTGGCGCAGCACCAACCAGCTGCTGGTGGCGCGGCTCATCACCCACGCCGCGCTCCGCCGGCGCGAGAGCCGCGGCGGACATCGCCGCCTCGACTATCCCCCGGTAGCCACGCCGGCCCTCAGTGCCCGGACGCCGGAAGGGCTGCCGTCATGACCCTCGCTCTTCCCGCCATCCAGCCCACGAGCCTCGGCCCCACGGAGATCGCCCAGCTGCAGCGGGAGATTCGCGATCTCGCCAAGGCCCGCAACGCTGTGATTCTGGCGCACAATTACCAGCGCCCGGAAGTCCAGGATGTCGCCGACTTCGTGGGCGACAGTCTCGGCCTTTCCCGCAAGGCGGCCCAGAACGAGGCGGACATCATCGTCTTCTGTGGCGTGCATTTCATGGCCGAGACCGCCGCCATCCTGGCGCCGGCCAAGCGGGTCCTGCTGCCGGACCTCGAGGCGGGGTGCTCGCTGGCCGCGACAATCACGGCGGAGGATGTTCGCCGCTGGAGGGCGGAGTTCCCCGGGTATTTCGCCGTCGGGTACGTCAACACCACGGCGGAGGTGAAGGCGGAGCTGGACTACTGCTGCACCAGCGGGAATGTCATCGAGGTCATCGACGCCATTCCAGAGGACCGGGGCATTCTCTTCCTGCCGGACTTCTTCCTCGGCGCACACGTGCGGCGGCTGCGGCCCAACCGCCGGGTGGAGGTCTGGATGGGGGAGTGCCACGTGCACCGGGACATCAACCCCGTCACCCTGGACCGGATGCGCACCGAGCATCCGCAGGCCGAGGTCCTGGTGCACCCCGAGTGCGGCTGTGCCGGGCAGCTCATCTACGCCATGGGCCAGGGAGACATCCCGTCAGACGGCGTGCATGTCGCCAGCACCGAACGGATGGTCCAGCTGGTCCGCGAGCGGCCGGCGACGGAGTTCATCGTGGCCACCGAGACCGGCATCATGCACCGCATGCAGCTGGAGGCGCCCGAGAAGCGGTTCTTCGCCGCCGACCGCGCGGCGGTCTGCGCCTACATGAAGACCATCACGCTGGAGAGCACCCGCGACGCCCTCCGACTGGACCAGCACCTCATCGAGGTGCCGGAGAACATCGCCCGGCGGGCCCGTGCCTCTCTGGACCGGATGGTGGCGCTCGGTCCGGCCGTGGCGCGGAAGCCGGGAGACTAGGGCGACAATGACCACGCGGCGGACAATGCTCATCGGGGTTGGACTCGCCGGTCTGTTGTGCGGTACCTGCGCGGTGACGGGGACGTCGCTGGTGCCCACGACCCTCGCCATCGGTCCCTGCCTCAAGGACTGGACCAGCCCCTCGTCCTACCGGCCACGCAGCAGCCCGCTGGCCACCGTCACGATTCCGGTCGGCGATGGCACGGTGCAGGTCTGCTACGGCCGGCCCTCCGCGCGGGGGCGGCAGGTGTTCGGCGGGCTGGTGCCCTACGGTGAGTTGTGGCGCACCGGGGCCAACGAGCCGACCCGGCTCTACACCGACACACCCGTCACCATCGCCGGGTTCCGGCTGGAGCCGGGGAGGTATTCGCTGTACAGCCGGCCGGACAGTGCCCGTTGGGAGATCATCTTCAACCGGTCCACGCTGCACTGGGGCAACGACCTGTCGGCCTCGGTGCGGGCGGAGGAGATCGGTACCGTCACCGTGCCGGTCGAACACCTCACGGCCCCGGTGGAGACGCTCACCGTTCGAAGCGTGCCGCAGGGGGCAGGCGCAGAGGACCTCCTGCTGGAGTGGGAACAGACCGGCATTCGTCTTGAGGTCCGGAGCGCGGTAGCCGCCGCCCCCTAGTGGGCTGTCTCCCAGATCCCGTGCGCAGGTGTCATTCTGAGCCTCGCGAAAGCGAAGCGAAGAATCTCCTGGAGGTCACAGAGATCCCTCGCTGCGCTCAGGATGACATCCCGGCGGCGGCCGCTATCGAGACTCAGGATACGATCCACTAGGAGCCCGCCATGATAGAACGTGAACTCCGCATCCGGATCGGCGCCGACGCCCAGCGAGTGGCGGAGCAGGCGCTGGCGGAGGACGGGCGGGACGACCTCACCACCCGGCTGACCGTCCCGGCGGGCCTGGCCGCCACGGGAGCGCTGGAGTTCCGCTCCGCCGGCGTGCTGGCGGGGACGCCTTACGCCGACGCCGTCGCGCTCGCGGCGGGCCTGCAGCCGATCACCTGGTACCAGGCGCCGGGCTCACCGGTCGCGGAGGGCGGCACCGCCGGCCTGGTCCGCGGTGACCTGGCGAAGATCCTCCGCGCCGAGCGGCCGTTGCTCAACCTCCTGCTCCGCGCCACCGGGATCGCCACCGCCACCAAGGCCTTTGTGGACCGGGTGGCGGGGACTCGCGCCCGCATCCTCCACACCCGGAAAACCGCGCCGGGGCTCCGGCTGCTGGACGTCACAGCCGTGCTGGCCGGCGGCGGGCATGCGCACCGGCTGGACCTGGCGGGAACGGTGATGGTCAAGGACAACCACTGGTGGGCGCTGGCCCAGAGTGAGGGTTCGCTGGCAGGGGCGCTGCAGCGGGCGCGGGCGGAAGGTGTGAGCGAGTGCTTCGTGGAGGTGGAGTCGGTCGAGCAGCTCACCCAGGCGTGTCAGGCCGGCGCGGACCGGCTGCTGATTGACAACCAGACGCCGGCCGTCGTCCGCCAGTGGGGGGACCGGGCCCGCGCGCTCGCGTCCGAGATCGAAATCGAAGCCACCGGGGGCATCTCCCTGGAGAACGTGCGGGCGTACGCGGAGGCGGGCGCGGACTGGATATCGATCGGCGCGCTCACCCACAGCGTCAAGGCGGCGGATATCTCGCTGGAGATCCGGGCGGAGGGCTGACCTCGCCCCGCGGCCTTCAGCTCCCCCAGCGCTTCCAGCCGTAGTAGACCGGCACCCCCGAGAAGATCACCAGGAAGTCGATCGCGAAGATCTTCGGCTCGCTCACCAGGTAGTTCCCCATCAGGAACAGCGACGCCATCAGGAAGAGGAGCGGCACCACCGGATAGCCCCAGGTCCGGTAGGGGCGCTCCACCTCCGGCCGGGTCCGCCGCAGCACGAAGACCGCCCCCACCGCCAGCGCGTAGAACGGCCAGATCCCGATGATGAACTGATCCGCCAGCTCCGTGAAGGTGCGGATCAGGATGAAGATCACGCCCAGCACCGCGGCGAGCAGGATCGCCGCCGTGGGCGCGCCGGTCTTCGGGTCCACCCGGGCGATCGCCTTGGGAAACAACCCGTCATCCGCCATGGCGAAGAAGATTCGCGGCGCGGTCATCATCGAGCCGTTGAGCGTCCCGAAGGTGCTCACCGCCACCGCCGCGGAGACGGCCACGATGCCCGCCGCGCCGATTAGCAGCTGGGCCACATCCGCAGCCACCAGCTCCGCGTTCTTCATCTCCTGGATAGGGATGAGATGCAGGTACACCACGCTGATGCTCAGGTACAGCACCACCACGATGCCGGTACCGAGGAAGAGCGCCCGGGGCAAGGTTCGCTGCGGGTCCTTCACCTCCCCGCCGACGAAAGCGAGGTCGGCCCATCCGTCATAGGCCCACAGGATCGAGACCATCGCCAGCAGGAACGGGGAGACGGCAACCTCGGCCCGCTGCGAAAGGACCGTCCCCGCGCTCATCCCGTCGCCCAGGGTGAAGCCCAGCAGCACTAGTAACGCCAGCGCGCCCACCTTGAAGGCGGTGCTGAGATTCTGGATCACCGCCCCGCGCTGAATGCCGAACCAGTTGACGCTGGCCACGATGATGATGAACGCGGCGCCGAGCAGCTGGTCGCCCCGCACGGGCACCCCGAAGAACTCGGCGGCGGGGTCGAGCCCGACCGTCCGGAGCGCATAGGCCGAGGCGGTGATGCCGATGGCGCCATAGGCCCCGGGGCGGATGATCAGCAGCTCAGCCCAGCCGAAGAGAAACGCCGGCAGCGGGCCGAAGGCCTCGCGGATGAAGACGTAGATCCCGCCGCTCCGCGGGTACATCGCCGCCAGCTCGGAGTAGGTCAGCGCCCCGCACACCGAAACCACGCCCCCGATGACCCAGGCCAGGAGAAAGAGTGGCACGTCGTCCACCCGCTGGGCAATGGAGGCCGGGGTGCGGAAGATGCCGCTCCCGATCGTGGAACCGACCAGGACGGCCACGGCGCTCCAGAGGCCAAGGCGACGGGGGAGCCGCTCGCCCCATTGATCAGCGGTCATGGGAGATGGGGATCGGGAAGGTGTGGCGAGGACAGGGAACGGGCGACTAGACCACCCGATTTCGATGTCTAAGATCCCCCTCAAATGGTCGCTTGACAACCCTCGCCCCGAACCCGTTCTTTCCCCCCGCGAGGGCGCCCCTTCGGGGCGTTTGTTCATTAATACAGCCGCAGTGGAGCCGGGAATGAGTCAACTGTCGTCCGAGGGAGCCCAGCTGTACCGCCGAGTGGCGTGGATCGCCGCCGGGCTCACCGTCGGGCTGATTGCGCTGGGTGGGTATGTCCGGATCCGGGGCGCCGGGATGGGGTGCAGCGACCACTGGCCCCTCTGCAACGGACGGGTCTGGCCCAACCTGGCCGACCCGCTCGAGGTGCTGGAGTGGAGCCACCGCTGGGTAGCGGTCATGGTGAGCACCGCCATCGCCGCCCTGGCGGTCATCGGCTGGCGGCGCCACCGCGACGACCCCTATCTCCGTAACCCCGCCCTGCTGGCCGCGCTGGTCCTGGTGCTCCAGGTCTTCCTCGGCGCCGTGACCGTCCGGCTCTGGAACGCCGCCCCCAGCGTCGTGATCCACCTGACCAACGCCATGATCCTCCTGGCGCTGCTGGTCACCGCCGTGCTCCGCTCCGGCGACCGCCTGCTGGGCCGGGAGGCGGCCCTGGCGCCCGCCCGCGCCGGCGTAATGGCCGTTCCGGCCTTTGCCCTGGTGCTGGTGTTTTTCGGCGCCCTGGTGGCCAACTACGACGCCGGGCTCTACTGCCTCGGCTTCCCGCTCTGCGGCGGGGCGCTGGCGCCGCCGGCGTCGGGGCTGGGGCAGCTCCAGTGGGTGCACCGGATCCTGGCCTTCCTGTTCCTGGGACACACCTTCGGCGTGGCCCTCGGCAGCCGACGGCTGACGGGCGAAGGGGCCCCAGCCTACCGGCAGGCGGCCTGGGCGCTGGCAGCGCTGGTCCTGCTGCAGATCAGCCTGGGCGCCGCCATGATGCTCCAAATGATGCCGGCCGACCTCCGGGCCGCCCACCTGCTGGTCGGCTCGCTGGTGTGGACGGCGGCGCTGGTGGTGGCGTTTCGGGGGCGGCGGTTGAGCGGGGCTGGCGATGAGGCGATTGGGCGATTGGGCGATTCGGCGCCAGCCCAGCCGATCGCGCCGGCGGGCAGCCTGGCGACCGCGTCGCTGCCCCAATCGCCCGATCACCCAGTCGCCCAATCGCCCTCGGTCCTCGCTGACCTCATCACCCTGACCAAGCCTCGGATCATCTCGCTGCTGCTGCTCACCACCGTGCTGCCGATGTTCATCACCGACCGGGGACTGCCGTCCCTGTCGCTGGTGCTGTGGGTGATGCTGGGGGGCTACCTGATGGCCGGCGGCGCCAACACGGTGAACATGTGGTTCGACCGGGACATCGACACGCTCATGACCCGGACCAGGCTCCGGCCGATCCCCTCCGGGCGCATCCCGGCGCTGGCGGCGCTGCTCTTCGGGCTGGCCCAGGGGGCCCTGGCCTTCTGGATCTTCTGGACCCGAGTCAACCCGCTGAGCGCGTGGATGGCCTTCAGCGGGTACCTGTTCTACATCTTTGTCTACACCGTCTGGCTCAAGCGGCTGTCTTCCCAGAACATCGTCATCGGCGGCGCGGCGGGCGCCTTTCCTCCCCTGGTGGGGTGGACGGCGATGACCGGGTCGCTGGACCTGACGGCGCTGTACCTGTTTGCCATCATCTTCTTCTGGACCCCGCCTCACTTCTGGGCGCTGGCCCTCATCAAGCGGAACGAGTACGCCAACGCCGGCATCCCCATGATGCCGGTGGTCCAGGGCGAGCGCTGGACCAAGATCCAGATGCTGGCCTACACCCTGATGCTGATCCCGCTCACCGTCATGCCGGCGATCTTCGGCGCCCTGGGCCTGTTCTACGGCGTGGCGGCGCTCCTGCTCGGGGGCCGTCTGCTCTGGTACAGCGTCCGGGTACTGCGGGAAGCCGGGGTCACCCCGACGGCGTGGAAGATGTACAAGTTCTCGCTGCTCTACCTCGCACTGCTTTTCGTGGCGATGGGGGTAGACCGGGCGGTTCCGTTTGGGCACGGGTTCGAGCGGTCGGAGATCCTGATCCTGGACCAGCCGGAGCAGGAGGCGATGGGCGCGGGGGCGGAGCACGAGGGGCACTAGGCGATCATACCGAATCCCATGGGATTCTATCCCCTGCGGCACGATGAGAAGCCCGGCGGGACTGGAACAGCAGACGGCGGCCGATGATTCGGCCGCCGTTGCTGTTTCCGGCCCAAGGACAAGGGGCGCGACGCCACCGCGGGCTCCGACGCCACCGGTTCCTGCTAGGGACCATAGGAGAGGCCCGCGGGCCTCTGGTGGGCGGGATCCAAAGTGCAGATAGCGACGGCTCCGGCGCTGTCATCCTGAGAGCAGTGACGGATGTCTCTGCCGGGCCAGGTTCCTCGTTTCGCTTCGCGAAACTCCGAATGACGCCTGCATGCAGAGCCTGCGAGACCGGACAGCAGCGGGCTAGCGTGCCATGCGACACCCGATGGTGGCGGGCGGCCAGCCCGTGGAACTGCCCGCCGTCCGCCCCGCCGGTTCTACCGCCCGCTGTGCACCACCGTCATGCGCCCGACCCGCCGGGCGTTGAGCGCCTCGATGTGATAGAAGTACACCCCGCTGGCCACAAACCGGCCGCCACGATTGCGCACGTCCCAGGTCAGCTCGCTGCTGGTGAGGCTGTTGTGCTCCAGCACCCGCACCAGTACGCCGCTCGACGAGTAGATCCGGATGATGGCGCGGGTCGGCAGATTGACGAACTTGATGATCTTGGAATCGTTCTCCGTTTCCAGGGTGTTTGTCAGATAGTAGGGATCCGGGACGGTGTGCACCTGGTTGAGCGAGCGTCGGGTGGACGCGAGAATGACGTTGTCCGTCGTGAAACGGACCCGGAGGCCGGCCCCCGCTGCCGAGAACGGCCGGAGCACTTCGTAGAAGCGGTACGGCCCGTCGTTGCCGCCGTAACCGTTGCCGCCGGTGATGGCGCCGACATAGTCCCGCATGGCCCAGACCACGCCCTGCGGCAGCGTGCTGGTCTGGAACATGAACAGCGAGCCCGGCATGTAGATCGCAAAGCCGGTCCCCGTGTTGGTGCTGGTCTGCGCGTTGGCCGGGGTGCCGGTGAAGTGCACGATGTTCCCGATCGAGGCCTGCCGCGAGAGCAGGTACACGGGGCCATCACCGACCGGGGCGCCACCGCAGCGGGCGTTGGTGCTGAACTGGGCGCCGGCAATGCTCCGCATCGGCTCGACGCAGCCGAAGTCAGTGAGCGACAGCTCCGCCCGCTGGTCGAACGCCTGACCTGCGCCAGAAGGCTGGGCGGCCGCCGAGGTCAGGATCCCGTAGCTGGCCCCCAGCCTGGTGCTGAACGGGACCGCCACGTCGTGGGTGACGTCAATGACGCTGTCGATCAGACCAGCGGTCGTGGCGCTCCAGTGGACGTTGTAGTCGGCGGCCCGCTTGGCCCCGGACATGATGCCTTCGATGTTGCGCCACTGGTTGCCCACCGTCTGGTACCCGATCACCTGATGGATGACCTCGACCCCCGTCAGCGCACCGGCGTTGTTGAACCCGCCGTTGGGGATGCCGCCGACGACCGGGGAGTTGTCCACGCTACCCGGGGTGAAGTTCTGCCCATTACCGGCAATCGGGTCCACCTTGGTCTCGTTGTTGGCGGGTGACGGGCCCATGAACCAGCGGGGACCGTTGTAGTCGCAGCCGGACTGGTCGCCCGCTGGATAGAAGCCGGTGGCCGCGTTGAGGCAGCCTCGGCCGTAGATGCCGGCGTAGTAGGCGCCGACCACTGTCTGATCCAGGCTGGCGGGAAGCCTGTACCCCGCCCCGCCGCCGTACCGGGCGGCGAGCCCGGGATCGAGTTGCACCGCGTCATAGCGCGCCGAGGCGCTCACCGATTGCCCGGTGAAGTCCTGTGCCACGCTGGTGGTGAAGGCGAAGCTCCCCGAGTGCCAGTAGTAGGTGTGCGGCCCAAAGTTGGAGGGGTCTCCAAGCGCGATGCTGTCGAGCGTCACCGTCACCGCACCGGCGGATGGCAGGACCTCCGGCAGGAACGCGAGCAGCGCAACACTGGCCGAATTGGCCGGCGGCATCGGGCCGCTGAAACGTCCGGTGACAGCGTCGAGGGTCGGCATTGTCCCGGTCACCACCCCGTTCCGTCCCACCACCTCCACGGCCCCGATGCTGCCGTCGCTGGAGGTATTCGATGGTAGCGCTGCCGGCACCGCGGGCCTGGCCCCGGCGCGCGTGGACTCCAGGCTGCTCGGCCCCGAGCGCACCGAGTTGAGGTCGAAGGCCGTCACCAGGTAGAAGTAGCTGCGGTGATTGGCCACCCCGCAGGCGAGACAGTTGCCGGCGCTGTCCACGAAGCTGTAGGGAATGCCGGTGCCGAACAAACCGGGGAGACCGCTGTTGTTGCCGGTCAGCGCGGTGTCCGACTGTGACGCAAAGGCCTTGACGTTCACCAGGACCTCCTGCCCCCAGATCGTGTCCGGCACTGTCGGCGTGCCTGGCGCTGGCAGCAGGCTATCAATGGACACCATGAAGTACGGTGCCGAACTACCGCGCGGGAGGCTGTCCACGTCCGTGTGGGTCACGGTATCGAGGCCGCCGACCCCTTCCGTGACCGAGATGTACTGGACCATGGGGCCGTCCAGGCTGATGGTCCGCGGGACGGTCAAGTTGACACCTCCGGGACTGACACCCAGCGAGTCACAGGTGATGTAGACCCGGAGATCGGGAACGCAGAAGCTGTAGCCGGTCGGGTCCACGGTGTTCACCTGCCCGGTATGGTCCACGAACACATCGCCGGCAATGTCGAACTGGGCCAGCAGGGTGAGCGAGGCCGGATCGGCGCGGGACCCCCGGTAGATCCGGTACCCCGCCACGTCGAAAGCGCGGTAGTTGGGGTCCGAGCTGGAGGTGTAGGGGTCGCCCTCCACCTCCGTGGCGGAGGGCTGCCACACGACCGTCACCCGGCTGTCGCCGGGAATCAGGAAGAAGTTGGGCGCCTTGGGCGGCGTCGGCTGACTGAACTTTCGGTCGAAGATCGCCTGGGCCAGCGCCGCCTTGCCAAGCAGCGACCCGGGCACCACGTCGAGGTCATAGGTGTTGAAGCGCCCATCCGCCGGGCCGTCGTTGGGCCCCCGGTCTCCCAGGTAGCCCCGGTAGCCGGCGATACTGTCTACTCGATTGACCCCGCCCAGCAGCGAATCAGGAGAGAAGAACTTGAGCAGCGAGCCGGTAGGCAGGTCCGGCCGCACCTGCCCGCATGCATCTGGGCCGGTGCAGGCGCCGATAGCGACCGGCGCCGCGAAGACGTAGGCCACGGCGATGGTGCTGTACTCGCCGGGGGCGAGAGTCATCGGGCCCGTGGACTGGTAGAACCTGGTGTCGGAAGGCGAGCCCAGGGCGACAAAACAGATCCTGGTCAGCGCCACACTGCCCGCCACATTGCAGGCATCATCCCCCTGGAGCGGATCGAGGTTTCCGGTCAGGTATCGGTACAGCGCCTGGGTATGGCGCGGGCCGGTGAACTGGCCGCTCCCGGTGAGAGAGGCGAAGAGGGTCAAGCCCGCCTCGACCCCGTTGACCTCCGGCGTCCTGAGGTACTTGATCCCCACAAATCCGGAGCCCGCAAAAAACGGCGGCCGGTATATAGTCGGGTCGAAGGTCCAGCTTGCCGGGGCGGTAAACGAGTGGTGGTACGAATAGCCCATCGCCATCGGAACGTTGACGCTCGAGTAGTTGGACCCGGCCTCCTCGAACGTCACGTCCAGATCGGTGCCGATGGCGAGATACATGTCCTCAATGGTATAGCCCACCGCCGGGAGCGTGTCTCCCCTCGCCGCATTCAGGTCGTGGAACCGGAGTCCCGCGTTCTGCAGATACGGGCGAATGCGCAGGGGTGCGCCGACGTATGCCGCCGGATCGCTGGCACTGATGTTGTAAAAGGTATGGATGAAGAACAGGAAGTCATTCTTGCCCACACTCTTGAGTGCCAGCCCCCGGGTCTCCACCAGGATCCCCAGCGGGTGGCCCCGACCGCCGCTCATGTTCGGGTCCCCGTCCCAGGTCAGGAACCAGATGTCGTTGTCCGAGGCCGTCTTCTGCCCGTGCAGCGTGGGGTCGTACAGATCCGCGGCGAGATCGGGTGGAGACGGCACCCGGGCCGCGTCTGGCCAGCGGTCGAGGTCTGCCGGGTCGGCGCTGTTGAAGATGTAGGTAAGCGGCTGGCCGTTGCCGCCGCCGCGGATGTTGAAGAAGAACGCGCCCTCGATGTCGTTGGACCAGGGGTTGTTGGCGCTGGCGGGGTCCACCCGGCCCGCGAACTGCAGGCCGGTGTTGAAGATGTACTGATTCGAGGTACCAGCGGGCCAGAAGGCCCCGCCGATGAACGACCCAAATCCACCGCAGATCTGGCCGTCCGAGGAGACGTCACACAGGACCCGATTGCCGACCCACCGGAACGCAGACCTTGTGAAGAGGCCAAAGCCGCCTCGGCTGCCCTCCTGGACCGGGCTGGCGGCGAGCGGGTGGGGTGTCGATGCGTTCGCGTCCGCCGGTAACAGCACGGCGGCCAGGAGTGCGGCCTGCCAGCAGGGAGCTCTCATTGAGATACCTCCAGAATCCGCGGTGGGCCGGCGGGGGAGGATCGATTGCCAGAGTCTCGGGCCCGTGCCCTGACGGCCTCGGGAGGGGCTGGTAACCCTGAATTGGTTGACTGGGTGACGGTGGAGACGTACAGGTCCGGCGCGCGCCGCACAAGCCCCGGAAGCCGGACCCTGCAGGCGCCAAAAGCAAGCGGCGGCCGATCGCTCGGCCGCCGCTTTGTTTCCTGGTGCCCCTGGACTAGTGGGCGGTGATGCTGAAGGTGGCCACGTCCGGATCCACGTCGTCCGGCGGCGGGTAGGCAGAGGCGTAGTTGACCATCATGATATAGACCGTGCCGGCGGAGAGGTGCAGGTCGGTACACACCTCGAAGTGGCCCGGCGCCGGGCCGTGGGCGTCGCACGATGCTCCGGCCGAGCTGTTGTCTGACAGGGCCGTATAGAAACCGAGGTCCGCGCTGTTGTCCCACGACGTCGAGATGTCAAGGGTCGCGTCAACGGCGAGGACGATCTTGTAGATCCGGCAGGGGAAACCGCCCGGGCCGTTATTGCAGTCGGCCGAGTTATGCCACACGCCGTTGTCGGTGATGGTGATCACCTCGCCCGGGCGGGGATACAGGATCAGCGGAGCCGTCGCGAGGGCATCGGTACCCGTCAAGGTCGTGATGCCAGGACCAAAGGTCTCCGCGACCGCTGAATTGAACGACTGCGCGACGGCGGGGAGGTACCCCAGCGACACGTTGTTCACGGTCAGCAGCCCGTTGCCGCCTTTGCCGACTCGGAAGGTCATGCCGCTGGAGTCCGCCGCCACAGCGGTGGTCAGCTGCCGCTCCCCGCCGAACACGATCTCAGCGGTGGGAAGGAACAGGAATCCCGGCGCCGAGACCGTGACCAGATCGTTGAGGTTGGGCGCGGCGGGGCTCAGAACCACCGGAATGTTGCTCGGTGCCACCAGCACCGGCACAGTGTACGAGCGGCCACCCGCCGAGAAGGTCACGGAGGTGGAGTCGACGTTGGAGAGCGCACTGATACCGAACTTGCCGGCCAGCCGGTTGGAGCCCAGTCCGGGCCGGAAGTTCACGTTCTCGCCGACCGTGGCGACCGCGGCGTTGTTGCTGGCGGCGCTGTAGGTGGCGGGCAAGGCATTGCCCTGATCGTCCACCAGCTGGACCGTGACGCTTTCTGTGGCATTGACGTTGACCGTCAGGAAGCCAGGGGTCACCCGAACCGTGCCGCCGGTCTCCAGGTCCCCTGTCGGGTCGGCACAGGAGGCGAGCAGGGCCGCAGTCGCGAGCGTAAGGGTGCCGAACATCGAACTTTTCATGCTAGTTCCCTCGTTGAAGGGTAGTGCGACTGCGCGAGCCAGTGATTTTAGCGCGGCCCGCCGCCGCGAGTCCCCAGGTTAACGCCCAGAAATCTTTCGATCGCTTCCACCCCGTAAAACCCAAGCTGTGACTGCCAGTCCGGGAGTCCGGGTTCTGTTACCTCATTGGAGTGCAGCAACTGGTACGCGCCCAGCCGGGTCCGGTCCATGAAGATGTAGTACCGGTTTTTCCCCCGGGTGTAGCGCCAGACTTCTACCGCTGCTGTCTGCCCTTCCTCGGGACGCCGGTAGGTCTCGTCCGGCGCGCCGTACCTCAGGAAGACCCGCCCGCGGTCGGTGCGCCATCCCGGCACCCTGGTGCGCCCCGACTCCCGGAACCGCCGATCGGCCTCGTCAATGCGCGCGTAGAAGGCTTCACGCGCCAGGTTCACGCCGTCGTTCGGGTTGGCATCCAGCCTTCGCCAGAACTCGATCAGGAATCGCGCCTTGGCCGCCGGCGACATTCCCGCATTGTACACGTTGAGATCGCCCTGCTGCGCGATCATCATCAGCGGTGCCTGGGCGCTGTCCAGCTGCGCCTCTGTCATGGCCCCGAAATACGTCTCATCCGGCCCGAGCCCATCCGCGGCAGCTACCGGTGGCGCCTCGAGGGCGCGGACCGAGAACGGCGCCTCTCGTACGGCCTTGTCGCCATCCAGCTCCAGGGTGATCCGGAACCGGTACTCGCCCTGCGGCAACCCGGTCAGGTTCACGCCACCGGTGAGGATCGAACCACCGGCGTCTACTCCGAGCATCCGCGGCCGGGTCTGCACCACAACCCTGTCGGAGTCTCCCAGGACCTGCGAGGTCACTGCGGCGGAATCCGGCCCGGCCGCATAGGCTTCCAGCAGGTAGTACAGCTCCGGCTTGACCACCGACAGGCGCAGGTACGGCGTGGCGCTGATGACCAGGTTGCCGTGGCGCCAGTCGCCCCCACGCGGCATGGAATCTTCCGCCGTGGCTGCCCGGACGCTCCGGCTGAGTACCAGGTCGGACACCAGCGGCGGAGCCCGGTACCCTTCCAGCACCAGCGAGTCGCGGTACTCGGTGCCGGTGATGGAGTCCTGGACGCTGACTCCCAGCTGATACCGGCCCGGGGCAACCTCGAACTCGAGCAGTTCCAGATTGGCCGCGCTGGCCACATCGTCCAGCGGGATGGGGTTCTGCTGCCATCCCTCCTGCATCAGCACCTGCCCCGCGGAATCCCGGACGCTCACTGCGATCGTGTAATGCAGCTTGCCGTCCGGCGCCCGGGTAAAGAGGCGGTGAGGAACTTCCACGAACGCCTTGACCCGGGTGGTGCCATCTCCGCGGTACAGCCGAACCGTCTCCAACAGGAGGCCCGATGGGGCCTCGCTACCCTGCTGTGCCGCCAGGGGCCCGGTGAGCAGCAGCCCGAGCAACATGACCTTTCGTACTGCGTTCACCGGACCCTCTGTCGTGCGATTGCGTGTCGTGCTGACGAGCCGGCCCGTTACCACCCCAGGCTGAAGCTCACGAAGTGCGTCGGACCCAGCACGCCCATGTACTTGTAGGCGTAGTCGGCCCCGAGCAGGAAGCTGCCGGTGTCGTAGAACAGCCCGCCACCGCCGGCCAGACCCTGCAGGTTCTCTTCATCATTCAGCGCGGTGGGCACACTGGTGCCGGCCGTGTTGTCGTTGTTCGCCGGGGCCCAGCTGTAGCTGCCCCGGAGCGCGGCACCGAAGCCCGAGCCGCCGAGGTTCTTGAGCTGCCACTCGCTGGCGAAGCCGAAGCCTGCCCGGTTGTTGTTGGCCTGGTTGAACGACCCGATGACCGTGACGCGGTTGTTCTTGTTGGCCGCCGAGAAGACATCGTAGGCCAGCGCCACCTGGAAGATCGTGGGCAGGGAGAAGCCCTTGGTCTTCAGTTCGACCGGGGCCGGCTCGCTACCGCCGCCATTCAGGCTGTCCCGGGGGATTTCCCGGTTCAGGTCGCCACCACTGTAGCTCATGGTGGTGCCCAGGTTCTGCAGGGTGAAGCCCAGCCGGACCGGGTGCCCATTGAGCTGGGCGTGGAAGTCCGTGCCGAAGTCGATCGCGAAGGCCGATCCGGAAACCGTGCCCAGCTGATCGAAGATTCCCTTGGCCGTGACGCCCGCCGAGAAGCGGTCACTGAACCGCTGCCCGTAGGTGACGCCGACAAAGGTCTGGTTGACCGCGTAGGTCTCACCGGTGCCTTCCGGCTGATCCACGGTGTACACCGGCTGGTCCTTGAACCCGAAGGTGCCCAGCTGCACCCCGAAGACTTTCGAGGCCCCGTCGAACGGGAAGGCGATACCACCCCAGCTGTACCGGGTGTCCGCCACGTAGTCGTAGGTGCCGACCACGATGCTGGGCCGGGTGCCGAGAGCCGCACCGGCGGGATTGTAATAGAGTGCCGAGGCGTCGGTCGCCTGGGCCGAGTAGGACGGCCCGAGCGCCACACCCCGTGCGCCGCCGCCCAGGAGCAGAAACTCCGCGGCGGTGGTGCCATAGGCAGTGTTGTCCGAGGTCCCCGGCTTCGTGGCCTGGGCAACGGCGGCCGACGGCAGGCCGACGATACCCAGACCGAGCAGCAGGAGCCAACTGGATCCATTCCGCTTCATAGCTTCAGTTCTCCTCGTTGAGGATGGCCGGGGGCAGAGCCCCCGGCCCGTTGGCTCGCTACTTCGCGAAGTTCACGATTGTCATGCGCCCGACCCGGCGCGCATTGAGCGCTTCGATATGATAGAAGTACACGCCACTGGCAACGAACTGTCCGTTGCGATTCCGCACATCCCAGGTCAGTTCGCTCTGGGTCAGACTGCTGTGCTCCAGGACCCGCACCAGGATGCCACTCGCCGAATAGATCCGGATGATGGCCCGGTCCGGCAGGTTGACGAACTTGATGATCTTCGAGTCCGTGGACGGTTCCAGCGACGTGGTGACGTAGTACGGATCCGGCACCGTGTGGATCGCCTCCAGGCCCTTCTTGGTGGCGTTGGTGACGAGCTGGCTGGTGGTAAAGCTCAACTGCATGCTGGCACCCGCCGCGGCGAACGGCCGGTCCACTTCATAGAAGCGGTACGGACCGTCGGCGCCGCCGAAGCCGTTGCCGCCGGTGATGGCGCCGACGTAGTCACGCAGCGACCAGACCACGCCCTGCGGCAGCGTCGAGGTCTGGAACATGTAGACGCCGCCCGGCATGTAGATCGCGAACCCGGTACCCGTGTTGGTGCTGCTCTGGGAGTTGGCCGGGCTGCCGCTGAAGTGCACGATATTGCCGATCGTCGCCTGCTGCGAAAGCGCGTACAGCGGGCCGTCCCCGATGGGAGCCCCACCGCAGCGGGTGTTGTTGGTCCCCTGGGCGCCGCTGATGCTCCGCAGCGGCTCGACGCAGCCGAAGTCGGTGAGCGACAGCTCCGCCCGCTGGTCGAACGCCTGGCCTGCGCCGGACGGCTGCGCGTTGGCTGCAGTCAGGATGCCGTAGCTGGCACCCATCCTGGTGCTGAACGGCACGTCAACGTCGTGGGTCACGTCAATGACGCTGTCGATCAGACCAGCGGTCGTGGCGTTCCAGTAGACGTTGTAGTCGGCGGCCCGCTTGGCGCCGGCCATGATGCCTTCGATGTTCCGCCACTGGTTGCCGACGGTGTTGTAGCCGACCACCTGGTGGATCACCTCGACGCCCGTCAGCTCACCGGCGTTGTTGAAACCGCCGTTGGGAATGCCGCCGACGACCGGCGAGTTGTCCACGGCGCCGGGGGCGAAGTTCTGCCCGTTGCCGGCGATCGGGTCTGCCTTGGTCTCGTTGTTGGCCGGCGACGGGCCCATGAACCAGCGGGCCCCGTTGTAGTCGCAGCCGCCCTGATCGGCCGCCGGCACGAAGCCGGTCGCCGAGTTGACGCAGCCGCGGCCCCAGATTCCGGAATAATACGCACCGGGAACCGTCTGGCTCAGCCCACCGAGGAGCTTGTACCCCGCCCCGCCGCCGTACCGCGCGGCCAGCGTCGGGTCAAGCTGCACGGCGTCATACAGCGCCGTGGCGCTGGCGGACGGTTCCGTGAAGTCCTGGGCCACCCGCGTGGTGAACGGGAAGGTCCCGGAATGCCAGTAGTACGTGTGGGATCCGCCGTTGGCGGGATCGCCGAGTGCGATGCTGTCCAGCGTCACGGTAACCGCGCCGCTGGCCGGCAGCACCTGGGGCAGGAACGCCGCCAGGGAGATGCTCACGCCGTTGGCCGGCTGGAACGGTCCGCTGAAACGTCCGGTGGTCTCATCAAGCGTTGGCGCCGAGCCGGCGGGCAACTGCCCGCTGCGGCCGGCGACCGCAACCGGAGCCAAGGTGCTGTCGCTGCTGATGTTGCTCGGAGACCTCTGCGGCACCACCCGGCGCGCGCCGGAGAGATTGGACTCGAGGCTCGACGGGCCCGACCGGACCGAGTTGATGTCGAACGCCGAGACGATGTAGAAGTAGTTCTGCCCGTTGTTGACCCCGCAGATCCCGCAGCTTCCCGCGCGGTCCACGAAGATGAACGGCACGCCGGTGCCCGAGAGCTCCGGGCGGGTGGAGCCGCCGCTGGTGAGCGCCGTGTCCGACTTGGTGGCGTAGGCGATGGTATTCACGGGTACGATCTGAAACACGGTATCCGGCGTGCCTGGCGTGGAGATGCTATCGATGGAGATGATGAGTGTATCGAGGCCGGCTCCACCGGGAACCACGTTCTGCCACTGCACCAGCGGCCCGTCGAGCCCCACGGTGATCGGGGCGATCAGGCTGACGCCACCCGGGCTTACCCCGAGGGAGTCGCAGGTGACGTAGACCCGTAGATCAGGTGCGCAACCCGTGAATCCAAGAGCGGTCGTCTGGTTGACCTGGCCGGTGTTGTCCACCATCACGTCTCCCTGATGGTCGAACTGCGCCAGCATGACCAGCGCCGAGGCGTCCGCGCGGTTGCCGCGATAGACCCGGTAGCCGGCCACGTCGAACTGGCGGTAGTTCGGATCCGAGCTGGAGGTGAAGGGATCACCCTCGACCTCGGTGAGCGACGGCTGCCACACCACCGTGATCTGCTTGTCGCCCGGGATCAGGAAGAAATTGGGCGACTTCGGCGGGGACGGCTGCACGAAGCGCTTGTCGAAGATCTCCTGCGCCACCGCCGACTTGCCCAGCAGCGAGCCCGGGATCGCGTCGATGTCGTAGGTGTTGAAGAGCCCATCGGCGGGACCGGCGTTGGGGCCCCGGTCGCCGAGGTAACCGCGATAGCCGGTCATGCTGTCGACCCGGTTGACGCCGTTCACCAGCGAGTCGGGGGAGAACAGCTTGAGCAGCGAGCCGGTCGGATCCTGCGGGCGGACGTCGCCGCAGGCAGACGGCGCATTGCACGCGCCGACCGAGACCGGCGGCGCAAAGATGTAGGCCGCCGCGACGGTGCTGTATTCGCCCGGGCCCAGGGTCAGCGGACCCGAGGCCTGGAAGGTCCGCATGTCGGCGGGGTTGCCCTGGTTGATGTAGCAGATCTTGGTCAGGGTCACGTCGCCCACGTTGCAGACGTCGTCGCCCTGGGCCGGGTCTACCGTACCGGTGAGGTACCGGAAGAGGGCCTGGGTGTTCCGCGGATCGCTGAACTGGCCGCCGTTGGTGGTGGCGCCGAACAGGGTCAGACCCACCTCGGCCCCGTTGACTTCCGGGGACTTGAGGTACTTGAGCCCGATGAACCCGGAGCCGGAGAAGAACGGCGCCTTGTAGATCGTCGGATCGAAGCGCCAGCTGCTGGGCGCGGCGAACTTGGAGTGATAGGTGTAGCCCACCGCCATCGGGACGTTGACGCCGGCGTAGTTGGTGCCGCTCTCTTCAAACGTGACGTCGTTGTCCGCGCCGATGGCGAGGAACATGTTCTGGAGCGTGTACCCGCCGGTCGGCAGCACGCTGCCGCGAGCGGCGTTGAGCTGATTGAACGTCCGGCCGGCGTCCTCGAGGAACGGACGAATCCGGGCCGGGGCGCTGGCGTAGGCCGCCGGGTCGCTGGCGGTGACGTTGTAGAACGTATAGAGGAAGAACAGGAAGTCGTCCTTGCCGGGCGTGTTGTACGCCAGGCCGCGGGTCTCCACCAGCAGGCCGAGCGGATGGCCGCGGCCGCTGGAGAGGCTCGGGTCTCCCTCCCAGCTCAGGAACCAGATGTCGTTGTCCGAGGCGGTCTTCTGGCCCTGGAGGGCGGGATCATACAGCGTCGCCGCCAGGTCGGAGCCCGACGGCACGTACGCCGCCGCCGGCCAGTTGTCCAGATCGTCCGGATCGGAGCTGTTGTAGATGTCGGTGATCGACTGGCCGTTACCGCCACCGCGGGCGTTGAAGAAGAACGCGCCCTCGATGTCACCAGCCCAGGGGTTGCCGACACTGGCCGGATCCACCTGTCCGGCCACCTGCAGGCCGGTGTTGAAGATGTACTGGTTGTTGGTGCCTGCGGGCCAGTAGCCGCCGCCGGTCACCGAGCTCTCCGAGGTGCAGATCTGCCCCTGGTTGGAGAGGAAACACTGGGTGCGGTTGCCGACCCAGCGGAACGAAGCCCGCGTGAACAGCCGGAAGCCCGAGGGCGTGTAGCCCGGGGCCGGCTTCGCGGCGAGCAGCGACGGGGAAGTCGCGCAGATGATTGCCGCCAGCATCGCGACGATCATAGCGCCTTTCTTACGACCCAGAACGTGCATGTGGGTGTCTCCGGTTATGTGGCTTGGGCCCGGTGCGGGGGCCACAACGACCCCCGCCCGAGCGCCAGCAACGACTGCTGACTAGAAATTGAACTCGACCCCCAGCCGCACCCGGCGGGGGAGTCCGACGAAGTTGTGAATGCCGCTGCCCACGTTGAAGTTGGCGCGGGTGGCGGCGCGCTGCTCCGCCAGGGTGTAGACCCCGTCGCCATCCCCGAACCGCTGCTCCGCACCACGGAGCATGAGGCAGTTGGGGGCCGACGGCCGGTTGCCGGTGTCCAGCCACGTGGAACACAGGTCGGTCGGACCAACGTTGGTGAGATCGATGGCCGATGAGGTGCCGTCAAACCGGTTGTTGAATACGGCCTCGTTGGCCAGACCGGTCGAGTCGTTGGTAAAGGTGATCTCGTACGCCCGACGGCTCTTGGTGTCGCCGCTGAGCGCGTAGACCTGCAGGATGTTCCGGAAATTCAGCACGTTCCGGACGTCCGCGTAGAACGTCAGGGTGTTGCCGCCCAGGCCGAAGGCCTTGCTGGCGCGGAGGTTGAACTCCTTGAACATCGGCAGGCGGGTCCGGTTCACTTCGTTGCCGCCCAGGATGTTCTTGTCGCACAGCTGACCGGAGAGGACGAAGGCGTTCACGTCCTGGTTGGTCGGGTCCGACGGGCACTTGGTGTAGGCGGTGCCGCTGGCCACCCGGAAGGTGGCAAACAGCCCCACATTCTGGAGCACCGTGCCGATGGTGCTGCCCTGCCGCCAGCCGCTCGGGAAGCTGAGCGCCGCTGAGCCCGCGATGTTGTGCGGACGGCTGTTGGTGGTGGGCAGAATGGCCTGCGGCGGCGGCGGGGCCGCCGTCTGGTCCGGGTTCGGCAGGAAGGCGAAGAACGACACGTAGCTCGCCGGATCGGTGCCGGTGTTCTGGGCGTTCTGGAAGGTGTAGGCCAGGCTGCCGTTGAACAGGGTGCCGAAGCGCCGGTCGAGGCGGACGTCAATGCCGCGCACGGTGCCGAAGTCCGAGTTCACGTAGTACCGCAGCTCCTGGTTGGACACGCCGGCCACCGGATCGTACAGCTTGAAGATGCGCGCCGTCGCGTCGGCCAGCTTGTCCTTGTTGTACGCCGCGATGTCCAGCACCATGTCTTCGCTGAACTGGTGGCGCACGCCGAACTCGAAGGTGATCGTCTTGGCGAAATCGAGATCGGTGCCGAAGAGCTGGTTGGTGTTGGTCTTCTGGAGGTCGGTGTTCTTGCCACCGTAGATCAGGCCGAAGTCCGGCGCCTGCACCTGGTGGGCGTACGACAGCCGGAAGTTGGTCCGCTCGGTGACCGGGAAGGACACCTGGATGTGCGGGCTCAGATAGTTGTGGCTCTTGTCCCGCACCGGCCGGGCCGAGACAGCACCGGGGCCCGACGCGGCATACCACTGCGGGAACTGGTAGTTGGAGTCCGCCAGGATCTGGTGGCTGGTCCGCGCATCGTAGAAGTCGTAGCGGAGGCCGCCCACGACGATCACGTCGCCCAGGTCCAGACGATTCTCCAGGAACGCGTTGTAGCGGATCGGGCTTTCCACGTAGACATCGCAGAAGCAGATGTCCTGGTTGGACATGCCGCGATCGAAGTGGTTCATCTTGTACTTGACGTACTCGCCGCCAAGCTTGATGCGGTTGTAGCGGTCCAGCTGCCAGTCCAGGTTGGCGCGGCCGATGTAGCGCCGCTCCTTGGACAGCGTCAGCTGTGAGATCGGTGCGCTGGCGCCGGTGTTGCCGTACGCGCCCAGGCCCCACGGATCGAGACGCAGGGTGTTGTTGGTGCTGTAGTTGGTCTGCGGATCCAGCGGCACCTGGTTGGGGCCGTCGGTCTGCCACCGCTCCACCAGCGCTTCATCCACGTCCCAGTTATCGAAGTCGAACAGGAAGTCGAGCTTCTTCAGGGCCAGGAAGCCGCCCGGAGCGCTGCGGGTATCCCGCTCGTTGTTCGGCTGCAGCACGCCCTGGACGAACTGGTCTTCCTGGTAGGACCCGTAGACTTCCAGCGCCAGCGCGCGTTCGGCCGACTTGGAGAGGTTCTGGGTCCAGCTCAGGATGTAGCTGTTGTTCCGGGTCTGGGAGGCCGTCAGCTGCTGCGGCACCAGCGCCTGGGTGAAGTTGAACGCGTTGCGGTTCTGGGCCAGGTTCCGCAGCACCGTGAAGCTGACGCGGTTACCGGTGCCGAAGGTGTAGGTCAGCTTGCCGCTGAGGCCGTAGGAACCGCGCGGGCTGTACGGGGTCCGCACGCCCTGGCACGAGATGCCGTAGTTGTTGCGGATCTCGGAGTTGACGCTGTTGGAGAACTGGTCGCAGTCGCCGCTGCCGATGGCAAACTTGGGGATCGCCACGTAGGTGGTGTCGGCCACCGAGACGCCGTAGGCGCTCGGCACCGCGACCACCGTGTCGATGCCGGCCGAGACGTACACCGGCGCTTTCTGGGCATCCCAGCCGCGGTCGAAGCCCTGCTGGCCGTCCATGCCGCCGGAGATGTTGAAGGTCAGGTTCTTGTACAGCGGGCCGCCGATGGAGGCCTCGATGTGGTTGAACCCGGAACCGTGGTTGGCGCCCATCACCTGGTCCGTCTCATATGCCACGCTGCCCTGGAACCGCGAGCCACCCGAGCGGGTGGTGACGGTGATCAGGCCGGACTGGGCATTGCCGAACTCCGCCGAGAGGGCGCCCGTCGTCACCGACGCGTCCTCGAAGCCGTTGGAGCTGACCTGCACCTGGCCCAGGTTGGACACCGTGCCGCCGGTCCGGCTGCGCGAATAGGTGCCGCGGTTGCCCGAGGACACCGGCACGCCGTCGATGTAGGTCACCGCCTCGTCGGTCCGGCCGCCGCGGATGGACAACTGGGTCCCCCCCGAGCTGGCCACCACGCCCGGCTGCAGCGCCAGGAGGTTGGTGAGCCGGTCCACCGGCAGGTTCTTGGCGAAGTCGCCGTCGATGCGCTGCTTCGACGTCACTTCGTCGCGCGGCACCAGCGGGTTGCTGGCGGCGATGACTTCGATCTCGGTGATTTCGATCGCCGTCTGCTCGAGAATGAAGTCCTGGCTGATGGTCTGGCCACCGACGATCCTCAACCCCGTCGCCGCGACGGCCTTGTACCCGACGAACCGGGCCTCGACCGTGTACTCACCCGCCGGCACGTTGTTGATGAAGTAGTAGCCCTGACTGTTGGCCTCGGCGAAGAACGCGGTGCCCTGGATGCGGACCTGCGCGCTGGGAACCGGCGCGCCTGCCTGATCCCGGACCCGGCCTTCCAGCTTGGCCGTCGCCTGAGCCTGGAGCTCACCAGCCCCCAGCATCCCCAAGACGAGGACAGCCAACGCGACCCACCGCGCTCGCCGGCCAATGTTGCTCCCACAAGAAGAGATCATGGAGCCTTCCTCCGAATGCAGAATGAGATGTGCCTCTGCGGGGTGTACCGGACAGTGAATAGAGGACAAGGCAGAGTGAGGCCATGAAATGGGCCCCTCCCGCTGCGCTGTCTCTCGAACTACGGACTTATGAATGAGTGGACTACAGAAACGTGACCGACGGTCTTTCGGTCGGAGAAGAATATGAAGTGACCCCTGTCACGTGTCAAGGAAGGTTCCAGAATTGGTCGGGAAATCACGAAACACGTTGAAACACAAGGACATCGGCGCACTCTGCACCGTCCCCCCGAGCACCCTTCCGCCAGCTTCAAGCGGTAATCAGGGCAACTTGGGGAACCTCCGGTGTGACCCGCGGTCCCGCCGGCGCCCAGATCATGTTGATCTCGCTGCGCACCCCGAACTCCCCCGGGAGGTAGATCCCCGGCTCCACCGAGAACCCGCACCCCGGCAGGATCTCCCGGTCGTCCCGGGTCTCGTAATTGTCGAGATGGGGTCCTGAGCCGTGCAGGTCGCGGTCAATCGAGTGGCCCGTCCGGTGGACGAAATACTCCCCGAATCCCGCCCGCTCGATCACCCCCCGTGCCGCCGCGTCCCCCTCGAAGCCCCGGATCGGGGTCTTTCCCGCCTTCCGCATGACCACCTCGATGGCCGCATCCCGTGCATCGCGCACCGTCTCCCAGACCTGCTGCACCCGGGCCGGGACCTGCTTGCCGGAAAACCCCATCCACGTCTGGTCCGCGAAGACCGTCCCCAGCCGGCGTCCCCCCCACAGGTCCAGCAGCACCACCTCGTCCGGGGCAAGGGTCCGGTCCTGACCGGCAACCGGCTCATAGTGCGGGAGCGCCCCGTTGGGGCCGAAGCCCACAATGGGCGGATGGTCGAACTCCATCCCCCGGTTGTGGATGGCGTCAATGACGCGCTGCTGCAGGGCGCTTTCGGTCAGGCCCTTGCCACTCTGCTGCACCGCCCAGGTGAGCGCCTCCCGGGCAATGGTCGCCAGCGCCTCCGCCGCATAAAGGTGATCCTCCAGCTCCGCCGCGCTCCATCCGGCCGCAAAGCGGGTCACCAGCCCGGACGAGGGCACCACCGTCCCACCCAGCTTGCGCACCAGCTCCACCACGCCGTAGGGGACCCGGTCCAGGTACGGAACGTTATCCTCGGGCGAGATCTCCATCCCCACCGTCCTGCCCTGCACCAGCGCCTTCAGACCGGCGTGCAGTTCCTCCCAGCGGGCGTAGCTCACGACCTTGCCCGGGAAGGCGTCGCCGGCGAAGGGGGCCAGCTCGATCTTGTGCACCAGCGCCACCGGCTCCCCGGTCCGCGGGAGGTAGATCCACAGCCGCCGGCTGGAGAAGCCGATCGGCCCCAGCAGCCGGCCCACGATTGGATTGAGGCCGTGGAAATCGAACAGCAGCCAGCCATCCAATCCCAGCTCTGCCAGCTGGGCGCGGACCTCGGCGAGATTGACTCCGGCGAGCAGCATCAGTCGTACCCTCCCACTGCGGTGGCACGCCAGCGGCAGGAGTCGTCCCCCCGGCCGCGGCAGCGTTCGTGAACCATGGCACCTTCGAATCCGGTGAGCACCCGGAGCAGTTCTCCCAGCGCCGCACCGTAAAACCCGCACCCCGACCCATCGGGCAGGGCTACAATGGAAAGCGGCCGGGGAATCGTCGCATCGGCGGCGCCCTCACCCACCCGCATCTGGACGCCCAGCACCCGTTCGGCGGCGCGGGCGGCGGCCCGGCCGCCGGCCGCTCGGCCCAGTCCACCCGGCAGCAACTGGCGCGCCGCCCGGGCGAGCACCGGCCCGCCCCGCGCCGCGTAGCGCGCCGCCCGCCGGCCCGCGTCGGCAAAGACCAGCGCCGCATCCGGACGGCGACCGGCCAGGCGAAAGACCGAGATCACTTCGTCCACCGGCGCCGGCTCGTTCCGGCGCGCCGCGTCCTGGTACCGGGCGATCTGAGAGGCCACGGTCTGGGACAGCCCCAGCCGCTTGTTGACGATCTCGCCGGCCAGCTCCTCGAGCCCGTCCTCGACCGGCGTGTCGAGATTTCGGAGCGCCTCGAGGACGCTCATGGGGATGATCGTCGGAACGGTCAAGATTATGGGCAACGGGGACGGGGATGGGCAACGGCGCTCTCGGGCAGATACTATAACCTGTGATGAATCGCAGGGACACTCTCCCCTCCCGATGCCACTGAGCGCGGCCATCGGCATCGCCGGCGCCGTGGCCCTGGCCGGCGCGGCCCTGGGCGCGCTGAGCGCGACCGGTGCCCTCGCCGCTTCCCTGGTGGGAACCGCCGTGCTCTGGACCCTGGGCGGCCCGGGGTTGGCCGTCCTCGGGGCGTTCTTTCTCGGCGCCAGCGCCATTTCCCGGCTGGCTCCGGATCACGGCCGGGACCGGCTCGACACCAAGGGCCCGCGACGCGACCCGGTGCAGGTGCTCTGCAACGGTGGGACGGCGATGCTGGGCGCATGGCTGGAACTGATCCAGCCGGGCGCCGGCCTCTGGGTGGTGACCGCCAGCCTCGCCGCCGCCGCTGCGGACACGTGGGCCACCGCCGTCGGTGGCTGGAGTCCATCTCCGCCCCGGCACCTCGTCAGCCGGGCACGGGTGCCGCCGGGAACCAGCGGCGGCGTCACTTGGTATGGAAGCGCCGGGGCGCTGGTCGGCGCGTTCATGGTTGGCACCGCCGCCCCGCTGGCGGGCGGACCGGTCGCGCTCTTTCCCCTGGCGGTCGGGGTCGGTATGCTCGGCATGCTCGCGGACTCGTGGCTGGGCGCTGTCTGGCAGGGCCTATTTCACTGCCCTGCCTGCGACCTGCCCACCGAACGGGCAATGCATCGCTGCGGTGCCCGCACGACGCTCGTGCGCGGCCGCGGCTGGCTCACCAACGATGGCGTCAACGCCATCACCACCTTTCTTGCCGGCGCCCTCGGGTACCTGGTGTGGAGCCTCACACGATGAGCCAGACCCGGGGTCACCCGTCGCCGCGGGCCTCCCTCCATCATCCCGACGTCCTGATCGCCGGCGCCGGACCGGCAGGCAGCGCGGTCGCCTGCCATCTGGCGCGCGCCGGCCTGCGGGTCTCGCTGCTTGACCGCGCCGCGTTTCCCCGGGACAAGATCTGCTCCGAATACCTGAGTCCGGAGGCGGTGCGCCTGCTGGACCAACTGGGCGTGGTGGAGGATCTCGAGCGGGCCGGCGCCATGCCGCTCCACGGAACCCGGGTGTTCGGGCCTCGCGGGTCTCACCTCACCGGTCGCTTCAGTCAGGCGGCCGTCCGGCCCTACCGCGAGACCGGCCTCTCGCTGCCGCGCACGCTGCTGGACCACCGTTTGGTGCAGGCGGCGGTCGCCGCGGGGGCGGAGTTGCGGGAATCGGCGCTGGTCGAGGACCTCCTCTATGAAGGAGGAGCGGTGGCGGGCGCGGTGATCCGTGAGGCGGGCGGACAGCGTACCACGCTCCGTGCCCGCCTGGTCATCGGCGCCGATGGGCTTCGTTCCGTGGTCGCCCGCCGGCTGGCCGGCGGCGCCCGGCACGCCTCGGCCCGGCCCGCGCGGATGGCGTTCGTCGCCCATGTGGCCGGGGTGGGCGGCCTCGACGGCTTCGCCGAGATGCATGTGGGAGAGGCGGGCTATGTGGGACTCAACCGCATCGGACCCGATCTCGCCAATGTGGCACTGGTGGTACCGCAGCCCCGCGCCCGCTCGGCCGGGGGCCGGGTGGAAGAGTTCTTCTTCCACGCCCTGGAGCAGGTTCCGGGCGTGCGCGGCCGGGTGGACCGGCGGCGCCTGGCCCGCCGCGTCCTGGTAACCGGACCCTTCGCCACCTGGTCCCGGCCGGTGACGGCCAACGGTGCGCTGCTGGTGGGTGACGCGGCGGAGTTCTTCGATCCCTTCACCGGCGAAGGGATCGCCACCGCGCTCCGCAGCGCCCAGCTGGCGGCGGACGCCGCCCTCGTGCCCCTGCTCGCCGGACAGCCGGTGAGCGCGGCCAGCCTGCTGGGTTACCGCGCGGCCCGACGTGCCGCCTTCCTGGGCAAGTGGACCGTCGAGCGCCTGGTCGGGTACGGGATGTTCGTCCCGGCGCTGTTCGACCGGGCGGTCAACCGCCTGGAGCGCCGTGGCCTGGCCCATACCTTCATCGGCGTCACCGGTGACTACGTCCCCGCCAGCACGGTGCTGAATCCCTGGTTCCTTGCCCGGATGGTGCTGTGAGCCGACCCGACGCCGACCCCATGGTCTTCCGCCAGTTGCTCAGCCGCTTCGCCACCGGCGTGACCGTACTGACCACCCGCGGGCCGGCCGGCCGGCCGGTGGGCATGACGGCCTCGAGCCTCGCCTCGGTGTCCCTGGCGCCGCCCTTGATTTCGGTGTGTGTGGACGTCTCCGCCGACATGCACCGCGCCCTGTCGGTCAGCGGGAACTTCGTGGTGAATATCCTGCGGGCCGACCAGGAACACCTGTCCCGGCGCTTCGCCGCCGTGCCGGCGGAGCAGCGGTTCGAGGGCGTGGGCTGGCGGGAGACCAGCACCGGGCTGATCGTGCTGGAAGAGACCATCGGACACATCGAGTGCGAGCGCTACTCCGAGTTTCCCCTGGGAGATCACACCCTCTTCGTGGGGCGGGTGACCGGCGGCGTCACCGGCGAGGGGATTCCCCTGCTGTATTTCCGCGGCGGCTACGGCGCGCTGGCCCGCGGATGAGCGCCCCCGCCCTCGCGCCGGGCCACGAACTGCTCGACGATCCCGACGCCGACCCGGCCATCGTGCGCGCGTCCCTCGGCCATATCGCCCGCGCCAACAGCTGGTTCGGGGGCTGGTGGGCGGTGCGCCGGGGCCTGGAGCGGCTGTTAGGCGATTCGGCGATTCGGCGATGGGGCGATTCGGCCATCGGCCGCGTGGGGAGGGCGACGGCACCCCGGTCGCCGGACCGCCCACTCACCCTGCTCGACGTGGGCTGCGGCGCCGGGGACCTCTCGGTCCGCGCCACCCGGTGGGCGCGGCGGCGGGGCATCCCACTGGTGGCCATCGGCATCGAGCGGCACCCGGCGGCCGCGGCGCTGGCCCGCGAGGCCGGGCTGCCCACGATCCTGGCATGCGCCGGCAGCCTGCCGCTCAGCGACGGCGGCGTAGACCTCATCGTGGCCAGCCAGCTCATGCATCACCTGGCCGGGGAAGACATCATCGCCTTCTGTCAGGCGGCGGACCGGGTCGCCCGGCTCGGCGTGATCATCGCCGACCTGCGCCGCTCCCGGGTGGCCGAGGCCGGGTTCTGGGCCGGCTCCCGGCTGCTGGGCTTCGACGCCGCCACCCGCGCCGATGGCATCACCTCGGTGCGGCGCGGCTTCTCCGGCGGAGAGTTGCGTCGGCTGCTGGCCCGCGCTGGAGTGGCGGCCCAGGTGGAGCGCACGCCAGGATTCCGGCTGGTCGCCACCTGGGCCGGCGGCGCGGCGCGCGCATGAGGACCGTGGATCAGCGCTTCATCGCCGCCTCACCCGCCCTGGTGTTCAAGGCCGCCATGGACGTGGAACGCTGGCCCGAAATCCTTCCGCACTATCGCTACGTCCGCCTGCTCGAGCCTCGCGCCGATGGCGGCATCGTGGAGATGTCGGCCAACCGGCCCTTCGGCCCCCTCAACTGGCCCACCTGGTGGACCTCGGAGATGTGGGTGGACCCGGCACGGCTGGAAGTCCGCTACCACCATATCCGCGGGATCACTCGGGGCATGGACGTTCTCTGGGTGGTGGTGCCACGAGATGGCGGCGCCCACGTCACCATCATTCATGAGTGGACCGGACCCCCCTGGCCGTTAATCCGGGTGCCGGCCGCGGAGTGGGTCATTGGCCCGGTCTTCGTGCACGGCATCGCGTCCCGCACCCTCGCGGGCATCGCCCGGGCTGCCGAGGCCGGCGAAGCAGGTTCTCGATAGCAGTTCTCGACAGCATAGATAGAAAGAATCCCCATGGTAGCCAGCAGTGAACGACGGGTCGTGATCACCGGCATCGGCGCCCTCACGCCGATCGGGCTGGGGGTGGACGGCCTGTGGACCGGCCTCCAGCGCCGGCAGTCCGTAGTCGGCCCGGTGACCCGGTTCGATCCGTCTCCGTTCCGGTCCCGAGTGGCGGCAGAGGTCCGTGACTTCCGGCCGGGTGATTTCATGGAACTCAAGCGCACCAAACGGCTGGACCTCTTCGGCCAGTACAGCGTGGCCGCCTCCCGGCTGGCGCTGGAGGACGCCGGGATCGACCTGGCGCGGGAGGACCGGGACCGCGTCGGCACCATGATGGGCACGGCGCTGGGTGGCGTGGGCTACGCCGAGGGGCAGTACCCCAACTACCTGCGGGAAGGGGTGCGCGGAGTGGATCCCTCGCTGGCCCTGGTGGTGTTTGCCGGGGCGGCCAGCTGCAACGTGGCCATCGAGTTCGGCATCAGCGGGCCGAACTCGACCAACGGCATGAGCTGCGCCTCGGGGACGATGGCCATCGGCGACGGCTGGCGCGCCATCCGCCGGGGCGAGGCCGACGTGATGCTGGCGGGCGGGGCGGAGGCGCCGCTGGCGCCGCTGTGCTTCGGCGCCTTTGCCATCATCCGGGCCATGTCCACCCGCAATGACGACCCCGGCAAGGCCAGCCGGCCCTTCGACCGCGACCGGGATGGTTTCGTGATGGCCGAGGGCGCGCTGATCCTGGTGCTGGAGGAACGGGAGCGGGCACTTGCCCGCGGCGCACGGGTCTACGCGGAGGTGATGGGCTACGGTACCACCAACGATGCCCACCACATGACCTCCCCGCGGCCCGACGGCGCCCAGGCCGCCCGCGCCATGCGGCTGGCGCTCGCGGAGGCCCATATCTCTGCCGGCGAGATCGGATACATCAACGCCCACGGCTCCTCCACCCCGCTCAACGATTCCACCGAGACCCTGGCGATCCGCCAGGTCTTTGGGGAGCTGACGGCGCGCATCCCGGTCAGCGGAACCAAGGGCTACTACGGGCACGCCCTCGGGGCGAGCGGCGCCTTCGAGGCCGGGATCTGCGCCCTCGCCGCGGAGCGTGGCTGGCTGCCGCCGACGGTGAACCTCCAGGACACCGACCCCGCCTGCGACCTGTACCACCTCCCGCCGGCGGGGCTCGCCGGCACGCCGGAGTTCATGCTCAGCAACTCCTTCGGGTTCGGCGGCATCAACGCCTGCCTGGTCTTGCGTCGGGCGGACGGCCGCTGAGCCCGGGGCTTGTCGCGGACCGAACCCGGTGCGATCTTCTGCCTCCCCTCGGACCAAGGACGGTGAATGTCCCCGCTCGCTCGTCGAAGCCTCGCTGAAGGCATCGGTACCTTCGGCTTCGTTTTCCTCGGCTGCGCCTCAGCCGTCAGCAACCTGTTCCCCACCGCGCGCTACGACGTCCTGGGCATCGCCCTGGTGCACGCGGCCGCGCTCGGGCTCTTCGTCTCCGCCACCCTCGGCGTCTCCGGCGGCCACCTCAATCCGGCGGTGACCCTCGGCCTCCTGAGCACCAGGCGCATTGACGGCCGCTCGGCCGGCGCGTACATCGTCGCCCAGCTGCTCGGCGCGGTGCTCGCTGTCGTGGTGGTCAAGTTCGCCTTTCCGGCTGGGGTCATGCGGACCAGCACCCTGGGAACGCCGGCTGTGGCCACCAACCTGACCTTCGTGCAGGCGCTCCTCTTCGAGGCGGTCGGCACGTTCATCCTGATGTCCGCGGTGTATGGCACGATCGTCGCCCCGGAGCGGCCCAGGCTGGGCGGGTTCGGCGTCGGTGTGGCGCTGCTGGCCATCGTCCTGGTCCTCGGCCCGGTGACCGGTGGTGCCGTCAATCCGGCTCGCGCCTTCGGCCCGGCGCTGGTCTCCGGCACCTGGGTCGGTCAGGCCATCTGGTGGATCGGCCCGATTATCGGCAGCGTCCTCGCCGCCCAGGTGTGGGAGCGGGGGTTGTTGAAGACGTAGACGATTCGGCGATTGGGCGATTGATGAACGCGAGAGGGTGAGTTCCCGGTGGAACTCACCCTCTGCTGGCCATGCTCCAGGCCAGTCGCCGGATAGCCTACTCACCCAATCGCCCAGTCGCCTTATCCCCAGAGCTTCACCGGCCCCGCCCCGCCCGCCGCGCCAGCCACAGGGTGTACCCACCGTAGATCAGTCCCACCACGACATACGCGGCAATCAGATACGCTCCGTTGTCAGGCGGCATCGGCAGCCTCCCGGTGATCCTGCGCGAGCTGGATGCCGTACCGGAGGGTGACCAGCCCGACATAGAACAGCGTGAAGACGGCGAAGCCGACCAGCAGGGTCCGCAGCATCTCCGGCGGCAGCGACGGTGCGCTCGGCTTCATGACGATGGGCTGGGGGTGCAGCCCCCGCCAGAGATACACACTCAGGTGGATGAACGGCACCAGCACCACGCCCATGATGCTGATGACCGCGCTGAACCGGCCCCGCTCCACCGGATCCCGGAGTGAGGCCCGGAGCGTGTGGTAGCCCAGCAGGAGGAAGAACAGGAACAGCGTGAGGGTGAGCCTTCCGTCCCAGGTCCACCAGGTGCCCCAGATGGGCCGGGCCCAGATTGGGCCCGTGGTGAGGACCACCAGGCAGAACACGGTGGACACCTCCGCGCTGGCGGCGGCGAAGCGATCGAGCCGGGGATCGTGCAGCCACAGATACAGGACGCTCGCCATCCCCGTGAGCGGGATCGCCAGCCACAGCGCGACCACCGCGGAGGGGACGTGCACGTAGAAGATCTTCTGGGCCAGCCCCTGCCGGGCTTCCACCGGCGTGGACCAGATCGCCAGCGCCATGACCACGGCGATGCCCAGCAACCCCAGGAGGGAGAGCACCAGGCCCCGCCGGATCACGGCGGTGGCGGGAGTGCCGTCTGTGGTCATTCGTCCACCACTGCGGGAAAGAGGAGAAGCGCCAGGGTCAGGAAGACCACGTCGTAGATGGCCAGAAACCTAAGGCCTGGCAGCACCTCGCTCAACGGACGCCCGGCGAACAGCGGCACCGTGGTCTTCACCGCGAAGATCAGCGGCGGCACCATGAACGGCAGCAGCAGGATCGGCAGCATCAGCTCCGCGAACCGGGTCTTGACCACCATCGCGGAGAACACCGTCCCCACCGCCACGAATCCGATCGTGGCGAGCAGCAGCGCGGCCAGCAGGCCGGGGAGGGCATGGCCCAGCGCGACATTGAAGAACAGCACGAACAGCGGCAGCGTGATCGCCTCCACCAGCAGCACGAACACCAGATTGGCCAGGTACTTGCCGAGGTAGAGGACCTCGCGGGGCAGCGGCGCCAGCAGCAGCCCGTCAAATGCGGCGTTCTCCCGCTCCACGGAGAAGGCCCGGTTCATCGCCACCACGGCGGCGAACGCGACCGTCACCCACAAGACCCCCGGCGCCAGGTCCAGCGTGCTCACCGCGGTGGGGTCGCGGGCGAAGTTCTGCACCAGCAGCATGAGCGCCGCGAACACCGCCGCCGAAAGCAGGCTGGTCCGGGAGCGGAGCTCCATCCGGATGTCCTTCCCGGCGATCACCAGCGCGAGCCGGAGCGCCCTACCCACGCACCACCTCCTGGTAGCGCTGCTGGAAGGCGGCCAGGTCGGCCGGGCGGGGACCTTCCAGCACCCAGCGGCCCTGGACCAGCACCCCGATCCGGGTGGCAAGCTGCCAGGCCTCCGAGGCGTGATGGGTCACGATGACCACCCCCCGTTCGGGAGTGGCCAGGCTGGTGAGCAGGCCACGCAGCCGGTCCGCCGCCACGGCATCGAGTCCGGTGAACGGCTCATCGAGGAGCAGCAGCCGCGGATCGTGCAGCAGCGCCCGCGCGATCGCGGCCCGCTGCAGCATCCCCCGGCTTAGCTGGCGCGGCCGGTCGTCCTGGCGTTCCAGCAGGCCCTGCTCCGCCAGCGCCCGCTCGGCGCGCTCCCCCGGAGACGGGAGATCGTACAGCCGGGCGGTGAGGACCAGATTTTCCCGCAAGGTCAGCTCGTCATACAGCAGCGACTGGTGCGACAGGAGCCCGATGGGGCGGCGGGCATCGGGATCGTCCCGCGTCAGCAGCCGGCCGGCCACCCGCACACTCCCCGCCTCCACCCGGAGCAGTCCGGCGAGGCTTCGGAGCAGGGTGCTCTTGCCAGCACCGTTGGGGCCCAGCACCAGCAGCACCTCTCCCGGCTGCAGCGTGAGGTCCACGCCGCTGAGCGCGCGCACGGCGCCGTAGCGGCGGGTCAGCCCGCGCGCCTCGGCCAGCGGCGCCTCAGCCGAGTGCATCAATCCGCTCGGCCAGTGCGACGAGATCGAAGGGCTTCACCAGGTACCCGGAATGGGGGAGGCCAAGGACCCGCAGCTGCGGCTCCATGCTCAGATAGGCGGAAGTGATGATAACCGGCAAGGCGGGCTCGAGGGCGCGCAGCTGGACCAGCAGCGCGATGCCATCGATGTCCGGCAGGCGCAGATCGAGGATCGCCACCTGGGAACGATGCTCGGCCAGAAGGCGGAGAGCCTCCTGGCCGGTGGCGGCGAATGCCGCATCATAACGCCCCGAAAAGGCGCGTTCATAACTCTGGCGTAAGGCGGGCTCATCCTCGATGAACAGGACCCGCCGGCGGGGCATGGCGGTAGCCATGCCCCAATATAGCTCAGGCCGCGTCCGCCTCGACCTCGAAGAGGTCGTCCAGCTTGGTGAGCACCAGCAGGAAGCGGAGCTCGTCGTTGGGGCGCCGGAGCACCACCACCTGCCGGCGTTCCGAGGCCTTGCGCTGGATCAGCATCAGGGCGCCCAGACCGGCGGAATCCACCGTGCGCGTACCCCGCAGGTCGATCACCAGGCGGCCGGTGCGCTCCGGCAACTGGTCCAGCAGGCCGACAGCGCTCTGCCGGAACGTGGTGCGGGTCTCCAGCCCGAGATGCTCCGGAGCCGCGACTTCGAGACTTGAGCTTTGCGTGGTCTGCATTGTGTCCTCCCGCGCTTCGATATGAATCGAGCGCGATGCTTCCGCCGTCCTTCTGGGTGCGGGGCGCATCGCGCTCTGAGCGCGGGGCACCCGCCTTCGGCACCGAGCTATCTCCGGCCCCTTGAGGCGTGGTCCGTGCTGACCTCACCGGACCTGGAGACCTCTAGTTTTGCGGCCCCGGATCACTCCGGGTGTGCTCTTATCGGGCGGATCAGTTTCAGAGACCTTGTGGCCTCCGGCCGGCTTAAAAAGCGAGGTCGGTGCCAATTTCTTAACCTATTATGTTACAATAACTTAGATAGTGTCGATGTACCGGTGCCACGGTTTCCTGCCTCGCAGGGCGCGATGCCGACTGCGGGGTGCAAGGGAGGGTGGATGGGGGGGCGCCACGGACCGGGGGCATGGGCAGGTGAGGGACCGAAAGGGTCGGCCGGATCCTCCCGGACCGGCCGCGTACCCGCCCGGGAGGATCAGAAGTGGACCAAGGCGTGAAGGCCCGGAAACCCTAGAAGATCGGCCCTGAGGTGGTAACTTCCCAAAGCTCGTTCGGGGAGCTGGTCCGGCTCGCCTTCTGATTCCTCCATCCCCCCCGCTCATGTCTGACCAGATTGACACCCTGCTTTCGGAAACCCGGCGTTTCCCCCCTTCGCCGGCGTTTGCGGCACAGGCCAACGCCCAGGCCGATCTCTACGCCCGTGCGGCCAAGGACCGGCTGGGGTTCTGGGAGGACCAGGCCCGAGCGCTGTTCTGGGACACCCCGTGGAGCAAGGTGCTGGAGTGGACCCCGCCGCACGCCAAGTGGTTTGTGGGAGGCAAGCTCAACGTCGCAGCCAACTGCGTAGACCGCCACCTCTCGACCGCCCGTCGCAACAAGGCGGCGATCATCTGGGAGGGCGAGCCGGGAGACCGGCGGACGATCACCTACTGGGAGCTGCACCGCGAAGTCTGCCGGGCGGCCAACGCCCTGCTCGCGCTCGGCGTCCGCCACGGCGACCGCGTAGCCATCTACCTTCCGATGATCCCGGAAGCGGCCATCGCCATGCTGGCCTGTGCCCGGATCGGCGCGGTGCACTCAGTGGTCTTCGGCGGATTCTCGGCGGAGTCCCTCCGCGACCGGATCAACGACGCCCAGGCGGTCTGTCTCATCACCGCCGACGGCGGCTACCGGCGCGGATCGATCCTGCCGCTGAAGCGCCTTGCCGACGAGGCCATCACGGAGTGCCCCTCCATCAAGGACGTGATCGTGGTGCAGCGCCGACCCGGCGCGCCGGGCGACGAGTCCTTCACGAACATCACCGAGGGCCGGGACCACTGGTGGCATCGGCTGCTGGACCAGGCCTCCCCCAGCCACAGCGCCGAGCCGATGGACGCCGAGGACCTGCTGTTCATTCTGTACACGTCGGGGACGACCGGGAAACCCAAGGGGATCGTCCACACCACCGGGGGCTACCTGACCCAGGTGACGGCGACGACGAAGTACGTCTTCGACCTGAAGGAAGAAGACCTCTTCTGGTGCACGGCGGACATCGGCTGGGTGACCGGCCACTCGTATGTGGTCTATGGCCCGCTGGCCAACGGTGCCACCATCCTCATGTACGAGGGGGCGCCGGACTGGCCCGAGCGAGACCGCTTCTGGAAGATCGTCGCACGCTACGGGGTCACGATCCTCTACACCGCGCCGACGGCGATCCGCGCCTTCATGAAGTGGGGTGAGTCCTTCCCCGCCAGGCATGACCTCTCGTCCCTGCGGCTGCTCGGCACCGTGGGAGAGCCGATCAACCCGGAAGCCTGGATGTGGTACCACAAGCACATCGGCGGCGGGCGCTGCCCCATCGTGGACACCTGGTGGCAGACCGAGACCGGCGCCATCATGATCACCCCGCTGCCCGGCGTGGTGACCACCACCCCCGGATCGGCCACGGTGCCATTCCCGGGGATCACCGCGGTGCTGGTGGACCAGAAGGGGGTTCCGCTCAAGGCCGGGGGCGGGCTGCTCACGCTCACCGAGCCGTGGCCCTCCATGCTCCGCACCATCTACGGCGATGATAGCCGCTATGTGGACACCTACTGGTCCAAGTTCGGCGACAAGTACTTCGCCGGCGACGGCGCCAAACTCGACGCTGAAGGGTACTGGTGGATCCTCGGCCGGGTGGACGACGTCCTGAACGTCGCTGGCCATCGCATCGGGACCATGGAGGTGGAGAGCGCGCTGGTGGATCATCCCCTGGTGGCGGAGGCCGCGGTGGTCGGCAAGCACCACGACCTCAAGGGCCAGGCCATGGCCGCGTTCGTCACTCTGAAGGAAGGCAACGCGCCCAGCGCGGAGTTGAAGGATGACCTCAAGGACCACGTCGCCCGGAAAATCGGCGCCATCGCCCGTCCCGACGACATCCTCTTCAGCGCCGACCTCCCCAAGACCCGCAGCGGCAAGATCATGCGGCGATTGCTCAAGGACATCGCCGAAGGCCGGGCCATGGGAGACACCAGCACCCTGGCCGACCCGGCGGTGGTCAACCGGCTGAAGGAGCAGTACGAATCGGAGGAGGGGTAGGCGATTGGGCGCATTGGGCGATTGGGCGACCCGAGGGATTAGATTGTGGCTGGGATGAAACGCAACCAGACGGCGGGTCAGGAGAGAATCATGGGACGTGCTTCAATGCTGATGCTCGGCGTCGCAGCCGCGGTGGCGGCGATTTTGGTGGTCCCGGGCCGGCCGTCCGCGGCCTCACCGGGCCCACCGGCCACCGCCGCCTCGGCGCCGATGGAGATCATGGTGTACAAGTCGCCCACCTGCGGCTGCTGCAAGAAGTGGAACGACTATCTCACCGCCAACGGGTTCCGGGTCACCAGCCGCGACATGGACGACGTGTCGCCGATCAAGGCAGAGCTGGGCGTCCCCCGGAAGCTGGTGTCCTGCCATACGGCGGTGGTGCAGGGCTACGTCATCGAGGGCCACGTGCCCGCGGCCGACATCGCCCGCCTGCTCAGGGAGAAGCCCAAGGTCGTCGGGCTGAGCGCGCCTGGCATGCCCGGCGCCAGCCCGGGCATGGACACCGGGACCGATCCGTACGAGGTCCTCACCTTTGACGCCAAGGGCGCCACCACGGTCTGGGCGAGGCACTAGAAAGACGGTTCGACAGTTGGGCGGTTAGCACGAAGGGTGGGGTCTTCGCGGACCCCACCCTTTCGTGCTATCCACCTCCCCGCCCCATCGCCCAAGCGCCTAGAACTGAATCTGCGCCCCCATTTCCACGACCCGGTTCGGCGGCAGGTTGAAGAACATCGAGGCGGACTGGGCGTTGCGGCTCATGATGATGAACAGCTTCTTGCGCCACATGGCCAGTTTGGGGAGCGGCACGTCCTGAACGCCGGGACCCCTTGCCGCGGCCCGGTCCGCCGTGGCAATGAGCGTCTCGTGGCCGAGGTAGTAGGTGGTCTCCAGCGGCTTCACCGCGAGGCCGTGGGCCTGGAGCTTCCGGAGCGCGTCCGGGACGTTGGGCGACTCCATGAAGCCGTAGCGGAGCCCCACCTGGAAGAACTTCTGGCCCAGGTCCTTGAACTCCAGGCGGTCGTCATCCTCCACGTACGGAATCTCTTCCGTACGCACCGACATGAGAATGATCTGTTCGTGGAGCACCTTGTTGTGCTTGACGTGGTGCAGGAGCACCGCCGGCGCGCCCGCCGCCTGGGAGGTCATGAACACCGCCGTGCCCGGCACCCGGGTGCCGATGCGCTTGGCCACATCGCCGAGGAACAGGTCGAGCGGGAGCGAGTTGTCGTCCATGATCCGGGAGAGCCGGATCCGCCCCCGCTTCCAGGTGCTCATCAGGGTGAAGACGACCGCCGCCACCGTGAGCGGGAACCAGCCGCCGTGGGGGATCTTGTCGATGTTGGCGGAGAGGAAGGCCAGGTCCACCGTCAGGAGCAGCCCGCCCAGCGCCAGCATCTTGTACATCGGCCAGTGCCAGCGCTCCCGGGCCACGGCACAGAACAGGATGGTGGTGAAGGTCATCGTCCCGCAGACGGCCACGCCGTAGGTGCCGGCGAGATTGGAGGCGTTCTTGAACGCCAGCATCAGGCCGACACAGGACACCAGCATGATCCAGTTGACCTCGGGGACGTAGATCTGGCCCTTCTCCCGTTCGGAGGTGTGGACGATCGTCACCCGGGGTGAGTAGCCCAGCTGCACCGCCTGCTGGGTCAGGGAGAAGGCGCCGGAGATGAGGGCCTGGCTCGCCACCACGGCCGCCGAGGTCGCGATGACGATCATCGGCAGCAGCGCCCAGGAGGGAACCAGGCTGTAGAACGGGTTGGAGACCGCACCGGGATCGCGGAGCAGCAGGGCGCCCTGCCCGAAGTAGTTGAGCACCAGGGAGGGCAGCACCACGCTGAACCAGGCCAGCCGAATCGGGCGGCGGCCGAAGTGGCCCATGTCGGCATACAGCGCCTCGCCGCCGGTGACCACCAGGACCACGGCCGCCAGCACGAAGAACGCCTCCACTCCCTCCCGCAGGTACAGCGACACGGCATACCACGGGTTGAGCGCCGCCAGCACCCCGGGCTCGGCGATGATCGCCCGCAGGCCGAGCAGGGCGATGCAGACAAACCACACCGTGGTCACCGGTCCGAAGATCCGCCCCACGGCGGCGGTGCCCGTCTTCTGCACCATGAAGAGCAGCACCACGATGGCAATACTGATGTAGAGCACCAGCGGTTCGAGGGTCGGGTAGGCCACCGCGAGGCCTTCCATCGCGCCGATCACCGAGATGGCCGGAGTGATGATGCCGTCGCCATAGAGGAGCGCCGCCCCGAAGATCCCGGCGCCGATCAGGAAGGCCCGCCGCCGGGGAGCGGTCCCCGACGGGCTCAGGAGCGCCAGCAGCGCCAGGATGCCGCCCTCGCCCCGGTTGTCGGCCCGGAGCATGTGCACGACATACTTGAAGGAGATGAGAAAGTTGAGCGACCAGAAGATGAGCGAGAGGATCCCCAGCACATTCTCCCGGTACAGTGGGATGGCGTGGGGACCGACAAAGCATTCCTTGAGCGCGTACAGCGGACTGGTACCGATGTCGCCGTAGACGACGCCCAGGGCTGACAGGGAGAGTGCCGCCAGCGCCTTCCCGGTCGGCCGCCGGTGGGTGTATGCCTCGCTCACTCGGCGGCCGCCTTGCAGTCGGCCATGCTACCTCGCCTGGGGACCCTCGAGGGAATCCAGCAGCGCCTTGAGCATGTCGTAATGCACGCTGCCGGCGCCGGGGTACAGCCGCCCGTTGATCAGGAAGGTGGGCGTGGAGCCGACGCCCGCAGCCCCGCCTTCGATCCGCCCGGCCTCGATCCGGCCGGCGTATCGAGCGCTGGCCATGCACTCATCGTAGCGAGTCATGTCCAGCCCCAGCATCTTGCCGTAGGTCCGGAAGATCGGGCCGGCATTGCCCTGCTCCGGCCAGCGCGGTTCCCACGAGTAGATCCGCTCGTTCATTTCCCAGTACTTGCCCTGCTCATCGGCGCAGGCGCCGGCGTGGGCCGCCACCCGGGCATGCCGGTGCATGTCCAGCGGGAAGTCGCGGTACCGCCACCGGACCTTGCCGGTCCGGATCAGCCGTTCGTGCACGGTCGGGAACTGGACCACGGCCCACTGCTGGCAGGCGGGACACTCGTAGTCGGCATACTCCGTGACCTCGAGCGGCGCCGAGTCGGAGCCGAGCAGGTAGCCGCGGAAGCCGCTCGTGTCGCTCACCTGGATCACGGGGTTGGCCGGAATGCTCACCGGCCCCTTCCGGAGCACCACGAACGCGATCACGGCCGCGCCAACCACCGCCGCCGTGCCCAGCATGAGATAAAAGCGGCTCAATCCGCCGCTGGCGGCCGCCATGGGGAATCGTCCTCCGGCTTGTCGGGGTTGAAGGCCTTGCGCCTCGCCTCGTCCACGATACGCCGGCTCTCGGCGACCTCGGGGGTGTCGTAGGTGCAGCGGACCTCATAGTGAAACAGCTCGCTGCGGGCATCGCCCAGCAGCCGTTGCAGCTCCGGCGCGGAGGCAAGCAGCCCGCCGCCTTCGTCCAGCTCGCGAATTCGCTGCGCCAGCTGTCGCAGCAGTGCCTTCAGCTGGGCTTCCCGGGCCTGACCGTACACTTCATCATGCTCGCTCATGAAACCTCGTCACCGGCGGGGCGGGTGCCAGGACCGGCGCCCGCCCAAGTGGCGGGGAATCTAATCAGCCAGGGGTCGGGCGGGAGCAGCGACGGCGATTTGCCCCTCGGGGGACGGTTCGGTTATATTCCGGCCCAACACTACTGGTCCCAGGAGACTTTCCCGCATGGCGAAGAGCAAGCCGCAGCAACCCCGTCGCACCCCAGCCGCACCCCGGGCGTTCGATCAGGCCCGCGATGAAATGTTCAGCCACATCCTCCGTTGTGGTGTCCTTGAAGCCCTCCCCGAGCACCAGAAGGAGTGGTTTGACGACACCATGCTGTACCTCGCGGAGCGGTACGAAGGCATGTCGGAAGAGGAGCTGACACAGCTGCGCACCCTCGGCGAGCGCTACTGCCAGCCGGTCCAGGGCCGCCCCGCGGCTCCCACGGCAGAAGCCGAGACCGAGGCGGCGGCGGTCAACTGACCACTCCGGTCGCCCCTGCCTGACCTAGCGCCCCGGCCCGTGCCGGGGCGTTGTTGTTCAAGGTTACCGGCGCGGCGATCGTCGCAGGCTTCGCCACCGCCACCCGGCAGCGAGCCGCCCCCCGCCTCCCACCCCAGCCTCCACCCACCAGCCGTTCGAAGCGCCGGAGGCCCGCTCGAGCCCGAGCCCCAGCAGGAGATATCCGGCCTCGCCGCTGCCGGCGTTCAGGGCCACCCCGGCCACGCCGTACACCGAGCCGCCCCGCGTGGCGGCGGGGGTCACCAGGTAATGGACGGCGAATTCGCCCCGTCCCATCAGGCCCCCCGCGTCGCCGGCCAGGGCCGCCAGCTGGAACCGCATCCGGCCGCCGGGCCGAAGCGCCAGCATCGCGCCACCGCCAATGAATTCCGGCTGCGCCAGCAGCAGCGCCCCCGCCACGCCGGCCTCGAAGCCGCGCGGGGACTGGGCCCCGGCCGGCGAGGCGGAGAGCAGGACCAGCAGCGCGGCCAGCGGCGGACGCACGTCAGGCCAGGACCAGGTCGTAGCTGACCGGGATGTCAGGAGCCAGGGAAAGGACCACGGAACAGTATTTCTGCAGCGACAGGTCGATCGCCCGGCGGGCGCGGACCTCGTCCAGGTCGCTGCCGCGCAGGTGGAAGGTGAAGTGGAGCGCCACGAGACGGCGGGGGTCGGTCTCCCGCCGGGTGCCGCGGACCTCCATCCGGAACTCCATGAGGCCGGTCTTCATCTTGTTGAGGATGAGGACGATGTCAGAGCCGGTGCAGGCCCCGGCGGCGGCCAGCAGGGTCGTCACCGGGCTGGGCCCGACTCCCCCATCGCCATCAATGGTGACCTGGGGGCCACCCGGCGCCCCAGAGGCGAACACCAGGCCCTCCTGCCACGTCAGTTCGGCGAATCTCAGGTTGGACATGGTACGGTGGAGCCTTCGAAGGGTGAGGCCGGAGGATACACTGCGCCCGCCGCGATCAGCAATCACGCCCGGCGGCGGCACGCGTCAGAGGTCCACGCCCCGTTTCTCGGCCGGGGCGGCGCGGCCGTAATCGGCGATCGCGTAGAGCGCGATGGCGGCGGTGGCCCAGGCCAGCGGGCGCAGCAGCGGCGACTCCAGCAGGAAGGCGAAGAGGGTGAGGACCTGGGCCACCGTGACGGCCTTGCCACCGATGCGCGCCGGGATCGCCATCGGCCGACCCGACCCCAGGGTCACAAGGAAGGCGATCGTCGCGGCCAGATCGCGGAGCAGCACGCCCGCGATTTCGTACCAGGCCAGGCGTCCGGACACCGCCACCACCACGAACGCCGCCAGCATGAAGAGCTTGTCGGCGACCGGGTCGATGAACGTGCCGAATCGCGACCCGCCGAACCGCCGCGCCAGGAAGCCGTCCAGCAGATCGGTCCCCGCGGCCAAGAGGAGAATACCGATCCGCACGGCGGGGTCCGCGATCAGCAGGAACATCACCGCGAGGGGGATGCGCGAGAGCGTGAGCAGATCCGCCAGCGTCACGCCGCCTTGCCTCGGCGCGGGCCGACCTTGCTCCCCCTCGGAGCGGGCGGTACCTTGCGAATCCGCGCCCACCGAAGGGCGGGACGCGGGCGGGACGCCGCTCACCGATTACCGCTCACCGGACACGCCATGGATCTCCAACTTCTGAAGAAGACGGCGATCTTCGCCGACCTGGACGAAGGAGAACTTGCGCGGGTCGCCGAAATCTGCAAGGAGCAGAAGTACCAGGGCGGCCAGTACGTCTTCAAGGAAGGCGAGCCGGGCAATCGCTTCTACCTCATCGTCGACGGGGAAGTCCGCATCAGCCGGAACATCCCGGGGTCGGGGGAGGAAGCGCTGGCGGTACTGCGGCCGGGGTCCTGCTTCGGCGAGATGGCGGTGTTCGACCGCTCCGAGCGGAGCACCGATGCCATCGCCAACGGCCCGGTGGTCCTGATGACGATCTCCCGGCCCGACTTCGAGATCCTGCTGGACTTCAACCGCGACGTGGCCTACAAGATTCTGTGGTCCATGGTGCGCCTGCTCTCCACCCGGCTCCGGGTGACCAACGACAACCTGCGGTCGCTGCTGGCGATCTCCATGTTCTAGGAGCGGCGCCGACAAGACGGAACCCTGTCAGGCAGGATCCGCGCGACGGCGATGGCCGATGGCATCCCCCCAGCATCTGCTCAGCGTGTTGCAGGGCGTCACCGCCCCGGCCCTCGCCGATGATCACGCGCTCTCGGCGCTGGTCATCGCCGCGGCCGGAGCGATCGGGCTCACCCCCCACGGCCCGCCCACGGCCCGCACCGGTCCGTCAGGCATCGCGGTGGGCCTGCTGGGCCACGGCGGCCACGTGGTGCTGCACGCCGACCCCGCCACCGGCACCTGCCTGGTGGATGTGCTGACCCCGGGGAAGGTGCCCCCCGCCCGGGCGCTCGAAGTCATCGCCCGGCGGCTGGGCGTGAGCGCCGCCGGCTGACCCGCCCGCGACCACCCAACCCTCGCCTCGGATCATGCTCAAGGAATCGCCCGACCACCACGACGCCGACCTCATCCTGAGGATCTACGACCTCCGGCGGGAGGCGACCATGCGCGAATCGCGGTATGCCCTCAACCGCGACTTCTGGCCCCGCTCCGCCGAGGAGGTCCTGGACGTGCTGCGGCAGGACCACCCGCTGAACACCGCGTGGCGGCAGGCGATCGCCTACTGGGAGATGGTCTACAGCATGGCCCGCCACGGGATCGTGCACGGCGAGTTCCTGGTGGAGAACAACGCCGAGGGGCTGCTGCTCTTTGCGCGGGTGGAACCCCATCTCGAGGCGCTGCGAGCGGCCACTTCGCCCCGCACCCTCCGCAACAGCGAGTGGGTCGCCGTCGAGACCGAGATCGGCCGGGCGATCATGACGACCTTCCGGGCGCGGGTGGCCCGGACCCTCGCCGGCAAGTGAGTTACCGCTCGCTGGACGCCAGCCAGATCGTTGCCACTGCGGACGCCCTGCACCGCCGCATCGCCGAGCGCTTCCCGGAGTCGGGATTGCGGCGGGTGGCGCTGGAGCTGCATACGGTGGCCACGGAGACCACCGCCCGGATCGAGGACCTCCGGCGGCCGCGCTGGGGGCTCCGGCTGGCCTCGGGGGCGCTCACCCTGCTGATCCTGACCGGCGCGGCGCTGGCCGTGCGGGGGCTGAGGTTCCCGGCCAGCTTCCAGCACCTCGGGGAGTTCGTCACCGTGCTGGAGTCGGCCATCAACGACATCGTCTTTGTCGGGATCGCCCTGGCGTTCCTGGTGACCGTCGAAGGCCGGCTGCGGCGCCGGCAGGCGCTTCGGGCGCTGCACGAGTTGCGCAGCATCGTGCATATCGTGGACATGCACCAGCTCACCAAGGACCCCGATCAGTTCCGCCGGGAGCTGTCCGACACCCGCTCCTCGCCCAGGCGGACCCTGACCAGAGCCGAGCTGGCGCGATACCTCGATTACTGCTCCGAGGCGCTCTCCCTCAGCGGCAAGGTCGCGGCGCTCTACGCCCAGCAGCTGGACGATCCGGTGGTGCTGGCGGCGGTGAGTGAGCTGGAGACCCTGACCGCGAGTCTGTCCGCAAAGATCTGGCAGAAGCTCGTCATCCTGGGTACGGAATCGGAAGGCCTCCTTCCGGGGCCCCGGCATCCCGGGCATACGCCGGCTTCCGCGTAGCGGGTCAGCGCCCGCCGCCGGTCCCCCGCACCACGCCTTCCGCGTAGACCAGTTCGCCCTCGCCCAGCGCCTGCTGGGCCGCCGCACGGACCTGATCCTGGCTGATGGCGAGGTATCGCGCCGCAGGATCTACGAGGTCATCCAGACCCATACCCGCCAGCCAGGCCTCGAGAATCTCACCCGCCACGGCGGCGCTGCTCTGCCGCTGCACCGCGGTCTGGCCGGCAAGGTACTGGGTCGCCTGCTGCAGTTCAGCGGGCGTCACCCGCTCGGACGCGAAGCGGCGGAGCTCCGCCAGCATCTCCCGGCGGGCCTCATCCTCCCGTTCGGGGGAGGTGGCGATGTATGACAGGAAGGCCCCGCTCCGGGCCTTCTGCCAGGACGAAGCGACAACGGTGTACGCGAGCGACCGCCGCTCCCGGAGCGCCTCGAACAGCCGGCCGCCCAGCCCACTGGCGATCGCGCTCCACACCTCGGTGGCGATGCGGGTCGGGTCACGGCGAGAAGGACCGGGAAAGGCGAGGGCAAAGGCCGACTGGGCTTTCTGGCGCGCAAGCACCCGCGTCACCGGCCGGGCCCCGAGGGCCCAGCCAACTGGTGAGCGCAGGGTGATGGCCGGTCGGGGCGGGTGGCTGGCGAAGACGCCGCCCAGCGCGGCGAGCGCGGTATCGGGATTGATGTCCCCCACCGCGATCACCACCCCCCGCTGTTCGGCCAGCAGGGGCCGGTGCCAGGCGCGCACCTGCTCCACCGTCAGGGTGGCCAGCGTTTCCGGCTGGCCCATGGCCGGAACGCCGTACCCGCGATCGCCGAAGGCTGCGCCGAAGGCCATCTGGAACGGGTAGCGGAACATGTCGTCCGCTGCCTGCGTGGTCTCCTCGATCAGCAGCCGACGCTCGGCCAGCAACTGGGACTCCTGGTAGGCGGGCTGGTGCAGCACCAGGTCCACCAGCGCCGCCGCATCGCCCAGGTGCGCCGAGAGTACCGTCGTCCCGAACCCGACCCAATCCAGCGAAACCACCGGGGTGAGGGTGCCCCCCAGGCGCTCGAAGGAGAAGGCCAGGCTGGCGGCGTCGTAGTCGCCGGCTCCACGGAGCGCGCCTCGCACCGCGAGGGCGCTGATGCCGGCCTGCCCCGCCGGATCGAACGCCACCCGCGGCAGGTAGACCCCCAGGCTCACGACTGGCACACCCGGCTTGTGGCGCACCAGCAGGTCGAATCCCGGCAGGGCCTCATGCATCACCTCGCTGCGGGCGGTGACGGCAATGGACGGACGCGGGGCCCGGCGACTGGGCAGAGCGGTGGGTACCTCCGCCAATTCGGTGAGGCGGCGGGCACGGAACGCGTGACGGAGGGCCTCGGCGTCGAGGTCGGTGCCCCGGTCGCGTGGCAGGTAGAGGACTCCAGAGACCGAGCCCAGGTCCAGGATCTCGGCGGCGGCGCTCCGGACCTCCCCCGCCGTGGTCGTGGCCAGCTGCTCGAACTCGCGATCGAGCAGCCGGTAGTCCTGGAGCGCCTCGGACGCCGCCAGCGAAGCCGCCCGGCCGTCCATCTCCTCCATCCGGCGTGACCAGCGCGACAGCAGCAGGGTACGCGCGCGTTCGAGATCGCCCGCCGCCACGTCGTGACGGATCAGCCGCTCCACCGATTCGGCGATCCCATCCAGCACCGCCGGCACCCGCTCGGCGTCGCAGTCCGCGCCGATGCTGAAGACGCCGAGCTCGGTGGGCGAGTAGTGATAGGCGCTCACGGCGGTGGCCAGGCCGGTCTCCCGGAGCACGCGGTACAGCCAGCTCCCCCGCCCGGCGGCGAGCATCGCCGCCGCGAGGTCCAGCGGAATCGCGCGCGGGTCCAGCGGGGCCACGCCCCGCCAGCCCAGCGCCAGGTCCGCCTGGGAGACGTCACCCCGCAGCGTGCGAGCCCGTACCTCGCGGCGGGGATTCTCCCCGGGCGAGAGATCCACCGCCCCCGGTGCCGCCGCCCAGTCGCCGTACCGCTCCCGCGCCATGGCAAGGGCGTCCTCCTCCACGACGTCTCCGACGATCGCTACGATGACTCGTGAGGGTACGTACCGAGAGTGGTAGTAGCCCGCCACGTCCGCCCGGGTGAAGCCGGCCAGCAGCGCCTCGTGGCCAATGCGCCAGCGCCGGATCCGGTGCCGGTCGTACATCACTTCATGCAGCGTCTCATGCACCACCGCGCTGGGGGTGTCCAGCTTCCGTCGGGCTTCCTGGATGATGACCTGCAGCTCACGGGCAAGCTCATCGGCGTCGAGCGCCGCGTGCATCAGGGCGTCGGCCTGGATGGTCACCGCCTCCTCCAGGCGGGCGGCCGGCAGCACCGCGTAGTAGCTGGTGTGATCGTAGGTCGTGCTGGCGTTGAGGTAGCCGCCGGCGAGCTTGGTCTCCCGGGCGATCTGTCCCGGTCCGCGGCTGGGCGTGCCCTTGAAGAACATGTGCTCCAGCACGTGGGAAATCCCGGTCCAGCGGTCAGGCTCGTCGAAGAAGCCGGCCTTCACGTGGGTGACCACCGCCGCGACGGGGGCGGAGCGATCGCGCTGGACCAGGACCGTGAGGCCGTTGGGAAGCACTTCCTTCCGAACGCCGTCGGTCCATGAGGTGAGGAACGTTGGGGGCATGGGGGAAAGATAGCCAGCACCGCTGCGGGGGCAGCGCACCGGCCGCAGCAAAGCGCCGGGGCCCCCCGACGGCGGGAAGGCCCCGGCCCCACGCGACACCCAGCGGATTGCGGCTACTGAATGATTCTTACCACCCCAGCCATCGCGCTGCCGCGGATGAACGCCTCGGCATCGGTGGTGGGAATGATCACGCCAGTCTCGGCGGCGCCGCGCCGGGCGAGGTCCACCATGAACTCCCGAAGCGAGGCCCCGGACCACTCCCGGTCGGCGCTCTTCATCTGGTCCAGGATCTCCTCCCAGCTGCCCTTGAAGGTGCGCCCGGTCAGGGTGGCGATATGGTGCACACCGGCCGGCAACCCGCGCTTCTGCATGGCGTGCAGCTCGGTGAGCAGGGTGCCGAAGAGCTCCAGCTGGTTCGGATCGCGGGTGGAGCCGTCCGGCTGGGTGGACTCCACCTCGGCCAGAATCGTCTCGACCGGATCGGGATCGCCGGCGACCTCTCCCAGCCGGGCGAACCAGGGACGCAGCTCCGGGTCGTCATCCGGCAGCCGGTAGATGGTCTTCTTGAGCTCCACGTAGCGCCAGATGCCCAGCTCGTCGTAGTGATCTTCCGGGACGGTCTGGTGCAGGTGGTGCATCGCGGCGTCGGTCTCGCCCCGGTCGTAGAGCATGTTGGCCAGGTAGATACGCGCTTCACTGTAGTGCGGATCCAGCTGGAGCGCCCGGCGCAGCCAGTACAGCGCGCCGCTGTCATCGTTGCGGCGGTGGCAGGCGTAGCCCACGCAGGCGGCCGCCTCGGGGCAGTCCGGCTGGGCGGTGACCGCGTACTCGAAAAAGGTCTGGGCGGCGGCGAGCAGGTGCTCCCGGAAGAGCGCCCGCCCCACCTGCAGCATCAGCTCATGATCCTCCCGAAAGCCGAGGGCCAGGATCCGGTCGAATGACGCCAGCGCCCCCTGCCGTTCGCCCAGCTTGAGCAACACCTCGCCGTGGCCGGCGAGGGTGTCCTCGTGGTCCGGGTCCAGCGCCAGCGCGCGGTCAAAGCTGCGCCGGGCCCAGGCGTAGTCCTCCCGCGCGAGGTAGGCATACGCCGTCCCCACGTGGAGTTCCACGGAGTTGGGGTAGATCTGGAGACCGTCCT
>CAYUYF010000016.1:0-69926 GCA_964449145.1 uncultured Gemmatimonadaceae bacterium | reverse complement strand
ATCAGCAGGGATGCGATGAGGTCCTCGCGGAGGATGTCCCGCCCTGGCGCCGGATCGTCCTCTGCCACCGCGCAGCCCACCGACCGGATCAGGTCTCCCACGTCAACCAGCAGGGTCCCGGGCATCACGGTGTCCAGGTCGATCACGGCCAGCGCCTCACCGTTTGAGGCATCCAGCAGCAGATTGCCCGGCTTGGCGTCGGCGTGGATGATCCGCACTGGCAGACGGTGTTGTGACAGCACGTAGGCGAGCGCGGCCGAGGCCCGGAGCGAGGCGATTTCCACCTGCACCGACGCAGCCCGCCCGGCGGCATCACGTTCCACGGCCGCCTCAAACCGAGTCCGGGTGGCAAGGGTATCGTGAAACCCCGGTATGGCAGGGACCGGAGGTCGTCCGGCGTCGGTGTTCATCCACCGGAGGAATCGGCCGAAACCCACCCCGACCTCGCGCGCCTGCCCTGCTGTCGTGACCTGGTGTGCCGGCCAGGCTCCCTCTATCCATCCCGACAGCCTCCACCAGGCTCCATCGGGGGCACAGACGCCGGGCGCACCGGACCGGGCCGGATACTGCCGGGCCACGCGCCGCTCTGATTCAGGGAGGCCCTCGCCCCTTATTTGGCGCTCCAGATGCGTCCCGATAGCCACCCCGTTGCGCAGCACCGCCTCGCCGTCGGCGAACACCTCCGGATTGAGGCGCTGCAGCAGCCGTGGCCCGGCGGGCGTCGACAGGCGGTAGCTGAGATTGACGTGGCCGCCCTCGACGGCCACGACAGACATGGTGGGAGGCAGGCCAAAGCCCGCGAGGACAACCGGGATGTCCGGATGGACGGGGGGGATCACAACTCCTGCGGGTATTCTCCCGCCGCCGTCAGCTCAGCCAGGCGCGCCCGGACGCCAGGGACGTCCTCCGGGTACGTCACGCCGCACCAGCGGCTGCCCGGAGTGAGCACGCTGACCTGGGCCCGGCCGGCGGAAATCGCGCGCTGCACGACCTCGGGGATGTAGCACTCGTCCCGGGGACCGTGGTTGCCGCCGAGAAAGGCCGCGAGATCCTCCTCGATAGTCTCGAAGATCCCGGGAGAGAACAGCCAGAAGTTCATCGAGACCAGGGCCTCTCCGGGCACGAGGATCGCCATGCCCTGACGCTCGCCGCGCACCATCCCGCCATAGTCTGCCCGAAGGTCCAGGATCTCGCCGACCGAAGCGAGGGTGCCATCCGGGCCGGCCTCAAGCAGCGCGCGGCTCACCCCACCGGCCTCGCTCAGCGTCCCGTCCAGCCGGTACCCGATCAGACCGTGATCATGGCCCCCCCGGCCGCCCGCCAGAAACCGCGCAGCGGCCGCGAACGCCGGACGGCCGTAGAAGTCATCGGCGTTGAGCACCGCGAAGGGACCGTGGATCACCTCCCGGGCCGCCCGCACCGCGTGCGCCGTGCCCCACGGTTTCTGTCGCCCGGGCGGAAGGGAGAAACCGGTGGGAAGATCGTCGGGACGCTGAAACACCACCGTCGCCGGCAACCCCGTCTCCCGCGCCGTGCGTTCAGCCCCCCATGCGGCCATGTCCGGCCTGATGACGAACACCACCCGCGCAAATCCCGCGCGCTGGGCATCGAACACGGAGTAGTCCATGAGGGTGGCTCCGCCCGGGCCCAGCGGAGCCACCTGCTTGGGCCCGCCGAACCGACTGCCAAGCCCGGCAGCCAGGATCACCAGCGTGAGCGACATGAATTGGCTCTCGGCGTGCTCTTGGCCAGGCGCGCCACCGGACCCCGGCCGCCGTGACGGCGCCGGTAGCTAGTGGATTCCAGGTCTCCATTGGCCACCAGCTTCCTCAGCGCCCCGTCCCGAAGAGGACGGCATTGGTGAGCAGCTTGGCCGGGCCGCGCCAGAATCCGCGATACACCGGGTTCTCGGCGAAGATCACCACGCTCCCCATCCCGACCGACTCCACCGCCGCCCAGACACCGTCGTGCAGGTGCTTCTCGGTGTTCCCTGGCCAGGTGAAGCCCGCCAGCGTGAGTCCGTCACCGGTAAAGACGACTGGATTGGCGCCCTTCTCGGATGGCCGAAGCAGCTGGCTGGTGTCGAGGAACACCGGCAGGTTGTCCCGCTCATACCCACCCGTGAGCCAGTGCGTCCGGTCCAGTGCGGCGCGGAAGATGGCGCCGGGCACGTATTCCGGCTCGCGGCCACCGCTGGCGTTGGGGGAGACCAGTGGCGGTGCCGGGCGCGCCGCCTCCGTGAGGGTGGTGTCTCTGTCGGCGGCTGAATCGAGCGCCACTGGCTTGACCGAGGTGAGTTCGAGTTCCTTGCGGTTGAGCAGCCCGACCGTGCCGCCCATCGCAATCACGACGCCACCCGAGCGGACCCAGCCCTTGAGCCGGTCGGCGCCGGTCTCGCCCAGCTCGCGCCAGAGCCGGGACGCGGAGCCGTTGGGGATGATGAGCACGTTGTAGCCGGTGTAGTCCGAGTTCGCCAGGGTAGCGATGGTCACGGGGGTGACCGGAAAGCCCAGCTCCCGCTCGAAGTAGTACCACACCGCCCCGAAGGCGGTCTGTTCGATCCCGTCGCCGGCCGCCAGCAGGATCTTCGGCGGGTGCACGGCGGCAACGCTCTCACTGCCCACCCCGACCCCGCCGGTGTCGGGAAAGGCGGAACGCACCGCGGTGACCGGGGCCCCGGTCTCCCGTGCCAGGGTGGCAATCCGCTCGTGCAGGTTCGCCGGGTTGCGCTGGGTGCGCACCACAAAGGTGGAGCGCGGCCAGCTGGCGCCATCGGCTACCAGCGGCCGGGTCGCGACGGCGACCTTGAAGCCCTCCCCCGCCAGCCTCATGGCGAGCAGCGCGCCGGCGTCGCTTTCGTTGCTGAAGACATAGGCCGACTGGGCCCGCCCGGGGGCCGCAGGCTGGTCGGGCGCCTGGCCCGCCACAACCCGCACCCCGGTCACCGGGCTGGTGTCATCGGTCCACCAGGCGTCGAGCCCCAGCGTCAGGGGCAGCGACCAGGCAGTCACGTCGTAGAAGTCGTACCCTTCCTGATTCTCCGCCGGCCCCCGGCGCTGGTTGCGCTGATACGCGGCGAGCTGCCGTCGGACAAAGCCGGAGTCGAAGCTCGCCCTCGCCTCCAGCATCGTGGTGGCGAGGCGCGCCTGCGGCTGGGCCAGGTCCACTACGTAGGTTCCGGGCTGCAAGACCACCCGCGTGGCGCCCGCCAGCGGGGCCTGGCCGCGGCTCCGGCCGGCCACCGGATCTCCTGCTCCATCCCTCACATAGGGCACCGCCCGTGTGGTGGTCCAGGGCTGGGTGAGCCGAGTGACTTCGATCTCCTCTCCCACCAGCCGCTCAGCCAGCCAGCGCGCCCGGCCGGGATCGGCGGCGGTAAACATCACCCGGCGGAAGGACCGGCCCTCGGCCTCCCGCATCCCGGTCGCGTGGAACTGGTAGAAGTCGTGGAGCCGCTCCACCCGGCCACGAGCGGCCTCGGCGAGGGTCGCCAGCGAGGCCACGTAGTGACGGGCGATGGCCATGGTGAACGTGGTGTAGGTGCCGTCGTCCTTGCGCTTCTTGAGCTCCGGCCCGCCATCGGTCTCGAACGTCATTCCGATCCCGCCACGCATCGATGGCCACATGTCGATGTAGCCGGGATAGAAGAAGTCAAAGATGTCCCGGACGTAGTACTGCCAGCCGTAGCGGTCGAAGGCGGCGCCGTTGGCGCGGCCGAAGCGCTCGAACCACTGGTACGAGCTGGCCGGCAGGTTCTGATTGTGCGCCTGGGCCACCGGCGGGAAGAAGTACTGGGAGGTGGTGCTGTGCAGGTCCGCCACCACCTGCGGATGCCAGCGCACGTACACCGAGGCCAGGGCGCGCGACTCCAGCTGGGACTGCGCCAGCAGGTCGCGGTTCATGTCGAAGCGGTAATGGTTGTACCGGCCCCACACCGACCAGGGCTCGGTCTGCTCCAGGGCCAGCGGGTCGTCACTGCCCACCGCCACGCTGTTGGACCAGGCGGCGAAACGCTCGTGTCCGTCAGGATTCTGCGACGGGTTGATCAGCACCACCGCATGGCGGAGGATCTCCAGCGTGGCGGGCTCGTCGGAGGCGAGCAGCTGGTAGGCCGTCTGCATCGCGGCCTCGAACCCGGCCGGTTCGTTGCCGTGCACCGAATGGGTGAGCAGCACGGTGACCGGCGTCCGCTCGGCGATCGCGCGCGCCTCCTGCGGGGTGGTGCGCCGGGGGTCCGCCAGCCGGCCGAGATCGGCCCGGATCTCGTCGAGCCGGGCGATGTTCGCTGGGTCGGAGATAATCAGCAGCCGCATGATCTTTCCCTCGGCCGTGCGCCCGATCACCTCGGCGCGTGCCCGGTCAGGTGCGGCGGCGACCAGCCGGTCGAGGACGGCCTGCTGCTGGTAGTACATCGTGTGCTGGCTGCCGATCGGATAGCCGAGCAGCGACTCGGGTTGCGGCACGACCGGGCGGTAGGGACCCCGATCGTGGAAGTCGAACTCCTGGGCCGCCAGCAGGGACGGCAGCAGCAGCAGGGCCGGAAGAACGCGCATGAGGGAGGCGGTCGTGAAGGTGAAAAGGGATAACGCCGGAATCTACGGCACCGGTGGCGGAGCGGAAGCACGCGGCTCGGTGGCGCGCTGGCGGCTGCGGAGGTCCCACGTCTCGGCGACCACCGACCCCAGCAGGAAGACCAGCGCCGTGTAGTAGAGCCACAGGATGAAGAGCAGCACGGCGGCCAGGTTCGGACCGGCGGCGAACTCCTGCATCATCGCGAGGTGCCGCAGATACCACCCGAACCCCCGCTTGGCCACCTCGAACATGATCGCGGAGAAGATCGATCCGGCAATGGCCGCCCCGCGCGGGAGGCGCCGGGGTGAGGCGTGGCGGTAGACCAGGTAGAACAGTCCCACCAGGAACGCGAACGCCACGCATTCCGTGAGCACCCGGCCCAGGCCGGTCAGGAAGAACCCGAAGGCGGGATCGTCTGCCCCCAGGAGGTTGGCCCGGGCCTTGAGCACCTTGAGGCCGGCGGTCAGCACCGCGTTGACGACGACGAGCACCACGGTCACCCCGACCATGACCGCATCGCGGAGCTTCCCGGCCAGGTACCCGAAGACGAAGTGCTGACCCTCCCGGCGCGGGGGCACGTCGTAGACCAGGGTGAGGGCGGTGCGGATCGAGGCGAAGAGCCGGGTGGAGAACCAGAGGAAGAGCGGGAGGGCGTAGAGCGAGATCGTCCCCCGCGAGCGGATCACGCCCAGGAGCACCCCGCTGATCCGGTCGAACGGGCCATCCCCCTGGGCGTTGGTGATGTGGGGCACGAACCGGGAGAACAGCCGCTGCAAGTCCTCAGGGCTGGCGTAGGGGGAGAGTTCGGCCGCATAGGAGAGCCCCACCAGCACCAGCAGGAGGAACGGAATGGCGGCGAGGAGGGCGTCGAACGTCAGCGCGCTCGCCAGAAAAGGAATGCGGTGACGATCTGCCTGGTGGAGGGTGCGCCGACTGAAGGCCCAGAGCCGTTTCAGCCGGTCCGGCAGGGCGCCGGGTGTCAGGCGACCGGCTCCTCGTCGTCGTCCAGATCCTCCTCCGGCATCGCCTGCCGCCGGGCGCGGGCCTCGGCCAGCCGCCGCTCGAGATCGGAACGGACCTCGCCGCGCCGCGCTTCCGGGTCGGTGGCCGCCCCGCGCACCTCTTCCAGACGCTCGCTCAACTCACTCACCTTCTCCTCCGCCAGGGCCCGCGCCCGGCGCAGCCGGCGCTGCAGCAGGCGCCGGGTCTCTGCTCCGCTATGAGGCGCGAACAGGAGCCCTGCCGCCAGCCCCAGCAGCGCACCGAAGAGGACCGGCTTGAGGGAGCTGTCCTCCCGCTCCACGTAGATCACGTCCCGCTCGTCGTCGCGCGCCATGGCTATTCCCCCGCCTCGGCGTCGTCCACCGCAGTGACGAGCGCCCGCTTGAGCGTCCCGTGGCCCTGGTAGGGCGCCGTGACGAACCGGCGCACCAGGTCGGCGGTGCCGTTCACCTTGAGCTGGTCGAACAGGAAACCGAAGGTCTTCTCCAGCTCCGCTGCGATTTCTGCCCGCGTGGCCGCCGGTAGGCCCCAGACCCGCTGCTTGAACGGGCCGATCGCCTTCTTGCGCGCCTTGTAGTAGAACTGCTCCGGGGTGTCCCCGGCCTTGCGCTCGCTCTCGGCGTTGGCATCCAGCCAGTCGTACATCTCCTTGCGGAGCGCCTCCGGCAGGGCGGGATGATCAAAGACGATGCTCTGGAAGTTGGTGGCCAGGTGGATCTCGGCCGTCTCCAGCCGGGCAAAGTTGCCGAATGCGTCCGCCGGCAGGGTGCTGGCGCCGTGCTGCACCGCCCCGGACATCCCATACTCGTCCCGGGCCGCCTTGGAGAGGGCGGCCAGCGCGTCGAGGTCCAGCTTGACCTTGGCGATGCTGCCGTCGGGCATGACCACGCCGCCGTGGCTGGTCCCGGTCTGCACCGAAATCTTGGAGATGCCTTCGATGTCTCCCACCCGGCGGATGGCGGCGGTGTACCCCTCCATGAAGGCCCGTAGTTCTTCCACGGTGCTGTTCTTGTGGCCCACCTCGCCGATCTCCGCGCCGACCGAGACCGAGATGCCGTCCGGCTCGATCTCGCGGATGAACGCGGTGATCTCGGCCGCGTGCTCGAAGTTGAGCCGCTGCTGCTCCAGCAGCGTGGCCTTGGAGAGGTCCACCAGGGTGGAGGTGTCCACGTCAATGTTGTAGAAACCGGCGCCGACCTCCTCGGCGATGAGCTTCTTGACCTCCTCGACCTCTCCCTTGGGGTCCGCCTGGTACTTCTTGGCGTTGACCTGGCAGTGATCGCCCTGGATGAAGATCGGCAGGGTCCACCCCTCCCGGAGCGCGGCGCCGATCATCACGGCGACGTATTCTGCCGGCCGCTGGTCGGTGTAGGCGATTTCCGACCGGGCGATCTCGAGCAGGATGGCGCCGCCCTTGTGGGCCAGCGCCGCCCGGAAGATGGCCCGGGCGGTGTCGTAGGCCATCATTCGGACGTTGATCGCGGGTACCGTGAACCCGCCACACTCCCCCCGACCGCGAGCGAAGTAGATCGGCCCGATGGACGAGGGCCGGACTCCCACCGCCTGCCCCATCTCCCACAGGAGCCAGCGGGCCGCCTCCCGCTCGCGGCCCGCCCCGAACACGGCCTGCCACACGACGCGATCGGTGGCCTCGGACTTGAGCTTCGCGGCATCCAGCACCTGCACCCGGTCGGCATCCTGCTTGACGGCGCCACCGTAGAGGGCGATGAGCGAAGCGCGGTGATCGGCCATAAGTGACTGTCCTTGTATGAGTTACACAAACCGTACTGGTAATCTACGGAACCCGCCGCTCGCTGGCTAGCGGCTGGACTCCACCGACAGCACGTACGAACCGGTCACCTTTCCGAACGAGTTGGCCCGGACCCAGTATTCGCCGTCATCCGGCACGGTCACCGACATGCGCGCCTCGGCGCCTCTGCTGGCGCCCTTGGTCTCGATGGAGGAGAACGTCACCCCCGGTGCTGGCGCGCGCCCGAACAGCACGTAACTGCCGAAGGCGGGCGACATCATGATGATGTCCACGCGCTGGCCTCGGCTGCCCCGGAAGACATAGGTGTCCACGTAGGTCGAGTCGAAGTTGAACTCGTCCGCCGCGGTGAGCTCGCCCCGAACGGTCTGCCCAACCTGGATCGGCACCCGTGCACCCGCTGCGGCCGTGGTGGCCGGCTGGCTGGGCCGGGGGGTGGGCCCGCCACCGGCGTTGCTCGCGCCCGGTGTGATGCCCTGCTGCAGTGGCCCGGCGGAGGGCATGGACGGCTGGGGCTGCCCGGCCGGGGGCCGGGGTGAGACGCTGGCAACCGGCGCCGCCGGGCTCAGGTCGCTGGTCACGAAGAGCGTGTAGGCCCCGAGGCCCTTGTTGAGCGCATTGGGCCGCACCCAGTATTCGCCATCGGCCTTGAGTGTCACGACCAGTCTGGCATCGGTGCCGCCGGCATCGTTGTTGTTGCTCTCGCTCCAGACCCAGCGACCGTTGCTCACGGGCCCCGCCGTGAGATAGGCGTCGTGAGCCGTGGACCGCTGGACCATGGTGAGGGTCTCGCCCCTGCGGCCCTGGTAGACCCAGATGTCGGCGTAGCTGTCGTCGGAGAGCTTCTCGTCTCCCGTCTCGAGGGTGCCGCGCAGCGTCTGCCCCAGCACCAGCGGCATCCGCGCGCCCGGCTGGACCGACACCAGCGGGTCGCCGGCACTCAGGGCCCGGCTCTCACCGCCGCCCGCCACCTGCACCTGGAGCTCGTAGGCCCCGGTCTCCCCTTCCATGAGGGTGTTGGCGCGAACCAGGTACTCGCCCGTGCCGGGCAATGCCAGTTCCAGCTGGGCGTCGGTGCCGTCCCCTCCGTCGTCATCGGATTCGATCTCGGTGAACCGACCGTCCTGCGCGCGGCCCACGGAGAGGTAGGCATCGAAGTCCGAGGACTTCAGGGTGATGGTCACGCGCAGCCCGGCCGTACCGGTGAAACGATAGGTGTCGGCATAGGAGTCGTCCGCCAGCTTCTCGTCACCGCTTGCCAGCGCGCCCCGCACGACCTGGCCGATGGCGATTTCGGCGTAACTGCCCAGCGACTTGCTTGCCACGGTGGGGACCGGCTCCGAGGCCGGCGCCAGATCCAGGGTGTAGGCGCCGGTTTCCCCCTTGCTCAGGGTGTTGGCGCGGGCGATGAACTCGCCGCCGCGGGGCAGCCGCAGGGTCACCCGGCTGTCAGTGCCGCCGGCGCCGTCGTCATCGCTCTGGAGGTTCTTGAAGTCCCCCGCCTCGTCGAAGTAGCCCACGACGAGGTAGGTGTCGAAATCGCGGGAGCGCAGCGTGACCGTGACGGCCTCGCCGGCGGTCCCGGTGAAGCGCCACAGGTCCGCGTAGGTGTCGTCATCGAGCTTGAGGTCACCGGACCTCAGCTCGCCGCGGGCGGTGACGCCGGAACGGAGTACCGCCTGCGCCTGCAGCGGGGCCGCCACCAGGCAGAGCGCCGAAACGAGGAACACGGACCAGTGCGATGCACGCATACAAGCCTCAGCAGGTGAGAGCGCGTGAGCCGGGGCTCAGACCTCGTCCCCCGGGGGAAGTTCGATCGGCTCGGCGGCATACCCGGGCCGCCCCATGGCGGCATAGGTGAGCTGCTTGCCGAGTTCCACGCCGGGCTGGTCGAAGGGATCAACCCCGTACCAGACGCCGGCATAACCGGTCGCCAGCTGGAAGAACATGATGGCTTCGCCCAGCGACGACGCGGAGAGGTCCTCGAGTTGCACGGAGCAGTTCATCCGGCCCATGCGGGCAAGGGCGGCCGCAGTCGCCTGGTACTCCGCCTGCAAGAGCCCGGCCAGCGTGTGGCCTCCAAGATAGGCCAGGTCTGCGGGTGCACTGGCGGCCACCGGGATGTTCACGTCTTCGGGAAAGCGCTCCAGCCCCAGGAAAGTGATGACCTTGTCGTACGGGCCTTCCATGAAGAGCTGCACCTGGCTGTGCTGGTCGGTGGCGCCGACTGCACCGACCGGTGTCGGGCCGAGGTGCACCTCCTGGCCGCGGCGATCCCGGGCCTTGCCGAGGCTTTCCGCCCACAGCTGGCGATACCAGTCGGTGAAGTCCTTGAGCCGGTCGGTGTACGCCATGAGCACGTGAATCCGGGCGCCCAGCGATGCGTCCGCCGCCCAGTGCAGCGCAGCGTAGAGCGCCGCCGGGTTCTGGAGGAGGTCGTCCGATTCGGCGCGCACCAGCGCCCGGCGGGCCCCGGCGAGCAGCCCCTCGATGTCGATGCCGACCAGCGCGGCCGGGAGGAGGCCCACCGGGGAGAGCACGCTGAAGCGGCCGCCGACCGAGGGGGGAACCTCCAGCGCGGCGATGCCCTCGCGCTGGGCCATCTCGCGCAGCGCGCCCTTGGTGGGGTCGGTGGTGAACACCAGGTGGCGGGTGGCCTTCGGGCCGAGGGCGTCCTCGAGCCATTGCCGCACCACGAGATACTGGGCCATGGTCTCCGCGGTCCCGCCGGACTTGCTGATGACGTTGACCAGCACCCGCCGCGGGTCGATGCGCCGGAGCGCCTCGGCCACGCTGGTGGGATCCACGTTGTCGAGCACGGTCAGGCGGGGAAAGAACTCCCGGCCTTCATCGTCCAGCTCATTCCACGCCGGACGCTTCAGGGCACTCAACAGGGCCCGGGTGCCGAGCGCGGAGCCGCCGATGCCCAGCACCAGGATATGGTCGAAGGCCTGACCGAGCCCCTCGGCAAACTGGCGGATCGCCTGGACGGCCGGGGCCTGATCGCCCAGACCGTAGAAGCCGTACTCGCCGGCCGCCCGGCGACGGCGGACCTCGGCCTGCACATCGCCGAAGCGGCGGCTCAGGTCGGCCAGGCGGGCCCGGGGCAGCCCCCGCTCATCCCCCAGGCGGTCGGAGAGCATCCGCCCGTAATACAGCTTCATGACATCACCTCAATGGAGAGCCCGTCGTAGGCGGGAAAGATGCCGGGCGGCAGCTGGGCCGCCAGTTCGGCGTGGCCGGTCTCGTGAGTCAGATGGGTCAGGTAGGTTCGCTCCGCCCCGATGGCTTGCGCCGTCTCGATCGCTTCGCCGATGGACAAGTGCGTCGGATGGCTGCGCCACCACAGCGCATTGAGCACCAGCAGTTTGAGTCCCTGCAGCCGCGCCCGCACCGGCTCCGGCACCGACTTGACGTCGGTGATGTACGCGATCGGCCCGAACCGGTAGCCGAAGACCCGGAGAAACCCGTGATCGAACGCCAGCGGCAGCACCGGCAGGCCGACCACCGCGGTAGGCACGCCAGGCTCCAGCGGGTGCAGTTCGAGCTTGGGCTTGGAGGTGCCCTCGAACGCCCGCACTTCGTCGTCGAAGATGTAGCGGAACCCCTCGCGCACCCGTTGCAGGGTCTCGGCCGGCCCGTAGCACGGGAGCGGCTTGCGCGCCCGCACCGAAAACACCCGCAGGTCGTCGATGCCGTTGAGATGATCGGCGTGCTCGTGGGTGTACAGGACCGCGTCCACGTGTCGCACATCGGCGGCCAGGAGCTGCAGCCGGAGCTCCGGCGGGGTGTCGATCAGGACCGTCCGGTCCGCCTCCTGCAGCACCGCCCCCGAGCGGGAGCGGCGGTCCCTCGGGTCGGTGGAGCGGCAGACGGGGCAGTCGCACCCGACCTGCGGGACGCCGAAAGAGGTGCCGGTGCCGAGAAAGGTGAGACGCATGACGGAAAGCCCTGTCGGCTCGCGGCGATCAGCTATCGGAGTCGGATGGCTGACCGCGACCAGCCGACCGCTGAACGGGTGGCACCCGGTCCCACCTCACACCGCCTCGATCTTCAGCAGATTGGTGGTGCCGGGCACGTCGAACGGCACGCCGGCCGTCACCACGACCCGCTCGCCGGCCCGGGCGAAGCCACGCTCCAGCACCTGCTGCCGGGCCTGGCTCAGGAGGTTGTCGTAATCGTCGGCGTGCTGGGTCTGGATCGGCAGCACCCCCCAGACCAGGGACAGCTGCCGGTAGGTCTCCGGCTCCGGCGTGGCCGCCACGATGGGCACGATGGGGCGATAGGTGGCCACCTTGCGGGCGGTGAAGCCGCTGCTGGTGAAACACAGAATGATGGGCACGCGGAGCAGTTCGCTCGCGGCGCAAACCGCCACCGCAATGGCATCTTCCGTCCGGGCGGGCGTGTCCCCGCCGGGACGGGAATGCTTGTCGGTCTCGGTGTCCGGCGTGCGGCGCCCCACCGCCGCGTCGAAGGCGGGACTGCGGCCCTGGCGATGGGACTCCATCTCTCGCGCAATGCGGTCCATCGCCTGCACCGCCTCACGGGGGTACTCCCCCACGGCCGTCTCGGCCGAGAGCATCACGGCGTCGGTCCCGTCGAGGATCGCATTGGCCACATCCGACGCCTCGGCGCGGGTCGGCACCGGCGCGTGGACCATGGATTCCAGCATCTGGGTCGCCGTGATCACCGGCTTGCCGTGGAGGTTGGCCTCCCGGATGATGCGCTTCTGGACCAGCGGCACCTCCTCGAATGGCAGCTCCACGCCGAGGTCACCCCGTGCCACCATGATGGCGTCGGACACCTCGAGAATCCCGCACAGGTCCCGCAAGGCGGTGTCCTTCTCGATCTTGGCGACCAGCTTGATGTGGCGGGGCACCAGGCGCCGGAGCTGTTCGACATCGGCCGCCCTCCGCACGAACGACAGCGCGATGTAATCCACCCCGAGTTCCACCGCCTGGACCACGTCTTCGCGGTCCTTGTCGGTCAGGGCTGGGGCGCTGACGTCGATGCCCGGGAGATTCATCCCCTTGTTCGACTTCAGTTCGCCGCCGTATTCCACGATGCCCGCCACCCGGTCGCCACGAACCTCCTTGACCCGCACGGCCAGCAGCCCGTCATCGAGCAGTATCCGGGCCTCGGGACGGACGTCCAGCGCCAGATCGTCGTAGGTCGTGGGGATTTCTCCGGCGGTGGCCAGGTGCTCCGGGGCGAACACCACCTCCGAGCCGGGGACCAGCCGGATGGGCGTGGGCAGCATGCCGACCCGGATGCGCGGCCCCTGCAGGTCCAGCAGGAGGCCGATGGCATCCCGGCGTTCCGCCCGCACCGTATGGACCGCCTTGATCCACTCGCCCCGGACCTCCGGAGTGCCGTGCGAGGAGTTGACGCGCACGACATTGACGCCGTCATCGAAGAGCTGATGCATCTGATCCGGCCGACTCCAGGCGGGACCGAGTGTGGCGACAATCTTGGTGCGGCGGATGGAGGCGAGTGGCACGGACTCCTCGTGTGAAAGGCAACTGGAAGGATGGGGGAGTCTAATCGGACCTGGCACGACCGGACAGGGCGCGGATCCCCGGCGCAGGGGGTCGCGGCGCCCTACTGCATCCAGACGATCTGGCCGTCCACGACGGTCATCCGGACTCTGGCGTCCCGCATGGCGGAGCCGACGCCGTGCTCGACGGCGGCATCCATCTCCCACGCGACGAAGTCGGCGTCGAACCCCGGCGCTACCCGTCCCCGCCGGTCTCCCAGGCCAGCCGCCGCCGCATTCCCCACGGTAAAGCCCCTGAGCGCCGACTCGAAACTCAGCCGCTCCTCCGGATTCCACGGGCCGCCCTCGCCACCAAGAGACGCCGGACGGTCCATCGCCGCGGCGAGACCGAGCCTGGGATCGAGATGCGTAACCGGCGCGTCGCTGCCGAAGGCCAGCACGGTGCCCCGCTCCTCCAAGCTGCGAAATGGATACGCCCCCCGAGCCCGTCCGCCCCACCGCTCCTCTGCCACCGCCGCATCTCCCGGAAGATGGGACGGCTGCACGGAAGCGACGATCCCCAGATCCGCGAGCCGGCCCAGGTCCCCGGGGTGCACACACTGCAGGTGCTCGATCCGGTGCGGCAAGGCCGCGCGAGGCGCCTCGGCCAGCAGGTCGAGGGCCCGCCGCACGGCCGCATCACCGATGGCGTGGATGACCAGCGCGATCCCCCCCGCGGCGGCGCGCTGGACCGCCTCGCGGGCAACCTCAGGAGCCGTAAGCGGCATGCCGCGATCCGCGCCGTCCTCGTAGGGCTCCAGCATCCACGCGGTCCGGCTGCCGAGGGTTCCGTCGAAAAACAGCTTCACCCCACCCAGGGTCAGCCAGGGAGTGCCAGCCGAGCTCCGGACCCCGGCCGCCAGCAGGTCGTCCAGCTGCGCCACCGGTGGATGAAACAACACCCGGAGCCGGAGCCGTTCCTCCTCCTCCAGCCGTCGGAAGGCCCCCAGGACCTCCGGCCCCTCGATGTCGTGAATGCCGACGATCCCCAGCCGGTGGGCCGCACGCTGAGCGCTTTCGATGGCGGCCAGCATCCGGCCAGCCTCGGGGACCGGCAGGATGGCCCGCACCGGATCGGCGGCATGTTCCAGCAGGAGCCCGGTCGGTTCACCGCTGGCGTCCCGGACGATCCTGCCACCGGGCAGGTCGGGGCTCTCGCGAGTGATCCCGGCCTTCTGGAGGGCCAGCGAGTTGGCCCAGAGGGCATGGACGTCCACAGAGTCGAACGCCGCCGGAAACGCGCCGCTGGCCCCATCGAGGGCCCAGCGATCCGGGACAGCCTCCCAGCGATTGGCGTCCCAGCCGTGCCCGCGCAGCCAGCCCTGCTCCGGGGTCCCGGCGGCGATCCGGCTGAGTGCCTCGGCGCGGCTGGCCGCGCCCACCAGATTCACCCGAGTCTGGCCCAGCGCCCACAGCCCGAAGTGGGTGTGACCATCCACGATCCCCGGGGTCACGGTGGTTCGCGGCAGGTCTATGCGGGGAACCCGGCTGGGGACCTGGCGCTCCATCTCCCGGGCCATGCCCACCAGCCGGATCACCCCGTCCTGCCACCACAGGGCGTCACCCACCACGCCGTCAGCAAGTGACAGTACCCGCTTGGCGCGGAGGAACCCGCTTCGGCCGACTGCAGCTGGGGGGAGCACGAGGAGGAAAATAGCCCGGAGACCGGCCCCAGAAAGCCCACGACCCTGCCGCGAGCCGAACCGCGGCCCAGCTGCCGCCAGCGGCCGCCTGCCAGCCACGGACTTGATCCAGTCGCCCGCCTCGTTGATATGTTACCGTGTCACGAAAGGGGGTGGCTTTTCCACATTGACACTTGCATGGGGCAGGCTGTCGCGGGAGCGGTGCCTGACTATCCCACGCCTGTGGAGAGAGCACTTTTTCCACATGTTGAATGGGGATTTCGGTGGAAAGCTGCTGGGAAGCGGTTGCTGGTGAAGCAACTAGAGCTGGAGCTGGTTATCCACTTTAACTGAATTGGCTAACCACATAGCCCACAATGGGAAAAAGGCCTCCAGCAATGTTGAAAATAGGACTAGCGACAGTGTCGTCACTAGGCGGTTTTCTATGCACAGAGTGTGTATACAGCCCCACCAGCCGCTGGGGTAGGCGTCCTCAGAGGACCCTTACGGGCCCTTGGCTCCCTGTACCGCTTCCTTCAGGCGCTCGTAGGCCTTCGGGTCCAGGGCCCCAAACCGGCGATCCACATACGAGACTTTTCCACGCGGGTCTATCACGAACACGGTCCGGCGGTTTCTGCCGTTGCCTCCGGCGCTGCCCCACGCGCTCGAAACGCGCTGGTCCATGTCGCTGAGCAGCCTGAAGGGGAGCCCGAGACTCTGCGCAAAGCGGACATGGGTCTCAATCGAGTCTGTACTGATTCCGGCTACGACCACCCCGTCGCCGAACAGGTCGGGGTACTGCTCGGAGAACGTCCGGAGCTCCGCCGTGCACCCGGAGGAGAAATCGGCTGGATAGAACGCCAGCACCACCACCCGGCCCCGGTGGCCGCTGAGGCTGAACCACTGCGCGCCCCCCGCACCCTCGGCGGAGGCCCAGGGCAGCGAAAAATCGGGTGCTCGATCCCCCTCCTGGGGGCCCGTGACCAGGGACGCCGCCGGGGCGTCCTGGGCGTGGAGCGGGGTGGCAAGAGCCAGGGCCATGGCGAATACCGGGATCAGGCGGTGCATGATGTCGACCTCAGTTCTGGACGCCGGCGGCGCGTTTGAGGGCAGGTTCGAACGCCTGATCGCCCCCTACCCCGGTGTAAATGACCTTGCCAAGTGAGTCCACGATCACGACGAACGACGTGGCCGGGGCAAGGTAGGCTCGGGTGCTGGTCCCCTCGGTGTCGTACAGGACCCTGAAGGGTACCTCGTGCTGCTGCAGGTAGCGCCGGACGCGCTCCGGGCTCTGGTTGACCGTCACGTTGATGCCGATGTATTCCACCCGATCGCCGGTCAGCTTCCGGGCCTCCCGGAAGCGTGGCAGGAGCAGTTCACAGTTCTCACACCAGGTGGCCCACCATTCGATCACCATCGGCTTTCGGCCGATCCACTGGCCCAGGTCCACCGGCCGTCCATCGAGGTCGTTGACGGTCACCACCGGCGCCCGGGCTCCCACCGATATCCCGGCATCTCCCTGGGCGTGCACCGGGGTGCAGAAGGCCAGGATTACGGTCCCGGCCAGCCAGCCGCTCAACCACGTCCTGCCGCTCATGAGACCATCCCCATCTGAATGAAGTAGTACTCGGCCATCGCGAGGAGCAGCACGCCTGCGGCCCGCTTGACCCAGAGTGTCCAGGGTCCGCTGCCCGGCAGCCTGGCGCCCAGTCCGGCACCCACTCCCACCACAATCAGCAGGGCGGTCATGCCGAGCGAGAAGACAAACAGGTACCAGAAGCCAAGGAAGGCGGAGCCGGTCGTGGTCACGAAGGTGAGCGCGGCGGCAAAAGCGGGGGCTCCACACGGTGCCGCCACCAGCCCGGAGGTGGCGCCCATGGCAAAGGCGCCACCGTAGGAGCCTCCTCCGAACCGGCTGGCCCATCCGAGCACCGAACCGGGAACGGTCACCGGAAAGACGTCCAGCATGGCCAGGCCAAACACCAGGAGCAGATTCCCCATCGCAAAATAGGCCCAGGGGCTCGAGCTGATGGTGCCGAACAGCGAGCCCGTTAGTCCCGCCACCAGCCCGAGACTGGCGTAGACCAGCGCCAGCCCCAGCGCGTAGACCAGACTGTAGCCGACGGTCTGTGCGCGACTGCGGCCCGCGCTGCCGGCCCCGCCCAGGACCCCCGCCACCACCGGGATCATGGGGTAGACGCAGGGCGTCAGGCTGGTGACCAGCCCGGCGAGAAACATGGTGCCGAGGGCAACCAGGGGGCTGTCAGCCAGCAGTTGGGAGACCGGCATGGGGATGCTCCGCCTGGGCCGCGTAACGGGTCTCCACGTACTCCTGGAGAATCCGCAGGAAGTCCGCGACGATGGTCTCGCCCTTGAGCGTCACCAGCAGGCGTCCATCCACGTACACCGGCGCCTTGGGTTCTTCGAACGTCCCGGGGAGGGAAATGCCGATATTGGCGTGCTTTGACTCTCCTGGGCCGTTCACCACGCAGCCCATCACGGCCACCTTGAGTTCCTCCACGCCGGGGTGCCGGTCCCGCCAGACGGGCATCTGCTCCCGCAGATAGCCCTGGATATCCTCCGCCATTTGCTGAAAGAAGGTGCTGGTCGTGCGACCGCAGCCTGGGCAGGCGGTGACCTGGGGCGCGAAGCTCCGGATCCCCAGGGACTGGAGGATCTGCTGGGCAACGAGCACCTCCTCGGTGCGGTCGCCATTGGGCTTGGGTGTGAGGGAGACGCGGATGGTGTCCCCGATTCCCTCCTGGAGCAGGATGGCCAGTCCGGCCGCGCTCGCCACCATGCCCTTCATCCCCATACCAGCCTCGGTCAGCCCCAGGTGCAGCGGGTAATCGCAGCGGGCGGCGAGCATGCGGTAGACGTCCACCAGGTCCTGGACGCCCGACACCTTGGCGCTGAGGATGATGCGGTCGTGGCCCATGCCGATGGACTCCGCGTGGCGGGCCGATCGGAGGGCGCTCTCCAGCATGGCGTCCATCATGACGTCGCGGGCGTCACGAGGCTCCGCCGTGCGGGCATTGGCGTCCATGAGCTCGGTCAGCAGGAGCTGGTCGAGCGACCCCCAGTTCACCCCGATACGCACTGGCTTGTCGTGGCGAAGCGCCACCTCGATGATGCTGCGGAAGTTCTCGTCGGCCCGCTTGCCGCCGACGTTGCCGGGATTGATGCGGTACTTGGCGAGGGCCGCCGCGCAGTCGGGGTGCCGGGTGAGGAGCTGGTGGCCGTTGTAGTGGAAGTCACCGATGATCGGGACGGCGATCCCCTGCTCCGCCAGCCCGGTCACGATGGCCGGGACCGCCCCTGCGGCGGCGTCGTTGTTCACGGTGACCCGCACCAGCTGGCTGCCGGCGCGGGCCAGCGCGGCCACCTGGCGGATCGTCCCGGGGACATCCGCGGTGTCGGTGTTGGTCATGGACTGGACGACGACGGGGTGGGCCCCGCCCACCGACACGTCGCCGACCCGAACCGTCACCGCCTGCCGCCGGGGAAGAGGTCGCATGCCGGTAATATACGCGGGGAGGATGGGTCGGGCGCAGACGAGTGAACCGCAGGATCGGGGCAGGCGCCCACGGCGGTGGCTAGCTCCGGTCGAACTCCGCATCGCTGATGACCTGAAGGTCCACCGGGCTCAGAGTGAGGCTCCCAGCGCCGGCACTGTCCTCAGCGTGTGCTTCCTGTCGCGCGCTGGGAATGGCGATGACCACCTCCCCCTGGGCCAGGACCCAGGCCAGGCAGACCGCATGGGCGGTGACCCCCAGACGCGCCGCCAGGGAACCGAGGACGGGGTGGCCCGGCAGCTTTCGGGTGAGCCGGCCGCCACCGGTTGGGCTGTAGGCAAGGAACCCGATGCCCTGCTCGGCACAGTGCCGGAGGACTCCCGAGAAGATCGCCTCCCGGAAGAACGGGTTGAGCCGGTTCTGCACACTGGTGATGGGGACGATTCGCCCGGCGGCCTCGATCTGCCGGACCGAGACATTTGACAACCCGACCCATTCGACCTTGCCCTCACGCCGGAGATCGGCGAGGGCTCCGACACTTTCCTCGAACGGCACCTGTGGATCGGGCGCGTGCAGCTGGTACAGTGCCAGGCGCTCCACGCCGAGCGCCTTGAGCGAGGCCTCGCACGCCCCTCGGAGATGGCTGGGACGGCCGTTCGGGGTCCACCGGGCGGCGTCGCGCACGATCCCACCCTTGGTGGCGACGAGCACCTGGTCCCGCGGACCGCGCCACTCCCGGAGCGCGCGGGCGATCAGCCGTTCGTTGTGCCCTACCTCAGAGGCGTCGAGACAATACGCATCGGCGGTATCAATGAGGGTCATCCCCGCGTCGAGGGCGGCATGAATGACCTTGATGCCCTGCCGGTCGGAGGGGCGCTCCGCGAGCGAGAGGTGCATCCCACCGTACCCGATGACGGAAACCGGTGGTGCCGAGGGTCCGACCAGACGCTGGCGCAAGGGAGACGGCCGGCTGAGGCCTACAGGTCGAGGGTCTTGCGGATGAACCGGAGCACGGTGTCGCGCACTTCGTAGTAGATGGCCATGGCGTGGGCGTCGCCGGGCACCAGCCGGGTCTGCACGGTCTTGAGCCCCTCGCTCCACTCGCGCACGTTGCCGGCACCGTTGAACGCATCGCCCTCGGAGGAGGTAAGCAGCGCGGGCACGCCGGTCTGTTCCAGCGCGGCCCTGATCCGTGCAGGGCCATCGGGAAAGACCGGGGCACCGGCGGCGCCGAAGGTCACAATGCCCGCCAGCCCGGTGATCTCGGGGGCAGCCAGCAGCACTCCGCTTCCCCCGACGCTGGCGCCGACGAGGAGCCGGCGTCCGGCATCGATGTAATTCTGGGCCGCGCCCCAGCTGGCCACGCGCAGGACATCGTCATCAATCCGGCCGAATCCCACCCGGCTGGCGCTGCCCATGAAGGCGGCGCCGAAGGCCTCGCCGGTGAAACCCACGGGGGTGTCAATCACCACCGGACCCTGGGGTCCGGCGGTGGAGGCCCCGTGCCCCCGGAGGTCGAAGGCGAGCACCGCCACCCCCAGCTCCAGCAGATCGTCGATCAGGGGAGAGAAGCTGTCCGCCGTGGAGGGGTACTGGTGGGCCAGGACTGCAAGGGGGTATCGCTCCCCGACCGGATGCTCTGGATAGACGAGCACGCCCCTGAGGAGCAGGCCGTCACCGGCCGGCACCGTCAGGTCGAGCGGCGCAAGCGGCGAGGGGAGCGACATCACTTCATGCCGAGCTGGGCCAGCAGGCGGAAGTGTTCCTTTTCGGTGATCTCGCCGGCATCCAGCAGTGGCTTGAGTGCGGCCATAATGTCCTCCCGGGTGCCGTCGACGTGGCGGCCGCGGAGTTCCTGGATCATGCGGGCAAAACGCTGGTCGTAGTCGGTGGGCTTGACCTCGCCGCTGCGCCGCTGGGCGCTGAGCTTGCTGATCTCCTGGGCGATGCGGGCGGGCTTGATCGGGGTCAGTTCAGCGGGCTGGTCGGACATGACAGCAACCTTTGTAGAGGATTTCCGGGGCGGACGGCACCCCGCCAAACTACCCCGAAGGTGAACGCCGCACCAGCCGTGGCGATGGGCCCCCGATCCCGGGGCGGCGGACACGGGAGCCGGCGCCGAACCGCCGGCCCGCGCCCGGATGGCCCGCCGAGTCACCGAGCCTCAGCGGGCGGCAAGCCAGTAGGTCATCTTCACCGCCAGAAACTGGGCCCCGTCGGCCGTGAAGGAGTCGAACAGCGATCCTACCCGTGCGGTGCGGCCGGTGGCGTCCCCGGAACGGTCCTGCTGCCATACCACGAAGAGGGTGCTGCCCGGGCGCCACTCCCAACGCAGCACCAGGTTGCTCCGGAAGGAGAGGAAGTTGAAATCGCGGTCGGCGAGGTTGAAGGTCTGGGCTCCATCGGTCACGTCCCGCGAGCCATCCGGCAGACCGGTAATGGTGGTGCCGTCAGTGCCATACTGGCGGAGCGAGTGGCTCCGGGCGGCGGGCAGCTCCCCGAAGCGGGAATACCGCCCGCTGGCGGCGAAGGGCTCCCCCCACAGCTCCAGGCTCAAATCCGGCGAGAAGGCATAGTTCACCCGAATGCTGGCCGAGAGCGTATTGCGATTCACGTACGCAAAGACGTACCGCGTTCCGTAGGTGGCAGCCGAGCCGCCGGTGACGGTGGTGACGAACTGGCGGCTGGTCACCCGGCGCTCCCACTCCGGGGACACGCTGATCCGCCAGGCGGGCGCGGGCCGGGCGGAGAGGTACAGCCCCAGATCCCGGCTCCAGCCGCCGGCTTCATCGTTGAAGTAGCCGAGCGATGCGTTCCAGTTGACCGGTTTCCCCTCGTTCCCGTTCAGCTCGAGGTCGCCCCCCCAGCCACCCGGCCGCCCCATCAGCGGCCCGCCCCGGGTGAGATCGTCGCTCTGGGCCCGGGCCTCCACGAAGCCACCGAGGAAGAGGTTCCAGAAGTTCTTGAAGGTGAAATTGTTGCCCAGCGAGGCGCTGGTGTAGGTGTTGACCCCGGCAAAGTTCCAGCCCCGGCCCAGATACAGATTGGAGCTGTGGCCATGCAGGAGCCGCCCGGGGGCGGTTTCGCGATAGCGCAGCTGAGCGTAGGCGTCGATATCATTGGCGCTCCCCAGCCGGCCGACATCATTGATCTCGAAGGTCGGGGACTCGAAGCTCGCGCCGGTGCTCCACAACCAGTGACGGCCGGCGTTCTTGGCGGCGCTGAGGGATGCGGCCGCACCGGTCAGGGAGCCACGCGTCGAGTCGAGCCTGAACTCGGTGGCGTCGGGACGCTGAAAGAAATGCGCCGGGTGCTGCTGCACCCGAAGCATGGCGGCCTGGTCCCCGCGCAGGTGGCTGAAGCCGGCCGATCCCTGGACCTCATAGGCACCACCCTTGAACCGGAGGCTCACGTCGGCGCCACCAGTAATGGCGAAGCCGGGCAGCAGCGCCTTGAGGGCGGAGTCGCCGAGGTCCCGCTGCACCATGGTGAGCGACACGCCGGCCACCGAGGCGTCCGGCCCGAACTCCTGCTGCACCCGCGCGACACCGTACGCGGTGAAGGGCTCGATCGGCGTCTTGCCGAAGCGTCCGGTGGACACATCATAGGTCCGCGCGTTCTCCTTGCCCGTGAACGCGGTCAGCACGCCGATGGATGTCCCGCCCCGCAGGCGTCCACTGACCTTGGCCGCCCCCAGGATGGTGGCATTCCTGGGCCGGTCCACGAAGTCGCCGTTGGCCGCGCCCCGTGGAGACTGCCCGATCCGGCGAGAATAGAAGAAGTTCTGCCCCTCGCCGCGGAGAAGCTGGGCGCCCTCGGTGAAGAAGGGCCTGCGCTCATCGAAGAAGGTCTCAAAGGCGGAGAGGTTCACCTCGGCGGGATCGGCCTCCACCTGGCCGAAATCGGGGTTGACCGTGGCATCCAGCGTGAGGTTCGGGCCCAGGCCCATCTTGAAATCGGCCCCGATTCGCCCCTCGAAATCGCTGCCGTCCTTGAACGGGTCTCCCGTAGCCACATCTTCGAATGTTCCGTTCCCGGCCACATAGGGCTGGATCTCCACCCGCCGGGTGGGGCGCACACCTTCAATCCCGGTGAGCAGCCCGAACCGGGAGGACCAGCCCGTCTCGCTCTTGGGGATAACGATCCAGTAGACGTCTTCGTCAGCGTGCGGCATCCAGCGGTTGATCTGGACACCCCAGGTCTGGGCACCGGCCCCCGAGAACCGCAACTGGGAAAAGGGAATCCGGACCTCGGCGACCCAGCCCAGCGAATCGACGGTGGCCTTCGCCTGCCACACCGGGTCCCAGGTGTAATCGCGAGAGCCTTCGGAGTCACTGGGATGGTAATAGTCGCTGCGGACCCCGCCGGAGGAGATGATGAAGCTGTAGGCGGTCCGCCGGTCGTGATAGGTGTCCAGTGCGATGACCAGGTGCTCGGCGTTGCTGAACTGGTCCCGGCGGGTCACCGCCGTCGGGATCCGGCGCGGAGCCGCACTGTACATCCGGGCCCCGACATAGAGCGCCTGGTCGTCGTACAGGAAGGCGACCTCGGTCCGGCCCGAGGGATCGCCCCCCTCCACCGGCTCCTTCTGCAGGAAATCCCGGCGCCACGGTGCGACGGCCCAGGCCGGCTCATCCAGATGACCGTCAATGTGGATCGCGGCGGCCCGCGTATGCCGCGCGGTAAACTCCTTGGCGGTCGCTGGCGGGGAGGCCGCGTCCGCCGCCTGACTCTGGGCGGAGAGGAGAGCGTTCGAGGCGCCGACCAGCATCGCTGCTGCAAGCAGCGACCTCGCCGCAGTTCTGCGGGAGGACATCGCGTCCCGTACGGGGGCCAACTGGTGTGGTGGCAGCACCTGGAGCTCCGACAAGAGACACGAGAGGGACATAGACTTATATGAAAGGGACCTGAGCAACCGGCCGGTTTGCGAATGCCCCCATTGGATACCGGCTGGTGTCCCTGGGTTGGATCGTCCATCGGCTACTACGACCGTAGGCGTGCCAGGATTCACCGGAACCACTGGGCGAGGGCGGAGGGGAGCCCGGAGGGGGGACTGGCGTGACGTCAGGCCCCGGTCGCGGCCGCAAGCGCCAACCCGATATTGGAGAGCCCCTCCTCCAGCTCCGTGGGGGTGGGCCATCCGAAACCGAGCCGCATATAGCGCCGGTCCTGCTCGAACCAGTGGCCGGGACCGACCCAGGTGGCGTAGGTCTCGTTGAGGACACCGTAGAATCGCTCGACGTCCACATCCAGGGCTGGTTTGATCCGGGGGAACGCAACAACCCCTGCTTCCGGCTCCACCCATTCGAGGGTGCCCTGCCCCGCCATCCACCGCCGCAGCACTGCGGAGCGCATCGCCACATCCGCCAGGATGCCCGGCAGCAGGTTGCGGCGGCGGGCGTAGACCCGCCAGGCGATTTCCTCGTCCAGTATCGGCCCGGCGATGACGATTTGCTCCTTGGCCGCGAGGAATCGTTCTGCCAGGGCCGGGTCCCTGGTTGCCAGCCACCCGACCCGCAGGCCCGGCAACCCGTACGCCTTGGACAGTGACGCGACGCTGATGACGTGCTCGCCGAGCTGGGTGGCCAGCGGCGGCGGCCCGCTGGGCGTCAAGTCGCGGTAGGTCTCGTCCACCAGCAGCCGGGCGCCGTGGACCCGGCACAGCTCAGCGATGCGGGCGAGCTCCCCGGCCGGGAGGACCGTGCCGGTGGGGTTGTGGGGAGTGGTGAGGCTCACCAGCCGGGTCGTGGGCCGCAGCAGCGCCGCGATGTCGTCGGCGGTGTAGCGAAACCCGGCCTCGAAGGTGAGGTCGAGGTGGTTGACCTCACAGCCGATGACCCGCGGCGTCTCCAGATTGGTGGCATAGTTCGGTCGCAGGACCACCAGGTGGTCTCCCGGGGAGAGCAGCGCGGTATGGACGAAGAACAGTGCGCCCACCGCCCCCGGGGTCAGCAGCACTTCCCGGGGGGAGCAGCCGGCCTCCACGGCCAGGGCGCCACGGAACTCCGGGTGACCGCGATGATCGCCGTACTGCAGCACACAGCGGGCGAGGTCGGGACCGAGGTCGAGTTCACCCAGGATTCGATCGCGGATCGAACTCTCGGCAAGGTTGCAGCGGATGGAGCCGTAGCCGATCTCTTCGGGAGACTCGACTTCGATGGGCATGCGGCGGTAGCGCATTGGGCTCGTGGGAGCAGATGTTGGCAGGAAGGGACCCCGGACGGGAAATCTAGAAGGGGGGGCTGCGGCGCTCCATGCTCGCCGCGCACCGCCGGGGGGGGCTCAGGTCTGGGTTCGGCGTGGCGTCCCGGGCCGGCGTCCGTGTGGCCCGGAGACATCTCCGACCCTGGTGGAGCTTGCGGACCTGGCACCCCCGCCCCTGTCTTCGCCGTCTGGGCCGCCGGCACCGAGCCATGGCCCATTTCCGCCTATTCTCATGGCACCTTCACCTGACGAGGCTAGTTTGGCCGGAGACCCTCAGGTGGAGCGGCCTCATGATCCCACGGACAGCGGTGGTGGCTGGCATGCTGGTGACCGGCCTGACCGGCGTGCTCGCCGCCCAGACGCCAGTGCCCCCCCCGGGGGACCGCTGGGTGGTGGATATCGTTCACTCCCAGATCGACTTCCGGGTTCGCCACCTGGTGGGGCGGGTGCGCGGCAGCTTCACCAACTGGTACGCGGTGATCACCACCGACAGCCGCGGACTCCGCAGCGGCCGGGTGGATGTGATCGTCCAGACCGCCAGCCTCACTACCGGCAACGCGCTCCGCGATGCCGACCTGCGCAGCGGGCGGTTCTTCGCGGTGGACAGCTTCCCGGAAATGAAGTTCCGCGGCACCGGCCTCTCCATGAGCGATACCACCGCCGAAGTAGTCGGCGTGCTGACCATCAAGGGCCGCTCACACCCGGCGCGCTTCACCGGCCAGTACCGCGGCGTGACCAAGGACTCCGACGGGCACGATCGGGTGGCGTTCGACGCGACCACGACCATCGACCGCCGTGACTACGGCATGGAATGGAACACGGTCGTCGGCGCGAATACCCTCATCGGCAACGAGGTGGAGATCACGATCGCGCTGGAGGCCGTGCGGCTGGAGTGACCGGCGGCGACCCGGCGGACACACGACGGCGGTGAGGAGCCAGGGCCCCTCACCGCCGTTTTCGCTGTCCGCCGCCCCGGCTCAGAGGTAGTAGTCGAAGTCCCGCTCGCTCCGCACCTTCCGCCGGATCCGGAACAGATGGGCCGGCATGCTCGCCGGATCGAGCTCCACATAGTTGGCGGAGCCCTGCCACAGGTAGCGGCTGCCGCTCAGCGCGTCCTCCACCTGAAACGGCAGGCCCTCTTCCAGGCCCAGAGCGTCCAGGTCGAGCCGGACCCATCCCGCCTGCCGGTGCTGCAGGTCCAGGTTCACCACCACCAGCGCGGCGTGCAGGCCGTCCTCGCTGGTCTTGCTGTAACACACGAGCAGCGGGTTATCCACCGGGTGGAACAGCAGTCCGGCGTCACGCTGCAGTGCGGGGTTCTCCCGCCGGGCCCGGTTGAGGCGGGTGAGCAGGGGGCGCAGGCTGTGCGGCGCGTCCAGCTGCCAGTGCCGGATCTGGAATTTCTCCGAGTCGAGATATTCCTCGCTCCCGGGCGAGCGCGGCCGGTGTTCGAGCAGCTCGAAGGCGGGACCGTAGATCCCATAGCTTGCCCCCAGCGTCGCCGCGAGGATCGCCCGCAGCTGGAAGGCCGGCCGGCCGCCAATCTGCAGGTACTCGGTCAGGATATCCGGAGTGTTGGGCCACAGGTTGGGGCGGAAGAACTCACGCACCTCCGTCCGGGTCAGCTCGGTGAAGTACTCGACCAGCTCCTGCCGGGTGTTGCGCCACGAGAAGTAGGTGTACGATTGCGAGAAGCCCAGCTTGGCCAGGCGATACATCACCTTGGGGCGGGTAAAGGCCTCGGCCAGAAAGATGGTGTCGGGGTAGGCCGCCTGGACCTCGCGGATCATCCATTCCCAGAAGCCGAAGGCCTTGGTGTGCGGGTTGTCCACCCGGAAGATCCGCACGCCCCGCTCGGCCCAGAACAGCACCACCTGCTTGAGCGCCTCCCACAGGCCCTTCCAGTCCTCCGTCTCGAAGTCCAGCGGAAAGATGTCCTGGTACTTCTTGGGCGGGTTTTCGGCGTACTGGATGCTCCCATCCGGCCGGTGGCGGAACCACTCGGGATGGGCGGTGACCCAGGGGTGGTCGGGTGAGCACTGGAACGCGATATCCATGGCCAGCTCGATGCCCCGCTGGCTGGCGGCCCGGGCGAGTCGCTGGAAGTCCTCCGCGGAGCCTAGCGCGGGGAGAATCTCGGTGTGCCCGCCTTCGCGCGCTCCGATGGCCCACGGACTTCCCACGTCCTCTGGCCCGGCGACCAGACTGTTGTTGGGCCCCTTGCGAAAGCTCCGTCCGATCGGGTGGATCGGGGGGAGGTAGAGCACGTCGAAGCCCATGTCGGCGATGTCAGGCAGCCGCTTCTCGACGTCCGCGAAGGTCCCGTGCCGGCCCGGCGTGGCGCTGGTGGATCGCGGGAACAGTTCGTACCAGGTGCTGTACCGGGCGCGGGGCCGTTCCACGCGGACGCCGGGCTCACGCGGGTACCGCGTGGACAGGCTCCGGTCGGGCCAGCGGGCGGCCACGGCCTCCAGCTCCGGGTCGAGGGCGATGGCCGCGCGGTCGGCGGGGGCGCCGGGTGCGCGCAGGTCGGCGACCCATGCCGTGAGCTGGGCGGCGTCGGTGCGATCCGCCCGCCGGGCGGTGGCCTCGAGCAACCGGGCCCCGATCTCCAGCTCCGGCTCGAGATCCTGATCGGGCGCCTCCAGTCGGCGGGCAAGGTCACGCCGCCAGGTGAGAAACCGGTCGGCCCAGCCCTCCACGGTGTAGTGGTAGAGGCCCAGCTCGGCGACCCGGAAGCTGGCCCTCCACCGGTCGTTGCCCAGCGGCTCCATGGGGAGCTCGCGCCACTCGCTCATCCCCGGGCCCTGGTAGCGCAGCACGCAGGCCACCGCATCGTGTCCATCGCCGAAGACGTCCGCCGTGACGACCACGGCTTCTCCCACGACCCGCTTGATGGGAAACCGCGCGTCGTCGATCTCTGGCTTGACCTTCTCGATGACGACCCGTCGCCGCCCGTCGCTCGCGTGCATGACGATGACTCCCGCTTACAGGTGCTCGAGTGGCGGCTCGGTCCGGTCCGCCTGGCGATCCGCCTGACGTTCCCACGACTTGCTGACGATTTCCTTGGATCCTAGCCCCACCGCCAGGGCCAGCGCCAGCACGATGCCGCCGAACAGGGTGCCGAAAGCCAGCTGCAAGATGGTGCCGCCAATACTCAGATGATCGAGGGCCATGGCCACCGTCAGCAGCAGCACCAGCCACTTGACCCCCAGGCTCATGAGCCGGGCCGAATGCAGCTGCATGTTCACCGCACTGATGAGGACCCCACGGGCGAGAAACCGGGCCAGGATCGAGCCCATGATCATCAGCAGCACCGCAACAAAGACGTTGGGCAGGTAGGTCCCCAGGCGTCCCAGCATCGTGGACATCAACGTCGGGTCCAGCGCGGCCAGGCCGATGATCGCGCCGAGCAGCACCAGCATCCAGTGCGCCAGCCGGCCCACCAGCAGAGTGGGACTGCGCTCCGGCGACCACTCCGCCAGCGCCGACACCCCCCAGCGTTCCAGCCGCTGGTCGAACCGGAAGGCGCGGAGCAGCCCGACCAGGACCCACCGGGCAAGCGCGCCCAGCAGCACCGCCAGCAGCACCGACAGGAGCAGTGCCACCAGCCCGGGCAGCAGGCTGGCCAGGCTGGTCAGCACCCGGCCCAGGGACTCCCGCAGAGCGTCGTCAATCTGGGTCCACATGACTCCTCCTCCTCCGGCGCGCGGTCCGGTCAGGGAATGAAACGATCGGGCCACCGCCACCGCGAGATCAGGTATGGCTTTTCCGCCTCGAACTGCAGACACAGCTGCTCCAGCCGCGCTTCAACCCGGGCGGGCGGTGCATCGCCCAGCTCGGTATGCAACGAACCCAGCCAGCCGAGATACAAGGGCACCAGCGCCCCCATGAGGTGGTCGCGGCTCATCACCCGGACCCGGCAGGCCAGCGAGAAATCGAAGGCGATCCGGGCCCAGAGCCGGTCGGGCATACGGAAGTCCGCTTCCCCCAGCCGGGCCATCTTCTTCAGTTCAACCAGCGTACTGGGAGGAAGCACCAGTCCCCAGACATCCTGGAGGTTCTGCTGGCCCAGCCGGAAGCCGTCCACGAGCCGCTTGTGTTCGAGCGGCACCGGCTCGATCGTCGCCCCGTCCACCGCCCCCGCCAGATCCACCGCGGCGGACCCCCGCAGCTTCTGCCAGGTGGCGGCGGAGCGTTCCATCTCCGCGAACACCTGGGAGAGGACGTCCTGCAGGACGCCGGCAAGGCCGGTCGTGCCTTCGCCAGCCACGAGGGTGCGGGGACCCAGCACCGCCTGACAGATGCCCCAGCCGTTTCCCACCGCCTCTGCCAGCAGCTGCAGTTCGCGCGACTGGGGCCCGGGCTGGCTGCGCCGGGAGGTCGCGCGCAGCTCACGTTCGATCAGGCGGGCGGAACAGGCGAATTCCGCGCCCAGCGGGTACCGCAGCTGCTTGCCGTACAGGGCGCGGATGAGCGGGTAAATCAGCCCGCTGGTGACCGCACCGCTGTACGGATGGCGAAGGTAGTAGGGCGTGACGAGGTCGTGACCCTGTCGCACCACCGGCTCGAGCAGCTGTCCGATCCACGCGGGGGTCAGGCTCGCCACCTCCGCACCGACGACGGCCGCGGCCTTGGCGCCCAGCCGGTGGCTGGACTCGAAGGCCAGCCGCAGCGCGATGGCGCGGGGCCACGGCGTCCCGCCCGGGCCGCTGTCCCGGCACAGGAGATTCAGGACCGGGATGTCGCCCGGCGCCGGGGGCGCGTCGGCGTGCGGCGTGCCGCCATGGAGATGCAGGACCACCGCCTTCACGCCGGGAAATCGCTCCGCCAGGCCGGCGCGGACCGTGGCGATGGCCTTCCCGGCCTCCTCGGGACGCTCCAGTGCGCTCACCGCCACTGCGAGCTCCACGCCGCCAATCGAGCCGAGGTCGGCCTCGACTTCCGGTGACAGCGTGAATTTGTCCGGCATCAGCGACTCCGGCGTGAGCAAGGAGGAAACGTGCGGCAGCTCGCGGCAACGGGCGATATGTTGATATCAACAGGTCGCCCAAGTTACATTGATATCACTAGGATTCACAAGTACTTGCAGGATTGCGCCGGCAGTCGGCGAACTCAGGACCGGGTCGGCCGGGAGCCGAACGACGAGCCACTGGGCGCACGGCATCGCGCCGGAGAGTGAGAGCATTCCAGTTATGCGGATTCACCGCGGGCGGCCGTATCCCCTGGGGGCAACGTGGGACGGTCTGGGGGTCAATTTCGCCCTGTTCTCCGAGCACGCCACCGGGGTTGAGTTGTGCCTCTTCGAGAGCGCCGAGGCCAGCAGCGAGAGCGCCAGGCTGGACCTGCCGGAACAGACCGACCAGATCTGGCACGGATACCTCCCCGGCGTCCTGCCCGGCCAGCTCTACGGCTACCGGGTGCACGGCCCCTATGACCCCGCGGCCGGATCGCGCTTCAATCCGAACAAGATCGTGCTCGATCCCTACGCCAAGGCCATTGGCCGCACGGTGCGCTGGGACGACAGCATGTACGGATACCGCATCGGGGACCCCGAGATGGACCTGTCCTTCGACGACCGCGACAACGCCGCCAGCTGCTGCCTCGGTGCCGTCATCGACCCCGCCTTTACCTGGGGCGATGACCGCAAGCCCGCCACCCCCTGGCACGAGACCATCCTGTACGAGCTGCATGTGCGGGGGTTCACCCGGCAGCACCCGGAAGTGCCGCCGGCGTTGCGAGGCACCTATGCCGGCCTCGCCAGCGAGCCGGTCATCCGGTACCTCAAGCAACTCGGCGTCACCGCCGTGGAGCTGATGCCGGTCCACCATCACGCCTTCGACCGCCACCTGCTGGAACGCGGCCTGACCAACTACTGGGGGTACAACACCATCGCGTTCTTTGCCCCGGATCTCCGGTATGCCGCCAACCACAGCCCCGCTGGCTCAGTAGGCGAGTTCAAGACCATGGTCCGCGGGCTGCATGCCGCGGGCCTGGAGGTGATTCTCGATGTGGTGTACAACCATACGGCGGAAGGGAGCGAACTGGGACCGACCGTCTCCCTGCGGGGCATCGACAACGCGGCCTACTACCGGCTCGCCGCGGGCAGTCCGCGTCACTACGTGGACTACACCGGTTGTGGCAACACCCTCAACATGCTGCACCCGAGGGTGCTCCAGATCATCATGGACAGCCTGCGCTACTGGGTGCTGGAGATGCGCGTAGACGGGTTTCGCTTCGACCTGGCGAGCACCCTGGCCCGGGAACTCCACGCCGTGGACCGGCTGAGCGCCTTTTTTGACGTGATTCATCAGGACCCCGTCCTCTCCCAGGTGAAGCTCATCGCCGAGCCGTGGGATCTCGGGGAGGGCGGCTACCAGGTGGGCAACTTTCCGGTGGGCTGGACCGAGTGGAACGGCCGATACCGCGACTCCGTCCGGCGATTCTGGAAGGGCGATGGCGGCATGGTGTCGGAGCTGGCCACACGGCTGGCGGGCAGCAGCGACCTGTATGAGTGGAGCGGCCGCCGCCCCTACGCCAGCATCAACCTGATCACCGCGCACGATGGCTTCACCATGCACGACCTGGTGAGCTACAACGAGAAGCACAACGAGGCCAACGGCGAGGGCAACTCCGACGGGGAGAGCCACAACCTCAGCTGGAACTGCGGCGCGGAGGGTCCCACCGCCGACCAAGAGATCGTCGCGCTGCGAGAGCAGCAGGTCCGCAATTTCCTCGCGACCCTGCTGCTCTCCCAGGGCGTCCCGATGCTCTCGGCCGGGGACGAGATCGGCCGCACCCAGCACGGCAACAACAACGCCTACTGTCAGGACAATGCCATCAGCTGGATCGACTGGGGGCGGGCCGAGGAGTTTCGCGACCTGCTGGACTTCACCCGGGAGCTTATTGCGCTCCGACGGGCCCAGCCGGTGCTCCGGCGCCGCCGCTTCTTCCAGGGCCGTCCCATCCGCGGGCAGGACGTCAAGGATATCGCCTGGTTCCGCCCGGCGGGCCGGGAGATGACCGACCAGGACTGGAACGCGCACCAGAGCCGGACCTTCGGCGTGCGACTGGCGGGGGCCGCCAGCGATGAGCTGGACGACGACGGCAAGGACGTGGCGGCGGACACCATCTTCCTGGCGTTCAATGCCGATCACGAGCGGGTGCGGTTCGTCCTGCCCGTCTACGGGGAGGGCGACCGCTGGGAGCGCATTCTCGACACCGCCCAGGGGCAATGGAGCCGCCCGCACCGCCTGAAGGGCCACAGCTACCGGGTCGCCGGCCGGTCGGTGGCCGCCTTCCGCCAGATCGTTTCACCAGGTTCCACGGAGACGCCATGATCACCGCGACACTGACCCACGACGAGTTCACGCAGCTGGGCGACCGCTCGGCCTGCCGGATCTACCGGATTCTGGGCGCGCACGAGGCCAACGGCCCCGGTGGCGCCGGCGTGCGCTTCGCGGTGGTCGCGCCGAACGCAGGCCGGGTCTCGGTCATCGGCGACTTCAACGGCTGGGACCCCAACGCGCATCCGATGTCTCCCACCGACCGCGGGGTGTGGCAGTGCTTCATTCCGAAAGTCACGCCCGGCACCGGGTACAAGTACCGGGTAGTCTCCCGCGACGGCCACTTCACCGCCGACAAGGCCGATCCCTTCGCCTTTGCCACCGAGCTCCCGCCGAAGACCGCCTCCCGCGTGGCGCGGGCGCCGGCCTATGCCTGGGGGGACGGTGACTGGCTGGCCGCCCGGTCTGCCGCCAAGATCCACGACGCGCCGATGTCCATCTACGAAGTGCACCTCGGTTCCTGGCGCCGCACCTACGAGGACGGGAAACATCGCTGGCTGAGCTACCGGGAAATGGCCGGCGCGCTGACCGATTACGTCGAGGCCCAGGGTTTTACCCACGTGGAGCTCCTGCCCCTGGCCGAACATCCCTTCTACGGCTCGTGGGGCTACCAGGTCACCGGGTACTTTGCGCCCACCTCCCGCTACGGGACGCCGGAGGACCTGATGTACCTGGTGGATACCCTGCACCGCCGGGGCATCGGGGTCATTCTGGACTGGGTGCCGGCCCACTTCCCCCGCGATGAGATCGGCCTGGCCTATTTCGACGGCACCCACCTCTACGAGCACGCCGACCCGCGCCAGGGGCACCATCCCGACTGGGACACGTTTGTCTTCAACTACGGCCGTGACGAGGTCCGGGCGTTCCTGCTCAGCAACGCGATGTTCTGGCTGGACCGCTACCACATTGATGCGCTGCGCGTGGATGCCGTGGCCTCGATGCTCTACCTCGACTACGCCCGGCAATCCGGGGAGTGGGTGCCGAACAAGTACGGCGGCCGCGAGAACCTCGAGGCGGTGGACTTCCTCCGTACCCTCAATGAGCAGCTGCATCTGGATTACCCCGGCACCACGGTCATCGCCGAGGAGTCCACCAGCTGGCCGATGGTCTCGCGTCCCACCTACCTTGGCGGGCTGGGCTTCGGGTTCAAGTGGAACATGGGCTGGATGCACGACATGCTGGACTACATGGGGCGGGAGCCGGTGCACCGGAGCCACCACCATAACGCCATCACGTTCTCGATGATGTACGCCTTCAGCGAGAATTTCGTGCTGCCGTTCTCCCATGACGAAGTGGTCCACGGCAAGGGCTCGATGATCGGCCGGATGCCGGGGGACCGGTGGCAGCGCTTCGCCAATCTCCGCGCCCTGTACGGCTACATGTACGGGCACCCGGGGAAGAAGCTGCTGTTCATGGGCGGCGAGTTCGGCCAGTGGCGGGAGTGGAACCACGAGGCGAGCCTCGACTGGCACCTGCTGGAGGAGGCGGACCACCGCGGCCTGCAGCGCTGGGTCCGTGACCTCAACACCTGCTACCGCGCGGAGCCGGCCCTCCACGCCGTGGATTTCGAGCCCAGCGGGTTCGAGTGGGTGGACTGCAACGATAACCAGCGGAGCGTGGTGAGTTTCCTTCGGCGCGGACGGGAGCCCGGCCAGGTGGTGCTGTTCGTCTGCAACTTCACGCCCGTGGTACGCGGGGACTATCGCGTGGGCATCCCCGATGGCGGCTACTGGACCGAGATCCTCAACAGCGACGCCGCGCTCTACGGCGGCAGCGGCGTAGGCAACTTCGGCGGGGTGGAAGCGGCCCCCGCCGCCGCCCACGGCCGCCCATGGTCGCTCGCGCTCACCCTGCCGCCGCTGTCGGTGGTGGCCTTTCGCGGGCCGCGCCCGGAGGACTCCGCGTGACACGCCGGGGCCCGGACGCCGGGCCGAGGTGGCTGGGCGCCGAAGGGACCCGATTCCGGGTCTGGGCGCCCGAGGCCACGCGGGTGGAACTTGTCATCGAAGCGGGCGCCGGCCCCCCGGCCCCGATGGCGCCAACTCGGGAAGGCTGGTTCGAGCTGACCCACCCCGCCGCCGGTCCCGGCACGAGGTACCGGTTCCTGGTCAACGGTGCCGGCCCCTTCCCGGATCCTGCCTCGCGTTTCCAGCCCACCGGGGTGCACGGCCCATCCGAAGTCGTGGATCCGGCGGCGTACCCGTGGGCCGACGCCGACTGGACGGGGGTTCCCCTCGAGCGGCTGGTCCTGTACGAGCTGCACGTGGGCACCTTCACTCCCGAAGGCACCTTTCGGGCGGCCGCCGCGCGCCTGCCCGACCTCGTGGACCTCGGCGTCACCGCCATCGAGCTGATGCCTGTTGCGGATTTTCCAGGCGACCGGAACTGGGGCTACGACGGGGTCGCGCCGTTTGCGCCCGCCCGGTGCTATGGGCCGCCCGACGACCTCCGCGCCCTGGTCAACGAGGCGCACCGCCTGGGACTGGCGGTACATCTCGACGTGGTCTACAACCACCTCGGCCCCGATGGCGCCTATCAGGGTACCTTCTCCGGTCAGTACCATTCCGCCGCCCATCGCACCCCCTGGGGAGCGGCCATCAACTTTGATGGACCGGGCAGTGCGCCGGTACGCGAGTATGTCATCGCGAATGCGGTCGCCTGGATCACCGAGTATCACCTTGACGGCCTCCGGCTCGACGCCACCCACGCGATCCACGACGAGAGTCCGAGGCACATCCTCACCGCGCTGGCCGAGGCGGTGCATCAGGCCGCCCGTGCCGAGGGGCGGGTGGCGCTGGTGATCGCGGAGGAGGTGCGTAACCTGGCCTACCTGGTCAAGCCGGAAGCGGAGGGCGGCGCCGGCCTCGACGCGGCCTGGTCGGACGACTTCCACCACCAGATGCGCCGCAAATTGGCCGGCGACGCCGATGGCTACTTCGGCGATTTCTCCGGCTCCGCCGCCGACATCGCGGCGACCGCGCTCCGCGGCTGGTTCTACATGGGTCAGTACGCCGAGTATTTTGGCGCGCCGAGGGGGACCGATCCCGCCGGGCTGGCGGCAACGAGATTCGTGTTCTTCCTCCAGAACCATGACCAGGTCGGCAACCGGGCGCTGGGGGACCGGCTGCACCATTTCATCGCTCCGGCCGCCTATCGGGCGGCCTCGGCCCTGCTCCTGGTGCTGCCACAGACGCCGCTCCTCTTCATGGGTCAGGAGTGGGCCGCCAGCAGCCCATTCCTGTACTTCACGGATCACAACCCGGAACTGGGTGAGGCGGTGCGCAACGGGCGGCGATCCGAATTCGCCCGCTTCGCCGCCTTCCGCGATCCCGCCGCCCGGGAGCGCATCCCCGATCCCCAGGCCGAGGCCACCTTTGTGGCGAGCCGCCTCGACTGGCTGGAACGGGAGCGGGAACCGCACCGCAGCACCCTCCTGCTCTACCGTCACCTGCTCCGGCTGCGGCGCACCGAGGCGGCGCTGGTGGAGGGCGACTGTGAGATCGCCGACCTCGGGGACGACATCCTCCTTGTGCGCCGGGAGACCGGCGGCGCCAGCACGATCCTGGCCATCGTCTGCCTGTCGGGGGCCGGGCAGGTGGAGCTGGAGGGACACCCGATGAGCAGGCTCGGCCCCGGTCAGCGGTGGCATCTGCTTCTCTCCACGGGAGCGGATGCGGCTGCGGCTGGTGCGGCGCCGATCACCGTGGCCACGGACCGCTGCGCCGTGGAGTTCACCGAGCCAGGTGCGGTCCTGCTGGGTACCCGCACCGGAGGCGTCTGACGGTGCCGACCCCCGCCCCGGCTCGCCTGCCGCTGACCAGCTACCGGCTCCAGCTCGGCGCTGCATGTGGATTTCGTGAGGCGACCCGGCTGCTGCCCTACCTGGCGGAGCTTGGCGTCACCGAGTGCTACTGTTCGCCGGTGCTCGCGGCCCGGCCGCAGAGCCCACACGGCTACGACGTCTGCGATCACAGCCGCCTGAATGAGGACCTGGGCGGCGCCGCGGGATTTCTGGAGCTGGCACAGACGGCCAAGGCACACGGCATGGGGATCGTGGTGGATTTCGTCCCCAACCACATGGCGGCGGATCCGACCGCCAATTCCTGGTGGCGGAGCGTGCTGGAGAACGGCCCGTCCTCCCCGTATGCGGCCTATTTCGACATCGACTGGGACCCCGTCAAGCCGGAGCTCAAGGGCCGCCTGCTGCTGCCCATCCTCGGAGACCAGTACGGCGTCACCCTGGAAGCCGGCCAGCTCAGGCTGGTGCTGGCACCGACAGGAATGGTGTTGCACTACTTCGATCATGAGCTCCCGCTCAATCCGCGCCAGTTGCGGATGGTGCTGGAGCACAATCTGGCGGAACTCGTGCGGGCGCTGACCCCTGCTGATCCCGACCTCACCGAGTTCCAGAGCATCCTCTTTCACCTGGAGCACCTGCCGGTCTACACCACCACCGAGCTGGCGCTGGTGGATGCCCGGCGGCGGGAGAAGGAAGTGGCGCTGGGTCGGCTGGAGGCTCTCCTCGCCCGGTCTCCGCTGGTGCGGGTCCATGTGGAGCGAAACGTCGCGGCCTTCAACGGCACCGCCGGCCAGCCGGCCTCCATGGACCTGCTGCACCGGCTGCTTGAGGCCCAGCCCTACCGACTGGCGTCCTGGCGCACCGCGATGCACGAGATCAACTACCGGCGCTTCTTCGACGTGAACGAGCTGGCGGGAATCCGGCAGGAAGAGCCCGCGGTCTTCGAGGCCACCCACAGCCTGCTGGCGCAGCTGGTGGCCGAGGGTGCGGTGACCGGCGTGCGGCTGGACCACGTGGATGGGTTGTTCGAGCCGGGTCACTACCTGCGGCAACTGGCCGAGCGGCTGGCCGAGGGCGGTCCCGCCTGGACCCTGGTCGAGAAGATCCTCTCACCCGGCGAGCGGCTCCCCCCGGAATGGCCGGTGCATGGCACCACGGGATACGAGTTCCTGAATCGGGTCAACGCGGTGTTTGTCGATCCCGCCGGAGTGGCCGCGCTCAGCCGCTACTGCGCCCGGTTCATCGGCGAGGACCGGCCATTCGCGGAGGTGGTGTACACCAGCAAGAAGGCCATCATCGCCACCTCCATGGCGGCGGAGCTCAACGTGCTCGCCGCGGCGCTCAACCGGATCTCCGAGAGTGACCGCCGCTACCGGGACTTCACCCTCGACAGCCTGCAGGAGGCGCTGGGGGAGGTGGTGGCATGCTTTCCGGTCTATCGCACCTACGTCCGGCCCGACGGGTCGACGCCCGCGGACGCGGCCATGGTGGATCAGGTGATCGCCGAGGCACTGCGCCGCAACCCGGCCCTGGAGCCCACGATCTTCGGGTTCATCCGCGGGATGCTGCTGCCGTCCCTCCCCGCCGCTGCCGACCCGGCGGAACATGACCGCCGGGTCCGCTTCGCAATGAAGTTCCAGCAGTACACCGCCCCGGTGCAGGCCAAGGGCGTGGAGGACACCGCCTTCTACCGCTGGGCCCCGCTCCCCGGACTCAACGAGGTGGGGGGCGAGCCCACCGTCTGCGCGGATCCGGTCGCGGAGTTCCACTCGGCCAACCTGGAGCGCCAGCAGCACGCGCCGCTGGCGATGCTCGCCACCGCCACGCACGACACCAAGTGGGGCGAGGATACCCGGTCCCGGCTGGCGGTGATTTCGGAGATCCCCCGGCAGTGGCAGGCGCTGGTGACCCGGTGGCACCGGGTCACCCGGGACGCCCGCGCCGACGTCGCAGGAGTACCCGCCCCCGCGCCGGTGGACGAGTACCGGTTCTACCAGGCGCTGGCGGGGATCTGGCCGCCCGACGGCAATGGTCGGTCGGGGCCGGCGCTGGTGGACCGGATGCAGGGATACATGAGAAAGGCCATGCGGGAGGCCAAGCTGCATACCAGCTGGCTCAATCCGGTCGTGCGGTACGAACGGGCCGTGGAGGATTTCGTCGCGGCCGTCCTGGTCGGCCGCAGCTCCACCGCGTTTCTCCGGTCGTTCGTGCCGGTGGCTCACCGTCTGGCGTGGCTCGGCATGCTCAACTCGGGCTCACAGCTGCTCTTGAAGCTGACCGCGCCGGGGGTACCGGACGTCTACCAGGGGACCGAACTCTGGGACCTCAGCCTGGTGGATCCGGACAACCGGCGGCCGGTGGATTTCGCGGCCCGCCGCGCGGAACTGGAGCGACTGGCACCGATGCTGGATCGCGTGGAGCGGGGGGAGCCGGCCGCCGGCCTGGCAGGTGTGCTCGGTGACTGGCGCAGCGGCAACATCAAGCTGTTCCTGACCGCGGCCGCCCTGCGGCTCCGGCGGCGGGAGCGGGAGCTGTTCCTCGAGGGAGACTATCGTCCCCTGTCGGCCACCGGCCCTGCCGGCAGCCACCTGGTGGCCCTGGCGCGCAGTCGCGGGAGTTCGGCGGTGCTGGTCCTGGTGCCGCGGCTCCCTGCCCAGATGGTGGGCTGGGATCACAACGAACAAGTCCCGCTGGGACCGGCCTGGGCCGGGACCACCATTCAGCTGCCGCCGGAACTCGCCGGGGCGGCCTGGCACAACCTACTTACCGGCGCCACCGTGCGGACCGAAGCCCACCGGCTTTCCATCCCGGAGGTGCTCGCGGACCTGCCCTGGGGGCTCCTGGCGACCAGCCAGGCGGTGCCGCGGACAGGCGTTTCTCTTCCAGTGGAGGTGTCGTGATTAAACGGCCGGGCAGCTCGTCAGATCCGCTCTGGTACCGGGATGCGATCATTTACGAAGTCCATGTGCGCTGCTTCCACGATGCCAACGGGGACGGCGTCGGCGACTTCCGTGGCCTGATCGAGAAGCTCGACTACCTGGAGGAGCTGGGCGTCACCTGCCTCTGGATCCTGCCGTTCTTCCCCTCGCCCCTCAGGGACGACGGGTATGACATCGCCGACTATACCAGCGTGCACCCCAGCTATGGCACCCTGGAGGACTTCCAGGAGTTCCTCGCCGCCGCCCACGAGCGGGGCATGCAGGTCCTGATTGAGCTGGTGATCAACCACACCTCCGACCAGCACCCATGGTTCCAGGCGGCCCGCACGGCGGCGCCGGGCTCGCAGGAACGCGATTTCTACGTCTGGAGCGACAGCGACAGCAAGTACGCCGGCACCCGCGTCATCTTCACGGACACCCACACCTCCAACTGGAGCTGGGACCCGGTGGCCAAGAGTTACTACTGGCATCGGTTCTTCTCCCACCAGCCGGACCTCAATTTCGACAACCCGGTGGTGGAGCAGGAGGTCATCAAGGTGATGCAATTCTGGCTCGACCTCGGCGTGGATGCGCTCCGGCTGGACGCGATCCCGTACCTGATCGAGCGAGAGGGCACCAACAACGAAAACCTGCCGGAGACCCATGTCCTGCTCAAGCGGCTCCGCGCCGCCCTGGACCAGGGCTACGACGGCCGCATGCTGCTCGCCGAGGCCAACCAGTGGCCGGAGGACGTCCGGGCCTACTTCGGGGAGGACGATGAGTGCCACATGGCGTTCCACTTCCCGCTGATGCCCCGCCTGTTCATGGCGCTCCGGCTGGAAGACCGGCATCCCGTCACCGAGATCATGAAGGCCACGCCCCCGATCCCGCCGACCTGCCAGTGGGGCCTGTTCCTCCGCAACCACGACGAGCTCACGCTCGAGATGGTCTCCGACGAGGAGCGGGACTACATGTACTTCGCGTACAGCGCCGACCCGCGCATGCGCGTCAACGTGGGCATCCGGCGCCGTCTGGCCCCGCTGCTGGAGAACGACCGCAACCGCATCGAGCTGCTCCACGGCATCCTGCTCTCCTTCCCCGGCACGCCGATTCTCTATTACGGGGATGAAATCGGGATGGGCGACAACATCTACCTGGGAGACCGGCACGGGGTCCGCACCCCCATGCAGTGGAGCGGCGACCGGAATGCCGGCTTCTCCCGCGCCACCCCCGGCCGGCTGTACAGCCCGCTGGTCATGGACCCGGTGTACGGCTATGAGGCCGTGAATGTCGAAGCCCAACAGAGCGAGCCCTCCAGCCTGCTGAACTGGATCCGGCACATGATCGCGCTCCGCAAGCTGTTCCAGGTCTTCGGCCGGGGAACGATCGAGTTCCTCGAGCCCAGCAACCGGAAGGTGCTGGCCTACCTCCGCAAGAGCGACGGGGAGCAGGTGTTGTGTGTGGCCAACCTGTCGCGCTTCGCCCAGCCGTTCGAACTGGACCTGTCCGCCCTGGCCGGTACCACTCCGGTGGAAATGCGCGGCTACGTCGACTTTCCCCGCATCGGCAAGACGCCCTACCCGCTCACCCTCGGCCCCTACGGCTTCCTCTGGCTGGAGCTGCAGACCCGGCCCGAGGAACAGCCCAGCCCGGCGGCGGCCGAGCCGGCGCTGGTGCTGGGAACCGGCGAGCCGTGGGCAGGACTGCTCGAGGACGGCTTCCGCTCGGCGCTGGAGTCGCGGTTCCTGCCGGCCTTCCTGCCCAGGCAGCGCTGGTATAGCGGTAAGGCGCGGCGCATCGAGCACCTTCGGATCGAGGATGGCTGCCGCATTACCGCCCAGGCGGGACTATTGGTGGTGGCGGTGCGCTTCAGCGACGGTGGCGGAGAGCGTTATGTGATGCCCCTGGCCGTCAGCCTCGGCACCGCCGCGGAACAGGTGCGGGAATCGCACCCCGGCTCCATCCTCGGCAACCTGACCCAGGGCGGGGAGAGCGGCGTGCTGCACGATGCGCTGCTGTCGGAAGAGGTCTGCCGCGCGCTCCTCTCGCTGGCCCGGGATCGCGGCCGCCTCGCAGGCCAGGTGGGGTCGATGACCGGCGCCCCCGGCAAGGCCCTGACCGAGACCGACGCGCCGGCGTCGGGCTGGCCGGTCTCGCTGATCGGCGGCGAGCAGAGCAACAGTTCCATCATTTTTGGCGACCAGTTCATCCTCAAGGTGTTCCGCCGGCTGGACGTGGGCCCGAGTCCCGACTGCGAGATCACTCGTTACCTTACCGAACGGGTCCGCTTCACCGGCGTGCCGGTCTTCGCCGGCAGCCTCGACTACCACGCGCCTGACACCCCCGACACGACCCTCGGCCTCATCCAGCGGCTGGTCCCCAATCAGGGTGACGGCTGGACCTGGATGATCGAGGAGCTGGGCCGCTACTACGAGCGCGCCGTGACCCGCACCGCCGATGCCACCCACGCGGTCGGTCCGTCGGGCTGGCTGGATATGGGGGAGCAGTGGCTGACCCCGGACCTCGCCGAGTTGCTCGGTGTCTCCGACGAAGCCGCGGCGGCCCTGGGCCACCAGACGGCCGCGCTTCACCTGGCGCTCGCCACCCCGACCGACGATCCCGCGTTCCAGCCGGTGCCGCTGGGGGGAGCCGACGTCACTGCTTTGGCGCAGGCGGTCAAGAACAACGCCACCCTGGCCTTCGACATGCTCAAGGAGGCGCTGCCCAAGCTCCCCAACGAGCTGGTGGAACTCGCCAGCCAGGTCCTGAGCCAGCGCACCGCGATCCTCACCCGGATCCGGCGCCTCACCGATCTGACTCCCGGCTCGCTCAAGATCCGCATTCACGGCGACTACCACCTGGGGCAGGTGCTCCGGGTCGGGCAGGATTTCGTGATTCTGGATTTCGAGGGGGAGCCAGCCCGTACGCTCGCGGAACGCCGGGCCAAGCAGTCGCCCCTGAAGGATCTGGCGGGGATGCTGCGATCGTTCAGCTACGCCGCGCGGGTGGCCCTGCAGTCGCATGCCGCCCGCCGGGCCGCCGACCCCGAGCGGCTGGAACCGTGGGCCCGGCTGTGGGAACAGTCGGTCTCGGCGGTGTTCCTCAACGCGTACCGCCGCACCGTGAAGGAGTCCAGACTGCTGCCGGCGGCACCGGCCGATCTGGCCCAGCTCCTCGACACCTACGCCCTGGACAAGGCGCTGTACGAACTGCGCTACGAGCTGGGCAATCGCCCGGCATGGGCGGGCATCCCGATTCGGGGGATCCTCGACTTGGTCAAGTAGGCCCGAGGGCACTTCAGGCTCCGCGATCCGACTCTTAGCTCGCCTGCGGAGGAGCACGGATCGCGGCTCACCAACGGAACCCAGCCGAAGGCCCGCCTACGCCCGCCGCAACCCCACCGTCGCCGCGCATGCGACGAGCACCACGCACGCCATGATGATGAGGCTGTAATCTCCCGGATAACTGATCCCGATCTTCAGCAGATGGGTCCCGATGGCACCGATCATGAGCGCGGCCCCGAGTCCGGCGCCGACCACCGCCCGCGCCGGCCACAGGAGCAGGATCGCCGCCACCAGCTCCACGGCGCCCAGGGCCAGGCGCCCGTACGGCTCGGCGCCGAGGAGGGTGAACAGAGCCACGGAATCCGGGGCGCCCAGGAGCTTGGACACGCCGGCCATGCCGAGAATGGCGGCGGCGACGAGTTGAGCGGCCCACCCGAGAATGTTGCGGGTGCGGGCGGTCATCATTGGCACCTCGGACAGGAAGAGAGGAGTGGTCCAATGATAACGTCGCATCCGCCGGACCGGATCTCTGGATCCGCCGCCCCGCGAGGCGCCTACCGGAAGGTGATCGGCCGGGGCAGAATCGAGCAATAGCCGTTCTCGTCCTGCACCGCGCCGGACATGTCCCAATAGAGCGTAGACTGCCCGGGAGAGACCAGCGGGCTGGTCAGCCCCACCAGTTGGTTGGAGCTGACGCCCCGACCCAATGCGGCGCCGGTGTCGGTAGTGAAGAAGATGGCGACGTGATCGTCCACCGCGCCGGCCGGGTCATCGCTCCCGCGCCCGATGATGGCATTGCCGTCCTGGTCGATCCAGTCGGTCTCACCATCGCGGTAAATGTCCCCGACGTAGGTCTGGGTCGAGTCGCAGGGGCCGAAGCTGCGCTCCGGCACCATGGACAGCACGTCACTCATCCGGAAGATCATGCAGGGATAGGTGCCGGCATCGGGCTCGGCCTGGAACAGCACCTGGTTGAGCGCGAAATCCTTGACCGACCCGCCCGCTCCGTAGTCCTGCACCAGGAACGGCGCGGTGCAGTCGGGGTTCGGGGAGAGGTACAGCGAGTACATCGCGATCCACATGTGGCTGGGCGCCGCCGAGTCGGTGGCGAAGCTGGCGCGAGGCAGCGGCGATCGAGGCGCCGCCCCGGCTACGGCCAGCCCTAGCACCGGAGCTGGAGCCGCCTGGGAGGACCCGTAGATGACGAGCGCCGGCGCCGGGGAGGTCTGGGAGGAACAGGCCGCACTGGCCAGGAGCGCCACCACAAGGGAACCGAGCCGCGGACAGTAGAGCGACATTGCCGAACTCCAGAAAGGAGGGTTCTCTGGAGTATCGGATGAATGGTCGCGGGAACTGAGCCGGACCCGCGCAGCCTGTCCTACCCTCCCACCGCGCCCTACTCCCCGCCCATCCAGGAGATCTCGGAGTGCCAGCCGCTGTGGCGGTCGCTGAGCCGGAGCCGGGGCCAGCTCAGGCCGCTGGTGGGCGAGAGCACCAGCATCGCCACGTGCACCGTGTCACCGAGGGTGTCCCCGGCCACCGCCAGCGCCACGCAGGCCCGGCGATACGAGGCCCAGCCAGGGTCGTGGCGCTGGGCCCGACATTCACCCCAGTCGCCCCAACGGAGCGGTCGCCGCCAGGAGGCGAGCGCCGGGAGGGCCTCGGCCGGCTCCCCCTCCAGCTGGAGCAGCACCGGCCGGGAGGCGGGAACGAAAAACACCGGCGCGGGATGGGGAAGCTGCACCACCCGAGGCTCAATCCACAGCGTATCGCACGGGGAGAGATCGGGACACCAGGCTGGGAAACCACCGCGGTTCTTTTCCCAGGGGAGCGAGGCGATGGCTTCCGAGAGTCCGGCCGTCAGGGAGGGCGCGGCGGGCGGAGGGCCACTACAGGCGGCGAGACACACAACGAGTGGGATGACGTTGCAGCCAGCTCTCGGCGGATCCATGCGGGCCTCCTGGTCCAGTGGCATGGACCGGCCCGCGGGGAGCGGCGCGGTCCACCAGGTTGGTGCCAGCGAACTGAAGTCGGCTTCGAGGTCCACCATACGGCTCGTCGGCCGATCGGGCAAGGCGGCGACGGGCGCTCGCCCCGCAGGCGACCGGCCCGGGGCATTCCAAGCCCGGTAGGGCTGCCGCCGCCCCGGGTGGTGAGGCTGTAGCAACGGCGCCCCGTCTTGTGGCGGACCAGGCCCGCAGATCCACCGGTGCCTGTCTGGTATTGAGTCAACCAACGCAATTGTTCGCGATAACTTATTCCATATCTATCAGCGTGTTACGAGAACAAATCTGAGCAACTGTCAAGAATATTGACGTTACTCTGGTGACGTGGCCCACGCCCTGCTTGGGTACACCGGCATGGGGGGTGGTTTCTGGCGAGCTGGTCCTGAAGCCAGAGGCCGTACCCCGGCCGGAGTCCTCTGACCAGGCAAGGCGTGCCACTACCAACGGCGAATCCCCGAGCGGAGTCCACAGAGGCGGTGCGGCAGGGAGCCCACCTCCTGGCGGGCTGCCGTCACCAGCTCGAAGGGCGCTGGGCGGAGGCCCTGTCGAGTTTCGCCCGGGCGATTGACCTCGCGCGCGGAGAGCAGGATCGGCGCGCGCTGGCCGAGGCCCTCCGCCGCTTCGCGGTCCTGCACCAGCAGCAGGGCGAGTCCGACGCTGCCCGGCGCTACGCCACCGAGAGCCACGAGCTGGCCACGGCCGCCGGAGATACCGACCTCACCGCGGAGGCGCTCAATACCCTGGCGGGGATCGCCTTCGAGTCCGGTGACCTGACCGGGGCCTCAACCGCCTACGAACGGGCCCGGGAGACCGGATGCGCCAACGCCCGGCTCCTGGCCCGGGTGGACCAGAATCTCGGCAACATTGCGAGCATCCGGGGAGACCGGGGCTCGGCGGAACTGCACTATCGCCGGGCGCTCGCGGGCCACGAGGAGGCCGGCGATGATCGCGCGGCGGCGCAGGTGCACCATAACCTCGGGATGCTGGAGGCCGACGGCGAGGTCTGGGAGGAGGCGCACCGCCACTACAGCCGGGCCAGCTATCTGGCCGCATTGGTGGGCGATGTTCACCTGGAGGCCCTCTGCGCCCTGAACCGCGCCGAGCTCCACTGCGCCCTGGAACAGTACGATGAGGCGCGCCAGCTGGCGGAGCGGGCGCTGGCAACCTTCGACCGGACCAACTCGGTGGCCGACAAGCCTGATGCCTACCGAGTGCTCGGCATGGTATTTCATTCGACGGGTTTGCCGACCCTGGCGGAGTCCCGTCTTCGGACTGCGATCAGCTGCGCCGTGGCCGCCCGCAGCCCCCTGAGCGAAGCCGAAGCGTGGCGGAGCCTCTCCGAACTGCAGGCGGATCAAGGCAACATCCAGCAGGCTCGCGCCTCCCTGGCGAGGGCCCGGGTCCTTTTCCTTGCTCTTGGCGCCAGGGCGGATGTGCAGGATGTGGATGCCCGTCGGCAGGCCCTGCCCCGATGGGTACGCCGCTCCTCCGGCGGGACGCCGCCCACCGGCGAGCGACGCCGCCGCCGAACCTCTCGACACTAGTCTCCCCCGGCACGCTCCCCGGGCGGACTCACGGTTCGGCCGGTACGAGTCGGTTTGCGACCAGGAACTCCCTGATCTCCGGCCACGGCCGGGGGCAGTCGTTGTGCCCGCAAGCCATCAGGTGGAGCGGCACGGCGCCAGCTTCTGCCAGGCGCCGGCCGTGGCGGGTAGGGATGATGTGATCGGACTCGCCGTGGAGAATCAGCCGGGGGCCGGTGAAGGCCCGCACCGCGGCGAGATTGTCGAAGCGATCCCGCACCAGGAATGGCGGCGCCCCCATCCCCCAGGCGAACTCCGTCGTGTTGGAAAAGGTGGACTCCAGAATCAGGCCGGCCGGACGCCGGGTGCCCGTGAGGGCGCACACCGCACCTCCCCCCAGCGAGCGGCCATAGGCCACGATGCGTGCGGCATCTATCCCCGGTTCGGCGCTGGCCCAGTCGAACGCCGCCTCGAAGGCTTGCTGGATGGACGCCCGGGATGGCGCTCCGCCGGAATGGCCATAGCCAGGGTACTCCACCAGCAGCACCCCCATGCCCCATCGCCTGGCCTCCTCGAAGTCCGGGGGCCAATACTGGATCAGCTCGGCATTGCCGTGGGCGAAGAGGAGGATGGGGGCCGAGGAGCCCCGCCGGCCCAGCGGAGGGAGGTACCACGCCTCGGTGCGGCCGGCGGGCGAGTCGAGCCAGACCACCGTCGCCTCCGCCGGCGCCGGCGGCGCACCCGCCGCCGACGGCGCTGGGTACATCAGCCGCCGCTGGGCAAAGAACAGCAGGGTCCAGTAGATCGCGACCAGCAGGACCAGGTTGACGGCCAGGCGGATAAGCATGCCTCGAGCGCTACCCTCGCGCGGCAATCTCCCTCAGCGCCACGGCCAGTCGATCGGCGTCGGCCGGCGTGTTGTACAGCGCGGGGGTGACCCGGACGCAGTCGCCTCCCGCCAAACCGGTCCGCCAGACCGTGAACAGCCGGTACCGCTCCAGCAGCTCGGCCACGACCGCCTGGTTCTCGGGCTTGCCGGTGCGGCCGTGGAGGCGAAAGGAGGTGATGGCCGCCACCGAGACGGGGTCGTCCGGAGTGAGGATCTCAATGCCCGGTGTGCCCCGGACCTGGGAGACCCACCGGTCGCGGAGGTAGTGGACCCGAGCAGCCTTGTACGCCGGCCCCACCGCGGCGTGAAAATCCAGCGCAGCCGGCACGGTGAGGTAGGTCGCGAAGTTGGCCGTCCCGGTGTGGATCCGGCTGTTGATGCTGGATTCAGGCGCAGTCTCGTCGGCGTACATCCGGTCGATGTCCGGCAGCCGCCCTTCCCGGATGTACATCGCTCCGGCGCCGATCGGGGCACCCAGCCATTTGTGCAGGTTGAAGCCGACGAAATCGGCGCTGAGGTCCGGAATGGTCAGCTCCACCTGACCGAACGAGTGCGCCGCGTCCACCACCACGTCCACCCCCCGCTGCCGGGCCAGCTCGGCGATCTCTTTGACTGGCAGGACCAGGCCGGACTTGTTGTTCAGGTGGGTGAGCAGGAGCAGCCGGGTGCGGGGATTGCGGGTGAGCGCATCATCATATGCGGCCAGCGCCGCGGCGGGCGTAGCCGGTTCCGGAAGGCTGAAGTGCTCCACCGTGACGCCCCTTCGGCCGGCCAGCCAGTTCATGGCGTCCTGCATCGCCATGTAGTCCACATCCGAGTAGAGCACCGTGTCGCCCGGGCGCAGCTGGTTGTACTGGGCGATGAGGCACTGGAGCGCCTCGGTGGCGCCTCGGGTAAAGACGATCTCTGCAGCCCGGACCCCAACCAGCTCGGCGACCCGAACCCGGGCGGCCTCGAGATCGGCATCGTAGCTGCGGCGGGCGTAGAAGGAGCTTTCGAGGTTGACCCGGTCAATGTGGCGGTGGAATTCCGCCAGGACCGGGACGGCCATCATACCGTAGTAACCCGCCTCGAGGTTGGTGTACTGATCCGAGACCCGGTAGTAGGCACGGACCCGGCCCCAATAAGCCTCGTCTCGGGCCACGACGTTGGCGGGGCCGGAGGGCCGGTTGAGCGTTGGAAGGGGGTCCTGCGGGAGTGGAAAGGCCGCCGGCTCGAGCGGCCGACCGGCGGCGAGACCGAACCCGGCTAGCCCGCTGGCGGCGACGAAGTTCCGGCGATTGACCATGCCAGAATATAGGGGGAGCGCCCTCCAGACGGACCGGACCGGCCGCGGCCGGTACGAGTTCAGGTGGCCTTGATGGACCGGGCCAGAGCAACCAGCTGGTCCAGCGCCTTGCCCCAGCCGTCATGGAAACCCATCCCTTCGTGACGCTCCCGCTCCGCCTCACTGCGGTGCATGGCGAGCGCGGTGTAACGGGTGCCGCCGCCATGATCGGCCAGGGTGATCACGGCGGTGAAAGCGATGATCCCGCCGCGGGGCGGCTCGGCGGCCAGTCGGGCGGGACGAAAGCCTGGCTCCAGCGCATCCGTCCAGCTGAGACGCTCCGCCTCGATTACCTCCAGGTAGCAGCCGGTATTGGGGAAGTCCTCCCCCTCCGGAGAACGCATGACGGTCCGGAAAATCCCCCCGGGACGGAGATCGATCTCACAGTCCACCGTGGACCAGGGCCTGGGCGTGAACCATTGCATGATGTGGTCCGGAGTGGTCCACGCCTTCCACACGAGGTGCCGGGGGACATCCACCGAGCGTTCGAGAACCAGATCGAGCCTGGGATCCGGATGGTAGTTGAACGGGCGGGTCACTGCGAAGCCTCCTGGCCAAGGGTAAGGTAGGTTTCCAGCTGGTCGAGACGCGCTTCCCACATCCCCCGCTGATCGGCGATCCACTGTTCGGCCGCCTGAAGCGGGCGGGGGGTGAGTTCGTAGGTCCGCACCCGCCCCACCTTTCGCGACCGCACCAGGCCGGACGCCTCCAGGACCCCGAGGTGCTGGGCAAAGGACGGCAGCGCCATCCGAAACGGCCGGGCCAGGTCGGTGGTGCTGGCGGGCCCCGCACCGAGCCGTGCGACCACCGCCCGTCGGGTGGGATCGGCGAGGGCCTGAAAGACTCGATCGAGGCGCGGCCGTTGATAAGGCATTTACCTAAGTATAAGGTGACACCGGTCCGCCGGCAAGCGGGTGCAGGCGCCGCGTCAGCGCTCACCGACGGGGGCAAGCGGCGGGCTCCGCCGAACCTCGCGAGCCTGCTCCCGCGTGAGCCCGTGCTCGACGTCCTCCACCAGCTCCGCGATGGCGCGGAAGAGATGCACCAGTCCGTAGGCCAGTACCCCGTCGTAGGCGCCCACCCTCATCTCCATGGAGCCCACCACCATCTCTACGGCACCACCCGTGATGGACCCCCAGACTTCGATCAGGCTGGTGGAGACCAGGACCAGGGCCACCACGAGATTGGTGACCGGATGATGCAGGACCGCGCGGAACCGCTTCATGCCACGCTCCCAGGTGGACGGATGGTCGAGCATGCGGCAGGCGGCTCGAGGTGAGCTTCGGGAGGAGAACGTGACCGGCGGCGCGGTAGTTCCGGGGGAGGGGCGATTGGGGCCGCCGGTCGGAGCGGCGAGGCCGGCGGCGAGACCTACGAGAAGGGAATCAATGCGGAGGCAAGCGAAGACCTCCGGTGGGCGACACGGCCCCACCGGTTACTGGACCAGACCGGGCCCGAAGAGGACTTACTTGGCTTTCTTTCGGGTCCTGTCCGCCCCACCCTGCTCCTCCCCGCCGATGATGCGGGCGGCGACCGAGAGTCTCACCGACTTCCGTTTGAGGTTGCGGAGTTTGGTCTTGCGGACGGGGCGTTTCGGAGTCGCCATAGGGCTCTCCAGGTGTGGGAGACGGAGACACCCGGTCTCCGCGCCGCCAACATAGGATCGCGGCGCGCGCCTCGCAACCGAGGGCGCTGGGGTGGCTTGATTCCGGACTGGGCCGGACCGCCCTTGCGCCGCCGCCCTGCGGCTAGTGAGGCCGCGCCAGCAGTGCGGCCACGATCTCCGGCTCGGCGACTCCCGGAGAGGACTTGGGAGCATACCGCCCGCGAACCTTCCCGTCCCTGCCGACCAGGAACTTGGTGAAGTTCCACTCCAGGTCGGCGGAGTGGCCAGGGTCCAGGGCACCGGTCTTGAGATATTGGTAGAGCGGATGCGCCCCTGGCCCGTTGACCTCCACCTTGGAAAAGAGCGGGAAGGAGATCTCGAACTCCCGCAGGCAGAACTGCAGTATCTCCGCCTCGGATCCCGGCTCCTCGCCGGCAAACTGGTTGCAGGGGAAGCCCAGCACGGCGAAACCGTCGGCCCGATGCCGGCGGTACAGCAGTTCCAGAGCGGCGTACTGGGAGGTGTACTCGCAGTGGCTGGCCACATTGACGACCAGCAGCACCTGGCCCATGAACGGCGCCAGCGTGCCGGGCGTGCCGTCAATGCTGGTCACGGGGATCTGGTAAAGGTCCACGAGACGTTACCTCCGGTTTCCCCGACGCCCCTGATCTGCCCGATAGCCCACCGCCAGGGTACCCGGAGTCTATCCGGCGAGCGATGGACCTGCCAGCCTGACGACACCCCCAGACCGTCCGCCGGGCCGCCGGGGCCTAGGACGCCAGGATGGATCGCAGCAGGCGAGCCGCCCACAGGAAGAGCGCCGTGGCGAAGACGGTTGTCAGTGCGAACGCCGGATCGCTCAGCATCCGGAGCCCCTCTACGGCGATGCGCCAGATGGGTGCGACGGTGGGCAGCGCGAAGACCGTGGCGGTCACGACGAGGTAGGCTTCATGGTGCCTCACTGCCGGGCCTGCGCTATTCGGTTCTCAAGGCCACATTGGGGTTGACGCGGGCCGCCCGGAGGGCGGGCATCGCGCTGGCGACACCCGCGACCGCGAGCAGGGTTCCGGTCACGACCGCGAAGACCAGCGGATCACGGGGTGACTGATCGTAGAGGAGGGGGGCAATCCAGGAGGCTGCGACGAACGCCAGCGCACTGCCGGCCAGCGAGCCCACCAGCGCTATCCGGAGCCCGTCCCCGAGCACCAGCCGCACCACCGTGCCCACCCGGGCGCCCAGCGCGATGCGGATCCCGATCTCGTGGGTGCGGCGCACCACGTCATAGGCAATGATCCCATAGAGTCCGATGGCGGCCAGTACCAGGGCGAGGCTGCCGAAGGCCACGAACATGGTGGCGCCCAGCTCCCACGAGCGGAAACGCGGCCCGACAATGTCGCGCATCGTGGTCACGTTGACGTAGCCGTCCCCCGGCATGAGTGGCTGCAGCGAGCGGCGCACCGATTCCCTGAGATCCTCCGCCGCTCCACGGGCCCGCACGAACAGCACGGCGTCGCCCGGATGAAACTGGGCGATCGGGAGGTAGTAGTTGCGGCCCGGATCATCGGTGATGCTGTTCTGCCTGATGTCCTCCGCAATTCCGACGACCCTCGTACACGGCGCCGAGTCGGCATCAATCCGCAGGCATTGCCCCAGGGCCTCCTGGCCCGGCCAGAGCGTGGTGGCCATGGACTGGCTCACCACGACGACCAGCGGGGTGTGCTCGATGTCCTCCGCCTCGATGCCCCGCCCGCGCAGAATCCGGGTCCCGATCGTCGCGAAGAACTCCGGCGACCCGGCCTGCAGCGTGAAGTTACCCAGTCGGCTGACCGAGTCGATCCCGGACACGAACAGATCCTGGGCCCAGGTATCCCAGAAGGGCACCGTCAGTCCCAGCGCAGCCTGCTCAACGCCAGGCAGAACTCGGGCCGCCTCCAGCAGCCGACCCTTGAGAGCCACCGCCTCGGTATCGCTCAGCCGGGCACCGCGTTGCTCCGGGTAGATGTACAGCACCGGGTCCACGTCGTATCCCAGCCTGAGGGACCTGACGTTGACGAGGCTCCGGACAAACAGCCCTGCACCGACCAGCAGTACCACCGACAGGCCGATCTGGACCAGCAACAGGGTGGTGCGGGCGCGGGAGCGTCGGTAGCCGCCGTCCCGGCTGCCGGATTTGAGCGAATCCACCAGGTCGGTGCGCCCGGCGTAGAGGAGCGGCGCCAACCCGGTCAGGCCCCCCGCCAGGCCGGCCAGGAGGACGGCCACCCCGATCGTTCGCGGAGAGGCCAGCGCCCCTGCGACCGGAATGTCCGGGAGGAATGCGCTACGAAGGACCGCCCCTGCCCAGTCGGCCAGCAGCAGACCCACGAGCCCGCCGAAGACCGCCAGCAGCAGGCTCTCCGTCAGCAGCTGGCGGAAGAGGCGCCCCCGGCTCACCCCCAGCGCCAGGCGGAGTGCAATCTCCCGGCGGCGCCGCACCGCACGGGCCAGCATCAGGTTGGCCACGTTGGCGCAGGCGATCAGCAGGACGATGACAGCCACTCCGCTGACCCACCCGGCCACCTTGGTCACCGTGCTCTGCCCTGGGCCGCGCTCGCCCTGAACCGGCCCGGCGATCGCCCCCGGCCGGGCCACCTCGGAGGGTGTCCCCGGGCTCAGGCTCCGTTCCTTGTCCCAGCTTTGGCGGTGCGCCTGGCTCAGGCTCGCATGCGCCTCCTCCAGGCTCACCCCGGGCTTGCGGCGTACCAGGACTTCCATCCAGCTCCAGTTGTAGCGGGTGTAGTAGCGGGCCTGGGCCGGACCCGCCCGGAAATTCCCAGCGTAGGTGGTGATGGGCACGAAGAGCACCGGCGGAGCCTCGTCCGCGATCCCCTCGAACTCGCGCGGCGCAACCCCGATGATGGTGTAATCCGCCGTGCCGATCCTGAGCGTCTGACCCAGGACCTCCTCCCGGCCCCCGTACTGGGTCCGCCAGAAGCCGTAGCTCAGCACCGCCACCGGTGCCCCCACCGGCACGGTGTCCTCCTGCGCGGTGAAGAATCGGCCCAGCACCGGGGCGGCGTCGAAGAAATCGAAGAGGGTAGCCGACACCGTGCCCACGGGCCGCTCCCGCGCGCCCGTGCCGACCCCCACCGGCAGTTGCCTGACGCTATAGCCCGCGAAATCGGAGAAGGCAGTCGCCCACTGCCGCAAGTCCAGGTAACGGGTGTACTGAATGGTCGTGCCGGTCTCCAGCTCGCCCCTATCCGTCGACTGGAGGTAGACCCGGTGCACCTGCCCCGGCTGCCGGAGAAATGGCGGAGTACGAAACAGCAACCGGTCCACGATCCCGAACATCGCAGCATTGATGCCGATCCCGAGGCCGAGTGTCACAATCACGGCGGCGGCGAACCCTGGGCTTCGGCGCAGAGCCCGAAGGCCGTAGCGCAGGTCCTGCCCCCCCTGCTCCAGCCAGGCCAGTCCGCGCCCGTCCCGGCTCGCATCCTTCACGACCTCCGCCCCGCCGAACTCCACCCGGGCCCGCCGCATCGCCTCCTCAGCCGGCAGGCCCTGAGCCCGGTGGTGCTCCGCCGCCTTCTCCAGATGATAGCGGAGTTCCTCGTCCAGTTCCTGTTCCACCGCGGACCGGAAGATGAGTGCGCGGCCACGGTAGCGAAGGTCAGCCCAGAGTCGCGTCCACATAGCTCAGCTCATCCCCAGCACGAGGTCCACGGCCACGGTGAGCCGGCGCCATTCCTCCGCTTCCGCCTTGAGCTGGCGGCGGCCGTCGCGGGTGAGCTGGTAGTACTTGGCCCGGCGATTGTTGTCGGAGGTGTTCCATTCGGCGCTGATCCAGCCGCGCCGCTCCAGCCGGTGGAGCGCGGGGTAGAGTGACCCCTGGGGGACCTGCAGACTGGCCTGCGAGACCTGGTGCAGCCGTTCCGAGATCGCCCAGCCGTGCTGGGGACCCAGAGAAAGGGCCTTCAGGATCAGGAGGTCGAGCGTGCCCTGAGGCAGCTCGAGACGGTCTTCGGGCATGGATCTCCCCTTTGGCTTCTACAGGAGAGGATATCGTCGCTCTTGTAGAAGTGCAAGGGGAGGCGGCTCGGGGTCCCTGCGATCCCGGCATCGGCCGGAACCCCGGGCCAGCGCGGGGTGCACAACAAGACCCCGAGGCCGGATGTCAGGTCCGGCCCCGGGGTTGCGTGCGGGTGAAGTCGGCCGGGCGCGGCGCGCCCGGCTACTGCGTCACCCGCATTCCGAGAAGCCGCAGACGTGGCACTTGTTGCATCCTTCGGCGAACTCGAGCTGCGACCCGCAGTCCGGGCAGGCGCCGGTGAGGACCGGCTGCTGCTCCTTGACCAGCTGGAACTGCTCGCCGCCCTGGGTCATGATCTGTTGCACCTGGGCCACGGTGGGAATCGGGGTGCCCATCGCGGGGGTGTGGCTGGAGAGGAGTTCCTGCTGGATCCCCTGCTTCTCCTGCATCCACCGCTCAATCGCGATGCCGACGGCATCCGGCACCGAGAGCACCTTGTTGGGCCCGAGCCCGATGGCGCGATCGGAGCTGATGCCCCGGATCTGGCGGTGGATCTCCTTGAGCGGAATGCCGGAGCGGAGTGCCAGGCTGATCAGCCGGCCCATCGCCTCGACGTCGGCCATGATGGCCCCGCCGGCCTTGCCGAGGCTCATGAAGACCTCGAACGGCTGGGCCCGGTCGTCCTCGGTGATGGTGACGTAGAGCGTCCCCAGGGGGGTCTCGATGCGCCGGGTGGTGCCGCGGAGCATGTCCGGCCGGGAGCGCTTCTGGCGGCGCTGCAGGTTCTCCGCCTCGAGGTCGAGCACCAGCTTCCGGAGCCGCTCGTTCTCGGCCCGGACCTCCGCGATCTCCCCGTAGAGATCCGCCGCGTCGGCCCGCGCGGGGGCGCCGGCGGGCTGCATGACCAGGTCCGAGCGGGCCTCCGCCTTGCCGCTGCTGGTGGCCTGCTCCGCCACCTTCCGGGCGGTGGAGCCGGTGGAGAGCACCTGCATGTCCCGGCTGCCGTCGCGGTAGACGGTGACGCCCTTGCAGTTGAGCGAGAAGGCGAGGCGGTAGATCTCCTCGACGTACTCCTCGGTGGCGTCGTTGGCGAAATTGCAGGTCTTGGAGATGGCGCTGTCGTTATGCGCCTGGAACGCCGCCTGCATCCGGATGTGCCACTCCGGCTTGATCTCGTTGGCGGTGGCGAAGACCCGCTGCCACTTCTCCGGCACCTCGGGGAAATGGATGTTGCCGGACTCGGCGATCTGCGTCATGAGGGCCTCGGAATACCACCCCTCCCGCTGGGCGATCGCCACGAAGTCCTCGTTCACGTCCGGCATGAGCACGCCGGCCTGGTTGCGCATGAAGGCGACGGCGAAGAGCGGCTCGATCCCCGAGCTGCAGCCGGCGATGATCGAAATGGTGCCGGTGGGCGCGACGGTGGTGACGTTGCAGTTGCGGAGCCGGCGCATGGGCCGGATCCGGTTGCCCTGGGGATCGCGGGCGCAGGTGGCGTCCGGACCCCAGATGCTCTGCTCCCACTCGGTGAAAACGCCGCGCTGCGTCGCCAGCCGCTCCGACTCCACCTTGGACTCCTCGTCCACGAAGGCCATGATCTTCCGGCCCATCTCGACGCCCGCTTCGCTGTCGTAGGCGATCCCCAGCTTGATGAGGAGATCGGCCAGGCCCATCACGCCGAGGCCGATGCGCCGGATCCGCTTGGAGAGGTGGTCGATCTCCGGGAGCGGGTAGTTGTTGGCGTCAATGACGTTCTCGAGGAAGTGGGTCGAGAGGTGGATGACCTGGCGCATCTGGTCCCAGTCGACCTGGCCGTCCTTCACGAAGTACCCGACGTTCACCGAGCCGAGGTTGCAGACGTCGTAGGGCAGGAGCGGCTGCTCGCCACAGGGGTTGGTGGCCTCGTAGGCCCCCAGGTGCGGCACCGGATTGTAGTGATTGGCGCGGTCGATGAAGAAGATCCCCGGCTCACCGGTCTTCCAGGCGCCGTGGATGATCCGGTTCCATACCTGCCGGGCCTGGAGCTGCCCGACGACCTGCTTGGTCTTGGGGTGGATGAGATCGTATGCGCTGTCGGCGTCCACCGCCGCCATGAATGCGTCGGTGACCGCCACCGAGATGTTGAAGTTGGTGATCTTGGTCGTGTCGTCCTTGCAGGTGACAAACTCCATGATGTCCGGATGGTCCACCCGGAGGATGCCCATGTTGGCCCCCCGGCGGGTGCCGCCCTGCTTGACGACATCGGTGGAGGCGTCATAGAGGCTCATGAACGAGACCGGGCCGCTGGCCACCCCCATAGTGGACCGGACGATGTCGTTCTGGGGCCGCAGCCGGGAGAAGCCGAACCCGGTGCCGCCGCCCGACTGGTGCACCAGCGCCATCGCCCGCAGGGTGTCGTAGATCCCATCCCGGCCATTGGAGAGGGTGTCCTCCACCGGCAGGACGAAGCAGGCCGACAGCTGGCCGAGGGGCCGGCCGGCATTCATTAGAGTGGGGCTGTTGGGCATGAACATCCGGTGTCCCATGAGCCCGAAGAAGGCCTCTGCCAGCGCCTCGGTGGCCCCCGCCGACGCCCCGTACTTCCGGTCCGGCTCGGCGATGGTCCGCGCCACCCGCCAGAAGAGGTCCACCGCCGACTCGGTCGGCTTGCCCTGGTCGTCTTTGATGAGGTAACGCTTTTCCAGGACCGTGATGGCGTTGGCCGAAAGATCGAGCGTGTGGGAATTGCCGGAAGTCGTCATGACCCGTCCCTGATGCCGAGGCGAGGAGTGTGTAACACCAGAACTATAATGTGGTAACGCGAGGTCAACAGGAGGAGAAACCGGTGTCAAAGCTAGGAACGAATGCGCTCGCCGCCAAGAGCCTCGGAATCCACGAATTTTCGTGGGAAACCTGTTTTCACATCACAAACGTGGCGGTGCGCTCCGGCTCCGGCCAGATTCTCGGTCTCCAACCGTCCCGTCGTCCAACCGCTCAGCCATCTAACCACCCACCGCCGGAAACTGCCCCGACCGATGGGCCCGAGCCTGCTCGATGTAGTGCCGCCAGGTATGCTCGATCCGACGGGCGAGTGCGTCGCTGACTTCCCGGACGACCTTGCCGGGCATGCCCATGACCAGCGACCGGGGTGGGATCCGCAGACCTTCGGTCAGCAGCGCTCCGGCCGCGATGACGCTGCCCCGCCCCACGTGGACCCGGTTGAGCAGGATCGCCCCCATGCCGATGAGGCAGTCATCCTCCACCGTGCACCCGTGAAGGATGGCCCGGTGCCCGACCCCCACCCGATTGCCGATGAGGCAGGGGATCTCATGATCCACGTGGACGATGGTCCCGTCCTGGAGGCAGGTCTGGCTGCCGATCCGGATCGGGGCCATGTCGCCCCGGAGGACCGCGGTGTACCAGACGCTCGATTCTTCTGCCAGGTGAACATCGCCCATGACCATGGCGCCGGGGGCAATGAAGGCCGTGGGGTGGATCTGCGGCTGGGTCACGGCACGTCGGGCTGGAAGACCACCTGGGTCCAGCCATCCACCGGCTCACCGGCCCGCTGGGCCGGAGTCCAGCGGACGGTGAGGGCGAACGCCTCCACCGCGCGGATGAAGACCGGATCGCCCGCGGCCGGCGGCGTCTTGATGGCGAGGGTCTTGCCTTGGCTGGAGACCTTGACGATCAGCCGAACCGCCGGCGGAACTCCGTTTACCCCCGGCGGGATCGGGACCCTGCTGGACTGCAGCAGCGGCCGCTGGTCGTAGCAGCTGGCACCGAACCGGTTGCTCAGCTTCGGATTGTCGCAATCCAGGGCGGCCAGGGTCCGGCGCCAGGCCTGCACGGCGGAATCGGAGGCGACGAGCGCCCTGGGGGGCGTGCCGAGATTCGGGGTGTAGGTCAGGGTCTGCCCCGCCACAATGACCACGCTGTCCGTGAAGAAGGGGAAGCCGCGCGCCAGAACTCCCACCTCATGGCCGCCGGCTGGCAGCGGGATCCGGGGGCTGGTCTGGGCGAGCTGGGCGCCGTCGATCATGACCTGCGACCCGGCCGGGAGTCCCCGGAGCAGGAGAATCCCGCTATCCCGGGCCACGGGGGCGGCCGGCGAGCTGAGTGCCGCTCCACCGCTCAGCGTCGGTGCGCTCACCGGCTGGTTTTGGGGCGTGAGGCCGAAGTCGTCCGCAGGAACGTCGGCCGTGGGCGCCGGCTGGCCGACCCCGCCTTCTCCACCCACCGCGGCTGGACCGTTGTCCTGCGGGGCCGGCACCTCCTCGACCGGCGGGTGCCCGCCCAGCAGGCCTTCCTTGTAGAGGTACCACCCCCCAGCCACGAAACCCCCGAGGACCACCAGGGCCATGAACCACTGGACCCAGCCCCCCGAACGCGCTGGCGTGGCCGCCGCCACGGAGCGGCGCATCACCGGCCGCCTGGGGGTATCCACCTCCAGCGCCTGGCTCGGTCGAGGGGAGGAGAACGCCGGGGTCGGCGGCAGCGGCGAGCGCGGCGTCTGCACCGCGGGGAGCGGTGTGGTGGACTGCACCGCCATGGCCGCCTGCGCCTGGGAGAGCCGCCGTCCGCTGCTGGAGGGCACCTGACTGGCGAACATCGCCGCCTGGGGCTGACCGGAGAGGGCGGCGACCAGGTCTTCCGCCGCCTGGAAGCGGTCGAAGGGGTCCTTCATCATCAGCCGCTTGATGACCTCGAACAGCCGCCGCTCATCGGGAGTATCCAGCAGCGGGACCGGAATCGGTTCCATGATGTGCTTGTAGCCGATGGCGAAGCTGTCCTCCCCGTCGTAGGGCAACTCGCCGACCAGCGCCTGGTATGCCACGATGCCCAGGCTGTAGAGGTCGCTGCGGCCGTCGATGTTCTGGGCCCGGGCCTGCTCTGGCGACATGTAGTGCGGCGTCCCGATGGCCATGCCGGTGCCGGTCAGCCGCGACTTGGTGCCCGCCTTGGCGATGCCGAAGTCGGTGACGATGCACAGGCCATGTTCATCGAACATGACGTTGTCGGGCTTGACGTCCCGATGCACGATGCCGCGCTTGTGGGCATAGCCCAGCGCGCTTCCCACATCCAGCAGCAGCTTGCGGATCTCCGGCGGGTCCAGCCGTTTCCGCTCGTGCATGACCCGCGACAGCGAGCCTCCCCGCAGGTACTTCATCACGAAGTAGATCACCCGCCCCGATTTGCCGACCCGATAGATGGGGATGATGTTGGGGTGTTCCAACTGGGCGGCAGTGCGGGCTTCGCGGGTAAAGCGCTCAACGAAGTCGGCGTCGAAGGCCAGCGAGAACGGCAGGACCTTGACCGCGACTTCCCGCTCCAGGTGGGTCTCCCGGGCCCGGTAGACCACCGCCATGCCGCCGCGGCCGAGCTCCTCAACCAGCTCGTACTCGGCCGCCATGGCCTCGCGGACGAGGTCCAACTCGGAGACATCGGCGGCGCCGATGGCCGGAACGGGGGCGCTGGCGCGGAGATCGAGCCCGCAGGTGGGGCAGAACTGGGAGGCCTGCTGTACCTCGGTTCCGCAGCGGGAACAGAACATGGTCGAACAGTAGGTGGCTCAACATGAGGCAGTCAAGCCGCGATCCAGCGGTCCCGGCGCGGACGACGGAGGTGCCCTAGCGGACCTCGAAGCCGGTGCGGCTCTTCCGCTCGGACCCGTCCGGATCCTTGACGACCGCCTCGATCCAGTACCGCCCGGTGTCGAGCTTCTCCAGCGACACCGTCCGGTGCACCCGGGTCACCCGGGCTTCGGCAGCTTCATCGAAGGCCAGCCGGATGGCGGGCTTGCGTGACCCGAAGAGTCCGAGGAAGCCGCCACCACCCTGCTTGGTGATCAGCAACTCGGTGTGAACCTGCTCACCCGCAGTGAGGCCGTACACCTCGTAGTACACCTCCATGGCGTTGGCCTGCCGGAAACGGCCGAGCGGGTTGAACCAGACGGTATCCTCGGGCGACGGACGCCAGGTCAGGTTGGCTTCCCGGGCGCCGAGCACGATCCCGCTGAGGTCGAAGCGTCCCCCGGAGAAATCCCCGGCACTGATGGTGTCGGCGGCGAGGACCACGCCGTTCTCGTCGCCCTGCTCCACCGCGAGGCGGTACTGCAGGCGGCCCGGGATGACCGGCACCGCGATCCGCCCCACCAGGTGCTCCCGGGCCGGCACCGGCTCCTGGGCCACGAACAGACGGGTCGTGTCCACCTGGCCGACGGGCCTGCCGGTCTGATCGGTGATCGTGAGCCTGAGTCGCACCGGATACAGGTGCCCCCGCTGCGACGGCACCTCCCGGAGCGCCGAGCCGGGAATGGCATAGGTGACGTGCAGAAGGCTGCCGGTGGAATCCCGGCCGACGACCACCACGCCCGTCTGCAGCCGGAGGCGGGTGGCGTAGGTGAGTTCGTAGCTGTCGGTGCGGGTCCCCACCGAAATGCTCCGTCGACCGATGCTGCGCTCGTCGGTGAAGTACTTTTGCGATCCGGCCCGGCCGGAGGTGAGCAGCTGGCTGTAGATGGGGGAGAACCGCTCGCGGGAGAGGATCAGCTCGTTGGCGCGAGAGCCGGAAGCGGCCGCGTCACGGTCCCCTCGGAGCGCCACCGCCTCACTGAAGCCGAGGATGTCGAAGACACTCTCCACCAGCTTGAAATCCTGAACGTCCTCGCTGGCGACAAAGTGGAAGATCAGGTCGCCACTGGCCCGCTCGTACTGCCACGACTCGTTGAGCTTCATACCCGGCGCGTTGTAGTTGGCGCGGCGGGTGGGTTCCCCGTGGCGGAGATAGATGATGCCGCGATCGTCATAATCGCGGCTGCCGGAACGAAAGCGTTCGACGATGTCGTAGTGACGGTTCCGGCTGACCAGCCGGAAGTTGGCGCGGGCATAGTACAGGCGCCGGTAGTGTTCCCGGAGCCGCTCGCCGTCGGCCAGCAACGCGCCCCGGTCGCGCTGGGACCAGAACCGGCGCAGGAATTCCTGCCGCCTGGTCCCGGCGCTGAAGTCGAACTCGGCCAGAGCGCTGTCGTTGGCGATCAGGGCCAGGTCGGCGCGGTATTCCCGGACCGAGAGCGTATCGTCGATGCCGGCGCCATCGAAGTAGGCCTGCGCCCCGTCCAAGGTGCCGCGCAGGAAGCGGGTGCGGGCCAGCTCCAGCAGACCCAGTCCCCGGTGCCCGCCACGATCGAGATAGCCGCTGAAGGCGGCATGCGCCGAGTCGATGTCCCCCACCTCCCGCTCCACCCGCCCACGGTAGAGCAACACCTCCGGATTGGCGGCGGCGGAGGTGGCGGCGGCCTGGCGGAGGGCCTCGCGGGCCAGATCGGTCTTGATGTTGACCCGCTGGCGGAGAGCGGTCGAGGCCAGCTCGACGAGGCCGAGCACAAACGACGAGTCGGCCTGCACGGAGCGGGCGTAGGCGTTGGCGGCCCGGGAGAGGTGGTCCTTGCCGAACATCGCCTGCAGCCCCGACACCAGCGCCACCTGGGAGTCCCCGACCCGGTCCTCGGCGAGGCCCAGCCCGAACCAGGCCCACGGCCAGGTGGGCTCGAGTTCGGTGGCCCACTCGAACTCGCCGGCGGCATCCTCGAAGCGGCGATCGCTCCCCAGCTCCCCGAGTCGCTGGGCCACGAAGCCAAGCCGCAGGTGTCGCATGGCGTTGTTACGATCCGCCTTGGCCACCGCGATGAGCTGTTGTTCGAGGCCCAGCAGGGAAACGCTGTCGTTGGCGGCAGCGAGCGAATCGCGGAAGGTCCGCAGGGCAAGGCGGTCCCCGGGCGACTGCGCCTGGACCGCCGGGGCCGGGACGAGGCCCAGGAGCCCGAGCAGGGCGAGGGTGCGGAAGCAGGGATGGGACACCAGGGGCATTGCGCTCGATATCGAATGGGACGGTAACGGGCCCGGGCGGGCCAGGCTTGCTCTCGGGCTAGGGGACGTCTGTCCGGCGCCCCAGCGCCACATCCCGGAGCCAATCGGTAATACCATCACGGATGGCCATGGCGTAGCGCCGCTGACCCGTTTCGGTCCGAAGCGCCGCCTCCTGTTCCGGGACCATCATGAACAGGCCTTCGGTAAGCACGGCGGGCATCCAGGTGGGGCGGACCAGCGCCAGGTCGCCGCGCCCGACTCCCAGGTCCTGAAGTCCCAGCCGACGGACCAGCTGCCGCTGAATTGCCCGCGCCAGCGGCAGGCTCCGCGGGTGGTTATAGAAAACGCTGGAGCCGTTGTTGGTGAACGGATTCACTCCGTCCGGCAGGGCGTTGTTGTGAACCGAGACCAGCAAATCGGGGGCAAGACTGTCGGCCATCCGCACCCGCGGCCAGAGGTCCAGCGGGGCGTCGGTCGTGCGGGTGAGCACCACGGTGGCACCCTGCTCTTCCAGCAGCAGTTGCAGCTGCAGCGCCACGGCGAGGTTGGCCTCTGCTTCCCTGAGCCCGGTTGGCCCGGTCGCGCCCAGCGGTGGGTGGCCCGGGTCCACCAGGACCATCCGCCCGGCCAGGGGTCGGTCGGCGTCAATGTCCGGCGGCCGTCGCAGGTCCACAACCAGATCGGTCCGGCTCCAGCGAGTCCGGTATCCCCAGATGGGACCCGTCACATCGATGGTGATCGTCACTTCGTCGTCGGTGGCCTGCAACCATCTGACATCCCGCAGATACCGGTCGCTGGCCCCATAGCGGGTCCAGTTGATGTCGCCGACGGCGTTGTACAGCCGGATGGTGAGTCGAGACGGCTCCTCCTCCATGCGAAACGGTACCCGGCCACCCAGCGGAATGCGGAGCTGGAGGCGGTCAGGCAGCGGGGTCATGGTGATGGAACCCACCGTGGACCGGAACGCGGAGGTGCCCGGCGGCAGCAACTGGGCGTCGGCCGCGGAGACCCAGGCCTCCTGACCCCGGGAGAGCCGAATCCGGAGATCATCGCCCAGACGACCGGTGGCAACGGCGCGGGTGCCGGTGGGGAAGAACCAGTGGTAGGTCGCGCCGGGACGCGACCGCCCCACGGTGAGGCTGTCGGTATCCCCGAGGCGGGCCGTGTCATCATCAAACTGGACCACGGGTGGGATCGAATCCAGCAGCCGCAGGTTCAGCGGCCAACTGGCGCGGGCGGTATCGTGGCCCAGAATGGCGAGGACGGTCGGCACCTGGGGGCCTCGGCGCCTCGGCGCTGCCACTGGGAGGGGAGCCTCCGGCGGGACCGGCCCGAGGAGTGGCGTGCGCTGCTCGCCCAGGGGCACCCCGCGGATCACACCGGTGTACCGCCCGGCACGGTTGGAGACCAGGAGATTCGCGGTGTCGCGGTCAAAGGCCCGGATCCCCCATGGGACGTCGTCGGGCGGGACGGCCGGACTCAGCGGGACCACGGTCCCGTCGGGCAGGAGCAGCCGAACCGTGGCTCCTTCGCTGGCCCGGATGCTGAGCGGGAGATACTCCCCGGCCGGCCACCAGGCCTGGCTTGCAGGGGAGAAAGAGAGTGAGTCGATCCACACCGGTGCCCCAGGCACCTTGAACCGCCGGGCCCGCGCCACGCTGTGGACGAGCGTGGCGGAGTCGGTGGCGGTATGCGCGGTGACCGCAAAGTCGATCACCGAATCCTCCGGGACCCCCACCCAGGCCAACCAGGCGCCGTTGGGGGCCACGGCAACCGGCCGCCCATTGACAGCCAGCGTGGCTTCACCGGTTCCGGTAGAACCGAAGATGAAGGTAGAATCGCGGACGTCTATTCGGTCCGTGGCCAAGGGGTAGACCACCCGCAGCCGGATCGGCCCCGATATGGTGTCAACCGGGGGGAGGCCGCTATCGGCTGCCAGACCGATCACCGGGCTCGGCGGCCCGCTGGCGGGTCCCTCAACGGGTGGAGTTCTTGCGGCGGTGGTGGGTCCCGGACCGGCTGCGCAGGCCGCCGCCAGGAGCAGGAGGGCCGAGAAAAGCCAGTGGCCGGGGTCGGACATGGGCTGCAAGGTACACGGGCACCAATACTTACGCCAAATCATCCGTTGACGCTCTCACCCCCGATTCCTAGATTGGAGTACACGTCTTCGTGCTTCCCGATTCCAGCACACCCGAGGATCACCGTATCGTCCAGCATTCGGCGCGTGCTGGGTAGCGGCCAGACGGCGTCCCAGCCCCATGAGGTGTAATGGCTACTCCAGCACCTGACCCTCGGCTCGAAGTCGCGGAGGCCGGCAGTTCGGTTCGCTGTCCCTCCTGCAACACGCCGGTGGGCGCCGACCTGCCCTTCTGCGGCCGGTGTGGCGCCCGCCTCTCTCAGGCGCGCGCGGCCCATGCGTGCAGCCGTTGCGGCCGGATGAACGACCAAGGCTTCAAGTTCTGTCCGGCGTGCGGCCACACCTTCGGGGACACCGGCCCACAGCCGCTGGTTCCCGGCACCTCCAAGCCCGCGCCGCCGCCTGGACAGGCGCACCTGGCGCTGCTGGACCGCACGGGAGAGGTGGCGCACCGCTTTCCCATTCACAGTGCGGTGACCACCGTCGGGCGGGCTGGTGCGGACATCAACTTCGCCGACGACGAGTACCTCTCCCCCATGCACGCCCAGTTCCTGTTCGTGGACGGCATCCTGACGGTGCGAGACCTGGGCAGCAAGAACGGCACCTGGCTCTACCTGGAAGAAGCCCACCGGCTCACCGACGGCGACCAGATCCTCTGCGGCAGCCAGATCTTCCGGTATCGGCGCCTGGGCTATCCCGGCCCGCGCCCGCCGGAGCAGGACCAGACCCGGCGGCTCGGCAGCCTCACCCCCGCGGCGGACATTGCCAACATTGCCCAGATCCGCGCCGACGGGAGCCCGCGCGACATCATGCATCTCTCACCCGGACGGAGCGTCCGCATCGGCCGCGAGCAGGGGGACTGGCAGTTCCCCTTCGACTCCTCGATGAGCGCCCTGCACGCGCTGATCCGCAGCGAGGACGCCGACTTCGTGCTGTTGGACGCGGGTAGCCGCAATGGTGTGGCAGTGGCCGTCCGGGGCGAGCGGCGGGTGGGGCCGAACGGGCGGTTGCTGGTGGGAGATCAGATGATCCGGGTGGAGATCGGATGAAGGTCTGTACCACCTGCAGCGCCGAGTACGGCGACGACCAGCTGTTCTGCCAGCGGGACGGCACCCCACTCCGGAATTCGGGGGCCTCCACCGATCTGGTCAATCAGGTGATCGCCGACCGATACCACATCACCAAGAAGCTGGGCGAGGGCGGCATGGGCCAGGTCTACCTGGCCGAGCATGTAAAGATGGGCCGCCAGTGCGCCATCAAGATCATGACGCCGGGCTCGATGTCCGATCCGGACGCCATCTCCCGTTTCAATCGGGAAGCCGCCAACGCCAGCCGGATCAACCACGCCAACGTCTGCGCCATCTACGACTTCGGCGAGACCAGCGAGGGGCTCATCTACCTCGCGATGGAATTCATCGAGGGGAAGAGCCTGACCGACCTCCTGGAGGAAGTGGGCACCCTCCCGCTGCCCCGGGCCGCGGTCATGATCCAGCAGTCGGCCGACGCACTGCAGGCCGCGCACGAGTTCGGCATCGTGCACCGGGACCTCAAGCCCGACAACATCATGGTCGTCACCGCCCGTGGGAAGGACACCGTGAAGGTGGTGGACTTCGGGATCGCCAAGGCGGTCGGCGGGGACGCGGGGGAGCAGAAGGTCACCAAGACCGGCTTCGTCGTGGGCACCCCGGAGTACATGAGCCCGGAACAGCTCTCCGGCGACCCGGTGGATGGCCGGAGCGATATCTACTCGCTGGGCCTGGTGTTCTACCGGATGCTGACTGGAGCCACGCCCTTCCCTGCCGACAGCCAGCAGGAGACGATGATCAAGCGGCTCACCGACGACCCGGTGCCGCTGGCCGAGGCGCGACCCGAAGTGCGCTTTCCGGCGGAACTGCAGCGGGTGCTGGACCGGGTGCTGGCCCGCATGCCGGCCGACCGCTATGCCTCGGCGGCGGAGTTCGGGCGGGACGTCAAGGCGGTGGCCCAGGCCAGCACGGGACTGGTGGATGTCGAGGCCGGGACCCAGGTGGTCAAGGCCGACGACCTCAAGAAAATGGTGCCGGCGACGCGGGTGGACCCGGCGGTGGGACGGCGGACGCCGCCATCCCCGCCGCCGGCCCCCACGGCCCAGGTGGCGGTGGAGAAACCCCGCCGCGGGTTTCCGGTAGTGCCCGTGGCGGCCGGCGCAGTGCTGCTGGCCATCGGCGGCGGGGCGGTGGCGCTCAAGGGGACGTTGTTCCCAAGTCCCAGCCTGGACTCAGCCCAGATGGTGGTGATCCCGCCGGATACGCAGGCCAGCCAGGCCAACGGGTCGACCACCAATCCCGGGACCAATCCGGGGACGACGCCGGGCGGGACGCCCGTGAAGCCCGATACCGGCGGCGGACGCCCCGGAACGGACCCACCTCCGAGGCCGACGGGAGGTCGGGACTCGGCCAGACCGCCGGTGCCAGTCGACCCACCCGTGACGGCCGTCACACTGCCCGATGTCGAGGACGTCTTCGAGCCCGCGACGCGCGATCGGGCCCGACTGGCGGCGGAAGCTGTCTTCCGGCGCCGCGATGTGACAGATTCAATTCGTGCGCTCGCCGCGAACATGGTGGCGGTGGCACGGCAGGAAGACAAGCAGTACCCCGAGGCATTGCTTTGGGCGCAGCGCTCGCAGGATCTTCGACCGACTACCGCGGGACAGGCGCTGGTCGACCGACTGAAACAGCTCGTAAACCCCTGAGGTCTCTTGGCGACCGTCCACATCTCCGTCTTCGGCAAGACCGACCTGGGCCGCACGCGCGACCACAACGAGGACACCTTCCTCGTGGCGGATCTGTCGCGCAAGGTTGCCAGCCTGCAGCCCGAGGTCCGCGAGCACGAGGTCGGGGAGCGGGGCTCGCTCTTCATGGTGGCCGACGGCATGGGTGGCGCCGCCGCCGGCGAGGTGGCCAGCAAGATGGCCGCGGATTCGATCTTCACCCATATGTCCACCGCCTGGGCGCAGGACACCGAGGTCAGCGCACAGCGATTCGCCTACCGGATGAAGGAGGCGGTGGAACTCGCCAACCAGCGCATCAACACCCACGCCCGCGAGCATCCCGAGGTCCGCGGAATGGGCACCACCGCCACCGTCGCCGGCGTCTTCGGCACCGACCTCTACCTGGCCCAGGTGGGAGACAGCCGGGCGTACCTGGTCCGCCGCGGCAGTGCCACCCAGATCACCAAGGACCAGTCGCTGATGCAGCGCCTGGTGGAAGCGGGCGAACTCACCGAGGAAGAAGCCGAGCAGAGTGAGCGGCGGAACATCATCCTCCAGGCCCTGGGGCCCGATCCACGGGTCAAGGTAGACCTGACCTGGCAGGCGCTCCGCAAGGGCGACGTGCTGGTGCTCTGCTCTGACGGGCTCTCGGGCCAGGTCAAGCGGGACGAGATCGGCGACCTGGTCAACGCCACTCCCGACCTGGTGGAACTGTGCAGCCAGCTGGTGACCCTCGCCAACGAGCGGGGCGGCCCCGACAATATCACGGCCGTCGCGGCGCGCTTCGGCGGGGCGGGCCTGCCGGAGCCGGACGCCGAAGCCGGTGTCGGCCACCAGGTGTATCCGCTGAGTGAAGGAGAGGCGACCACCGAGCCGGTGCCCGTCTATACCGGGAGCCCGGCTCCGGTGCCGCTCAGCCAGCAGGCGGGGACCCGCTGGGGTCTGGTGGGCGCGCTGGCGCTGTTTGCCCTGGCGGTGGCGCTCTTCTTCCTGCTGGGAAACCGTTGAACCCGCCCCCGGGCATCGCGCCATGAAGGCGCAGTTCACGTTCCTGTCCGGTCCTCGTGCCGGCCAGACCTGCATCTTCGGCCAGGCATACATCAGCATCGGCCGCCATCCCCAGAGCGAACTGCAATTCGATGCGGACCAGGACCTCGACGTCTCGGGCCGGCACGCCGGCGTGGCGATCGAGGGCGACATCTACGTGCTGCGGGACCTCGGGAGCACCAACGGGACGTTCGTCAATGGGAAGCGGCTGACCAGCGATCACGTGCTGGCCTCGAAGGACATCATCCGCTTCGGGCCCAACGGGCCGCAGGTGGAGTTCACCGCCATCGGTGACGCGCGGAAGAGTCCCGTCCCGCCGGCGGCCTCACCGGCGGTCCCCGGAACCGTGGTCTTCGGCAGCGTCCCGGACAGCCCACCCGCTCCCCCGCCCGCCCCACCACCCCGGATGACGCCAGACCAGATGGCGACCCCCCGGCGCACACCGGGGCCGGGGACCAACACCCGCATTCAGGTGGAGGTCGAACGCCAGACCCGCGGAGCCCGGCGCACCACCCTGGTGCTGTTCGGGCTGTTGCTGCTCCTGTCGGGGGCCTACCTGTGGCAGTCGGCCGCCACCGGCCGGGCGCTGGCCTCGCAGCGGACGATGCTGCAGAACCAGGTGGACAGCCTGGTCTCACGGATCGGCACGCTGTCCACCAGCAGCGCCGGGCTGCAGGCCGCGCTCGACTCGGCGCAGAGCCAGGCCGAGCTGCTGCAGCGTCAGCTGGCGGCCGCCCCGGCCGATGAGACGATGATCAACGACCTCAAGCGTCGACTGGACGCGGCGGTCCGGCAGCAGCGCACGCTGGCGGGGGCCGCGGCGCTGGACGCGGCCGGCATCGCCGCGGCCAACAAGGATGCGATCGCGCTGGTGTTCGTGGAGTTCGCCGACGGTGAGGTGTTTACCGGGACGGGGTTCGCGGTGGAGAGCGATCCCAACGGGGCGCTGCTGGTGACCAACCGGCACGTGGTCACCGACACGGCGGGCGGCGGGCTCGCCACCCGTATCGGGGTGGTGTTCGAGGGTACCCGGCAGAACTTCAGGGCCGACCTGGTGCGCCTCCACCCCAATGCCGACCTGGCCCTGCTCAGGGTAAGCATCCATCGAGGCGTGCCGGCGGTGGCCAGGCTGGCCGACACCGCCGTGGCGACTCCGGTGGGTGCGCCTGCGGCCATCCTGGGGTTCCCCATGGGCCTGGAGCTGGCGGGCGGTCGCGACTGGTCGCAACTGGGCGTCGCGTCTACCCTCACCCTTGGCACGGTCTCGCGGGTCCTGCCGGTGCTGCTGCAACTGGACAGCTACGGCAGCCAGGGCTCAAGCGGCAGTCCGATCTTCAACAAGCAGGGCCACGTGATCGGGGTGCTCTACGGCGGCGAGCGCGGTAGTGGCGGGCGGATCATCTATAGCGTGCCGGTGCGATTCGTGCACCAGCTGCTCGCCGCAGAGTGACTGATCCAACGGCCCGCCCGGCGCCCCGCCAGAGCGGATGAAGGAACTCCTCCGATCCACCGAACACCCGCCGCCGAGCAGCGAATACCCCGCCTTGCTGATGGCTATTCCCAGCCCCCGTGAGTCCCGTCACCGCCCGGATCCCTCCCCGGAGCACATGATGCGGGGATGCCTTTCCGCCCCCGCCTCGCCCTCCTCCGCCCCGTCGCAGACCGACTCCTTTCCGGCATGGCCGTCGGGGGGACGCTGCTGTTCATCTTCGGGATAAGTGCGGGCGCGTACTGGACCCTGGAACAGATCGAGACAGCCGTCCGCGAGTCGGTCAGGCGGAGCCTCACCACCTCGCTCGCCACTGCGCGCGAAGCCGTGGGACACTGGGCCACCCGTCAAGAGGGGCTCGCCGCCAGCCTCGCTGCCGGGCGGGAACTGAGCCAGGCCGCGGAGCGGCTGGTCAGCCAGGCCCCAGGCGACGCGCGGGCCGAGGCGGCGCGCAGCGCGGTGCAGCGCGCGCTGGAAGTCTCCGTGCGGGTCAACGGCCTGGATGGGTACTGGCTGGTGGGTCCGGATGAACGGGTGGTGGTCAGCTACCCCGCCGACCTGCCCGCGCGTATCCCCGGCGCCTCCGCGGCGACGGTGCGCGCGCTGGACGGTGTCCCCGGCCTGAGTGCCTTCGCCGGCGACACCTCCGCTCCGCGCCTGGCCGCCCTGGCGCCGGTGCGCAACCAGCGGGGCGAGCCGGTGGCCGTCCTCGCGTTGGCGCTACCCGCCACCCGGCAGCTGGCGCGGCTGGCGGAACAGAGCCAGTTCCGTACCCAGGGCCGGGCGATCTTCTTCGATGTCTCCGGCCGCGTCCTGGGCTCCACCCGCGTCCCCCGCGGGTCGGAGCTCCCCACCCGGCTTGCCGACCCCGCCACCGGCCGGCTGACCTTCATGGCAGACGCGGCGACCGCTGGCCGGGGCGGCGTGAATCTGGACGGCTATGACGACGCCCGAGGCCGGGAGGTCGTCGGCGCGTGGACCTGGGATGAGCAGCTGGGGCTTGGCATCGCCGCCGAGATCGAGGTGACAGACGCGTACCACGTGGTGCACACCGCCCGGAGCGCGGTGCTCGTCGGCCTGGCCATCACCCTGTTCCTGTTCCTCGGCGTCCTCGCCAGCCTCATGCAGGCCCGGCGGCGTGCCATTGCGCTGTCGGCGCTGCAGCGCCGCCTCGCCGCCGTGCTCGAATCCACCACCGACCCGGTCTGCTTCGCCGACGCGAACGGCGACGCGATCTATCTCAACGATGCCGGACGGGCCCTGCTGGGAAGTCGTGACCAGCGCCCCAGCCTGCCCGGTGCCCCACCGCCCTCCTGGACCCGCCTGCTGCTCCGGGAGGAGGCGCTCCAGCACGCCGCCCGGGGCGGGACCTGGGCCGGGGAAACCACCATCCTCACCGCCGACGGCCGCGAGGTCACGCTATCGCAGGTGATCCTCTGCCACCGCCGAACGGACCAGACGGTGGATTTCTATTCGACCCTGGCCCGGGACATCACCGAGCGGAAGCAGTTCGAGCGCCGGCTGGCCAACGAAAAAGAGCGGGCGGAGGTGACCCTCGGCTCCATCGGGGACGGCGTGGTGCGGACCGACGCCGAGGGCCGGATCGAGTACCTCAACACGGTGGCGGAAGAGCTGCTGGGCGCCCGGAGCACCGACGTGGTGGGGCAGAACATCGGCAGCGTCTTCACGCTGATTCACGAAACCACCCGGGAGCCGCTGGAGAAC
>CAYUYF010000015.1:62814-72514 GCA_964449145.1 uncultured Gemmatimonadaceae bacterium | reverse complement strand
TGGCGGACTTCGTCGCAGCCGAGAGCGCCGCCGTTCCTGACTACCTGGGCGGTTTCGCGGTCAGCACCGGCCACGGCCTGCCCGCCCTGGTCCGCGAGTTCGAGGCCGACCATGACGATTACAACGCCATCCTGGCCAAGGCCCTCGCCGATCGGCTGGCCGAGGCGTTTGCCGAGCGGCTGCACGCACGGGTCCGGCGGGAGTTGTGGGGCTACGCCCCCAGCGAGGCCGTCGATCACGAGGCTCTCATCCGGGAGCAGTACCAGGGCATCCGCCCCGCCCCGGGCTATCCCGCCTGCCCCGATCACACCGAGAAGGCAACGCTGTTCCGGCTGCTGGACGCCGGTTCCGCCGCGGGCATGGAACTGACCGAGAGCTTCGCGATGCTGCCCGCGGCCGCGGTGAGCGGCTACTACTTCTGGCGCCCGGAGAGCCACTACTTCGGCGTCGGCCGCATCGGACTGGACCAGGTGCAGGACTACGCGACACGAAAGGGGTGGACGGTGGAGGAGACCGAACGCTGGCTGGCGCCGATTCTGGGCTACCAGCCCGCCGCGGGTACGGGGGGCCGCTGAAGTCATGCCCACGCTGCGCGAACTGATCGATGACGGCAGGACCCACGTGGTGGACGGGGCCATGGGCACCATGCTCTACGGCCGCGGGGTGTTCCTCAACGTCTGCTACGACGAGCTGGTCCTCAAGCAGCCGGATCTGATTCGCGATATCCACCGGGAGTACGTCCGCGCGGGGGCGGAGTTGCTGGAGACCAACACCTTCGGCGCCAACCCGTTCAAGCTCGCGCACTACGGACTCAGCGACGAGACCGAGCGCCTCAACAGTGCGGCCGCGACGCTGGCGCGTGAGGCGGCGGCGGGTCGCGCCGCGGTGCTGGGCGCGCTGGGACCGCTCGGCATCCGGATCGAGCCGTTCGGCGAAACCTCCGTCGCGGAGGCCAGCGCGGCGTTCGGGCGCCAGGTGGATGGGCTGCTCGCCGGCGGGGTGGACGGGTTCATCATCGAGACTTTCAGCGACGTGGAAGAGGTGCGCGCCGCCATCGAGGCGATCCGGTCTCGCTCCGACCTGCCTATCGTGGCCCAGATGACGGTCGGCACCGACGGCAAGACCCACTACGGCACCGAGCCCGCCACCTTCGGCCCGCAGGTGCAGGCTCTGGGGGCGGACGTGATCGGGGTGAACTGTTCGGTCGGCCCGCACGGCGTACTGGAGGCGGTGGAGCAGCTGGCGAGGGTCGTCACCGTCCCGATCTCGGCCCAGCCCAATGCCGGCCTGCCACGTGAGGTGGGCGACCGCAAGATCTACATGGCCAGCCCCGAGTACATGGCCAGCTACGCCCGCCGCATCGTGGAGGCGGGCGCGCGCTTTGTCGGCGGGTGCTGCGGCACCACGCCGGACCATATCAAGGCGATGGTGGGCTACGTTCGCAGCGTCCGCCCCCGGCACACCGCCTCCCATGCCGTGCAGCCGGTCCAGGCGGAGCCGCAGCCCACCGTGCCGCTGGCCGAGCGCTCGAAGTTCGGGGCCAAGCTGGCGCGGGGAGAATTCATCACCACGGTGGAGATCGTTCCACCGAAGGGCGTCGATCCGGCGCCGATGTTCCAGCAGGTGCGCGCCCTGGTGGCGGCCGGCGTGGATGCGGTCAACGTGCCGGACGGGCCGCGGGCCCAGAGCCGGATGGGGGCCCTGCTGTCGGGTCTGCTGATTCAGCGGGAGCTGGGCATCGAGCCGGTGGTGCACTACGCCTGCCGGGACCGCAACCTGCTCGGCATGCTGTCGGATTTGTTAGGTGCTGCGGCCAGCGACATCCGGAACCTGCTGATCGTCACCGGGGACCCGCCCAAGATGGGGCCGTACCCCGATGCCACTGCAGTCTTCGACATCGACAGCATCGGACTGACCAATCTGGTGAGCCGGCTCAATCATGGCCTCGATCCGGGCGGCAACGCGCTGGGTGGCACCACCCGGTTCGTCATCGGGGTGGGGGTGAATCCTGCGGCGCCGGACCCGGCCCTGGAGCTGCGTCGGTTCGCGTGGAAGGTCGAGGCCGGGGCGGAGTACGCCATCACCCAGCCTGTCTTCGACCTGGCCCAGTTGGAGCGGTTCCTCGCCCAGGTGGAGTCGCACAAGGTCCCGATCATCGCCGGGATCTGGCCGCTGGTGTCGCTCCGCAACGCCGAGTTCCTCGCCAACGAGGTGCCCGGGGTGAGCGTACCCCAGGGGATCCTCGACCGGATGCGGGAGGCCTCTGGGCGGGGCAAGGAGGCGGCCCTGGAGGAGGGGATACGGATTGCCCGGGAGATGCTGGCGGCGGTGCGCCCGCGGGTGGCCGGCGTCCAGGTGGCGGCCCCGCTGGGGAGGGCCGACGTCGCGCTGCAGGTCATCGCCGGCACGGGGGGCTGAGGCATGCTCTCCGCCCCGGCGCTGCAGGGCCGGCATGTCCGCCTCGAGCCGCTCACGCTGGAGCACCTGCCGGGCCTGATCGCCGTCGGCTGTGACCCCGTGCTGTGGCAGATCACCGTGAACGACGGCAGCACGCCCGAGGCGATGCGCCGCTGGGTCGAGGCGGCACTGGAGGAGCAGCGGCTCGGCACCGCGGTTCCCTTCGCCACGGTGCTGCAGGAGACGGGGCAGGTCGTCGGCGGGTCCCGGTTCGGGAACATCTCGGAGAAGGACCGCCGCGCGGAGATCGGCTGGACCTGGGTGGCGCAGGCGTGGTGGCGCACCGCCGTGAACTCCGAGGCCAAGTACCTGATGCTCCAGCACGCCTTCGAGGTCTGGCAGCTGGTCCGGGTCGAGTTCAAGACCGACGGGATCAACCAGCAGTCCCGGGCTGCCTTGCTGGGCATCGGGGCCCGGGAGGAGGGCACTTTCCGCAAGCACGCCCTCACCTGGACGGGCCGGTTCCGGGACTCGGTGTTCTTCAGCATCCTCGATGAGGAGTGGCCGGCCGTGAAAACCCGGCTTGCCGCCCGCCTGGCCCGGTAGTTCATCTGCTCCGCTCGGTTGAGCCGGCCCGCCGGTTCGGCTAGGTTCCCCGCCTCGGCGACTCCCTCCGAGACCTTTCGTCCCGCGCCGGGCCCATGGAGCCAGCCATGACCAGCACCACCCACGCTGCCCCGCTGACCGTCCTCAGCGAAGAGGAAGAACTCTTCCGCTCCACCGTCCGGGAGTTCGCCGAGACCGAGGTGAAGCCCTACGTCTCGGAGATGGACGAGGCCGCCAAGTTCAGGCCTGACCTCATCGCCAAGTTCTTCGAGCTGGGTCTGATGGGAATCGAGGTCCCGGAACCGTTCGGTGGCGCCGACGGGAACATCTTCCTCGCCACGCTCGCCATCGAGGAGCTCGCCCGGGTGGACGCGTCGGCGGCCATCTACGTGGACGTGCACAATACCCTCGTCAACAACGCCCTCCTCAGGTGGGGAAGCCCGGAGCAGCACGCCCGGCTCTTCCCGCGGATGACCGTGGACCTGCTGGGAGCCTTTGCCCTGTCGGAGCCGGCCAGCGGCAGCGATGCCTTCGCGCTGGAAACCAGGGCCGAGGACAAGGGGAACCACTGGGAGCTGACGGGGCGGAAGTTCTGGATCACCAACGGGGGCGAGGCCGGCATCTTCCTGGTCTTCGCGAACACCGACTTCTCCAAGGGCTATAAGGGGATCACGGCGTTCCTGGTCGAGCGCGACTTCCCGGGGTTCAGCGTCGGCAAGAAGGAAAACAAGCTCGGCATCCGGGCGTCGAGCACCACCGAACTCATCCTCGAGGCCTGCCGGGTCCCGAAGGAAAACGTGCTCGGTCCGGTGGGCCAGGGCTACAAGATCGCCATCGAGACCCTCAATGAGGGACGCATCGGCATCGGCGCCCAGATGATCGGCGTGGGGCAGGGTGCGCTCGAGGCCGCCTGCAGCTACGTCAAGGAGCGCAAACAGTTCGGGAAGGCGGTCGCCGAGTTCCAGGGAGTGCAGTTCCAGCTGGCGCAGATGGCCACGGAGCTCGAAGCCGCCCGCCTCATGGTGTACAACGCGGCCAGGCTCAAGGACGCCGGCCTCCCCTTTCAGCGCGAGGCCGCCATGGCCAAGCTCTTCAGCTCGCAGGTGGCCGATGAGACCACCAGCCGCTGCCTCGAGCTGTTCGGCGGGTACGGGTACTCCAAGGAGTACCCCGCCGAGAAGTTCTACCGCGACGCCAAGATCGGCACGATCTACGAGGGCACCAGCAACATGCAGTTGCAGACCATCGCCAAAATGGTCCTGAAATAGACCCACGTTTCAGACTGGTTTTCGCCATCTCCCGGCGTCGGTTTCTGACCGGGACTGGCTCGCGGCTTGCTACCCTTGGGTGGACCCGGAGCGACCAGGCTGAGTGGTCGACTCCAACCTGTTATCCCTGAACGGCTTGCCCAATTGCAGTCGGCCGGTAGCTTATGGAGCCTGCCGAGCCGTTCCGCTCACCCGGCAAAAAAGCCGGGATTTGAAAGAGCAACCCAAGGCCTATTGTGCGCTGGCTCACCAAGCCCGTCCTGCTGCTGGTCGTGTCCGCCCTGTTCGGGGCGGGGGTTCCGGCGCGGGTGTCGGCGCAGGAACTGCCCCCCGCGCTCAAGCTCAAGCTGGATACCTGGTACCGCACCGCCAAGCGGAGCGCTGCCGGCACCTGGGGCATTGCGGTGTCGGACCAGCACGGCAACGTGTTGTGGAGCGTGAATCCGGACCTGCCGATGGTTCCCGCTTCCACGGTGAAGCTGCTCACCACGGGGTACGCCCGCACCGTGCTTGGCGCCGATGCCCGGCGGGCGACGCGCGTCCTTGGCTACGGCCAGGTGGATGAAGCGACCGGAGAATGGATGGGCCGATGGGTCCTCGAGCTCAACGGCGACCCCTCGCTGGAAAACCCGTCGGGAGACGGCCCCCGGTTGCAGCAGCTGGCCACCCAGTTGTCCGCCGCCGGCATCCGGCGCCTTCGGGGACCGATCACCGCCATGAGCGGAGACGGCGCCCCCGCAGAAGCGCACTTCCCCCCGGCATGGCGCCGGGCCAACTGGGGCAGCCTGTACGCTCCGCTTGTCGGGAGCCTCACGCTTCACGAGAATATCATCACCCTGTACATGCAGCCGGGCGCCAAGGCGGGACAGCGGCCGCGCCTGGTCGAAACGGCTCCGGATGGCCTGAACGCGCTGGTGACCGTGCATGCGAGCACGGTGGCCGGGCGACGCTCGCGGCTCAGAATCACCCGCATGAAAGACGGCGGCTACCTTGTCACCGGCACGGTGGGCGTGGGCGCCGGCACCCGCCGGCTGATCTCGGTCGCGGGCGATCCACGGGCGGTCCTCGCCGCGGCCTGGGCCCGGGCGCTGCAGCAGGCCGGCATCGAATGGGACCGGACACCGCAGGTAATCCAGGTGGAGAACCCCGCCGATCAGGTCCTGGCCGAGGTATTCTCGGCCCCATTCGACTCGCTGGCCTACGAGATCAACCGCCGCAGCCACAATCTGGGGGCGGAACTGCTGCTGCGATGGGCGGGCGGCCCGGACAACGGCCCCGAACTGCTCACCGAACACGTGCAACAGGTGGCGGGCGTGGCGGGCGGGGTCAAGCTGGTGGATGGCAGCGGGATGTCCCACGACGATCGGGTGACCCCAGCCACGTTCATCTACTACATGGCCAACTTCCAGCGGACGCCGGCGGGCCGGAACTTCCCCTCGCTGCTCCCGGCCAATGGCGTCGGAACGCTGGCCCGTCTGGCCTCGGGGCTCCCGGATCAGGGCGTGGTGCGCGCCAAGACCGGCACCTTGAGCGGGGTGTCGACCCTGGTGGGGTACCTGGGCCGCCGGGACGGGATGTTCCTGGTCTCCCTGATGTACAACGGCCCGCGTTCGCGGACGGCCAAGCGCCATCAGTGGGCGGTGTTCAGGCTGCTGGGCGCCGACGGCATCTCGATTCCTGAAGAAGAGCCGGACGACATCATCCCGCCCCTGCTGGAGCTGGGCGGCGACCGGGCCGCCGACTAGCTCCTTACAGCTCCAGGTGCGCCAGCTCCGGCCCCTTCGGCGCTGATCCGCTCGACCCCTCCGGCTCCATCGTCAGGGCGGCACCCCGCACCACCGCGTCGCCCGGCGGCATCCCCAGCGTCAGCAGGGCCGGGCTGCGGCCATTGGTCCTGACCTCCACGCTCCGCACCATCCCCTGCTCGGTGATGAACCAGAACTGACAGGTCTCCCCCGCGCGGGTGGCGGGAAGGCCGTAGATCACCACGTTCCAGCGATGGGTGCGCTCGTCGGCGAAGATCAGCATCCCGCCTTTCATCTCCCCCTTGGTGATGCTCACGTGCCGGACCATCGCGGCCTGACGAATGATGCCAAGCGTGTCGCGGGCCAGCATCAGCTCGTGGCCCAGGCGCTCCCGCTCGGTGGCGAGTTGCGACTCGAACGCGTGCACGGTGCGGGAGGCCCAGAACCACGCGCCCAGGGCCAGGACGAGGGAGGCGGCCAGGGCGGCGGGCACCAGCCAGCGCGGGGCCGACCACCGCGTCCCCAGGGCCCCCTGCACCAGGGCATGGGTCAGCCCCGGCCTCGGGGGGACCGGTGCCGCGCCCATCGGCAGCCAGCTGAGATCCTGCTCGATCCGGGCGATGTCCTCCCGGCAGTCCGCGCACCCCTGCAGGTGCTCGCGGAAGGACCGCTCCTCGTCCGGCTCGAGTGCGTGGATGACGAAGGCCGTCCGCTGCTCGATGAACCAGTCGTGCGTAGTCATAAGACCCAATCCCTGATTGAGGCGAGTCTGGAACGAAGCTTCTCAAAGGCCAGGCGAAGCCGGGTCTTCACCGTCCCCAGCGGAATGCCCACCCGCTCGGCAATCTCGGATTGGGTGAGTCCCTCGAAGTAGGCCAGCTGGACGACGGTGCGTTGCTCCTCCGGCAGGTCTCGCATGGCGCTGTGCACTGATTCGTGCACGTGCCAGCCGGGCCGTCCCGCCTCATCCGGCTCCACGGCGGGGGCCCGGCCTTCTTCCAGCGCCCCGAACGACAGGAGCCGGCTGGCCTTGAGGCGGCGCCGCTTGCGGCCGCGCAGGCGGTCGATCGCGCGGTTGCGCGCGATCCGCAGCAGCCATGGGATCAGCCGCCCGCTGTTCTCGTCGAAGAGGTCGACCCGGCGCCAGACGATGGTGAAGGTCTCCTGGACCACCTCCTCCGCGTCATCCCGGTCGGAGAGCATGCCGTAGGCGACGCCCAGCAGCCAGGGTGTGGCGACGTCGATGAGTTCCACCAGCGCCCGTTCCTCCCGGGCCAGGAGCCGCGCCTGCAGGGAGGCCTCCTGCTCCAGCGTGAGGAGTCGCCGTTCAGGCGGCGCCGGACGGGGCGAGCGACCAGGGAGATCGGCGGTCATGACCCATCAACGCGGGCAAACCCACCGCGGATCTCCCGGCGTCGGCGATCCGATACCGCGAGAGCGAAGGCGAGGGCCCGCCGGACCCGGACGCTCACCGCTGCAGGTCCCGGGCATCGCGGCTGCCGCCGCCGGTCAGTCGCAAGCTGGCCTCCTCCAGCAGGTCGTCCGTCTTGCAGAAGACGAACCGGACGTAGCGCCGGCCGAGTTCCGGGGTGCTGAAGAAGCTGGAACCCGGCACCGGCGCCACCCCGCGCTCGCGCGCCAGCCAGTGCGCGAAGGCGGTGTCATCGAGATCGGACAGGCCGGAGAAATCCGCCAGGATGTAGTACGCGCCCTCCGGAGCTTCGCACCGGAATCCCGCCTGAACGAGGGCACCGTGAAGCCGGTCGCGGCGGCGGCGGTAGTCGGTGGCCATGTGCTCATAGTACTCCGGGCCCAGTTCGTCCATCGCTGTCGCCAGGCCCTCCTGCAGCGGCGCGGGAGCGCCCACGGTCAGGAAATCGTGGACCTTGCGGATCGCGTCGGTGAGCGCCGCCGGAGCCACCACGGTCCCGATACGCCAGCCGGTGATACTGAAGGTCTTCGAGGCCCCGCTGATCGTGACCGTGCGCTCCGCCATGCCCGGGAGGGTGGCGATGGGGATATGCTCGCCGCTGAATCGGATGTGTTCGTAGATCTCGTCGGTTACGGCATAGGCGTCGTGACGCTGGCACAGCGCGGCAATTCCCTCCAGCTCCGCCCGGGTCAGCACCCGCCCCACCGGGTTGGCCGGGGTGTTGACGATGATGGCCCGGGTCCGGGTGCTGAACGCCGCCGCCAATCGGTCGAGGTCCAGCGGCTGCCCGGGGTAGAGCGGCACATAGACGGGGCGAGCATCGCAGAGGATGGTGTCGGGGCCATAGTTCTCGTAGAACGGCTCGAACACAATCACTTCCTCCTTCGGATCCACCAGCGCCAGGAGGGTGGCGATCATCGCCTCGGTCGCGCCGCAGGTGATGGTGATCTCGGTCTCGGGGTTCACCGCCATGCCGTACCAGGCGGCGTACTTCCGCGCCACGGCCTCCCGCAGGCGCCTGGCACCCCACGTGATGGCGTACTGATTGAGGTCCGCGTGAATGGCCCGGGCGGCGGCGTCCTTGAGCAACTGGGGCGCGGGGAAGTTCGGGAACCCCTGCGCCAGGTTGATGGCGCTGTGCTCCGCCGCGAGGCGGGACATGCCGCGAATCACCGACTCGCGGAACGAACGGGTGCGCTGGGCCAGAAAGGGCATGGACTCGTTGGGTGGAGGGGAGGCCCGCCCCAGACAGGGCTTGGCTACCCAATCTAGCCCGTGCTCGGCGCACCAACGATGCGGGACGGTGCGGACCGTCCCGAGCCGCCGCCAGCAGGACCGGGGGGTGGGCGCATGAGCGCTCACCCCCCGGTCTCCGGCAGCCCCGACCGCGAGCGCCCCGCCTAGGGCACCCAGCCGGTGGCCACAACGAGGTCGTCCACCCACATCGTCTGGGCCACTGGCGAACCGTCGCCGATGTAGGGCGCGATCACAAACTGGTTGAAGCGCATCGCGGGGTGCTGCGCGGTACGGAAGAGTACATTCTGGCGATCGATCATCAGGCGGCCATCGAACCAGTACTGCGCCAGGCCATCGGCCATCCCGCGCCCGTTCTGGATGGTATTGAGCTGGAAGTACACTTCCACCTGGTGCCAGTCCCCTTTGTAGCCAGCGCCAGGTGCCGGGAGAAACGCCGGTCCCGCAGCGTCCCACTCCTTGGAGTTCCGCCACTCGGTGCCCAGCAGGTAGCAGTCACCGGGAATCCCGTCCATGGATCCGTTGCACCCGGAGACGCTGCGCTGCTCGGTGATGGCGGTGAGGTCCACGTTGAGCCGGGTCACGTCGATGTTCAGGGCGTCCTGGATCGCGAGCCGGGGCACCCCACCTCCCGGGCGGTAGTGGTGCTCGATGTAGGTCGTCAGGTGACTCACCGAGGGACCGACCCAGGCGTTGTCCTGATCGGTGATGACGTGAAACTCGTGCGGGTGATAGGGCTGCCCCGATCCCACCCAGTTGCCGCTGTACTTCACCCAGAAACGTACGTACACCCGATCGCTGGCGGTGAAGAGGTGCCGAAGCGCCCCGCCTTTCGTGGCGACCTTGCCGCCGGCCGGAAATGCCATCTGCAGCGCGCCCATGCCCCCGTGGGGCGCGGCGGTGGTGATCGCCGGATTGGTGTTGTCGTACCACCCACGGGTGGCCACGCTCGCATTCTCGAAGCCCTCGGTGAGGAGAACCGTCGCCGGTGGTGGCGG
>CAYUYF010000015.1:33844-62714 GCA_964449145.1 uncultured Gemmatimonadaceae bacterium | reverse complement strand
GGCGGCGGCGGTACGCTGTCGGCGATGATCACCACGAGTGCCGTATCGGCCAAGCGATCGTCGGCGGAACGGGCGACGATCAGAGCAGTCCCGGCCAGCGCGCTCGCCCGGAAGACCCCGCCAGCGGAGATGGTGCCCAGAGTGGCACTCCAGGTGACGGCGACCGGGCCGGTAGAACCATCCCTCAGGGCGGCGGTCGCGGCAAACCCCATGGAATCACCGGCCGCCAGGCTGGCACTGGCCGGTGTCACGGTGATGGCGGTGACTTCAGCCTGCGGATCGAGCCCGCCAATCTGGGCGGGTGCGGCACAATGGAGGAGAACGGCCGCGACAGCGGCCGGCCGGAAGGGACTGCAGCGCACGTCAATTGCTCCGGGGGTTGGCGTGCACAGTATAACCGCCAGCGCCCCGCCCGTCAGGAATGGCAATCCCCGAATCGGCGTGATCCCTGACACCTTTTGCGCCCGCTGGACTTTCAGGCCGGTTGCCGCAAATTCACCGGGCACCATTCCTTCCACCTCCGGTCAGGGAATCATGGAACCACGCGCCCTGGGGTTTCTCAAGCAGCTGCTGGACTCGCCCGGCCCGAGCTCCTTCGAGGCCATCCCGTCCCGGGTCTGGCGCGAGGAGGCGAGCCACATCGCTGACCGGGTGCACGCCGACGTCAGCGGCAACTCCTTCGCGACCCTTACGGGACGGGCCGCCCCGCGGGTGATGCTGGCCGGCCACATCGACGAGATCGGCATCATCGTCACCCACGTCGATGATGACGGCTACCTCTCCTTTGATACCATCGGGGGCTGGGACCACCAGGTGTTCGTCGGCCAGCGGGTGCAGCTGCTGACCCGTGGCGGGCAGGTCACGGGCGTCATCGGGAAAAAGGCGATTCACCTGATTGGCAAGGAGGATCGCGACAAGGTCTCCAAGGCGGATGATCTCTGGATCGACATCGGCGCCAGCAACCGCCAGGAGGCCCAGTCGCGGGTCCAGGTGGCCGACGCCGGGGTCATCGCCTCCGGCGTGCTGGAGTTCCCCAATGGCCGGATCGTGAGCCGCTCGCTCGACAACCGGGTGGGGTCGTTCGTGGTCCTCGAGGCGCTCCGCCTGCTCCACGCCAACCGTCCGGAGGCGGAGATCGTGGCCGCCGTGACCACCCGTGAAGAAATCGGTTCCGGCGGCGGCGGCGCCCGCCCCGGGGTCACCGGCATCGAGGCGACCGTGGCGGTGGTGGTCGACGTGACCCATGCCACCGACTACCCCGGCGTGGAGAAGCGGAAACACGGGGACGTCAAGCTGGGCGGGGGGCCGGTCATCACCGGCGGGGCGTCCATCAATCCGGTGGTCTTCGAGCTGCTGCGGGAGGCGGCGGAGGCGGAGCGCATCCCCTACTCGGTGGAGGCGGCCGGGCGGGGCACCCACACCGATGCGGACAACATCTTCACCGCGCTGCGTGGGGTGGCGACTGGACTGGTGTCGGTTCCGCTGCGCTATATGCACAGCCCGAACGAAATGGTGGCGCTGGAAGACCTGGAGCGGACCGCCCGGCTGCTGGCGGCGTTCTCCCGGCGGGTGACGTCGGGAACGGATTTCATTCCCCGGTGAGCGGGGCCGGATCGATCGCGGCCGGAGCGCCGGCTACTCCCACAAGCCCTGGAGCGCCTGCTCCACCGCCGCGCGCACCTGACGATCATCATCCTGCAGCATTTCCTTGAGGACGTTGGCGGCGGAGGGTCCCGCCGCCTGCAGCCCCTCGACCGCCGCCAGGCGAATTGCGGTCGCCTTTCGCCGGAACAGCTTCCCGCCCGGCTCGGCCGCCTTGCGCAGGGCCTGCAGCGCTTCGGACGAACCGATGCGACCCAGCGCCAGATACATCTCCCGCTGGATGTCGGCTTTCCCCTCCTCGTCCGCCGCGACCGCCAGGCTCATGGCCAGGTTGCGATTCTTGCGGCCATCCAGGTCCTGCGCCGCCTGCAGCCGGACCGGCGCGGCGGGATCGCGCAAGGCCCGGCGCAGCGGCTCCACCGCGGCAATGCCGCCAATCTTGGCCATGGCGCCCGCCACCGCCCGGCGCACCCGCTCATCGGCGTGCCCCATCTGCTTGGCCAGCGCGTGCACCGCGCTCTCCTGCCGCAGTTCACCGCACAGGTCCGCCACGTTGCGAACCACAAACCACTGGTCATGGCTCAGCATGTGGACCAGCAGTTCTCCGCCTTCCGTCATCTCCTTGAGCGCCGAGAAGAACCCGCGCCGTTCGGCGACATCCTCGGCGTTGACCAGGGCGGCGAGCAGCACTTCGGTGCCGTCGGCGCCCATGCGCCGGAGCACCCGGGTGGCCTCGGTCTTGTGGTTCCCGTGGGCCGTGAGCCGGGCTACCCGCTCCAGGACCGAGCGCGGCAGCATCCGCCGGAGGGCGATGCCGTAGCTGCGTGACTCCGCGTCCTTCGGCTGCTGACTCTCCAGCGTGATCAACCCGTCCGCCGCCCGCACCAGTTCGCCCCAGTCCCCCTGCCGGGTGGCGAACTCGGCGGCGGCCATGATCTGGTTGAGCAGGTCCGTCGCGGCCCGTTCGGACGGTGCCTCACCGAGCCGGTCCACCAGCTCGTCCAGCGGGTTGAGGGCGCGTGACTGCATGGTGGCAAAGTGGATCATGCCCACCTTGGCCTCGGTGAGCGCATCCGGGCCGAGCGCGCTGAGCCGGCCGTCATCGTCCACCTTCTTGCGAAGATCGGCGGAGGGCGGCTCCGGCCGGTGGCCGGTGGGCGACACCTCCCAGAGCGGCCGGACGATGCCCGGACCCAGCGGATCGACGGGAGCATTGGGGTTGGGAAGCGTCGTCACCCCCTCCGGTGGGAGGGGAAGCACCGTGGCCGCCCCACAGCCGGCCGCGTCGAGACGGGCAATCAGATGATCGAACGAGCCATACGTGCCCGGCGGCATGGCGAGCAGGCGCATCAGCGAGACCAGGGTGCTCGTCATGAGCCCTCTCGGCAGGCGGATCTCCCCCACCCCCAGGCCACGCAGCTGGTCGTGCAGGCCGATCAGCTCGGCGCGCCCCACGGGGACGTCCACGCCGTTGAACCAGAACCCCGCCGGTGTCACGCGCAGCACCTGGTCCCCGCCACCGAGTCCCGCGGCGAAGCGCTTGAACGCCTGACGCTGCTCCTCCTTCAACTCCGGATGGTCGCGGAGCAGCAGGAGGACGGAGGCAAACTCGGAAAGGGTTCCAGCGGGTGTGGTCATAGGGGCACCAGTCAGCTCCCAACATAAGTCTCACAGTGAAGCACTGCAACGGGTTAGGACCTCTTTCTCCAGCGGTGCCCGGGCTGCTATTCTTCGCGTATGCGCATCCCTCTCTCCCTTTGCCTCATCGCCCTGGTGCAGGTGACCCCGGCGATCCCCCTGGCCACGGCCCAGTCGACCGAGGAGGCCGTGACCCTCCTGAACGATGTTCGGACACTCGCCGCGGACGAGCTCGGAGGACGGCTCATCGGCACCCCCGGCGCCGACTCGGCCGCCGCCTTTCTGGCCCGGCGGTTCCGGCAGGCTGGACTCCGGCCCTCCCCGCGTGGGTGGTTTCAGTCATTCACCGTCTCGCGCGATGCCCCGGCCGCACTGCACGCGGGCATCGGCGGCGCCGTCGGCAAAAACGTCATCGGCGTGCTGGCCGGCCGCGACCCGGAACTGCGCAACGAGATCGTGGTCGTGGGGGCGCACTATGATCACCTCGGCCCCGGCCGGTTCGGGGCCCTCGATCCCGACAGCGCGGGGCAGATCCACAACGGCGCCGATGACAACGCCTCCGGGTCGAGCGCCCTGATCCATATCGCTGCGAAGCTGGCCGCCACGCCGCCGGCGCGCACCGTGGTATTCATCGCGTTCAGTGGCGAGGAGGCCGGCCTCCTGGGCTCCGACTATTACGTCAAGAACCCCGTCTTTCCGCTCTCGCGCACGTTCGCGATGGTGAATCTGGATATGGTCGGGCGGCTGCGTGAGGGCCGGTTGCTGGTGTACGGGTCGGCCACGGCGGCGGAGTTTCCCGGCCTCCTCGATTCACTCAATGCCACCACCGGGCTCGACCTGCGTCCCTCGGGCGATGGCTGGGGCCGCAGCGACCAGTCGTCGTTCTACGCGGCGGGCAAGCCGGTGCTGCACATGTTTACCGACCTGCACGAGGATTACCACCGCGCCACCGATGACTGGGAAAAGGTCAACGCCGACGGCCTGGCCCGGGTCGCCAACTTCACCACCCAGGTGGTGCGGGCGCTGGCGGACCGCCGCGCGCCGCTCACCTTCGTGAACGTCCCGCCCCCCGCGCCGGTGGCCTCTGGCAGCTCGGCCGGGTACGGCGCCTACCTGGGCACCATCCCCGACATGTCGGAGAACCCCGGCGGGGTCCGCCTGACTGGGGTGCGGGCCGGCAGCCCGGCGGAGAAGGCCGGGCTGAGGGGGAACGACATCATCACTGGCATCGGCGACCGGGCGGTTCCCGACCTCCAGGCCATGACCAACGCCCTGCGCCAGCACCGCCCGGGCGATGTCGTCGAAGTGCGCTTCATCCGGGAGGGCACCGAGCAGCGCGCCGCCGTGACCCTCGGCACGCGGGGCGGCTGACGTGGCGATCCTCGAGCCGGCGCCGATCCTCGCCGGGCTGCGCGGCCTGTTCTGCAAGGACGCCGGCCGGCAGGCGCTGCTCGACTACGCCGCCGCCCGCATGCGGGCGGTGGGCCCGCCGTACACTTCGGTCTATCTGTACATGCTCCACGGTGACACCCTGGAACTGGAGGCCTGGAGCGGCCGCGACACCGAGCACACCAGGATCGCGGTCGGCCAGGGCGTCTGTGGCACCGCCGTCGCCACCGGGACCGACCAGAATATCGGCGACGTCCGCGCCATCTCGAACTACATCGCCTGCAACACCTTCACCCGGTCGGAGCTGGTCGTCCTCATTCGCCGGGGCGCCACCGTCCTGGGGCAGATTGATGTGGACAGCGATGTCCCCGACCCGTTCAGTGCCGACGAAGAGGCTGCGGTCCGGCAGGTCGCCGATGGACTTGCCACACTGCTCTGACCCGCGCGGCCGCGGCTGCCGGTGACCGCACTCTCGCTCTACCAGCGCCGGGTGGGTGCGGGCCCGCCCGTCGTGGTCCTGCACGGTGGTCCCGGCGCGCACCACGACTACCTCCTGCCCGGCTTCGACACGCTGGCGACCGGTCGCACCCTGCTCTACTACGACCAGCGCGGCGGCGGCCGCTCCCCCGTCGGTCGGGAGGTGCCGGTGGGCTGGGCCGAGCATGTGGCGGACCTCGAGGCGCTGCGGCAGTCGTGGGGTCTCGACCGGCTGACGCTCCTGGGATACTCCTGGGGCGGGCTGCTGGCGCTGCTCTACGCGGTGGAGCACCGGGCGCGTGTGGAGCGGCTGGCCCTGGTCTCGCCCGCCCCGGCCTGGCGGGCGGCCCGGGACGAGTTCGAGCAGCGCTTCGCGGCTCGCACGATGACTCCGGAGCTGCAGGAGGCGCGGACCGAGCTCCGCCGCAGCGGACTCCGCGAGACGGATCCCGCCCGTCACGCCCAGCGCCTGTTCGAGCTTGCGGTGGCCGGCTACTTCCACGATCCAGCGCGGGCCACCGAGCTCACCCCCTTCCGGGTCACGGAACGCACCCGTGCCGAGGTCTGGGAGAGCCTCGGTCACTACGATCTGCGTCCCGGCCTGCGACGGCTGAGCGTCCCGGCGCTGGTGCTGCACGGCGACGATGACCCTATCCCGTGGGCGTCCGCTCGGGAGACCGCCGATTGCCTCGGCGCGGAATTCGTGCTGCTGCCGGAGTGTGGCCATGTGCCGTACGTGGAGCGGCTGCCGGAATTTGTGCAGGTCCTGGACCGGTTCCTGCCCGCGGACCCTACACTGCGTTAGGCGCCCGGCGACCGCGGCCTCCGACGCCGCGGCCAGGATGGGCGCGGGCCCCGCCCCGCCGGGGGTGTTAGTTTTGTCGTTCGCCCGCGCCCGCGTCCGGCGCCAGGTCCCTCGAGCCCCAACACCCAACCCTACGCCGCCGCCATGCCGCGCCTGACCCCGTACGAACTGGCCTTCGGCGCGGATGCCGAGCGACGGTTCGCCGAGATCCGGGATTCGTTCGCCCGGACCGGTGCCGACCCGCACGACCGCGATGCCTTCGTGCTGGATCGCGCGGTGACGGAGTTTCTGCGGGAGCTGGTGCCGGAAGAGGGCGTGGGAGAGGCGGTCCGCGAGCATCTGGTCCTGTTGCACCACGCCTGGCTGTACTGGTCCGCCGGTGGCTGGGTCATCAGCCTGACACGGGATCGTACTCGGCGGATGCTGGCCGGGCCGGAACCCGGAGCGGACGCCGAGCCAGCCCCGTTCTCCCCGAGCCCCTCGCCGCCGGCGTTCTACCTGCAGCTGCCGGAGCGTCTGGTGTGGGCCGACCTTGGAGATGGACAGCCGCACCAGCCGCTGGACGGCGCTTTTGTGCGCCCCTGGCCCGGAGGCGGCCTGTTCACCCTCGCCGTGGCGGGGATGCATCCCGGACGGGAGGGCTTCACCGTGGTGGATGCCGACGGCTATCCGGGCGAGGGGCTGGAGCGGCTCGATGGCGCCCCGACCTTTTCTCCGGTCCTGCCGGGGGGCGCGGCGGCCGGACTCTACTCCGTCGTCGGAGAGGCGGAACTGCTCGAACTGGCCGAGCGCGCCCGCCGGCTCATGGCAGAAGCGGTCGCCTGCGCCGGACCAGGGCGGCGCCCGCACCAGGCCCTGGAGGTGGGCTGACGTGACGATGGACAAAAAAGCGGTCGCACAGGTCCTGGAGCAGATCGGTTCCTTCCTCGAGCTCAAGGGAGAGAACACCTTCCGGGTTCGGGCCTTCCGCACCGCGTCGCGGGCGGTGGCCTCCATTCCAGGCGAGCTCGAGGACGTTCTGGCCGACGGATCGCTCGCCGGCACCAAGGGGATCGGCCCGGCAACGCTCCAGATCGTGCAGGACCTGGTCAACACTGGCCGCTCGTCGCTGCTGGAGGAGCTGCGCGAACAGGTGCCGCCGGGGCTGGTGGAGATGCTGCAGATCTCCGGCCTCGGCGTGGCCAAGATCCGCCAGATTCACGCCGCCCTCGGCATCGACTCCCTCCCCGACCTGGAGGCGGCGGCACGCGACGGACGCCTCGCCGCCCTGCCTCGGTTCGGCGCCAAGACCGCGGAGAACATCCTCAAGGGCATCGCCTTCCTGCGTCAGGCCAGCGCCTTCAAGCTCGCCCACCACGCCGCCGACGAGGCCGAAGGCCTCCGGGGCGCCCTGGCCGCACTGCCCGGTGTCCTGCACGCCGTGACCGCCGGGGACGTGCGCCGCCGGACCGAGGTGGTGCGGGACCTCGTCGTGGTGCTGGTGGCCGAGGTGCCGCCCGCCGACATCTTCAAGCGCATCGGCCAGCTCCCCGGGGTGCACGAGTTCGCCGGCCAGGACGAGCGCCGCGTGACTCTCCGGGTCAGCGGCGGGGCGCAGGCGCAGATCGTCGTCACCACCGCCCAGAATACCGGGACCGTGCTGGTCCAGGCCACCGGGAGCGACGAGCATCTCGCGCAGCTCACCGCCCACGCCCGGGGGCAGGGCTTCACCCTGGACGGCGCGGCCCTGTGGCGGGGGAGCCAGTTCATCCCCACCCCGGATGAGCGCGCGTTCTACTCCGCGCTGGGGCTGGCGGAGGTTCCCCCTGAAATGCGCGAGGGGAGGGGCGAGATCGCCGCCGCCCACGCCGGGACCCTGCCGCACCTCCTCCAGCGGGACGACCTCCTCGGTTTCCTGCACTGCCACACGACCTACTCCGATGGATCCAACTCCGTCATGGAGCTGGCGGAAGCATGCCAGGCGGCGGGTTATCGCTACGCCGGGGTCACCGACCACAGCCGGGCGGCGGCGTACGCCGGCGGCCTCAGCCCCGATGATCTGCAAAGGCAGTCGGATGAGATCGACGCCGCCAACGCCCGGCTGTCCGGATTTCGGATCCTCAAGGGCATCGAGGCGGACATCCTCGCCGACGGGGCTCTGGACTACGACGACGGGGTGCTCAGCCGGCTCGACTTCGTGATCGGCTCCATCCACAGCCGGTTCAGCCTCAGCCGGGACGAAATGACCCGCCGGGTGCTCACCGCCATGGAAAATCCGCACCTCGCCATCCTCGGCCACCCCACCGGCCGGCTGCTGCTGTCCCGCGATCCCTATCCTATTGATATGGACGCGATCTTCGAGCAGGCGGCGCGCACCGGCGTGGCGGTGGAGATCAATGCCGACCCGCACCGGCTGGATCTGGACTGGCGATTCGTGCAGCGCGCCCGCGCGATGGGTGTGATGCTGTCCATCGGCGCCGACGCGCACAATCTCGCCGGCCTGCGGAATGTGGATTACGGGGTAGGAGTTGCCCGGAAGGGCTGGCTGACGCCCAAGGACGTGCTCAACACCCGGCCGGTCGAGGGCTTCCTCGCGCATGTCGCCGCCCGGAGGGCGCCGTGACGGTCCGGCGGCCGGCGGCCGCGCCCGCAAGCCAGCGGATCGTTGCGATCCTGGCCCGTCTGAAAGAGGCCTACCCGGACGCCACCTGCGCCCTGGATCACCAGGATGCCTACCAGCTGCTGGCCGCGACAATCCTCTCGGCCCAGTGCACCGATGCCCGGGTCAACCTCGTTACCCCGGAGCTGTTCCGGAAATACCCGGGGCCGGCGGCCCTGGCACGGGCGCGACAGGGTGACGTCGAGTCCATCATCAAGTCGACCGGCTTCTTCCGGAACAAGGCGCGTAACCTCATCGCGATGGCCCAGGCCGTCGTCGCCGATCATGACGGCACGATTCCCCGCAGCATGGCGGAGCTCCACGCGCTCCCGGGGGTTGGCCGCAAGACCGCCAATGTCGTGTTGGGAAATGCCTTCGGAATCAACGAAGGGGTAACGGTAGACACCCACGTCACCCGCCTGGCGGGATTGCTCCGGCTCACCCGCCAAACCGATGCCGTGAAGATTGAGCGAGACCTGATGAACCTGGTGCCCCAGGAGGACTGGACCATCGTGTCGCACCTGCTGATCCTGCACGGGAGGGCCGTGTGCATCGCGCGGCGGCCGCGTTGTGACGAGTGTGTGCTGGCGGATCTGTGCCCCGGTCGGGAAAGGCCGGGAAGGAGCTGAGCCACCCTTCAGCGGTCAGTTCTGCACAACCTCGTACTGTTCCTCCCCCACGATCCGGAATCCACGCTTGAGGTAGTTCGGCAGCGCACCCGGGTGATCCAGCGTGCAGGTGTGCAGCCACACCCGGCTGGGCCGGTCCTCCCAGGCCGCCTGCACCGCCCGGGTGAGCAGGTACTTCCCCAGCCCTCGCGCCTGGAATTCCGGCAGCACCCCGAAATAGGCAATTTCCACCGATTGGTCCGGGTGAGTTCGGAGTTCGAAGAACCCGGCCGGTGCCCCCTCGACGGTCAGCAGCCAGAGCGCGCTCGGCCCCGCCAGCCACTCCCGGAACTGGGCCTCGGTCCACGGCAGCCGGTCCCGCCAGTGGTAGGGGCGGCCGACCTCGGCATAGAGGTACCGGTAGAAGTGCCAGGGACAGCTGACCATGCGCTCCAGCCGTACGCCTGGCTGGGCTTCGCCCGCTGGCCGCAGCTCCTGGGGCGCGGTCATCTCGAGGTAAGTCCGGGTCACGGTGATGGCGGGCATGTCCCAATTCTAACCGCCGGTTGCCCAGCCAGCCCGCCCCCCCCGCTGTGCAACCCCAGGCCACCCCCGCATCCCCCGGGCGACCCAAACAGCCATAGAGGTTGCATGCACCGGAACATTCTGGGCGCCATCGCGCTCATGGCCGCCGCGTCTCCCGCGGCGGCGCAGGGTTGGATTGAAATCGAACGGCCAAGAAACCCAGTTACAGTCGCACCCACCGTCACTCGGGTAGGCTCGGAGGTCCGGGTCACGATTGATGGCCGGGTCGCGCGGGTAGAAGTCGAGGAGCGCTTCCAGAACACCGGCGGCGGTATCGCCGAGGGCAATTATCTCTACCCCCTCCCGGGCGAAGCGGTCTTCCAGAATTTCTCGCTCTGGATGGGCCAGCAGGAAATGCGTGGTGAAATGCTCACCGCCGAGCAGGCCCGCGGAATCTACGAGGAGATCGTGCGGCGGCAGAAGGACCCGGCCCTGCTCACGCTGGCGGGGCATGGCCTGGTCCGGGCACAGGTGTTTCCGATTCAGCCGGGAGAAACCCGCAAAGTAGTGTTGCGATATACCCAGCTGCTCGAACGCAGCGGCGACGCCCTGCGCGTCCGCTATGCCTTGGGCCAGCGCGGCGGAACCAGCAGCGGCTGGCGATTGACGGCCCCCGCGGCGGACACCTACGGCACTCCGTACTCCCCTACTCACCAGGTCACGACCCGATACGAAGGCGGCCGGCTGGAACTGAGCCTCGACCCCTCGCGAGGCGGCGATGTGGAGCTGTTCCTCCCGCTGCGGCGTGGCCTGGTGGGGACCAGCGTGGTCACCCACGGCCAGGGCGGTGAGGATGGGTACTTCATGCTGCTGCTGGCCCCACCAGCCGCCGAGGAGGGTGCGGTGGTACCGCGGGATGTGTCGCTCGTGGTGGATGTCTCGGGGTCCATGTCCGGCCAGAAGATCGAGCAGGCCAAGGCCGCGCTCCGTCAGGCGCTGGGCACGCTGCGCACGGCGGACCGCTTTCAGCTCATTGCCTTCAGTTCTGCGGTGCGGCACTTCCGGGAAGGATTCTCCCCGGCCACAGCGGAGAACCTGCGGTCGGCCCGCGAGTTTGTAGATGGCCTGCAGGCGGACGGCGGGACCAATATCTCCGGCGCGCTCGAGGCGGCACTCGGTTCCGCGGTGAGCCAGGAGCGGCTGCCGCTGGTCCTGTTCCTGACCGACGGCGTCCCTTCCGTCGGCGAGCAGGAGCCCGACCGGATCGCCGCCATGGCGGCGGGCCGCGCCGGCCGCTCGCGTATCTTCACTATCGGGGTAGGGCACGACGTGAACACCTACCTGCTGGACCGGCTGGCCAAGGAAGGCCGTGGTGCGTCGGAGTACGTAGCCCCGGAGGCGAATGTCGAGGTCGTAGTTGGCAGCCTCATGGGCAAGCTGCGGCGGCCCGCACTGGTCAATCTCCGGATCGTGTCGAGTCCTGTGCGCTTCCGGGACTTGTCGCCTTCCCAGCTGCCGGACCTGTTCTTCGGCGAGGAGCTGGTGGTCTTCGGCCGGTACCAGGGAGAGGGACAAGGGACGATCATCCTCGAGGGTGAGCGCAACGGCCGCAGGGAGCGGTTTACCGCCGAGGCGCGGTTTCGCCGGGTGGAGGGATCCAACGACTTCATTCCGAGGCTGTGGGCCTCCCGGCGGGTGGGCGATCTGACCCGGCAGGTCCGGCTGGAGGGTTCCAGCGACGCGCTGATTCGGGAGATTCGCGAACTGGGCCTGCGCTACGGCATCCTCACCGAGTTCACCTCATACCTGGTGCAGGAACCGCAGTTTGCCTCCCGGGATGAACGGGCCCTCCGGGCCCAGGCCAACGCCGTGGTGGCCGCGCCCGCAGCCCAGACTGGACAGGCAGCCTTCGATCAGGCCAAGGCGAGCGGGCGGATGCGCGATACCCGGAGCCTGGCCGAAGCCGAGGCCGTGGCCGAAGACAAGCTGGCCAGTATCTCGGGGAACGACCGGGAGGTCCGGCGCGCGGGAGGCAGGATCTTCCGCCAGACGGTGGGTGTCTGGACGGATGTGGCCCATGGCGATAGCCTCCGGGTGCTGGACATCGCCCCGTTCAGCGCCGCCTACTTTGCGGTGGTGCGAGCCCTTCCGGAGCTCAGCGAAAGCCTCGTGGTGGGCGAGTCGGTGATCATTGCCGGTCAGCGCGCGAGCATCAAGATCACCGCTGTCGGCCGACAGACGTTGGGTGAGGCCGAGCTGCGCAGCCTGGTGCGCGACTTCCGCGGAGGTGCCTGATGTGGCGAATGACCCTGATCCTGGCGTTGCTTGCCTGTGACGGCGGGCCGGCCGAGTCGACCCCAACCGAATCCTGGCCGTACGCGGTCGCCCGGCCGGACTGTGCCCCGTGGGATGGGCTGGCGACCTCGGTCTACCTCACGACGGCGCCACTGGACAGCGGGCCGACCCCGATGCCGATCCTCCGCCTGAGCGTCTACCACGACCTCGGCAGCGTCCGGGGAGCACGGTGGACCCTGGGAGACAGCGGTCCCGACGGGGCCGTGGCGGTGCTCTGCACCAGCGAGCAGGCGTGCCAGAGCGCCACCTCGGGCTGGATTGATTTCGAGTCCGGGGCGGCAGGGCCGCTCAGCGGCCGGTACGATGTGGTATTCCCCGACGGGGTCCGGCGCGCGGGACGGTTCCGCGCGCCGGTGCAGGAGATCGCAGCACTGTGCGGCTGAACCGCAGGAGCCCATGACCGGCCCATCCATCGAAGAGCTCTTTGCCCAGTACCATGCACCGCTCCTGCGGATGCTGTACCGGCGCACCGGCGACCAGGACCGCGCCGAAGACCTCGCCGCGGAGGTCTTTGCGCGGGCGCTGCAGGCCCCGCCCGATAACCCCCGGCCATGGCTCTTCGCGGTGGCTCTCAACCTGGTGCGCGACGACGGCCGACGGGCGGTGCGCCAGGGGCGCCGGCTGCAACTGCTCAAGGGAGAATCCGCCAGCAGCGCGCCTCCGCCGGACGACGATTACGACCGCAACGAGAAAACCAAGTTCGTCAAGGCGGCCCTCAGCCAGTTGCGGGACATCGACCGGGAGGTACTGCTGCTGAAGGCCGAAGGTTTTGACTATGATGAAATCGCGGCGACCACCGGACTGGCCAAGGGGGCCATCGGAACCACGCTCTGCCGTGCCCGCAAGCGGCTGGTGGAAGCCTACCGTGAGCAGGAGAAGGACAAGCATGCCGCATCTTGATGAGGGAACACTGACCGCGCTGTTCGACGGTGAACTGGCCCGGGACGAGCGCGAGCTGGCCGAGCGTCACGTGGCGGACTGTGGCGACTGCCGCAGGCTCTACGACGAGATCCGTGCCTTCGCTGGTGAGGCGGGCACGCTGGTGGACAGCCTCCAGCCCCAGAGGCTGCCATTGCAGGCGCGATCCCCCATGGCCGGGCGACCAGCTTGGGACCGCTTCCGCCCATTTGCCTGGGCGGCCACCCTGGTCCTGGCGGTCGGCCTGGGGTGGTCGGCGAGCGCACGGCGTTTTGCCCAGAGCCCGGCTGATTCGTCGACGGCGGAGGTGGCTGAACAGCTCCCCACGGCCACGTCCGTCCTCTCTGGTGACCAGCGGGCGGTCGAGCCCAGCCTCGAGAAGCGGGCGCCGGCCGGGCTACGGGAGGACGAGGCCTCGCGCCAACAGCTCACCCAGCCCCCCACCTCGGCCGTGGCGGGAGCGGTCAAGGCGGTTGCCCCAACGCCACCAGCCGAGACCGACCAGGTTCTTGCCAATCAGGCCAGCCGTGCGGAATCGGCCGCGCCGGGTGCGCCGTCCGCGCAGGCTCTCAGCGCCCAGCCGCGGCAGGCGCGTGCCGCCGACCTCGCCGCCCCACGAGACGCACCGGCGACTGCGGGCCGTTACCGGGTAGCCCCCCTCGAGGAGGCCGTCCGGGCCTTGGGCGGAACTGTGAAACTCATCGACGGGCTGAGCCCGATGCGGGTCCAAGTGGGGACAGCCGAACGAACCGGCGGCGGTGCCGCTGGAGAGTCGGTGCGTATCATCTATCTCGATCCCCCGGGGCGTGAACTGTGGCTGGATCAGCAGCGGACCCAGGCCCCGGCCGAGGCCCGTGAGGGCCCCGCTATCATCGGGAACCTGCTGGCAGGCGACACCGTCGTCTCCGCAGCCGGCGGTGGCCTCAGCCGGGTGCGCTGGATGAGCCCCGATGGGTTCCGGCTGACCCTGACCGGCTATCTCCCGGGAGATTCTCTCCGGGCGCTGGTGCGCCGGGTGCACTGATCCGGCCCGGGCGGGATAGATTCCGGGCATGTTTCACCTGAACGACCGAGTGCTCGAGCGGCTGGTCACCGGGAAAGCCTCCGGCGCCGACATTGACCGGATCAGGCGGCATGTGGACCAATGCCGGGCCTGTTCCCGCCGACTGGAGGAGTGGCGGGACCACTTCGTTGAAGTGGACCAGAACTTCCCCCAGCTTGCCTCCGACCTGACACCGGCCGCGACCCTGACCGCTGGCGGGATGGTGGTCATGCCCCCCAGCGAATCACGGCGGGCTTTCCCGCTGGACTTTGCCACCTTTCTCTGGGGGGTGGCCGGGGTGCTGGCCATCGTGGTAGGCTACGGGCTCTGGCGCCTGAGTGAGGCCGCCGGCGACAACCAGGACCTCGCATTCCGGAGCGACTCGCAATCCACCGTCATCGCGCCCAGCCCGGTGGCGCCGGGTAGCTCCGCGACTCTGGCCGCGGACCCGCCCCGTTCAACCCCTCGCCCCGACCAACCCGTCCTCCCAGCGGAGCGCCCGCCACAGGGTGATGCCCTCACCCCGCTGGGGCTTTCGCCAAGGTTCCAGGGGGTCTCCCGCAGCGAGGCAGTCAGAGTTCTCGGCGGGGCACTGCGGGGGATTTCCGGCCTGGCGCCCGATCACTACGAGGTGGCCTCGCCCGGGATCGTGCCGGGCGCGCAGCGGAACCTCGAGGTCATCCGGGTGGTGTACCGGCTGGGGACCAGCGGACGACTGACGCTCGACCAGCAGCGCATTCCGGTGGACAGCTCGGGGTTCCGGCCCATTGAGGACGCCGCACTGGAAAGCGGAGAGACGGTGTTCCGCACCACCCCAGACGGCTCGGCCAGCGCGATCTGGCTGGACGAGGGGGGCTATCGGCTTGCGCTGTCGGGGCGGATTCCCCAGGACTCCCTGCGGGTCATGTTGAACCGAGTCCGGTGACCGACTTTCGGACCCCCAGGGCCACCGGTTCCGGGCCCTGCTTGGCTATATTCCTGCCGTCCAACACCCGGTCATGGGGACCGGGAGGTCTGCGGACAGTCCACCGTACCAGGAGTGATTCATGAAGCGTCTTTCTACGGCTATCGTGGCGGCCGGCGCCGCCCTCGTGCTCAGCGCCTCTTCGGCCCAGGCACAGTCCATTACCCTCGGGGTTGGTGGCGGCGCCACGCTGCCGATGGGTGACTTCAACGACGTGGCCAAGCTCGGCTGGCACGGCATGGCCAACGTCGGCTACGGCCTGCCCTCCGGCCTCGGCTTCCGGGGCGAGTTCTTCTACGGCCAGAACACCGTCGACGGCGTGGACGGCAAGGTCAAGCTGAGCGGCGCCATGGCCAGCGTGACCTACGACATCCAGAGCGCCGGCGGCATCAAGCCGTACGTCCTCGGTGGCGTAGGCTACCACAAGGTCCAGATCGACATCACCGGCGGCGGCAGCGGTGACGACTCGGCGATCTCGTTCGGCGGCGGCGCGGGCCTGAAGTTCAAGGCCGGCAGCGATTCGAACTTCTTCGTCGAGGCGCGCTACATCAACATCAGCACCGAGGGTGGCAGCACCGCGTACATCCCGGTGAGCGCCGGCATCTCGTTCGGGCTGGGCGGCAAGTAGGTCGCGGGGCGCCTGCGCGCTCCCCAGACCGCGGGGCGGGCCTCACGAGGCCCGCCCCGTCTGCTTTGCCGCCCCCAGTCCCGCCAGGCGCCCCGTGGCCCAGGCCCACGCGAAATTGTGGCCGCCGATGGGACCGAAGGCGTCCAGCACCTCCCCCGCAAAGAACAATCCTGGCACTCGGCGGCTCTCCAGGGTGGCCGGGTCCACCTCGTTCAGCGCCAGCCCACCACCGGTCACCTCCGCCTTCTTGTAGCCCTCGTCCCCGGACCACGGGAGCGGGTATGCAGTGAGTTTCGCAACCAGTTCCCGGCGCGATTCCCGCCGCAACTGGGCCAGCTGCTGCCGGGGGTCCACCCCGGCCTCCTCGAGCAGTCTTTCCGCGAGCCGAAGCGGCACGCGCTCACGCAGCACGCCCAGGACGCCTGCCGCACTTCGCTCGCGGAGGAGCGCCTCCCACCCAGCGGCGGGGAGATCGCCCCACTGTACCGCGATGGGCTGCCGGGGGCCTCCGGCCAGCCGGGACCGCACCGCCACATGGGAGAGGTCCAGGACGGCCGGACCGCTGTACCCGCGGTGGGTAAACAGAAACCCTCCGCAGGCCTGAATCTGGCGGCGCTGGACCAGCGCCGTCAGGGTGACAGTCAGGGAGACACCGGCCAGCCCGGCATGCACCGGGGGATCGGCGAGGAGGGGCGTCAGCGCTGGGTAGGTCTGGTGGACGACGTGCCCGAACTGGCGGGCCAGGTCCAGCCCCAATCCCGCGCTGCCGGTCGCGGGGACCGAGAGGCCTCCCGCGGCGATGATCACCTGGGTGGCGTGGATCACCTCGCCACCCGGCAGGAGGAGGCGAAAGCGACCGTCGCTTCGCTCCAGGCCCGTGACTGGCACGTTGCCGCGGATCTCTACCCCCCGCTCCCGGGCCCGGTCTACCAGCCGGTCGCGCACATCGCGGGCGCGGTTGCTCGCGGGAAACAGTTTCCCGGTCTCTGGCTCCAGCGCCAGGGGAAGCCCGAGGTCGCGCTCGAAGAACTGCCGCTGCCCGGCCTGCGGCCAGCTGCCCAGCATCCGGCGAAGCAGGTGAGGCGACGAATCGGTCACGAACCGCTCCGGTGCAAGCGCCGATGGCAGCACGTTGCATCGGCCCCCGCCGCTGATGAGGATCTTCCGCCCCCCGTCGGGAGTGCGCTCCAGCAGCAGGACCCGCGCGCCCTGCTCGGCGGCGAAGATGGCGGCCATGAGCCCGGCCGCCCCGGCGCCGACAACGACCAGTAGATCCGCTGTCGTGGTGGATGTCATGGAATGGCGCCAGCAGGTGGAGAGGACAGCTCGTCCGCATCCCACGACGAGCACTGGCTGCAAGCTAAGCGGCTCCCCGCGCCCTGAACCACCGCTCCGGACGGCTCGCCGACCGTCCTTCGGCCATCGTCACTAGGTTTAGGAATGGCCAATCGACTTGCCGACGCCGCCTCCGCCTATTTGAAGAGCGCCGCCCACCAGCCCATCGCGTGGTACCCGTGGGGGGAGGCCGCGTTTGGGGCGGCGAGGGCGGACGATCGCCCCATCCTGCTGGACGTCGGCGCCGTCTGGTGCCACTGGTGCCATGTGATGGACGGCGAATCCTACGAAGATGCCGCGCTGGCGGAGTTCCTCAACCAGAACTTCATCTGCATCAAGGTGGATCGCGACGAGCGGCCCGACGTGGATGCCCGCTACCAGCGCGCCGTGCAGGCCCTGGCCGGACAGGGCGGCTGGCCGTTGACGGCCTTCCTGACGCCCGAGGGACAGGTCTTCTACGGCGGCACCTATTTTCCCCCGGACGGAAAGTATGGTCGCCCCGGATTTCGAACGGTGCTGGAGCAGGTCCTCCGGGTCTGGCGGGAACAGCGCGACCGGGCCGAACAGCAGGCGCTGACGCTCCAGCGCCTGCTGACGCCCCACCTGGATGAATCCTCCGCCGCGACGCCCGACGAGACGGCCCTGGTGCAGGCGACCAGCCAGGTGGCCCTCCACTACGACCCCCGCCACGGCGGCTTCGGGACCCAGCCGAAGTTCCCGCATCCCGGCGCGGTGAGTTTCCTGCTCACTCGTGCAGCGGACACCGGCAACGATGAACCCCGGGCCATGGCCACGCACACGCTGCAGGCGATGGCGCGAGGCGGCATCCACGACCACCTCGGCGGCGGGTTCCACCGATACAGTGTGGACGAACGGTGGATCGTACCGCACTTCGAGAAAATGTCCTACGATAACTCGGAACTCCTCAAGGCGTACCTCGACGGACTGGCGGCAACGGCCGAGCCGGAGTTCGCCGAGGTGGCCCGGGGGATCGTCCGCTGGGTGCGGGAGGAGCTGGCACATCCCGACGGCGGCTACGGCGCCAGCCAGGATGCCGATGTGGGACTGGACGACGACGGAGACTACTTCACCTGGACCCCCGCTGAAGCCGAGGCCGCCATCGGTGATGCCGCGCTCTTCGAGCTCGCCGCGAGCACGTACGACATCGGCACCGCTGGCGAGATGCACCACAATCCCTCAAAGAATGTGCTCTTCCTGGACCCCTCGACCCCACTCGACCACACCGAGCCCCGCCTGGCAGAGGCGCGGCGCCGCCTGTTGCTGGCCCGCAAGGCGCGGACGGCTCCGTTTGTGGACCGGACCCGGTACACCGGCTGGAATGGCATGATGGCGGGGGCCCTGATCAGGGCGGGGAGCGTGCTGGCAGACCCGTGGGCGCTCGAGCATGGCCTCCAGACCCTCCAGCGCATTCGCGACGAGCACGAGGACCCGGCGTCGCTTCGGCACGCGCCCGGTGGCATTGGGGGGCTGCTGGATGACCAGGTCCAGATGGCGCAGGCGCTGCTGGATGCGCACGAGGCCAGTGGCGCGGGAGCGTGGCTGGCATGGGCCGAGCGCCTCATGGAGCGGGTGTGGCAGGACTACCTGGACGGCGAAGGGGGAGGGCTGTGGGACCGGGCCCGCGACCAGGGTGGCCCTGGTCTCCTGCCGGCCCGGCTCAAGCCGATTCAGGATGCGCCAACTCCATCGGCGAACGGGACGGCGGCCCTCGTGCTGGCCCGGCTGGCGGCGCACACCCAGGCCCCGTTGTGGGACGAGCGGCACCGCGCGCTGGTTGGCGCGTTCGCCGGCGCCGCCCCCGCGCTCGGCGTGTTCGGTACGGCGTTTCTCTCCGCGCTCGACTGGGCCCTTCGCCCGGCCACGCACATGGTCATCGTGGAGGGCCACGGGCCCGACGCAGCCGCCGTCGCCCGGGAGATGCACCTGGCGGCGCTGCGCGCATTCGCCCCCCGGCGGGTGGTGCAGCTGGTCCGCTCGTCGGCCAGCGCCATGCCACCGGCCATCACGGCCATGCGCCTGGTGGGAGGGGCGACCCGGGGTTTCCTCTGCATCGGGACCAGCTGCCGGGCCCCGTCGGAGAGCCTGGAGGCATGGCAGGAGGAGCTGAGCTCAGCGGGATCGGTCTGAGCGGCGCCGATCAGGCGCCATCGGGGCTTCCTTGCCCGCCCGGCCCTTCGCCCGCTATCCTTTTCCCGCCCTGCCCGGCCCCGCCGCTCCCGGTGCGTCCCGGTCCACCTCCCCTGCCCCCGACCAGCCATGAAAACCGCCACCATCGAAACCAGCCGCGGGACCATCGTCGCCGAGCTGTTCGACGATGAGACCCCGGAGACCGTCAAGAACTTCAGCAAGCTGGCCAACGAGAAGTTCTATGATGGCACCCGCTTTCACCGGGTCATCAGCAACTTCATGATCCAGGGCGGCGACCCCACCAGTCGGGACGCCAACGACCCCCGGGTCGGCACCGGTGGCCCAGGCTATACCATCAAGTGCGAGACCCAACGCAACACCCACAAGCACGTGGCCGGCACGCTGTCCATGGCCCACGCCGGCAAGGACACCGGCGGCAGCCAGTTCTTCATCTGCCACGCGCCCCAGGGGCACCTTGACGGGAAGCACACGGTCTTCGGCCAGGTGATCAAGGGCATGGAGGTGGTGAACGCCATCCGCAAGAACGACGAGATCACTTCCATCCGGGTGGCGTGACCTGATACTCGATTTCGCGGTCCTGGCCGACTATGCCCTGATTGACCAGCAGGGCAAGCTCTCGGTGCTGGGACTGTTCCAGCACGTCTGGGTGACGCAGTTCCCCACGGTCCATCCGCGTGCCCACCTGGTCCTGCGGGTGCGCGGCCGACGCACCGAGATCGGGGAGCACGCCATGCGCATCCGCTTTGTGGACGAGCACGGCACCAAGCTGCTCGATGGGGAGGGGAGCGTGCAGTTCGGGGAACCGCCGGCCGGTGTGGTGGACATCGAGGCCGGGGCGGTGCTGGTGTTCGACCTGCCGCTCCCGCGGGCGGGTTCCTACGCCTTCGAGATTGGCCTGGACAACGATGCCGAGTACCGGGTGCCACTCACGGTGGCCCAGGCCCCGGGCACGGGTTCCGAGGGGGGGACGCTGCACTAGGATCATGAAATCGGAGTGAGAGAGTCTTTCATTTCTGTCGGTCCCGCGCCGCATTTTGACAAAGCTGTCTCTGGTCCGTAGACTAAAGCCACCTTTCCTGCAGCACTGAGCAACGCTTCCATCCGCAGCGCCTATCTACCGGAGTTCATCTATGCGGCAGTTCCACGTACGGCTGGCCATCGGTGCGCTGGCTGCCCTCTTGGGCACCCCTGCGTCGCTTCGAGCCCAGGGGTTCAGCGTCAACGAGCACGGCACCTGCGCCATGGGCCGGGCGGGCACGGGGGTAGCATCTCCCTGTGACGACGGATCGGCACTGTTCTTCAATCCGGCCGGCCTGGCCAACACGCCCAAGGGCCGGACCCAGATCTCGGTGGGCGGGACGTTCATCGCGCCCACCGGCGGCTTCACCCAGGATGCAACCGGCCTCAGCTCCGACCTGAACAAGAAGGTCTTCCCGGTGCCCGCCCTGTTCCTGACCCGTGGCTTCAGCGATCGCTTTTCCGCCGGCCTGGGCGTCTTTGCCCCATATGGCCTGACCACGGACTGGCCCAAGGATGCCCTGGGGAGGTTCAGCTCCTACAAGAGCGTCATCCGCAACATCTACGTGCAGCCCACCGTGGCCGCCAAGCTGGGCAAGTACGTCAACGTGGGCGCCGGGTTCGACATCAACCTCCTCCATCTGGAGCTCAATCAGCGGGCGGACCTGTCGGAGCAAACGGCCTCCCCCGGCGTTACCTTCGGCAATCTGGGCATTCCCGCGGGAACCGATTTCGCCGACGCCAAGATCACCGGCAGCAAGACCGGATTCGGGTTCCATGTCGGGGTGACCGTGCAACCGACCGACAAGCTCAGCTTCGGGGCTCGTTACCTGTCGCGGCAGACCATCGATAACATTGACGGTGAGGCCACCTTCAAGCAGGTCAACACCAATATCCTCATCCCGCCGGGCAGCCCGCTGATCGCGGCGCTGGGCGTCCCGGCCGGGACACCGATGGACGCGGTGCTCGCGCCCCAGTTCCAGACCGGCGGTTCGCTCGTGGATCAGGGCGGCGCCACCGGCCTCCAGCTGCCGGAGCAGCTGAGCCTCGGTGTGGCGTATCAGGTCACCGACAAGCTGCAGCTGCTGTTCGACTACGGCATGCAGAACTGGGAGGTCTGGGATACCATCGTCCTGGATTTCGAGATCCTGGGCCCGACGACTCTGCCGCAGGAATTCAAGAAGACCCACAGCTACCGCTTCGGCGGCGAGTACGACGTCGGCACCTCAAGCGTCGTCCGCGCGGGATTCCTGACGCACAGCGGTGCAGCACCCGACGACAACGTGACCTCGACGCTCCCCGAAGGGGGCCGGACCGAGTTCACCGTGGGTTTCGGCACCCGGCTGGGCGGCAGCGGCCACGTGGACCTCGCCTACCAGTACATCGACCAGGCCGACCGCCGGGGCCGCTCCCGCGAGGCGGGCACCCCCAACGACGGCATCTACAACTTCAAGGCGCATCTCTTTGGCGCCACCTTCACCTGGAACTTCTAAAGCGACGGGGACCACACATATGTCCGTCAAGCGTATAGCCGTCGCCCTGCTGGTAGCGCTGCCGCTCCTGGCCAGCTGCCGCACCGACGACACCCTCAATCCACCCAACATCATTGACCCGATGTTCCGACGGTACGTGTCCTTGGGGAACAGCATCACCGCGGGCTTCCAGTCCGGCGGCATCAACGACAGCACCCAGGTGCGCTCGTACGCCAACCTCCTGGCCATGGCGATGGGCACCGATTTCCAGATGCCGCTGTTCAACGATCACCCGCAACTGGGCAAGGGTTGCCCCGCACCGTTCACCAACAACACCACCCAGGCGCGGGTCGGCGGCGGCTCCCCCACCGGCTGCAGCCTGCGGGCGCCGACCATCAACCTGATCAACAACGTGGCGTTCCCGGGGGCCACGGTGCAGGAGCTGCTGAGCAATTTCGGTTCGCCCCCGTCCAGCACCGACGTCTACAAGCAGTTCATCCTCGGCGGCCGCACCGAAGTCGAGCTGATGCAACGGCTGCAGCCGACGTTCGTGTCGGTGTTCATCGGCGCCAACGACGTGCTCGGCGCCATGCTGGACGCCAACCCGGGGAACCCGGCGATGGTGACCGCCAGCGCCACCTTCAACATCAAGTACGACTCGGTGCTGGCCGCCATTGAGGCGACCGGTGCCCGCGCCGTTCTGGTTTCTGTGCCGGACGTCACCGTGATCCCGTATGCCTCCTCGGCGGCGATCTGGTCCTGCGTCAAGAACGGCGGCCCTGAATGCCAGCCGCCGCTCCCGCCCCAGGACCCGACCCTGGCCGGCATCCCGACCTTCACCGTCAACAGCAACTGCTCCGCGCTCAACGGCGGCCTGCCCGTCCTGGTCCCGTGGCCCGTGGCCCTGGTCAAGCTCAACACGGCCATCGGGGGCACGCCGGCGGAAATCGACTGCTCGGTGGATAACGAAGTCGTCACCGCGGCGGAGACCCAGGGCATCGCCACCGCGGTGGCGCAGTACAACGCCCACATCGCCAGTGAGGCCACCGCACGGGGCTTTGCCTATTTCGACATCAACCCGTCCCTGACGGCGGCGGTGGACCAGGTCCGGATTCGTTCCTTCCCCGACCTCGCGCCTGCGCTCGGCGGCGGCAGCGTCGGATTCGGGACCTTCTTCTCGCTCGACGGGTTCCATCCGTCGTCTCTGGCCCACCAGTCGATCGCCGACGGGATCGCGGCCGCCATCAACGCCGAGTACGGGACCGCTCTGCCGGTGCCGGTCTGCGGCACGGTGACCTGCCCGGCGCCCTAGGGCAGCGACGCATGACCGTCCGCCGCAGGTGTGGAGCGGCGGTCCGACGACCCCCCGGCACGGTGCCGGGGGGTCGTTTCGCTCGAGCCCAGCCGGTGCGCCCATGGTCCCGCCAGTGGCACCACTCCGTCGCGCACGACTGCTGGCCCCCCGCGGATAGATCTATATTCCCCCGATGCACACTCTCCCTGATTGGCCCCGGGAACGCGCCCTCGCGCTCATGCACGAGTACACCCCCTCTGACGCCCTCCGAAAGCACATGTACGCCGTCGAGGCCGCCATGCGGGCTATGGCGGAGCAGATGGGCGGAGACCAGGACGCCTGGGGTTTGGTGGGCCTGCTGCACGACTTCGACTACGAACGGTTCCCCAACCCGGATCACGCCGCCGACCGGGAACATCCCGCCGAGGGGGTGCGCGTGCTGGCCGCCCAGGGATTCCCGGAGGAGCTGTGTCGCGCCATCCTGGGCCACGCGAACTACACCGGGGTGCCCCGCGACACGCCGGTGGCCCGGGCACTGTTCGCGGTGGACGAGCTGTGCGGTTTCCTGGTCGCCTGCGCCCTGGTCCGACCCTCGAAGAGCCTCACCGACCTCGAGGTCGGGTCCGTGAAGAAGAAACTCAAGGACAAGGGCTTCGCCCGCGGGGTGAGCCGCGAGGATGTTGTCCAGGGCGCGGCCGAGCTCGGCGTCCCCCTCGAGGAGCACATCACTTTCGTGCTGGCGGCCCTCAGGCCCGGGGAGCGTGCGCTGGGCCTCGGCGGTCCGTGACCGACACCGAGGCACGGGAGCTGCGCCTGGGCCCGCTGGCGCCTCAGCGCGCCATTGACCGCGCCGCAGACTCGCGCCCGATCCCCGGCAACCGCGTCGTCCTGCTGCAGGATGGACCTGCCGTGTACCAGGCGATGCTCGAGCTGATCGCCAGCGCCCGCCATTTCATTCATTTCGAGAATTACATCATCCACGCCGACCACACCGGTCGCCGTTTCGCCGATGCGTTGATGGCACGGGCTCGCCAAGGGCTCCCGGTCCGCGTGCTGTACGACTGGTTCGGGTGCCTGACAACCAGGGGACGCTACTGGCGGGCCCTGCGCCAGGCGGGGTGCGAGGTCCGTGCCTTCAACCCGTTCCATCCCCTCCGGCCACTCCGGGTCATCAACCGCGACCATCGCAAGCTGGTCGTGGCGGATGGCACGCGGTCGGTGATGGGCGGCCTGTGCATCGGCGATGACTGGATGGGCGATCCGGCTCGTGGCATCCCGCCCTGGAGGGATACCGGGGTGCTGATTGAGGGGCCCGCCACCGCCGCCCTCGATCTGGCCTTCAGCCGGACCTGGTCGCTGGCCGGGGGCCGCCTCCCCGAGGAGGAACGCGCCTCCGATGTACCCCCCGCGGGCGATACGGCCGTTCGGGTGGTGGCCGGGGAGCCACGGCGACAGCGCACCTTCCGGGTGCTGGAGTACCTGACGGCGGGCTCGGGAAAGCGGCTGTGGATCGTCGACGCCTACCTGCTGCCACCGGCACGACTGTTCGAAGTGATGGCCCTGGCGGGACGGGATGGCGTGGATCTCCGCATGCTGGTCCCCAGCGCGAGTGACGTACCGGTGGTGCGTAACCTCACCCAACTGGGCTATCGGCGGATGCTCCGGGCCGGGATCCGCATCTTCGAGTGGGACGGCCCCATGATGCACGCCAAGACCACCGTGGCCGATGGTCTCTGGACCCGCATTGGCACCAGCAACATCAATGCGTCCAGCCTCATTGGGAACTTCGAGCTCGACGTGGTGATCGAGAACCGGGACCTGGCCATGGCCATGGAACAGCAGTTCCGACGGGATCTCGCGGGCAGCCGGGAAGTGGTCCAGCAGCCGCGCCGGGCGCCGCGCGTGCTCCAGCGCATGGTGCCCAGCCGGCTGACACCGGTGCAACCGCCGGATCATATGCCGCGCCGCCGGTCGGGCCGCGAGCTCAGGCAGCGCGCCGTGGTTGGCGTGCGCCGGCTCATGAACGCCGCCTTCCGGTCGCTCTTCGGCCCTGCGAGCGTCGTGCTCGTCGTGGTCGCGGCGCTGTTCCTGGCCTTCCCGCGGGTGATGGGGATCGGATTCGGCATCGTGTGCCTGTGGGTGGCCGTTGCCGTTGGCATCCAGGCGTGGTGGGAACGGGAGCGCTGACACGAAGATCGGGAGAAGGTTGGATGACCCGCGGCGCTCCCCTGCCCCGCCGCAGTCCACGGGCCGCTTGCGCCAAGCCCGTAGGACCTCATTTCGCCCTCCCCGCTCCGCCGCCGCAGGTGACCACGCCCCACGATTGCACGCGACGCTGGCGCTCTCCGGCGCATCCCCGCTCCGGTTCGCTCCGGTGACAACGAGGGGGTACAATTACCCGCGTCGAGGACCGGCAGGCGGACCCTCGACAGCCGGACCGCAGCCTGGGACCGCGATTCTCAACGTTTTACCGGGGCTCTGCGTATTCCTCCAGCAGCCGATGTAACCGAGTCCGCACTGGTAGCCCGGGCCCAACGCGGTGAGGCAGACGCCTTCGGGGTGCTGGTGGAGCGTTACGCTCCCATGCTCAGACGGCTGGCGCGGACCGTCCTCCGCCATGCCGAGGACGCTGACGACGCTGCCCAGGATGCGTTTGTGGCGGCGTGGACCTCGCTGGGACGTTTCGATCCGTCCCAGGCGTTCGGGCCATGGATGACGCGGATCGCGCTCAACACCGCCCGCGACCTGGCCCGACGGCGGCGGGTGCGGCAGACCGATCAGGTCCCCTGGACGATCGCCACACCGGGCCCCGGCCCGGAGCAGGACACCGAGCGCCGGCTGCTCGGCGAGCGACTGGAGCTCGCGCTGGCGGCTTTGCCCGAGCGACAGCGACTGGCGGTGGTGTTGCATGACGCCGAGGGATATCGGCACGCCGAGATCGCGGAACTGCTGGAGCTGCCGGAAGGCACGGTACGCTCGGACGTTTTTCAAGGCCGGCGGCGCCTTCGGGCCTCGCTGGGCGAACTCGATGGAGGCCCCGGATGACCGTCAACAACCCGTTCGGCAACGAGCCTGATGCCGCGCTCGGCAGCCTGCTTCGAGCCCACCTGGAAGGCACCGATCACGACGCCTTCACCGCCCGGGTGCGGGCCCGGCTGGCGGGACTCCCGGCTGGCGGCCCGCAGGACTCGCTCTGGGACGTGCTGGCCGGCTGGGCCCGGCCCGGAATCGCTGCGGGGTTTCTTCTGGCCCTGCTGGCCGGCGCCGCGCTGGCCGTGCAGGCAGCCCGGAGCACGGATACCGATCCACAGGTACTGGCCGAAGCACCCGAGCGAGACGTCCTGATCGGCGTCGTCCTGGGCGCTGCGAGGTAACGCATGACAGAAACCAGTCGGCGGAAGGCCATTGGCTTGCTGCTGCTCGTCGGGATTCTCGGCGGGGTCGTCGGCAGTGGCATCACCACCCTGGCCATGACGCGGGGCACCGGACCACGCGGGCACGATCGCGGAAGCGACTGGTACGTGGTGCTGTTGCAGCGGGAGTTAGACCTCTCGGGCCCGCAACGCGACAGCGTGCAGGCCGTACTGGACCGGTATGCGGCCCCCATGGACGGAATCTGGACCGACATGGAGTCCCGCATCGACTCGTTGCGTTTGGCCATCCGCGGGGAGATCGCGGCCCAGCTGTCGGCCGATCAGCGGTCCCGATACACTGAAGTGACCACACGACTCGATGCCGAGCGACGCTCACACCGCAAGAGATGATGAACACCATGAAGCAGCTGCATCCCGTATCGGCGGTCCTCGCCGCCAGCCTTGCCCTCCTGGCCCCCGCGCCGGCGTCGGCGCAGGCCCAGTCGGTCACCCTCGAGGAAGCCGTCCGACGCGCCCAGGTCACTCAGCCCGGCGTGGTCAGCGCCTTCGGCAACGTGAACACCGCCGAGGCCCAGGTCAGAACGACCACCCTCGGGGCCTACCTGCCCAACCTGACCGCGAATACGACGGGGACCCGGAGTTACTCCGCGTCACCTCGGCTGGACCAGTCCACCGGCCAGCTCACCACCACGACCACCAGCGTCAACATGGGGCTGAGCGCCAGCGTGGACCTGTTCACCGGGTTCCGGCGCGGGGCGGACTCGCGTGCCGCGCGGGCCAATCTGGGCGCGGCCGAGGCGGACCTCACCAACGCCCAGTTCCAGGCCGGGCTGGGCGTGACCCAGCAGTTTTTCGACGCGCTCGCCGCCCAGCAGCTGGTGCGCGTGCGCGAGGCTGGCGTGCGCCGGGCGGAGGAGCAGCTCAGCCTCTCGGAAGCCAAGCTCCGCGTCGGATCCGCCACCAGGAGCGATTCGCTTCGCTCGCTGGTCAATCTGGGCAACGCCCGGCTGCAGCTGGTCTCGGCGGAGAGCGATGTGGCGCGCACCCAGGCGGGGCTGGCGCGGCTGATCGGTACTGAAGGGCGCGTCGCCGCAGTGGATGACTCGGCCTTCTACCAGACCACGACCCGACTGGATACGGCGACGATCCGCCAGGAGGCCCTCGCGATGTCTCCGAGGGTGCAGGCCGCCGAGGCCAACAGTGTGGCCGCCGCGGCCTCGGTCAAGGCGGCGCGGGCCGGCTACTTTCCGACCCTGGCGCTCTCGGGCTCCGCCAACTGGAGCGGCAGCAGCCTGGACTCCTACAGCCTCGAGGGCAACCGGCAGTTGCAGCTGGGGCTGTCGTGGCCGTTGTTCAACCGGTTCCAGCGGGAGCAGTCGGTGCAGACTCGCATCAGCTCGCTCAACGCCGCCGAGGCGACCGCGCGTGATGCCCGGCGGGAGATCGAAGCATCGCTCACCACCCAGTACGCTGCCCTGGAGGCGGCGCGGGTGCGAATCGAAATCACCGCGACCAGCGTAGAAGCGGCGACCGAGGATCTCCGGGTCGTCAACGAGCGGTACCGGGTCGGCGCCGCGACGATCCTGGATGTGCTGAATTCGCAGGAAGCCCTTGCGCAGGCGGAGGTGGATGCCGTCACTGCGCGCTTCGATTTCCTCAAGGCCAGGGCGCAGATCGAGGCCCTGATTGGACGCCACCTATGACCAGCGCGCTGCACGACACCGCCGAACGGATGGCCATGCTCCCCGCCGATGTGCCGCGGGACGCCGTCATTGTCACGCGCAATCTCCAGCGCGAGTACGACATGGGCGGGGAGATCGTCCGGGCCCTGAGAGGCATCGACATCAACATCCGCCGGAATGAATTCGTGGCCATCATGGGGCCGTCCGGTTCCGGCAAGTCCACGCTGATGAACATGATCGGCTGCCTGGACACTCCCTCGGAGGGCGAGTACTGGCTCAACGGCCACCGGGTCTCCGAACTGGGCGACGACCAGCTGGCCCGGATCCGGAACAAGGAGATCGGGTTCGTGTTTCAGACGTTCAATCTGCTGCCACGAGCGGACGCGCTGCACAATGTCGAGCTGCCGCTGGTCTACGCCGGGGTCGCCGGCAAGGAACGGAAGGCGCGCGCCCAGGAAGCGCTGGTACGGGTCGGCCTCGCCGACCGCATGGACCACCGGCCCAACGAGCTGTCGGGTGGACAGCGCCAGCGGGTGGCGATCGCCCGGGCGCTGGTCAACCGGCCCAGCATTCTCCTGGCCGACGAGCCGACGGGAAACCTCGACTCCAGCACCAGCACGGAGATCATGGCGCTGTTCGAGGAGCTGCATAGCCAGAACCAGACGATTCTGCTGGTCACCCACGAACACGACATCGCGGCCCACGCCGATCGCCAGGTCCACCTGAAGGACGGCAAAGTGGAGCAGGACTTTCAGACGCCCAAGAACTAGACGACTCGGCCCCGGCGGGATTCGCACCTCGTTTCTGGTGCGAACCGCCCCGGCAGCCGACCTTCGGAACCGAGTGAGACTCATGCAGACGGATAACATGAAGAGACAGCTGGCAGTCGCGACCCTGGTGATCGTCCTGGGCACTGCATGTGCCGAAAAAGCGCTCCC
>CAYUYF010000015.1:0-33744 GCA_964449145.1 uncultured Gemmatimonadaceae bacterium | reverse complement strand
CGGGCCGACGAGCTGTACGACTCGAAGGCAGTGACCGAGACCGAACACGAGCAGGCGGTGCTCGACTACGCCAATGCGAAGGCCGCCGTGGTGCGGGCCGAGGTCGCCCTGGAAAACGCCAAGATCCGGCTGGAGGACACCGACGTCCGCGCCCCCATCAGCGGCACGGTGATCGAGAAGAGCGTCGAGCGGGGCCAGGTCATCTCCTCCCCCACCAGCGACGTGGGCGGTGGCACGGTGCTGCTCCGGATGGCGGACCTCAACCTGGTGCAGCTGCGGACCCTCGTGGACGAGACCGACATCGGGAAGATCCAGCGCGGCCTGCGCGCTACGGTGACCGTGGACGCGTTCCCCAACCGGCCGTTTGAAGGGTCGGTGCTGAAGATCGAACCGCTGGCCACCACCCAGCAGAACGTGACCATGTTCCCGGTCCTGGTCCGCATCGAGAACCGCGACGGCCTGCTGCGCCCGGGGATGAACGCCGAGGTGGAGATCCACGTGGGCCGACGCGACTCGGTCCTGGCGATCCCCAACGCCGCGCTGCGTACCCAGCGTGACGTGGCCAGCGCGGCCGAGGTGCTGGGGCTCACCGCGGAGCAGGTGGCGACCCAGCTGGCCCAGGGAGACGCCGCGCGAGACACCACCCAGAGCGCGGCCCGGACGGCGCCCCCGAAGGCGGCCGAAGGCGCCAGCTACACCCTTCCTGACGGACGCTCGGTGGCGCTGCCCGCAGGTGTCACTGAGGCCCAGGTGCGCACCGCCATGCAGAAGCGGATGTCCGGGGGAGAGACCACCGCCGAGGAACGCGCCATGCTGCGCACGGTATTTCAGGGAATGAGCGGGGGATCGTCGGGCGGCCGGGGCAGTGCCCGCCGGCCCCCGCAGGCGGACACCCGGTTCGGCGGAAAGTACATCGTGTTTGTGCGGCGGGAGGGCCAGCCCTTCGCGGTGAACGTCAGCACGGGCCTCACCGACCTGGATTACTCCGAAGTGGTCTCGGGGCTGAATCTGCAGGATTCGGTGCTGATCCTGCCGAGCACCAGCCTGGTCGAGTCACAGAAGGAATTCAACGAGCGGATGCAGCGGGTCACCGGCGGCGGCGGCATCCCGGGGTTGTCCAGCCCGTCGACCACCACCGGAGGCACCACCCGCGCTCCGGCGTCCGGCGGGAGGCCCTGACCCATGCTGCTGTTCGAGACTTTCATGGTGGCGTTCCGGTCCATCCGGGGCAATGTGCTGCGCTCGGTCCTGACCGCGCTCGGCATCATCATCGGTGTGGGCGCGGTGATTACGATGGTGGCGCTGGGCGCGGGGGCGCAGAAGGCGGTGGAGGAGCAGATCGAATCCATCGGCCCCAATGTCCTGACGATCTACGCCAGCCAGAGCTTCTCACGCGGGGTGGCCAGCGCGAACCGGGTCAGCCTGACCACCGACGACGCGGCGGCCCTGCAGCGGGACGCCACGCTGCTCAAGGCCGTGGTCCCCGAGCTCCAAAACAGCCTGCAGGTCAAGTACGGCAGCACCAACATCAATACCACCATTACGGGGACCACCGCCAACTTCCCGGCGGTCAAGCGGTACAAGGTCGCGCATGGCCGGACCTTCACCGAAGGCGACGACGAGGCCCGCGAACGGTACGCGGTGCTGGGGGCCGAGATCCCCGTGATGCTCAGCGCCAACGGGCAGGCCATGATCGGCCAGACCATCATGATCCGGGGTATCAGCTTCGAGATTATCGGGGTCCTGCAGCCCAAGGGGGCGAGCAACTCCTGGCAGAACCCGGACGAGATCGTCTTCGTCCCCCTCAATACCGCGCGCTACCGCGTGTTCGGCAGTGATCGTCTGCGCGCCATCAGCGCGGAAGGGCAGGACGGCGTGCCTATCGAGCAGGTGATGGTGGACATCGAGCGGGTGATGCGCCGGGAACACAAGATCCGGCCCGGCGGAGAGAACGACTTCTCCATCCGCGGCTCGCAGGAGGTGCTGGCCACCCAGGAAGCCACCACCCAGATCTTCACCAGCCTGCTGGCGAGCATCGCGGCGGTGAGCCTGGTGGTCGGCGGAATCGGCATCATGAACATCATGCTGGTCACCGTCACCGAGCGCACGCGGGAGATCGGCGTCCGAAAGGCGCTGGGTGCCACCAAGATCAACATCATGCTGCAGTTCCTGGTCGAGTCGCTGGTGCTGTGCCTGGTCGGCGGCGCCATTGGCGTCGGGCTGGGGAGCTGGGTGACCGGTGTGCTGGCCAAGAACAACGGCTGGAACGCGCTCATCAGCCCCGAAAGCATCATGATCGCCTTCGGGACCAGTGCCGCGATCGGGCTGATCTTCGGCTTGTGGCCGGCGTACCGCGCCGCCCGGCTCGACCCGATCGTAGCACTCCGCTACGAATGAGGCCCGCGCCGATGCGTGCCGGGGTGCCGCTGGCCGCGCTGGCGCTGCTGCTGGCCCCCTCGGGGTGCGCCCCCGCCGGCCCGCCTCGGGGGCTGGTGGCGCCCGACCTCGCACTGAATCAGGCGCAGGCGGTGAACGTGCCGGGCGTGCCGGGCCTGCCGGGGTTCAGCAGCGCAATCAAGGTGGGGCATACCCTCTATCTGGCGGGACAGGTTCCGCTCGACAGCGCCGGGCGCCTGGTGGGGCCTGGCGACCTCACGGCCCAGACCGGCCAGGCGTTCCACAATATGGCCCGGGTGATCCGCTCGGTGCGCGGCGTCCCGGCGGATCTGGTCCAGCTGACCGCCTACCTCGCCGACTACGATACCAGCGCCGTCGCCATCATCCGCGCGGCCATCGAGCCGTACCTCGAGCCTGGCGCCCCCGCGGCGCTCACGGTCGTGGGGGTGGCCCGACTGCCCGAGCCGGGCATGCTGGTGGTGCTGGATGGCGTCGCGGTGCTCCGGGGCCAGCTGCCCGACCGGGCCCGCGACCGCGGACCATAGCCCGCCAGACACCACCCGGCCGAAACCCCGGCTTCAGCCACCCGTAGGCCTCCCATTCACGATCCAGTCCGGCCGGCTGGCCTCGTACCGTCCACACGCAGGCTCAGGTCCCGCATCTGCCCGGCGATCTCCCGGCCCTCCGGGCATCGTTCCGATTCCCGCCCGGGCAGGCTAGGCTTCAGGCCCGGCAGGATGGGCGGCCGCACCTGATCCACCGACGGCGCCGTCGGTACGCACCCGGAATCCGAGACCAATGCTCCTTCTGCTGCTCAGCCTTCAGCAAGGCATACAGGCAGACTCCTCGACCACCACCACGCCTCACCTGGTTGCCATCCCGCGCCTCGCCGCGGAGGTGACGATTGACGGGCGGCTGGATGAGCCGGCCTGGCGTGAAGCAACGGTCCTCACCGGCTTTCACCAGTACCAGCCGGTGGACAGCCGGCCGGCCGAGGAGCGCACCGAGGTGCTGGTCTGGTACGCCCCGAACGCGATTCACTTCGGCATCATCGCCAGCGACCGGGTACCAGGGAGCATCCGGGCGACGGTGGCAGATCGCGATAATCTGGACGCCGACGACCGGGTGACGATCTACCTCGACACCTTCAACGACCGGCGGCGCGCCTTCTTCTTCACCGTCAACCCCCTCGGCGCGCAGGAGGACGGCGTGCGGACCGAAGGGGGATTCACGGCGGGGACACTGCAGGGCGGCACCAGCGACAAGAACCCCGACTACCTGTGGCAGTCCCGCGGCCAGCTGACGGACTCAGGCTACGTGGTGGAAATCCGGATTCCGTTCAAGAGCCTGCGCTACCCCGGCGCCGGCAGCCAGGCCTGGGGACTCAACATCGTGCGCAAGGTGCAGCGGACCGGCTTCGAGGACACCTGGACCGATACTCGCCGGGCCAATGCCAGCTTCCTGCTGCAGGCCGGGACGATGACAGGCCTGCGGGACCTGCAGCGCGGCATCACGACGGAAGTCCAGCCATTCGTCACCGGACAGGCCAATGGGGTGCGGAATTCGACCGGCTTCGACCGGGGCGACCTCGACGCCAGCGCCGGCGTCAACCTCCGGCTCGGACTCTCCAGCAGCCTCTCGCTCGATGCTACCTACAACCCGGACTTCAGTCAGATCGAATCCGACGCCAGTCTGGTCACGGCGAACGAGCGGTTTGCCCTCTTCTTTCCGGAGAAGCGGCCGTTCTTCCTCGAGGGGATCGAGCTGTTCGCGACGCCGAACCAGCTCGTCTACACCCGGCAGATCGTCAATCCCATCGCGGGGGGGAAGGTGACCGCCAAGGTCGGCAAGAACAACATCGCCCACCTGACGGCGGTGGACGAGCACCCGGGCTCGGATGCCCTTTTCACCATCACGCGGGTCCGGCGCGATCTCGGCACCAACTCCACCGCCGGCCTGGCCCTGACCACCCGAGACCGCGATGGCACCTTCAGCCGGCTGGCGGCCACCGACGTCCGGGTCGTCTTCGGCAAGCTGTACTACGTGGCGGGACAGCTGGGCGGCTCATGGACACGGGATGTGAGTGGCGGCGACAGCCGGACCAGCCCGATCTGGGAAGCCGAGTTTGATCGTACCGGCCGGGGCTGGGGGTTCAACTACAAGCTCACCGGCATCGGGGAGGACTTCCATGCGGCGGCCGGTTTCGTCCCGCGCAACGACATCGTGAGCGGACGGGCCTTCAACCGGTTGTCGTTCTACGGCCGGCGCGGTGCGCTGGTCGAGCAGCTGACGGTGTTCGGCGGGATCAACCGGATCTGGCGCTACGACGCCCTGCTCCAGGATGCCGTCGAGGGCGACGAGCAGGTCAATCCCAGCCTCACCCTCCGCGGCGGCTGGCGGGTCTCCGGCCAGGCCAGTCACGAGTTCGTGGACTTCGAACCGGGTGACTATGCCACCTACACCGTCAGCTCGGGGGGACCGATGGGGCCCTATCAGCACCCTGACGGGGTGAGTGACGGATTCGGGCTGTCGCTGTCGGTGACCACGCCGACATTCAAGGCGCTGAATGCGTCGGCCAGTGTCGCCCGCAGCCGCGGCGGGATCTTCGCCGAGGCCGCCCCCGGCTACGAGACCCGAGTCTCCGGATCACTCACCCTGCGCCCCACGGGTGCGCTGCGGATGAGCGCCTCCAACACCTACTCGCGCATCACCCGCGACCGCAACGGATCCGAGTTCGCCCGGACGATCATCCAGCGGGTCAAGGTGGAGTACCAGCTCACCCGGAGCCTGTTTTTCCGGGTGGTCGGAGAGTACGTCGCCGGACGGCGCTCTGCCCTCGAGGACGCCCGGACCGGCGCGCCGCTGTTCGTGGACGGGACTCAGGCCTCGGCAAGCGAGTCGAACCGGATGCGACTCGACTGGCTGGCCTCGTTCGAGCCATCTCCGGGAACGGTCGCCTTCGTGGGCTACGGCGCCTCCCTCGACGATCAGCGTCCCTTCAGGTTTGGCAACCTCACGCGCTCCAGCGACGGGTTCTTCGTGAAGCTGGCCTACCTCATCCGGCGCTGAGCCGCCGGGCACGGCGGGCATCCGGGGCGCTCACGAGGGCTCCACAGAAACCTCGGCCGAGCCATCGTCCAGGTAGTGCACGTGGACCAGCCAGGGCTGGCAGCAGACCTGGCAATCCTCGATGTATCGCTGGTCGGACCCGCTGCCAGGATCAAGGGCGATCTGGCAGCGCTCGCCACAGTGCGGGCACTGGACCTCGGCGTCCAGCTCGGCCCGCCCGTCGCCCAGGGGAAACTCCTCCTCCAGCGGGTCCTCGAAGTCGATCATCGCGCCTCTCCACGGCCGCCGCGCCGTTGGGGATGTTGGGGCGGCTCCACGTCCCGGCCGCATCTTGCCCCCACCCGGTGTGAAAGCGACCTTACCTGCGCCCGTCCACTCCCCGGGAGACTCTCGAATGATACACAGCCGCATCGTCGGCACCGGCATGGCCGTGCCCGATCGGGTGGTGACCAACGACGATCTGTCCAAGCTGATGGACACCTCGGACGAATGGATCCGGGTTCGCACCGGCATCGAGCAGCGGCGCTGGGCCTCCGAGGGAGAGACCGGCGCGGAACTGGCGGCCCGGGCCGCTCGACCGGCGCTGGAGATGGCCGGGCTGGAGGCGACCGATCTCGACGCGATCGTCTTCGCCACCTCGACGCCCGATCACTTCGCCCCGGGGAACGGCGTGTACCTGCAGCGGCTGCTGGGCGTGCCCGGCATTCCGGCGCTGGACATCCGAAACGCCTGCAGCGGCTTCGTCTACAGCCTGTCGGTGGCCGACGCATGGATCCGGGCCGGCCAGTACCGGCGTATCCTGGTCGTCGGCCAGGAGATCCAGTCCACCGGCATGGACGTCACCACGCGGGGCCGCAACACCGCCGTGATCTTCGCGGATGGTGCGGGCGCCATGGTCCTGAGCGCCACCGATCAGCCGGATCGTGGCTGCCTGGCGTTCGACCTGCATTCGGACGGGGCGCTCGCGGAGATGCTGTGGGTGGACGTGCCGGGGTCCATGTACCACCCGCGCATCAGCGCGGAGCAGATTGCGGAAGGGCGCCACTTCCTGCAGATGGACGGCAAGGAGGTGTTCCGGCATGCCGTGACCCGGATGCCAGAGTCGGTGAACACCGTGCTCTCCCGGATCGGCGCCACCACTGAGGACCTCAAGCTGCTGCTGCCACACCAGGCCAACCTGCGGATCTCGGAGATGGTGCAGAAGCGGCTCGAGCTGCGGGACGACCAGGTCTACAACAACATCCAGCGCTACGGCAACACCACCGCGGCCACCATCCCGCTCCTGCTGGATGAATGCGTGCGCGCCGGGCGGGTGACGGAGGGGGACCTGCTGGTGTTCACCGCGTTCGGCGCGGGCTTTTCGTGGGGGAGTGCCGCCGTCCGGTGGTAGGGGCGCGGGGGGGTGGCCCCCCCGCTTATTTTGCCTCCATGCCATCCATCACCTGCACCCGCTGCGCGCAGACCCGCGACCAGCAGGCCTTCCGCCCCTTCCAGAACGAACTCGGCCTCCGCGTCTTCGAGCAGATTTGCGCGCCCTGCTGGGGGGAGTGGCTCCAGACCCAGCAGCAGCTCATCAACCACTACAGTCTCAACGTCCGTGACACGGAGGCCAAGGCGTTTCTGTTCAAGCAGATGGAAGGCTTCCTATTCCCCTCGGCGTAATGCCTTGACCCCGCTGGCCGTACCGACCCCCGCGCCGATTCCAAAGATGGTGGTGGTGACGGTAGTGATGAACGGCAGAATGGCGACGGGCCACGCGATCAGGGCCGCCGCCAGCCCGGCGACCCACGGCGCGGCCGGGGAGTAGACTCCATCCACAAACTTGAGCCGGCGGCGCACGAATGACCGCGCCACCAGGAACCCGAATAGCCCTGCCGCGACAGCGGCGGCCGAATAGATGAATCCCAGCATGTTGCACCTCGATCGATTGGGGCCCTGCGACTGTGTTTCAGTACGAAACAGGCTGTCGCGAAGATTCAGGCCCACTCACCAGATGTAGCCGACCCTGAAATTGGCATCCACGGCCGGCCCGCCCGGCGCCAGATCCTCCGTCATTCCAAAGCGGAACTCGCGGCCCCCGCGAGACCGGATCACCCAGCCAAAATCGATGGTCACTTCCCAGCGGTCCAGTTCGGGCGCGCCGGTGCCGGACATGTAGGGGCTGTGGACGTAGATGTTCCCGAAGCTCCACAGCCGACCGATGGTCCGGACCCGGACCCCCGAGGTACCCAGGAAGAAGAGTCGCTGCTGGTACGAAGCGAGCCCGCCATGCCGCGGCGTGTACCCGGCGCCCAGCGACCCCTCGTAGACGACGCCCTCGGAGGCGGGGACCCGGACGGTGTTGAGGAGGCTCACCGAAAGCACCCCGCGCGCCGATCCCGCTCCGGCCGTGCTGGTGGGCAGCGTGAGGGAGAGCACCGACTGGGTGCGTTGGCCGTGCCGCCGGCCGATGCCCATGCGGACGTCGCCGAGATAGGCGCTTCGGGCGCGGAACCGGGTGATCTCGCCCGACGCCGACTGGTACTGGTAGCCAAAGGTGTTAGCCGGGCGGCCCTCCCGCCCAGGGTCGGATATGCCCAGCACCCCGTGGTACCAGTTGAAGAAGCCGTCCAGGAACCCGTTGTAGGTCCCGCCCACCGGAATCTCACCGATTAGGAAGTGCCGATCGTCAAGGTTGCGGCTGGCGCTCAGGTTGAGGCGCAGCACCTCGGCGTCCAAGAGGTAGGAGGTGTCCGCGAGCGAGAACCGGAAGGCCAGTTCCACCATGCTGGAGTAGTCGAGGCCGAGGGCGGCCCGCCACCCGGGTCCAGTCGGTACGTAGGGCTGGAAGTACAGGCCGCTGCGCGACTCGGCCACGGGATTGACGGGATGGAGCAGCGGCAGCGATTGCGCGGACAGTGGCTGGGCCATCTTCGACAGCAGGGCTGCGATGAGGGTGCACATGACGAACGGGGCCAAGCGCCGAGCCGGCTTACTGGTCATCGAGCGCCCGCCACATGTACCAGGCTGCGCTGGTCCGCACCGGGCGGAAGCGTTCCCCGACGGCGGCCATCTGCTTCGGCGTGCGGGCACCGTAGAGGTGGGCCGCGGAGCGCTGCACCCCGCCGTCTCCGACCGGCCAGACGTCGGGACGGTGGAGTGAGAAGATCAAGAACATCTCCGCGGTCCATACCCCGACCCCTTTCACGCCGGTTAGCCGCTCAACGATCGCCTCGTCCGGCAGCCGGGCAAGCCCCCGGAGCCCACCCGCCACCGCGAAACGGGCCAGCTCCCGCACGTACATGGCCTTGGCCCGGGAGAGGCCGGCGCGGCGGAGGGTGCGCGGGTTGGCCTCCGCCAGGGCCGCGGGCCGGATCGGAACCAGCTCCCGCAGGTGATTCATGATGCTGGCCGCCGCCTTGCCGGAGATTTGCTGCGAGACGATCGCATCCACCAGGGAGGGAAACGGCCGCTGTGGCTCGAACCGCGGCGGTACATGCCGGGCCACGAGGTCGGCCATGATGGGGCAGCGGAGCAGTGCCTCGTGCATCGGTTGGTGTCAGGTGAGGTGGTAGCGGGTCACGGCGCCCTGCAGGGTGGCGCCACCGATCTCGACGAAGAGCTCCCGGTCGGTCACCGATAGCAGCAGCCGGGTGCGGCGCTCGAGGCGGCTGGCGAGCCCGGCCAGGAGCAGCCGGTCGATGCCGTACAGCTCGAGAGCCTCGGCCCGGTGAATCCGTTCCCCCGCCAGCTGCCGCACCAGCAGCGCCGGGTCGCGGTGGGTGTAGACCGCCACCCGGGGGGCGGCCTTGCTGGCCCGGTGGAGCCGCTCGGCATCGGGCGCTCCGACCTCGACCCACAGCTGCAGGGCGCCGGTCAGGTCACGGACGGTCAGGGCCGGCTCGTTGGGCTCCGCCAGCCCCTTGGAGAAGCTGATCCCCTCGGTGTACTCCAGGCAGTACGCCAGGACCCGGGTCAGGAGGTACTCGCTGGTCTCCGAAGGATGACACGCGACCCGGAGGGCAAGACTCTCGTAGACGCTGCGATCCACGTCGGCCAGCTCGACGTCGAAGTTGTAAATGGTTGCGGTCTGGGCCACGGGGGTCGGTGCTGGAGGGAGCGAAAACGCGCTGCTGCAAGCTAATGCCGTCCTTGGGGAGGCGTCGAGCGCTCCCTTGACGGCATCCCGGTATGCGGCGTATTGTATCTCCATGCAGCGTTCAGTGCGGTTCGGCTCCTTCTTTACCACGCCCGGCGGCGCGTCGCCGTCCGGTGCGGGGTCACGCTGACGCGTACCTGGCACCCGGACACCCGACGCCCCGCCCGAGCCGGCGGGGCGTTTTCTTTTTTCTCCAGTGAGGCATGACGATGCGCGTGGCGATTCAGGGCACCCGTGGCGCCTTCAGCGAGGCGGCAGCCAGGCTGCAATGGCCGGAGATGGAGACGATCGCCTGCCGCGAGGTGACCGACGTGGTCGCCGCCGTGCGGGACGGGCGGGCGGACGCAGGTTGCCTGGCCATCGAGAACTCCCTGGTGGGGTCGGTCACCGCAACCTACGACCTGCTGCAGGCGGCCTTCGGCGATGGTGAGCTGCACCTGAGCCGGGAGGTTCTGCTGCCGGTGCACCACAGCATCATGGGCGTCCCGGGTGCCCGCCTGGACCAGGTCCGTCAGGTGCTCTCCCATCCTGTGGCGCTGGGGCAGTGCCGGATCTGGCTCCGCCGCCACCTGCCCGAGGCCGCCTTGGTCAACGCCTGGGATACCGCCGGGAGTGCCGAGATCGTCGCCCAGGGCGGCGACCCGTCGCAGGCGGCCATCTGCTCGGCCCACGCGGCGGCGGCCTACGGGCTCACCGTCTTCGAGGACCGGATCGAGGATGATCCCACCAACCAGACCCGGTTCCTGACCTTCACCCGGACGGCGGACCAGGCCGAGGCCGAACCGTCCGGTCCCCAGAAGACCAGCCTGATCGTGTGGACCGACCACCGGCCGGGCATGCTGGCCGCGGTGCTGCAGGCCTTCGCCGGGCGGGGCGTGAACCTGACCAGCCTCCAGTCCCGCCCCGAGCGTTCCGCCCCCTGGACCTACCGGTTCTACTTCGATGTGGAGGGATTCCGCTCCGAACCCAGACTCGTCGAGGCCCTCGAGTCCATCGAGGCGCTGGCCAGCCGGATCGTGATTCTTGGGAGCTACGGGGCCTGGCAGGCGGAGGGCGCCATCGCCGGCCCGGCGGCTCCCCAGTTGCCCCACCAGCGCCCCAAGCCGGACCTGCCGCTCTTCGACCGTCGGCAGCACCCCGAGGGCAGCCGGGTGATGGTCGGAACCATCGAGATCGGCGGCGACCGGCCGGTGCTGATCGCGGGGCCGTGCTCGGTGGAGAGCGAAGAGATGATTCTGCGCACCGCCGAGGCGGTGGCGGCCGCCGGCGCCGACATGCTGCGCGGGGGGGCCTTCAAGCCGCGCACTTCTCCCTACGACTTTCAGGGGCTCGGGGCCCGGGGACTCAGGTTCCTGGCGGAGGCCCGGGAGCGAACGGGGCTTCCCGTCGTCACCGAAGTGATGAGCTGGGAGGAGGTGCCGCTGGTCGCGCGCTACGCCGACATGCTGCAGATCGGGGCGAGGAACATGCAGAACTTTGCCCTGCTTCGCGCCGCGGGCAGGAGTGGCAAGCCGATCCTGCTCAAGCGCGGTGGCGGGGCCACCATCGAGGAGTGGCTGCACGCCGCGGAGTACGTGCTGGCGCACGGCAACCCGAACGTGGTGCTGTGCGAGCGGGGCATCCGGACGTTCGAGCGAGCCACCCGGCACACCCTGGACCTCAACGCGGTCGCACTGGTGCGGGAGCGCACGCACCTGCCGGTCGTCGCCGATCCGAGCCACGCAGCCGGGGTGCGCAGCATCGTCCCGGCGCTGACGCTGGCGGCGCTGGCGGCGGGGGCCCAGGGCGCCATCATCGAGGTCCACCCCGATCCCGACCACGCACTGAGCGACGGGGCCCAGAGCCTCGACCCGGAAACCTTCGGGCGCCTGGCCGCCACGATCCGTGGTATCCAGCAGGATCCGGTGTCGGGTCGGGTGCCGCTCACGCTGCTCTCCTGAGCGCTTCGGACCGGCGCATCCGGCCATCCCTGAAAGGAGTATGAAAGGAGCTTCAGGCCCTTGCGAGCGGCACGGGGCGCACCGATGCTCCTCTCATGAGCACCACCGAGCCTGACCAGGTCGCCCCGCACCTCCATGCCCCGGGCGCAACGCCCCTGACGGCCTGGTTTCTCGGGCCGCGTGCGGAGAACGCCGTGGCGTGGAGTGAGCTGTTCGAGCACATCTTCACCGACTACGTGCACTGGCGCCGGAACTACTTCCCCGCCGATCCCTGGATCGTGGGCCGAGCCAAGCGGCGGAGCCCCGAGCATGAGGCCTGGTACGACTGGCTCACGTCCCATCTGGATGTGATCCTGAGCGAGCTGAAGTTCCACTTCCCGCTGCACTCCCCGCGGTACAACGCCCACATGGTGTCGGAGCAGAGCCTGCCGGCGGTGCTGGGCTATTTCGCCGGGCTCTTGTACAACCCCAACAACGTCAGTGGAGAAGCGGCCCCGATCACGATCGCGCTGGAGCTCGAGGTGGGACGCATGATCTCCACCATGCTGGGGTACAACCCCAAGCGGGCGTGGGCGCACATCTGCTCCGGAGGCACGCTGGCCACGCTCGAGGCGCTCTGGGTCGCCCGCGGGGTGCAGTTCGCGCCGCTGATCGCGCAGGAATACTGCCGGAGCCATCGGGTGGACTTCACCGTGCGGACCGCCGACGGGAGCGAGCGCCTGATCGTCGAGGTGGAGCCCGCCGCCCTCCTCGCCCTCCGGCCGCACGAGTCGGGATCCATCCTCCGCTCCCTGGCCGACCAGCTGGCCAAGGCGGGCGGGCAGCCCGCCGCCGAGGTCCGCGCCACGCTGGACCTCGCCGTCGCCGCCAGCCGGTACAACGTCGCGCGACGGGGGCTGGCGCCGATCTTGATGGACCTGGGACTCCGGCCGGTGATGTTCGCGTCTCAGGCGGCCCACTATTCGATTGCCAAGGCGTGCAACGTGCTCGGATACGGTGAGGACGCTCTGCGCCTGATCCCGGTCAATCACCGGTTCCAGATGGACGTGGACGCGCTGCGGAGCGCCATCGAGCGGCTGGGGCCGGATGAGTATCTCGCGGCGGTGGTCGGCATCGTGGGCACCACCGAGGAGGGGGCGGTGGACCCCATCCACCGGATCCGGTTTCTGCGGGACGAATGCGAGCGGAACCACAACCGCTCCTTCTGGCTCCACGTGGATGCGGCGTGGGGTGGCTACCTGCGGTCGCTGTTCAACGGCCTCGAGGTGGAACAGGTGCCCCACGGGGCAGGCCTCCTGGCGGTGTGCGACGCCTACATCAACGCCCTGGACATGCAGGAGAGCTTCCAGGTCGATGCGGGAGCCGAGCACCCCGACGTGCGCACGCTGGAGGTGCACTGGAGCGACCGGGAGACCTGCGCGGCCTTTCTCGCCATGCCGGACGGCGACTCCACCACCATCGATCCGCACAAGATGGGGTATGTGCCCTATCCGGCCGGGGTGGTGGCCTTTCGCGACGGCGGCGCCACTGAGTTGGTCACCCAGCGGGCCCAGTACCTGTCGGAGGAGCATGAGGGCATCGGGTCCTTCGGTGAGACCGAAGTGACGGCCCTCGGCCTGCACATCCTGGAAGGGTCCAAGCCCGGAGCGGCCGCGCTGGCCTGCTGGATGGCGCACCGGACCATCCCGCTGACCGCCGCTGGCCACGGCAAGATCGTGCGCACCAGCCTGCTCAGCGCCCGGAAGCTGTGGCGGCTGCTCGGCTTCCACGCCCACCTGTTTCGCCGGCTGGAGCGGGAGCGCGTACCCGGTGGACCCCAAGCGCCCGCGTTCACGTTCTTCCCCATCACCGAGCCGGAAACCAACCTGGTCTGTTTCGTGGCCCGCCCGATGGCGTGGCGCGATGGCGCCATGGTGGCGGCCCCCGTGACGCTCCGCGACCTGAACGCGCTCAACCAGGCGATCTACGCCGCGTCCAGTATCCCGGGCTCCCGCTCCCATGAGCGGATCTCGGCGGCCCAGCCGTTTTTTGTCTCCCGTACGCGGTTCGAGGAGCGCCTGTATGCGGGGGCGAGCCTGACCCACCTGCTGGAGCGCCTGGGCATCACCGAAGGAGACTACGCGCGCGAAGGGCTGTTTGTGCTGCGGTCCACGGTGATGAACCCGTGGCATGCCGAGGCAACGGAGGCGGGGATGGACTACCTGTTCGAGTTTGTGCGGTTCCTCCACCGGGTCACGGCAGAGGCGCTGGATCAGCGCTGACCGATGGTGCCTTTGACGGTGATCCGCTTCTTCATGCGCAGAATCTGAAAGCTGACGGTCTCCGCCGGCGCGTAACTTCGCAGCATCCGGAGAAGGTGCGCCGGGCTGGCGGTACTGCGGCCGTCCACCTGCAGGATCACGTCCCCGCCCTGCAATCCCAGGCCCGATGCATCTGGAGACCGAATGACCAGCACGCCCCGGTCGGCGCCGAAGTAGCGCCCCAGTTCCTGGTTGAGCGGGGCAAGTTCGAGGTGCTCCAGTGGCGTGCCCATCATCATGAACATCGAGGACGGCCACCGGTCGTAGGTCATTGGCAGGGGCCCCGCAAGCGCCATCGGAGGGCCTCCGGCGGGGGAGTCGGGCGGGAGCCGGAGACGAAAGGTCCGGGGCATCCCCTCGTCCATCCGCCGGATGGCCTCATTCACCTCTTCCGGGCTGTCACCCACCACATACCCGAAGGTGCCGTCGGGGCCGTTCCAGGTCAGGGCGGGCTGGTCCCCCGCAACCAGGGTCACGTTCCGGCGCTCGGCGCCGCGGCGGTACTGCATGGTGACCGTGTCACCAGCATTCAACTGGGAGGCCAGTTCGCTCAGGCGCACTCCCGGCGCCGACTGGCCACGGCGGACCCGGATGCCTTCCACCGCCAGCGGCCGCCCGTTGAGGCGGGTGATGATGTCCCCGGCGCGCAGCCCGGCCCGGGCGGCGGGACTATTGGGGGAGACGCCGTTGATCAGCGCACCCAGGGTGTCCGTGCTCTGGGCCATGAAGTTGATGGATACCCCCAGGCGGGCTCGCCGGGAGACGAGGATCTCGATCTGCTGGTCAGGGGAGAGCCGCTCGAACGGGATGGGTGTGGGCGCATCAGCGGCTGGACGCGGGCCATCCTGGGCGCCCAGCGCAGCGGGGAGCAGCAGCAGAAGTCCGGCCCACAGCATTCGCCGTTCCACCTGCGACGCCCGGTGCATCAGAAACCCACGGCCTGCGCGCGCGTGAGGTGCACATCCACCAGCGCATCCAGGAGCCCCACCCGCTGCCGCCACAGACGCAGGAGCCGGTCATCCCGATCGGGGGCGTTGCGCAGCTGGGCCATTTCCAGTTCGCGGTCCAGGACCGCGATTCGGTCTTCCAGCTGCCCCGCCATCTGTACGGTGCGACCGTTGGTGACGCGCTGGTCGGGGTTGTAGGACTGGATGAGTTGTTCCAGCTGCGAGGACCGGGTCATCGCCTCGGAAATCGCCACCTCGTGGCCGGGCACCCCGTTGTCCCGGCCCTGCAACACCACCACCAGCGTCACGCCAGCGGCGAGGGCAAGTCCCACACCCAGCGCCCGTCGGGCGGCGCGGCGGCGACGCTGGGCGGTGAGCCGGTCGCGCACGGCGGACCAGTTATCGCGGGCGGGGCGGAGCGCCGGCAGCGCCCGTAGCCGGGCGGCTCGCTGATCCAGCCGGGCCGCCTCGGCCTGGCAGACTGGGCACATCGCGAGGTGCGCGCGGGGCGCCGCGATTCCCGGCTCCAGCCCCGGCTCCCGGCAGGCGAGCAGCTGCTCGACGGAGAGGTGCGTCATACCGCCGCCGGCTCCTCACCCAGCCAGCGGCGCAGCCGTTGGTGCGCGCGCGCCAGCTGGGACTTCGAAAAGCTCACCGTCTTGCCCATCATCCCTGCGATTTCCTCGTGGGTATAGCCCTCGACATCGTGCAGCCAGACCACCGCCCGACCGGTCTCCGAGAGCCGTTCCAGCGCAGCTTCCAGGTCCATCCGGAGCCCCCCGCCATCCTGCCGGTTGAGCGGCCGGTGGAACTCCTCGTCCAGTTCGTCGGTGTCGCGATACTTGTTCCGCCGCAGCCGCATCAGCGCCTTGCTGGCGGTAATCGTCCGAATCCAGCCCCACAGACTGCCCTCACCCCGGTACTGGTGCACGCTGCGGCAGACCTCGAAGAAGGTCTCCTGCAGCACGTCCTCGGCATCCTCCGCCGTGCGGCAGATGCGGCGCGCCAGGTTGTAGACGGGAGATTCGTAGGCACGGTAAACCTGCTCGAGCGCCTCGAGGTCGCCAGCACGGGCACGGGCGAGAAGGGCGTCGGCGTCAGTCAGCACGAAGGCATGGGCCATGGTACCGCGAAAGATGCCGGGGGGTACCGGATCGTCGCAAATGTGGGATATCCGAAAGCGAGACGGGAACTGGGTCCGGAGAGATTCTCGGCCCAGTTCCCGCCTCCGCCGTCGGTGCGAGCCCGGCTACAGCCTATCGCCAGTAACTTGTTGTCTTACAATGGCTTATGGGCATCCTAAGGCCGCAGCCACATTGAGACGGCCGGCGCCAAAGAGGCGGCGTGCACCAATGTTGTCGGAGGTGCCCAGGAGGCAGGCGGCGACTTCAGCCGCACCCTTGGGGCCGAGGGTGGAATTCACCACCGCGGCCGCCCCGGATACATGCGGGGCCGACTCGCTGGTTCCGACGGCAAAGACGTAATCCGCGTAGGTGCAGGCAAAGGGGAGCGTCAACTGGTACTGACTGCAGGCGCTGAGCACGTAATCGAGGACGTTGCCGGAGATGTAGTCGCCGCCCGGCGCCATCAGGTCCACACCGGCTCCGCCGAAGTTCGAGTAGCTCGCCAGCCCGTCGAAGTTGGCCTGATTGAACGGGCCGGTGGCGCCGACACTGAGCACATTGTTGAGCTCAGACGGGATATGCCGGAAGCGCTTCATATCCTCGTTCAGGTCAATCGCATCGTTCCCGGCTGAGGCAACGACCACGACGCCCTTTCGGGTAGCAAGGTCCACGGCGCGCTGGATGAAGTCCACCAGCGCCCGGACCCCCGGTGCCTCCAGGTCCACATAGGCCCCGAGGCTCATGTTGATGACATTCGCGTGGACCACCTCGGCGGCCCAGTAGATGCCCGTGACGACGTCGGCGAAGCTCCCGCTTCCGAGCACGTCGAGCACCTTGGCCGAGCAGAGGCTGGCGTCGGGCGCGACGGAGGCCATGCCGATGCCGTTGCTGGAGATATATCCGGCGGTGGCGGTCCCGTGAAAATTGTAGTCCAGCGGATCCAGGTCGCCGGGGAAGATGGGGAAGCTGATGAACGACACCAGCGCCGACGGGATCACCTTGCCCTGCAGGTCGAGGTGGTCGGGATCGATGCCGGTATCCAGCACACAGACCACCTGACCACTGCCCCCGGCGCTGGGAGCCCATGCGGCATCCGCACCGATCTGCCGCATGTTCCACTGATAGCCAAAGAAGGCCGCGCCGCCCTGGCCGGAACCGTCTGGCCGCGCCGCACCAGGCTCGAGGCTGAAGCGCTGGAACCGGGACGCATCCGGGGCCGGGATAAACTGCACCCGCTGGTCCTGCTCGACCGCCTTGATGCCCGCTCCACGAAGATTGGCGGCTCCCGTGGCGCCGATGCCGCTGACCACCGCGAGGTTGATGCCGGGGAGGCGACGTTCCACCTGCCCGCCCATCGCCTGAACGGCGGCGGCGAAGCCGGAAGGTTCGGCCCCGGTGAAGCTCACGATGTAGCGGTCGGGTTTGGCCGCCGAGGTGGCCAGGCTGACCGGAAGGCGGCTGGCATCGGTCCCGGCGGGACCGGATGGCGTCTCCGCGCAGGCAACGAGCAGGCCTAACAGGGACACCACGAGTGCACCGCGAGTCCGGGCGGTGTAGTGAGGAGGCATGCAAGACTCCAGCAGGGGGGAGGAAGGAGGCGAACCAGCTCCTGCCATGCTGCGTCCAGAACGGGGCGGCGTCAAGCGGCAGGGGTGTTGCACGGGCTAGATTCCGTGGCAGGAACGCAACACTAGTGACCACCCTTGGCAAGCCTGCGCCCATGACCGCCGCACCGCACGACTGGCTGCACCACCTCGAGGACGAGGCCGATGCCGCCTACCTGTACCACGAACTCGCCCAGCTGGAACGGGACCCAGGTCGCGCCGAGCTGTACGCCAAGCTGGCGCGCGTGGAGGAGCGGCACGTTGCGGTCTGGCAGCAGCTCCTGACCGACCACGGCCATCCGGTTCCGGCTTCCCGGCCGAGCACCCGTGCCCGGGGCATGGCCTGGCTGGCGCGCCGCTTCGGCCCCGGGTTCCTGGCGCCCATGCTCCTCGAGGAAGAGGGGCGGGAGGTGAAGGGGTACCTCGGGATGTATCGCCAGGCACCGGACGGCGCGGCGGGGGACACGGCACTGCTGCTGGCCCGCGAGTCGGCGCAGCACGCCGAGTCGCTGGCGGGGATCGTGGGAAAGGAAGGGGAACCGTGGCACAAGACCGGCGCCGGGGGACTGCTCCGGAACCTGGTCTACGGGTTCAACGACGGGCTCACGGCGAACTTCGGCCTGGTGGCCGGCATGCTCGGGGCGCAGGGACCGCTCAACCTCTCGGCCCACGCCATCGTGGTGGCAGGGGTGGCCGGCATGGTGGCCGACGCGCTGTCCATGGGTTCCTCGGGCTACCTGGCCGCCAAGAGCGAGCGTGAGGTCCACGAGCACGAGATCGCCATGGAGCGGGAGGAGATCCGGCTGATGCCCGAGCTGGAACGGGAGGAGCTGGCCCTGCTCTACCAGGCCAAGGGCATCCCGGTGGCGCAGGCGGAGGAGCTGGCGGCCCAGGTGATGTCGGATCCGGAGCGGGCGCTGGAGGAGAAGGTGCGCGAGGAACTCAAGATCGGCGAGCCGAACGCCTCGCCGCTCCGGGAGGCGTGGATCACCGGCACCGCCACCGCCGTGGGCGCGTTCATCCCCGTGGCCCCGTTTCTCGTCACCACCGGGCCCTGGGCCATCTGGACCAGCTTCGCGCTGTCGATGCTGGCCCACTTCGGGGTGGGCGCGGCGCGCAGCTTCTTCACTGGCCGGGGCATCGTTCGCAGCGGGATGGACATGTTCCTGGTGGGGCTCGGCGTCGCCGGGGTCGGGTACCTAGTGGGCGAATGGATCACCCGGATGCTGTAGACGCGGCCACCGGCGCGGTTGCGCCGCCGCCGGGCGGGGCATAGCCTACGGCACCTTCTCGGACCCGGCCCCTCCCGGCACCAATGTTCGACCTCCTGCGAGTCCCGCGGTTCCTGCCGGCGTTCCTGGCGGTGGCCATCCTGCCCTGGCCTGCGGCCGCCCAGACCCGGCCGTCGGTCGTGACTCCAGCGGCCCGGAGCGGTGTCATGCGGATGCGGATCGTGAAGATCATGGACGCGCAGGGGTGGGGACAGCCGGTGGAGGTGGCCCGGCTGCTGGTGCCGTCCGACTGGCGGGTGGAGGGTGGGGTGCAGTGGGCCCAGAACATGACCCGCTGCCCGCAGAACATCGTCCAGGCGCGTTGGCGCGCCACCTCCCCCGACGGACTCACCGGCTTCGAGATCCTGCCGCAGTACAGCTGGGCCTGGTCGGACGACCCCCTCCAGCAGCAGACCATGCAACAGAGCGCCTCCAACGGCCTGGCCTGCGACGCCATTCCTGTCATGAGCCCGGCGGACTTCCTCGGGAGGATGGTGGTGCCCCGGGTGCGCCAGCAGAGCCGGATCGTGGCGGCCGAGCCGCTGCCGTCGCTCTCCCAGGTGGAGCAGCAGAAGATGGCGGCGGGCTACGCCCCGATGATCCAGCAGGGGCTGCTGCGCGGGGTGCGAGCGGAGGCGGGCCGGGTCCGGATCCAGCATGCGATCGGCGGGCAGCCGGTGGAGGAGTGGATGTCGGCCACGATCGCGATCGTTGCGGCGCCATCAGCGAATAGCGCCGCCCTCATGAACGGCGGCGTGGCGATGACAGCCAGCAACTTCTCCGTCATGGCCTACAACGTCATCGGCACCTGGGCCCCCCGCGGGCGGCTGGAACAGCATGCGAAGCTGTTCGCCACCATGCTCGCTTCCCTGCGCGGCAATCCGCAGTACGAGGCGGCGGTGGGGCAGTGGCTGTCCAATATGGGGAGAATCCAGCAGCAGGGCGCGATCGACCGCCACCGGATCTGGCGCGAGGCGCAAGACTACATCAGCAACAGCATCCAGCAGACCTACCGGCAGAACCAGGCGGTGCAGGATCGCATGGCAGAGCAGTTCGGCCAGACCATCCGGGGGGTGGAGACCTACATCGACCCGAGGAGCAACGAGCGGGTGGAGCTGGTGGGCGGCTACAGCGCTGCCTGGAGCAACGGCAAGGGCGAGTACATCCTCAGCGACTCACCCAACTTCAATCCGGCGGTGGAATTCAAGGAAGACTGGCGGCCCATGAACAGGCCGCGGTGAGGCGCGGGATCACCGGGTGCCGCCACCGCGCCGCCTTCACCCCACCACGATGTTGATCAGCCGGTTGGGCACGTAGATCACCTTCCTGGGGTCCTTCCCCGTGGTGAACCGGGCGACCGCCGGATCTGCCAGCGCCAGGCGTAGCGCCACCGGCTGTTCCGCGTCGCGGGCGACGCTGATCTTGCCGCGGGTCTTGCCGTTGACCTGGACCGCCAGCTCCACCTCATCCGAACGGGTAAGGGCCTCGTCCCACTCGGGCCAGCGCGCGTCGAACACCGAACCCTGACGGCCCAGCCGCTCCCAGCATTCCTCGGAAAAGTGCGGGGCGAAGGGCGCCAGCATCACGATCAGGTCTGCCAGCATCTGGGGATCGCGGCAGCCGGTTTCCTTCATGTGGTTGACCAGCTCCATCAGGGCCGCGATCGCGGTGTTGTAGCGTAGCGCCTCGATGTCCTCGGCGCACTTCTTCCGGGTGGCGTGCCAGCGGGTGAGCAGGTCCTTGCGGATCTCCCCGCCGGAATCCTCGGCCTCTCCCACCAGGATCCAGACCCGGTCCAGGAAGCGCCGGGGTCCGTTGATGCCGGCGTCCCGGAAATCCCCACCATCCTGCAGCGGACCCAGGAACATGAGGTACATGCGGAAGGTGTCCGCGCCCCACTGGGCGATGTAGTCATCCGGAATGACCACGTTCCCGCGGGACTTGGACATCTTGGCCCCGTCCTTCACGATCAGCCCGTGGGCCCGGAACTTGACGAACGGCTCCTCGAAGTCCAGGTGCCCCAGGTCGTGCAAGGCCATCGCCAGGAACCGGGAGTACAGCAGGTGCAGCACCGCGTGCTCGTTGCCGCCGATGTAGGTGGTCACCGGGCACCAGGTCCGGGTCCGGGCCGGGTCGAATGGCCGGTCGGCGAACTCGGTGCTGGGGTAACGCAGGTAGTACCAGGCCGAGTCGAGGAAGGTGTCCGACACGTCGGTCTCGCGGCGAGCGCGGGCGCCGCACGCCGGGCACGGCACGTAGTACCACTCCTCGTGGCGCGCCAGCGGCGAGACCCCGGTGTCGTCGGGCCGGAAATCCTCGATCGGCGGGAGGAGCACGGGGAGGTCCTTCTCCGGGACCGGGACAGCGCCGCAGGCATCACAGTAGATGATCGGGATGGGCGGCCCCCAGTAGCGCTGGCGGGAGATGCACCAGTCGTGCAACCGGAACTGGACCACGCCCTTCCCCTTCCCCTCCCCGGCCAGCCACTCGGTGATGGCCGCCTTGCCCGCCTCCGCACTCAGGCCGTCGAATCGGCCGGAGTTGACCAGCACATAGCCGGCAGTCTCGATTTCCGCCTGGAGCGGCGCCACGCCGCGCAGCGCCGGATCGGCGTCCGCCGGGGCGAGCACCCGCACGATGCCCAGCCCGAAGCGGGTGGCAAACTCGAAGTCCCGTTCATCGTGCCCCGGCACGGCCATGATAGCCCCGGTGCCATACTCCATGAGCACGTAGTCCGCGATCCAGACCGGCACCGGCTCCCCGGTGGCCGGGTTGCGGGCGTAGCCGCCGGTGAAGACGCCGGTCTTCTCCCGGTCTCCCACCTTGCGGGCCACCAGGTCCTTGGCGGCGGCGGCCCGGACATAGTCCTCCACCGCGGCGCGCTGCGCGGGACCGGTCACCCGCTCCACCAGCGGATGCTCCGGCGCCAGCACCATGAAGGTGGCCCCGAACAGGGTGTCGGGCCGGGTGGTAAAGACGCGGATCGGCTCGGCGACCCGGCGACTCGGCGACTCGGCCGACGGGCCTGCCCCCGGCGAATGGGGCAGGATCTCGAAGTCGATCTCCGCGCCCTCGCTCCTGCCCAGCCAGTTCCGCTGGGCGGTGCGGGTGGTATCGGACCAGTCCAGCCGGTCGAGGTTCTCCAGCAGCCGGGCGCAGTAGTCGGTGATCCGGAAGAACCACTGCTCCAGCAGCCGCTGCTCCACCGGAGTCTTGCAGCGCTCGCAAACGCCGCCCTCGACCTGCTCGTTGGCCAGGACGGTCTTGCAGTTGGGGCACCAGTTGACCGCCGCCTTCTTCTTGTACGCCGTGCCCGCCTTGAACAGCTGCAGGAACAGCCACTGGGTCCACTTGTAGTAGTCGGGATCGGTGGTGCTCAGGACGTGGCGCCAGTCGAACATCCCGCCGATGCGTTCCAACTGGCGGCGGAAGTTGGCGATATTACTGGGGATCAGCTTGGCGGGATGGACCCCGACCTTGAGGGCGTAGTTCTCGCTGTGGATGCCGAAGGCGTCGAAGCCCATCGGCTCGAAGACCGTGTGGCCGCGGAGTCGCTGGAACCGGCCGTACACGTCGCTGCCGGTAAAGGCGAACATGTTCCCGACGTGCAGCCCCTCCGCCGAGGGATAGGGGAACATCATCAGGTTGTAGAACGGGCGCGTGGCACGGTCCAGGTCCGGCTGGTTGGTGCCGCGCTCAGCCCAGCGGGCCCGCCACTTGGCCTCGACCGCTTCCGGGTCATAGGGGGTCGTCATAGGGGCAGGAATCTACATGGGGCGCCTTTGCCGGGCGACGGACCGGGCCGGCCACCGGAGTCGGGTGGAGTGGCGGCCACTAGCCTCCGGCCGCTCCGTCGGTCTAAACTTCTCCACCTCCCTACCCTCCAGACATCATGGCCGACGCACGGCGGACGTTCATCCGCAAGATGTACCTGACGGCGACGGTGCTCGTGCTCCTGCTGGGCGCCGCTTTCACCGGAATTCTCTGGCTCATGCACGGCCGCTTCGCGCCCGCACCCGGGTTCTGGAGTGCGGTGGCGCTCGCGCTGGTGGTGTTCACCGGGCTCGGACTGCTGGTAGAGACCTTCCTGATCAGTTGGGGGGTCCGCAACGTGCTGCGGCCGCTGGGCAACACCGTGGTGGTGGCCAGCCGGGTGGCGGCCGGCGATCTGACCGTTTCGCTGAGCTCCATCGGCACGCACCAGGCCGACGACCTCACCCGCGCCCTGGGGACGATGGTCGCCGAACTCCGCCAACTGGTCGGCGCCATTCGAGGCAGCGCCCAGGAAGCGGCGGCGATGGCCCAGCAGATCTCCTCTTCCACCCAGCAGATGAGCGCTTCCACCCAGGAAGTCTCAGGCACCTGCAACGACCTCACCGACCGCGCCACCCGGCAGGCCGCGCTGGTCCGCTCCGCGGCGGACGATGCCAACCGCATCCTGGAAATCGCCCAGACGCTGGCATCGAGCGCCGGGGAAGCCGCCGCCCGCAACGCGGCGCTGGCGCTGCTGGCCAAGACCCACCGCGACGACCTCGACCTGAGCTCCAGCGAGCTGGAGCGGCTGGCGCAGGAAATTGAAGCGGGAGCGGAGGAGGCGGCCGCGCTGGCCACCGCGTCCGAAGAGATCGGCAAGTTCGTCACCCAGACCAAGGCGATTGCCCGGCAGACTCACATGCTGGCCCTGAACGCGGGGATCGAAGCCGCCCGGGCCGGTGCGGAGGGCAAGGGCTTCGCGGTGGTCGCCGAGGAAGTGCGGAAATTGGCCGGGCAGGCGGCGCAGGCGGCCACCCTCACCAGCGACACGGTGCGCCTGGTGCAGGAGCGGGTCACGACGGCGCGGGAACGCCTGCTCCGACTGGCCCAGGGGGGGCAAGCCGCCCGCGCCACCGCGCACAAGGCGGCAGAGGGGCTCAGCCGAGTGGCGGAAGAAGCGCACCAGACCGATACCTGGAGTCAACAGATCTCGAAGTCCGCCGGCGAGGTGCGCACCCTGATCGAAGGGATTGCCAACCGGATGCTGGAAGTCTCTGGAGGCACCGAGGATGTCGCCGCTGCCGCGGAGGAGATCGCCGCCAGCGCCCAGGAGCTGTCTGCCTCGACCGAGCAGGTCGCCGGCTCGGCGCATTCTCTGTCAGAGACGGCTCAGGGCCTCTTCACCCAGGTGGGTCGCTTCAAGGTGGATTGACCGCCTCAGCGGCCGGGCCGGTCCAGCCTGCGGCCCAGGGCAGCCAGCAGTTCGGTCAGGTCGGCGGGAGAGTGCTCTCCCATGTGCCCGATGAGCAGGAGTCCACGCCCCGCCGGGTCGCGCCCGGCGGCGATGTGCCAGCCGTCCTCCGACAGTCCTGCCACGATCTCTTCCGCCTCACGCCCATTCGAGAGCCGCAGCACCGAGATGGCTCCCGCCGCCCGCGGGGGCCGCGCCAGCGGTTCTACATCGGTGCGCGTCAGCGCCCACTCCGCCACCAGCTGGCGCATCGCCTCGTGCCGCTGCCACCGGGTGGTGAGGCCCTCTCGATCCACGATCTGGTCCAGCTGCCGTTCCAGCAGCATGGTGAGTGCGGGGGCCACAGGGAACAGGCTGCGTCCCTCGGTAGCGGCACGGTGGTGGGTCACCAGGTCGAGCTGGAGGCCGCGTCCGGGGAGGCTGCGGGCTCGGGCCAGCAGCCGGGAAGAGAGGGCGGCGAACGCCAGCCCGGGCGGCATCCCGATGGGCCCCTCCGAGGACGCGAGCACGAAGTCGAGCCCCCACAGATCGGTCTCGACCGGATCCGCGCCGATGCTGAGACTGGCATCCACGAACAGCAGCAGCTCCTTGCGCTTCCGCACCAGCCGACCCAGACCTTCCAGCGGTGCCAGGGCGCCGCTCAGCTCGGCGTGCACCAGCGCCACGCTGTCCACCTCGGGGCCCTGCAGGAACCGCTCGAGCTGTTCCGGCCCCGGCGCTTGGCCGGGGTGGGTCATGACCCGGATGACCTCTTTCCCGAGGGACTCCGCCTGGCTGGCCAGGGCCTCACCCTCCGGACCGCCGACCAGCACCAGGGCGCGGTGTTCGACCGCCGCGCGCAGCCCGATCTCCCGCAGCAACTCCCGGGGACCGGGCAGCATGAGGACCGGATCGCTGGTGCGGAACAGGGCGCGAAGCTTGAGCGCGGCGCGTGCCAGCACAGCCGGTGCGCCCTCGGTGCCGTTGCTCGCGTGGGCGGCCTGCAGCCTGGGATGCACCTCTGACTCGGTGGGGAGGAACCGCCGGCCGAACCCGGTCATGGCTGCCCCCCGAACCGGTCTTTCTTGAGGGCAGCCAGCGTCCGCTCCAGGTGCCTGAGCCCCCGGGCCCGGGGGTAGAGATCCAGCAGGCGCCGGATCTCGCGCATGGCGCGTCCGGGGTCGTCCAGGTGCAGCTCGAATAGCTGGGCCAGCGCGAGTCCGATACGGATATCGTCCGTCCCGGTGGGCTGGTGTGTCTCCCGAAACTCTTCCAGCTCGATCCGCGCCTTGACCGCGCCCCCCAGCCGCTCGCCCAGCAATTCGGCCCGGCGCACGAGGGCCGCGGCGTCACCCTTGGCGGCGAGATGGGCGTAAGAGGCCGCGGCCGCATCGAGGTCCCCGCGGGCGACCATGGTCTCGATGTGGGAAAAGCTGGGCTTGTGCGGCGCGAGGCCAGCGCTGTGAATGGCGCGGGTGCCGAAGTCGAACAGCGGGTCCAGCAGGCCGTCGAGGACGGCGTGGGTCAACCCGTACAGCGACCAGAGGGCCCCGATGATCAGCAGCGCATCCGGAGTGATCCCCGTGGCCCAGAGAAACACCGCGACGGCGGTGCCGAGGACCAGCAGCACCTTGGCGGCGGCGCGGATCAGGTCGAAGGGGTCGTCGGACCCCTGGGCAAGACGGCGGAAGTCGGGGAGCATGGAGGTCTCGCTCAACTTAGGAGTCCGCCACGGGGGCGGCAAGTTGACAGAAGCATGCTCGGTCGCCTAAATCCCTTCGCGCTGCAACAGTCTCTCCCCCGTTTCCCGGAGCCTTGCGTGTCCGATGCGCTGACCCGTCGCGACTTTCTTGGCGTCACCGGCGCTGCCCTGGCCGGCAACGCGCTCCCGTCGCTGGCAGCGCCGGCCTTTGCAGCCCCCGCGGTGATCATCCCTCCGTCCAGCCGGCCCAACGCCGTGGGCAGCACCAACGCCCAGCGCGGTATCCGGCTGGCGATGCAGATGCTGGAGCGGGGCGCCGACACGCTCGACGCCGCGGTGGAGGGCGTGAAGCTCCAGGAGCTGGATCCCGAGGACAACTCGGTGGGCTACGGCGGCCTCCCCAACGAAGAGGGTGTGGTCCAGCTCGACGCCTCCTGCATGCACGGCCCCACGAGACGGGCCGGCGCGGTAGGCGCGCTGGAGGGCATCAAGACCCCCAGCGAGGTGGCCAAGCTGGTGCTCAAGTACACCAACCACATCCTGCTGGTGGGCGAGGGCGCCAAGCGCTTCGCGCTGAGCTATGGCTTCAAGGAGGAGGACTTGCTGACCCCGGCAGCGCGGGAGGCGTGGCTCCACTGGCGTGCCAACCGGGGACCCGCGGATGAGTGGGTGGACGTGCCCGAGGGACAGACGATCATGCCACGGGTGACTGGCACGGTGAACATCGATATCGTCAACCGTCAGGGCGACATTTCCTCCGTCACCACCACCAGCGGCCTGTCGTGGAAGATCCCTGGCCGGGTGGGAGACAGCCCCATCGTGGGCGCCGGCCAGTACACCGACAACGAGATCGGCGCCGCCGGCTCCACCGGCCTGGGGGAACTCAACATCATGGTCTGCGGCGGGTTCCTCACGGTGGAACACATGCGGCGTGGCATGAAGCCCGCCGACGCCGCGCTGGAAACCCTCAAGCGGGTGCTGGCGATGACCCCGGCGCGCCTGCTGCGCCCCGACGGGCGGCCCGGGTTCGGGCTGAGCTTCTACGCGATCAACAAGCGGGGCGATGCCGGGGCGGCTTCCTTCCTCCCGGCCTCCTACGCCACCTTCGATGGCAACGACGCCGTGGTGCGGGACACGGCGTATCTCTACGAGAGGGAATGATGGCAAAAGGCGATGGTGTGATTGGGCGATTCGGGGGTATGACGCTGGCCCTCGCGCTGGCTGGGGCGATGGCGCCGGCCACGCTCGCTGCCCAGAAGCAGCCCGACCTGCCGTGGAAGGACAGCTTCTATCCCGTTTTCACCTCCCTCGCCAACAACTTCCCGCTGCTGGTGATTCACTACGAGGAGCGGAAGGGGGCGGACTACTTTGCCCGGACCCCGTACGCCGGGCTGTTCTCGCTGGATGTGGGCGCCAGCACCGCCGGCAGCCGGATGGCGGTGGCGAAGCTGCAGGCGCCGCTCCTGGTGGAGCGCTGGCGCTTCGCGGCGACCCTCGGCGCCACCCGGGCCTCGCGCTTCGGCTACTACGGCCTCGGCAACGACACCGACTATGACGGCGACAACGTCCGGAAGAGCCAGCCGTTCTTCTACCGGGCCAAGCGCTCGCGCTACGTCGGAGAGGTGGAAATCTCCCGGCAGCTCGCGGGGCCGGTGTACCTGTCGCTGGCCGGCGGCCTGGAGCACAGCAACATCTCCGACCTGCCGCTCCCCTCGGTGCTCCGTACCGAGCAGGGCGACAAGGACATCACCGATACCGACGCCCGGGGCCGGGTCACCCTGGTGTTCGACACCCGGGACAACGAGTTCAACACCATGCGCGGCGTCTTTGCGCAGACGTCGCTCTCGCTGGGGAGTGGCGGAGACGGCTACAGCCGGGTGACCGCCGACCTGCGCGGCTACGTCCCAGTCCGGGAGGGCACGGTCCTCGCGGCTCGCGTGGCCGGCTCGGCGCTGTCGGACAAGGCGCCGCTCAACGCCCGCTTCGAAATGCCGGTATGGGAGGGAGAGGTAAGCGTCCTGGGTGGCACCAACAGCCAGCGCGGGCTCGCCTTCCAGCGGCTGGCCGGCAAAGGAGTGCTGTTCGGCAGCGTCGAGGTCCGCCACGACCTGCTCAATCTCGGCGACCTCGGCGCGTTCACCCTGTTCGGGTTCGTGGATGCCGGGCGGGTCTTCGAGGCGGAGGACTTCAAGCTTACCACCGAAGACATGAAGGTGGGCGCCGGCGGCGGGCTCGCCATCCGGCTGCTCCGCTTCCTGGTGTGGACCTTCAACTTCGGCGGCGGCCCGGACGGCTTCCAGTTCAGCGTCGGCACGGGGTGGTCCTACTAGACCGGCCGATCGAGGGTATGCTAGCAGAAAGGGCGGCCCGATGGGGCCGCCCTTCTTGTTTCCATCACCGAGGATAAGGCCTATGCCACTCCACGCGCGTTCTGCCGCATGACGTCCAGCAGCTCGCGGATGGTGGTCTCCCCGTGGTCCCGCGCGTACCAGCGCCGGACCTCCTTGTAGCGCTCGTCCTTGGGCATCGCGTCCTTGTGAGCCAGCACCCACTGCTGCAACTCGACCGGCCGGGGACCCCAGTGGCCCAGTTCACGGAAGTGGCCGTCGTGAACGATGACGATTGGAATGGACCGGGAGCCGTTGGTGAGGTAGCGGTCCATCAGTTCGGGGTGCTGGTCCCGGTTCACGATCCTGAGCTCCACCCCCGGCAGCGCTTCCACCCACTTGGCGATCGCGGGGATCACATTGGAGGCGTCGCCGCACCAGTCCTCGGCGATCACCAGCAGCCGGCGCTCGGAGCCTGGCGAAAACGGTGCCAGCGCCCAGTCCGGCACTCGCGCGGTGCGATAGAGCCCTTCCCACAGCCCTCTATACGCCGGGGCGGCCGCCGCTGCGAATTCATGGAATCCGCTGGCGCCCTGCCACAGCTGCCTGATGCTCTGTTCCATGTCTCGCCCAGTTGGAGTACTGCCGCATATAGTCGCCCCGGAGTCATGAAGTTCCCGTGAATCCCTCGACTAGAGATTTGGCGGTAGATTCCGGCATGACCAGCCAGCCACGCCGCCGGAATGGAGAGGCCACCCGCGAGCGCCTGCTCCAGGCCGGCTTGAAGCTCTACAGCACTGTCGGCTTCCTGCAGACGACGACGCCGGCGCTGGCCCAGGCCGCCGGCGTAGCGGAGGGCACCATCTACCGGCACTTTTCCAGCAAGGAGCACCTGCTCAACGAGGTGTTCCGGCGGGCGCAGCGCTGGGCGCTGGATCTGCTGAAGAGCCTGGAGGGAGACCGGCTCCGTCGGGCGCCGGAGCGGCTGGCACTGGTGGGACGGTCGTTGGTGGACACCGCGGCAGCGGAGCCGGCGATGATCCGGATGCTGCTGGCCACCGACCACGACGTCTTTCTCGACGAGCAGAGTCAGGCGGCGCGGCGGGAAGTGGCGGAGGGCCTGGTCCAGCTGGTGGCGATGGGGAAGTCGGACGGCCAGATCCGCCCGGGCCCGGCCGATCTCTGGGCGTCAATCTGGCTGACCGTGGTGGGCTACGCGGTGGAACGGGTGGCGGCCGGTGACTGGACCGCCGACAGCCCGCAGGTGGGGATGGTCCTGGAGGCGGCGTGGGATGCGATCGGGGTGCGGGGGTGAGGAAGGCGTTCAAACGGGCGGAAACCCGCCGCTCCACGCGCCTAACCGCCCACTCGCCTAACCAATCCCCCGAACACCGACACCGACCGCGGATGCTCCACCGGCCGGGTCCAGCGGAGGATCCGCGTGGCCCCGCCGCCGAGCGGCCGGATGGTCCACTCCCCCCGCTCCAGATAGGCCACCGAGTCTCCCAGCCAGCGGATCGGCGAGGAGGCGGCAGGACTCAGCGTCACCGGTAGCCCGTCACCCAGCCTGGCGCAGACACCCTCACCCTCAGGACAGGGCATCGCCTCTCCCACCGGCGGCCGCCCGAGCAGCACCCGGAAGGCGGAATCGGCCCGGGCGGCCGCTGCCGGCTGGACCGGCGTCAGTTCCCCCCGCGCGGGCGGAGCGGGCAGCGCAAAGATGGCCTCGCCGCGCCGCGCGTAGATGGTACCGCCATCGACGGACCAGGCGATGGCGTCCACCCCACCCACTGCATCCAGACCCGCCCGGCGCTCCGCCCCGCTGAGCAGGTTCATCACCACCAGGGCGGCGGCGGTAGTGTCTCCCGGCGTCCGCGCCCTGAGAAAGGCCAGCATCACCCCATCGGGCGAAAGCGCCGGCATCCGCTCGTCCACTCTGGTAAACGTGACCTGATACGGGATGCCGCCCACCAGCGCCGAGGCGAAGAGATCGCCCACGCCGCCCTCCCCATCCGCCGCAAAGGCGAGGTACGGCTCCTCCCCCACCTTGAGCTTGTTGGAGAGGGGCGAGAGGGTGCCCCGGCACCCCACCAGGGCAGTCAGCAGGAGCAGGAGCGCCTGCCACCGGCTCACCGGCTCTCCTCCCGCACCGCGGCCTGCAGCAGCCACCATCCCGCCGGATCCACCTGTACTTCCTTCGGGGCCTGACGCACGTCATCAACGACGGCGGTGGATTCCCGGCCCTCGACCGGCACCCGGATCTCCCGGCCATCCACCCGGATCACCAGGTTCGGCATCCGGAAGACGCCCCACCCTTCGGCCTGCGTCTGGCGGATGGTCAGGTGGAGCTGGCGGCGCTGGTATTTCCACGTCACCTCAAGTTTCGGATAGCCGGGCTGGGTCAGCGCCTGCAGGAAGTACCAGCCGAGGTCCTGCCCTGCGGCCTCATTCATCACCTGGGCGAAGTCGGCCGAGAGCGCGGTCGAGTGCTTGAACCTGCGGTAGTACTCCCGGATCCCTTGCCGGAAGGCTGCGTCTCCCACCAGGCCGCGGAGCGAGTGCAGCACCCAGGCGCCCTTGGGGTAGTTGTTGCTATTGAGCAGCCCCATGAGGTCGGTCGCCGCCGTGTCCAGGATCGGCCGCTCGGTGGCCGCCGAGTTGAAGACCGCCCGCGCCCGCCGCTGCATCTCCCGGCTGAAGGCGCTGTCGCCGTCGGCGTGGCGGAGCCAGAGCGCTGCGTAGTAGGTGGCGAACCCCTCCGACAGCCAGAGGTGGTGCCAGTCGGCTTCGGTCACCGCGTCGCCGAACCACTGGTGCGCGGTCTCGTGCGCCACCGTGAGCTCCGACAGCGTCCGGCGGCCGTAGGCGCTGTCGTTGTAGAAGATCGCGGTGGGATTCTCCGAACCTCCGAAGATGGTCGTGGACTGCACATGGGAGAGCCGGTCATACGGAAACGGCCCGATCAGGTCGCTGAAGAAGTCCAGCATGTCGCCGGCCCGCCGGAAGAGGCTGTCCACCGCCCACGCCGAGTCCGGGGCAAAGGCCACCACCGAGAGGGGCACGCACTGCACCGCGCAGCCCGCCTCGGGCAGCGTGGTGAAGGTGAGCGGTCCGGCGCCGAAGACGATGCCGTACGGTGGAATCGGCTGCTTCAGGGAGAAGTGCCACATGGTGCGGCCGCGCGGCAGCGTGTCCACTTTCTGCCGGGTGCCGTTGGCGATGACCGAGACGCCAGGCGGCACCTCGATGTGGAGGTCCACCGTGGCCTTGTCGCTCGGGTGATCCTCCAGTGGAATCCACCCGTGGGCCCGGTCGGGCCAGTTGTCGGCAAAGACCGTCCGGCGGCCGGTCGCGGTGGTCTGGATCACCAGGCCGTTCCGCACCGGACCGTGGTAGCGGATCGAGGTGGTGAGAGTGTCGCCAGCCTGTTTCTGGTGTGGGATATACACCCCGCCGCCAGGGTTGATGGCGAAGGTGATCCGCGCCATCCGGCGCTCCCCCACTCCATCGTTCAGGACCCGGACCACCCGGAAGACGGAATCCAGCTGGACCTCCACCGGCTCGCCCGAGTTGAGCCGCCAAGTGGTGGCGGTGACGCCGAGGATGTGGGTCCCGGTGTCGCCCACGAGGATGGTGATATCGTGGTGCAGGGCGTCGTGGCGGGGTCGGATGGTGTCAGGACGGGCAGTGAGCGGCGCCTGCAGCGCCAGCAGGAGAGGCAGAAGCATCGGAGCTTTCGGGGAAGTCGGAAGGATCAGCCAGCGGAACGGACAGGAGGGTCAGACCTCCACATCCAGCGCCAGGCGGGCCTCCCGGATGGGAGCGATGAACTCGCTGACGACCTGCAGGTGGACCGGGTGCTCGCCATAGCGCAGCACCGCCGGCATGTCGTCCACCTCGACGATCAGCACGTGGGAGTAGTCGCCGACACTCGGAGCCAGATTGGGTCCCCAGTGAATGGCACGGATCTCGGGGACCTGTCCCGTCATGGCGAGCAGCGCCGCTTCGGCCGCGGCGATCTGGTCGTTGGTGGTGCCGGGTACAAACCTGAAGCAGACGATATGATGGATCATGGCAGGGATCGGCGACAGGGTTCAGGGCGCGGCGGTGGCCACAGCGGCCACGTCCGCTTATTGGCCGAGGGCATCCCGGTAGAAGCTGAGTATCCGGGTCCACGCGCGCTCCACCTCGGGACCGTCGGCGCCCTTCCGGCCGGGCTTGAGGAAGCCGTGCCCGGTGCCGGGGTAGAGGTCGTAGCTGTAGCGGACCCCGGCGGCGGCCATCTGGCGCTTCACGTCCGGCAGCGCGGCATTGATGCGGGCGTCGTCCTCCCCATGCACACCCAGCACCTGGGCCCGGATGGCCGGCATCGTGGCAGAATCGGGTGCCGAGCCGTAGCACACCACCGCGGCCTTGAGCCGCGGATTGCTGGTCGCGTAGCGGAAGCTCCGGGCCCCGCCCCAGCAGAAGCCGATGGTGCCGATCTGGCCGGCGTGCACCGCCGGCAAGGCGTCAAGATATGCGTAGACAGCGTCGAGATCGGCGGTGACCTGCTCCGGCGCCAGCAGCGCCACGAGCTTGCGGCCGCTGTCGGGGTCGGCGGGGGTCACCCCGAACCGAGAAGAGAGCAGGTCCGGCACGATGGCCACGTAGCCGGCCCGGGCCAGACGGTCGGCGACGGTGGGCTCCCAGGCGGTGAGCCCGAAGATCTCGTGAATGACGATCACCGCCGGGGCCTTGTCCTTGCGCTCGGGGTAGGCGACGTAGGCGCGGATACTGTCGCCGGCGGCATTGCGGATGTAGGCCCACTCGCCGTGATGAGTGGCCGCATCCCCCTTCGGCGCCGGCGAGGTCCCGATGACCCAGACGCCGAGCCCGCCCGCCAGCACCCCCGCCAGCACCAGCAGCACCGTACTTGCCGATCCGCGTCGCATGGCTCCCCCTCCCTGCCGTACAGACTACTTCTTGAACAGCTTGGCGAACACTCCGCTCTCCTCCGCGCCCTCGAGCGCCTCGGCGAAGGCGGTCATGCTGGAAAAGCGCTCCCCGGCCTCGAGCGACATTGCCTTGTTGAGGACCGCCTCCAGCCGGGCCGGGAGGTCGGGCTTCACCTCGCGGAGCAGCTTGGGCTTGCCCCGGAGCCGGGCGATCATCATCTCCTGCGCGTTGCGGCCCTGGAACGGCAGCTGACCGGTGAACATCTCGAAGCCGAGAATGCCGAGGGCGTAGACATCGCTCCGGGAGTCCACGGTCTTGCCGCGAATCTGCTCCGGGCTCATGAACTCCGGCGTTCCCAGCACGATGCCGGTGGCGGTGAGCTTGGCGACCTCCGGCTCCTGCCGCCGCTCCTTGGCCAGCCCGAAGTCCATGATCACGGCGCGGGCACCGCCCGGTCCCTTGTCGTCGGGGACCAGCATGACGTTTTCGGGCTTGAGGTCGCGATGCACGATCTGCAGGTCGTGGGCGTGCTGCAGCCCGCGGCACATCTGCACCAGCATCGGCCCGCCAAACTCGAGGGGCAGCGCTCCCTGCCGCACCTCCCGGTCGGAGAGCAGCTCCCCGGGCAGGTATGGCATGACCAGGTAGATCAGGCCGTCCTCGGTCTCTCCCAGCCGGAGGATCTTGCAGACGTTGGGGTGTTCCAGGCGCATGGCGAGCCCGGCCTCGCGCCGCAGCCGCTCCACCGAGCTCTTGTCTTCCTTGAGCTTGGGGGTCAGCACCT
>CAYUYF010000014.1:25729-75639 GCA_964449145.1 uncultured Gemmatimonadaceae bacterium | reverse complement strand
CGAGGTACCACTCGAACGGGATGTACGGGTTGTGCCCGCCCTGGATCAGGATCTGGACCCCACCGAGCTCCTTGCACTCATCGATCTTCTGGCCGATCTGCTCGAAGGACAGCACATAGCCTTCCCCGTGCTTCGGCCGCCGGTAGAAGGCGCAGAAGCCGCAGTCGGCGACGCAGACGTTGGTGTAGTTGATGTTCCGGTCAATGATGTAGGTGACCACAGGTTCGGGGTGATGGCGCCACCGCACCCGGTCGGCCAGCTCGCCCAGCTCAAGGAGGGGCGCCTTCTCGTACAACCTGAGGGCATCCCGGAATTCACTTGAAGTGCGATCAATGGTCATGGACTACGCTCGATGTGTTGTTGCCGCTTGAAAGCCAGTGACTCGGGCCGCCAAGGAGGGAGAGGGTCTCCAGGCGCTGGAGGTGCGCGGTGGCAGGGTGAGTCCCGGTCGCGCACCTACGCGCCTTCCGACCCTCCCCCTCCTCGTCGTCCCTCCCCAACCGTCCAACCCAGCAACCGCCTACGCTGCTGACACAAAACTCAGACTCCCATCCGGCACCAGCCCGTCCGCCGCCAGCCGGCGGAAGAAGTCGGTCAGGCCAGCCAGGTGGCGGTAGGAGAAGCTGTAGTCGAGGTCGCCGAGATAGGCTCGGCAGACCGCGCGCGGGATCCCGGTGGTGGCCCAGGCCTGGTCGGCCAGGAGATCCAGGTTGCCGATCCCCCAGGCGCGGGACTCGAGCAGCCGGGCGTGCACCTCCCGGGCCTCGGGCTGGTCGGCATCCCGTCGGGCGGCCCAGACTGCAAAGACGAACGGGAGCCCGGTCCACTCATGCCAGGCCGAGCCGAGGTCCACCTCAACCGGGTACTGCCCCTGCGCGGCGAGGAGCAGCGCCGCATCGCCGATCACCAGCACGGCGTCGTGGGGGAACTGCGCCAGCGCATCGAGGTCGCTGGGCTCGGCGCGTACCGTGGCGAACTTCGGTTGCACCTTCCACCGGTGGCGACAGAGCAGCTCCAGCAGCAGAATCGACGTGCGGGAGCTGGCCGTGCGGAGCACCGTGGCGCTGCTGAGCTCCTCCACGGGGCGGCGGGAGAAGAGCTTGACGCTGTGCACCGGCCCGTCACAGCTGATGGCCAGGTCGGGCAGCAGATGATAGGAGGCAGCGTCCCGCGCGTACTCAACCGCCGAGATGACCGACAGGTCCAGCTCCCCGGCCGCCAGCAGGTCATTGAGATCCGAGGCCGTGCCGGTCACCAGTTCGGCGTCGAGCGGCAGCAGCCCGCGGTCAATCGCCCCGTAGACCGGGTAGCAGTTGATATAGGGAATCCGGCCGACTCTCATCCGATGTGCACCGCCGGTGCGCCCGCACCCGCCATCTTCGGCTCCCGCGGAGTCAGGTCGTCGAAGCTCTCCCGGACCGTCTGATACAGGCTGTTCCGCTCCACCGGCCGCTTCCCCGCCCCCCGGATCATCCCCACCAGGTCCTCGTAGGCCATGTGCATGGCGGTCTGGGCGCCGGCCTCGTGGTAGATCCGCTCGTAGACCACCGTCCCCTCGACGTCGTCGCAGCCGAAGCTGAGCGCGATCTGCGACAGGAACGGGGTCACCATGGGCCAGTGGGTCTTCACGTGGGGGATGTTGTCCAGGAACAGCCGCCCCACCGCGATGTTCTTGAGGTCCTCGTACGCGGTCGTGGCCGAGCCGACTCGGCCCAGCTCCTCACCGAGTTCGTTGTGGTCAGGGTGATAGGCGAGCGGGATGTAGGTCAGGAACCCGCCGGTCTCGTCCTGCAAGGCGCGGAGCGCGGCCAGGTGCTCGATCCGATCATCCGCCGTCTCCACGTGGCCGTACAGCATGGTGCAGTTGGTGGGGATACCGAGTCCGTGGGCCTCCCGGTGCACCATGAGCCACTCCTCGCCGGTCAGCTTCCGCTCCGCGATCGTCGCCCGCACCGCAGTGGAGAACACTTCGGCGCCACCGCCGGGGAGGCTGGTGAGTCCCGCCTCCTTCATGGCGATGAGCACCTCGCGCACGCTGATCTTCTCGATCCGTGCCAGGTGCGCGATCTCCACCGCGGTGAGCGCCTTGATATGAATATGGGGGAAGCGCTCCTTGAGCCCACGGATCATGTCGGTATAGTAGGAGAGCCGGAGCTTGGGGTGCAGTCCGCCCACGATGTGGAACTCGCTGGTCGGCGCGTTCCGGGCCGCCTCCGCCTCAGCGTACACCTCGTCGAGGGTCCGGGTATAGTGGCCGTCTTCCTTCGGCATCCGGGCAAAGGAGCAGAAGGTGCAGGTGTTTCGCAGAATGCAGACGTTGGTGGGGTTGAGGTGCTGGTTGGCGGAGAAGAACACCCGGTCGCCGTTCGTGCGATCGTTGGCGAACTCGGCGACCCGGCCCAGGCCCAGCAGATCATCGGTGGCGTAGAGGGCGCGCGCGTCGGCCGCGTCGAGCCGGTCTCCGTTCAGGACCTTGGCCGCGACGTCTCGGAGCGCGGGATCGGTGAGACCAGCTGGGTCGAGCGTGACGGGCATCCTATGTCCTTGGCGACAAGCGACTTAGTGGGATGCCGTAATGTACCTCGGAGAGGGGGCGGCGTGCCAGTTCCGGATGCCCGTCAGCCACTCAGGGCAGGATGTCGAACTCGAAGTATGGTGCCGGATCGCCATTCCAGATGAGCCAGACCTTGCCATGGGTGCGATCCGCGACGATCTGTCCCTCCCAGCCGTTGTTGATGGGGTTCCCCGTCGGCGGTGGTCCGGGCACCGGCAGATCTCCCACCGGAGCCAGGGTCACGGCATCGTGGATGACCAGGCGCGGAGCCGATGTGGTCCACAGCGAAACGAACAGGACCCTGCCGGCGGGGTCGGCCGTCAGCGTCGCCACGGAACCGGGGAGCGCCACCGCAACAAGCTGCGCACCGGTGGTGGCGTCGAGGCTTCGCAACGAGTCAGCGGGACGGACGCCGCGTCCGGCCAGGTGGAGGACCGCCCCGTCCGCAGAAAACGCGCCCCATGCAACGTTTTCGATCGAGGGCAGCGTGAACGCAGTGTCCCCTGTAATGGAGTTGAACACGGGGACCCCGACCCCGACCCTGCTGGCCACCGAGGCGAGCACTGCCCGGTCTCCTCGGGGAGACAGTGCCGCCATCCAACTGTCCTCGATGTCGAACGGCCCGTATAACCGCGATGGCGAGGTGGTGTCAGTGACCCAGGACTCGTGCGAATAGCCGGCAAGGAACGAGGACGGTCCGAGTTGCGCCAGGTGGCGATTGTAACTGACGAACGGCCAGTCTCCGATCCGGGCGGGTTGCGGCCACAACTCCCAGATACCAAGAGTTCCAGACGAGTCCCGCAGCACAAAGCGGTTGGTCAGGTAGGTATACCCAATGCCGTAGTATCCGCCCGGTGCCCTGACCCCGGTGATCCCGGTGGCGGTCCCGGTCCGCGGGTAGAACAGAGTAACGCCGCCCCCCATTCCGTTCCCCAGGACCACCGGTTCCCCGTCGCGGCTGCCCACCACCAGTACGCTGTAATCGAATCCCGGTGAAAACACACCCTGCCCGGCGTAGCCGTAGAGTCGCACCGTTCCGATCGTATCCTCTCGGTCACTCTCGTGCAGCACCAGGACCACGTCGCCCGAGGGGCGCTTGGGGAGGTGGACCTGGAGCCGTTCGTCATCTATCCGCGAGACCAGAAGACTCTCGGCGTCCACCATGATCAGGGGGAGCCGGGCACGGTTGGAGAACGACGCCGACCGAACTTCGACCGTCCCGCCGCTCCATTGGGCATGGGTGTCGAGGTCGAACTCCGGTGGCGGCGACGAACCGCTGGGCGGGTCTCCGGTGCAGCCCAGTATCGCAGCGAGCGCAAGGAACCGGGCGCCACAAAGCCCGTGATCAAGGCGATAGCCGAAGTTTCGATGATGTGTCACAGGCACCCCGCGCAGGCCGAATCCACCGAAGGGCGGCTCCCCCGCAATCCACTACGGCAGCCGGTCAAACGTAATCACCGGAACGGGACTCCCGGGATACGCCACGTGGATCCGGCCCGCCGCGGCGTCCACCGCAAGCCCCGCACTCCAGAAATTGGCGTTGCCGCACTGACCGGGGCACACCAACTGGCCCTCCAGCTGGAGCGTGGCGCCGTTGAACACCAGCAGCGCCAGGGTGCCACTCGAGTCGGCCACCTGATACAGCCGGTCGGCAAGAGGATCCGCTTCCAGGGTCCAGCCGGAGTACCCGGCTGGGAGAGTCACGGCAGCGAGGCGCTGCCCGGAGCTCGCGGAGACCGCGACCAGGCTGTCGGCGGAACCACCCTGCGTCCGGGACGAGACGTACAGCCGGTCAGCGTGCGGGCTGAATGCGGCGCCCTGGGCGTTCACCAGTGGAACCGTGAACGCGGCCTCACCCGTCTCCGGATCCAGCACCGGTACCTCTCCACCCGGCGCCGAATTGATGACCAGCGCCAGCCGATCACCGTCGGGGGAGAAAACCGCGCGGAGCGGATCGCCGATCCCGAGGATCTCCGGCGCGGTCCCGGAGGGAGCGGTGAGCTGGTAGGAGTTGCCCCGCAACGTGAGCCAGAGGGTGTCGGAGAGCTGTGTGATGTGCCTGACGGCGAGACTCTGGACCGCGGCCGGTGCCTGAAAGACCTTGGCCGGGAACAGCCGCCACACGCCGATCTGGTCGATGCTGTCGCGCAGTACGAATTGGTTAGTCTGATAACTCGGCAGAATCCCGAAGCCGGTCTGCACCGGGCCGACCCCGCTGACCGGCGTCACCTGGTCAGTGGCCGGGTCGAGAATGGTGAGACCGATCGGCCCGTTGACCGTCTCCTCCGCGACGAATACCAGCGGAGTGATGCCGGCTGGGACCACGGGGTCGTAGCCCAGCGAGCCAGTCACCATCCGGGCGCTCCGGAGCCCGATTGCCGTGACGGTCCCGACGCTGTCGTTACCGGCGGCGCCCCGAAAGAGCGTCACCGTCCCCGTCGCCGTTGTCGGGAGACGGACGCTCACCGACAGGTTGGTCAGCCGGGTGACGACGAGCGTCTCTCCCCCCGCTGAGAAGCCCGGCGTCGCATGGTTGGCGAAACTCGCCGAGGTGACCTGCACGCTGCCGCCGCCCCACTGCGTGGCTGGCAAGATGGTGTAGTTCGCGTGGGCTGGAGAGGTCGAATCTCCGCACCCCACCAATGCGACCGAGGCAAGAACGGAAAGCAGGCCGGGATAACAGGTGGTTTTCCTCATCGACACCACCCTGCCCTTTCATTCGAGTCGCCCAACCGCCCAATCGCCGCCTAGAACGCCTCCGCGGCGCCGATACTCAACCCCGTCTCGCCAAAGCTTGTAAAGGTGAAATCCACCCGCAAGTTGAGCGGGTCCTGGGGATTCAAGTTGAACCGTAGCCCCGCGCCATAGGTGAACTTGAGGTCGCGGAACAGCTCGTCCCCGCCACTCCCGAAGACGTTGCCCGCCGACCCGAACGCGACATACCCGAACCGGCCCTTGAGATGGCCGCGATAGTCCATCTGGGCCACCACCTCGTGGCGATCGCGGAAGCGCCCGAGGTAGACGCCGCGCATCAGCTCCTGGGTGGTGGCGTTCGACAGCATGGCCATCGCCTGCAGCGGCACGTCCGGGCCGTTGAACTCGGCATACAGGTTCAGTGCGATCACATCCCGTCCGTGCCGCACAGGAAGGTAGGTGCGGGCATCAATCAGCAGGTAGTCATAAGAGAAGTTGCTGCCGAGAAATCCCTCGTTGCGGAGGTAATCCAGCACGAGGTAACGGCCCTGAGTGGGGGTGGTCTGGGATGGGCGGGTATCGTACTGGAGGCTGATCCCCAGACCTGAACTACGGCCACCGTCACCCCCGGCCAGGCCGGCGGGGATCCGGGTGTCGTCCTGCCAGCGGATGTCGAAGAACGAATGCAGCCGGTAGTACAGCCCGCCGTACAACGGCCCGTGCAGCCGACGGAGTCCCTTCCCCTCGAGCTTGACGAAGCGGTGCTTCATCCGGTTGCTGTCGGCCAGTTCGGTCTGGGCCCCGACGCCGTAGTAGATGAGAGGGAACGAAGCAAACGCCGCCCGCCCGGAGAGCCACCAATCGCCGCCGGGAAGGAAGGCGCTGGTTTCGGCCCCAGCGGTCCACTGGCCCTTGGTCGTGAAGGTCACCGCTCCCGCCAGGTAGGACGAGCGGGTCGCGGGATCCCGGGCGGCCCCCGGCCACTTGAACTGCCACCCGCCCCCCGCGCCGAACTGCACCCCGGTCTCCGGGGCATAGGCAGCAAACGGCAGCACCGTCAGGCGGTTGCGATAGGCAACCGTGTCCGCGGCCTGCCCCGACAGCGGGGCCGCGGTCAGACCTGCCATGACTCCCAGCAGCAGTCGTCCTCTCCAGTGCACCATCACCCCCTTCAGCGGAACCTTGCCCGTCCTGACCGGGCTGCAAAGTAAGACTGCGAGCCCCGTCTCGCACCGGGCAGGCGGGCGTGGAGGACGGCAACCCTGAACGGCGACTCAGACCGGCACGCCGAGGTCGAGGGTCGGCAGGAAGGTCGGCGGCCGCCGATGCATGGTGGCTTGCTCATATGCATACGCCATGGCGATGAGCGGCCCCTCACTCCACGCCCGACCAAAGAACGAGAGCCCGACCGGCAGCCCCTGCACCTGCCCCGCGGGCACGGTGATATGGGGGTATCCCGCCACGGCGGCCGGGGTGGTAACCGAACCGGTGAAGTGATCGCCGTTGACCAGGTCGATCGGCCAGGCGGGGTTGCCGGTCGGCGCCACCAGGGCGTCGAGCCGGTGCCGGGTCATGACCGCGTCGATGCCGAGGGTCCGGGAGAGCCGCCGGCAGGTGGCCAGAGCCCGGCGATAGGCGGGGGAGGACAGCGGTCCCTTCTCCTGTGCCTGGTACAGGATCTCCTGCCCGAAGTGGGGCATCACCCGGGCACGATTTCGTTCGTTGAACGCGATGACCTCCTCCAGCGACCGGACCGGCGCATCCTGCCCGAGCGCGGCGAGATAGTCGTTGAGACCCGCCTTGAACTCGTAGAGGAGGACCTCGTACTCGGCATCATCGTACTCACCGGCGTGGGGAATATCGGCGGGGTCCACCAGGATGGCGCCCAGGCCGGGCAGCACACCGAGCGCCTCCTCGAAGACCCGATCGGTGGCGTCGTTGTACCCGGTGAAACGGGCTCGGGTCACCCCCAGACGCTTGCCCTCCAGCGCTCCGCGGTCCAGGAAGCTGGAATAGTCGGTCCTCGCGTGGGCTCCGCTGGCCCTGGTGGCGGGGTCGTCGGAATCCACCCCGGTGATCGCGGTGAGCAGCCGTGCCGCATCCGCCACCGTCCTCGTCATGGGCCCGGCGGTATCCTGGGTGGCGGAAATGGGAATGATCCGGCTCCGGCTCACCAGGCCCACGGTCGGCTTGATGCCCACCAATCCAACCGTCGCCGCTGGACAGGTGATCGAACCGTCGGTTTCCGTGCCGATCCCGACCGGGGCGTAGTTAGCCGCGATCGCCCCCGCAGTCCCGGAGCTGGAGCCGCACGGTGTGCGGTCCAGGACCACCGGATTCCGGCCCTGGCCCCCCCGGCTGCTCCAGCCACTGGAGGATCGGGTTGACCGAAAATTGGCCCACTCGCTCATGTTGGTTTTGCCCATGAGAATGGCGCCGGAGGCTCTGAGCCGTTCGGCCAGGAAAGCATCCCGGGGAGCCCGGCAGCCTTCAAGGGCCAGGGATCCGGCGGTGGTGGTCATTCGATCCCCTGTGGCGATGTTGTCCTTGAGGAGGATCGGAATTCCGTGGAGGGGCCCCCGGATCCTGCCGGCGGCACGCTCCCGATCGCGCTCCTCGGCGACCCGCTCCAGGTCGGGGTTGAGTTCGAGGATGTGCCTGAGGGTCGGCCCGCGCCGGTCGAGCGATTCGATTCTAGCGGCGTATTGGCCGACCAACTCGCGACTGCTCCACCGACCGCCCTCCAATCCGGCCAGAATGTCGGTCAGTTCCATCTCTTCCAACTCAAAGTCTTGGCCTGTGATTGGCTGGGCCGATGTGGAAAAGTGACGTGCTGGCGGCCTGCCAAGAATGCCAGCCGTATTGGCGGCCAGAAATGCCACGCCACCCAATTCCAGGAACTGCCTGCGGGACACTTCGCCGCCGGTGTGCGCCTCATCCACTGGGTGAGCCACTGGAAACCTCCTGAGAGGAAACAAGACACTACCGCACGTGCTTGCATCGAAACGATCGCGAAATGATGACCTCGAAACAGCCGAAACGGCCCGTGCACATCAAGTCATAGGTGATGGATCATAAATACACAACACGCTATATACCATTGACTTACATCTGTGTATATAAACCACATTCTATGTCTAGCGCCAAACCTGCATGAAAACGTGCGCTAGAGCACTGCGGCGATCTGTGTCGACGCACATACTGTATCGTTTCCACGGCTCGTCCACATCGAATTGCTCGCGAGGCCTATGTTTCGGGTCAGGCTCGAATCCGGCGAGGAAGCAGTCTTTCGGACGGCTCGTGAGCTCTCCACAGCGGTCAGGAGTGGGGTGGTTGGGGCTGCGTCAAGTGTTTTCCACAACAAGAGTCAGGCTTGGATTCCGATCCAGGAGAATCCGGAGTTCCAGCAGATCCAGGCCTCACTGGACCCAGCTCAGGCCAAGCTGGCACGAAAGAGCGGGCCGTTTGCGCGGCCAGGCACTCAGCCGGACGGACCAGCTCCAGCCCCAGCCCCAGCCCCGCTTCTCGCCGCAGAACCAGCCAGCGCGGACACCGACGCCGTGCACCCTCAAACCGAGCGGCACCGGCAGCGCCAGAGTGTACCCCTCCCCTATCCCGGCGCATCGACCGGCTACACGGCCGCGAGGTCCCTCCGTCCCTCCAAGCGGGTCCGGAGGGCGCTCGGCATCGCCACTCCGATGGTCCTGGCGGCGGTCCTCGCGTGGTGGCCGACCCGGCTCATTCCAGGCGCCTTGGGGTTTTCAGAAACGACCGGTAATCAGCCATCACTGGCGGCGTTGCGGGTAGAACGGGTGCAGCGGGCGAGGGCAGCGGAATTGACCGAGGCGTTGTCGGATGCCATTGCCCCTTCCCGCCCCCTGCCCCTGGAAGTGGAGCCGGGGCCTGCGGACTCGCTTGCACCCCCTGAGGCCTCACTGACCTCGAGCCAGGGCGCTAGCCAGCCCCGGCGACAGACGTACGCCGCCGCCTACGCCGACGCCCAGGAGACCCTCGAGGAGGCCTTTGGACTGGCTGGGGTCACGGACCTCTTCTCCCCGGGCCGATTTCGTGAGAGCGACAGCATCCGCTCCGTCCGCCGGTCGGTCGCCGCAGCCGGAAACATCCTCCGGACCTACCATGACGAGGAGGTCAGGCTGGAGCAGACCTACTTTCCCGGGGGGGCAGGCCCTACGTCCCTGCGTGAAACCTACGAGACGGCCGAAGCCGGCCGAACCCTGCTGAGCCTGGCCGACAGCCTGTTCGCCCTCCTGCTGGCCGAGGAGGGGCGTTACAGCACGGCTCGGAATCGGGTCCGTTTCGCGGACCCCGCCATCGCGCGGCGCTACGGCGACCTCCGCGACCGGATCGTGGAGCTGACCGAAGCGATACCCAGCATTCCGCGTGAGGACGGCGGCATCGGGGCCACTGGGCGGCTGCGGCGCGTCCTCGGAGAATCCTTGCCCCCGCCGCCAGCAAACTGATCCCGCAATAGCGCTCCCAGTCCTGCCGGGGGTGCGCTAGTATTGTCGGGTATGTTCCATGTCCGTCTGGCCTCCGGCGAGGAGGCCGTGTTCCGCAGCGTGGACGAACTCGCCTTGGGCATCCAGAGCGGGACAGTCACGAGTAGCGCCGAGCTCTTCCACCGGGAGAGCAACCGGTGGCTGCCCATCGGAAGCCTCCCTGAGTATGAGGCTGCGGTGGAGCGCGCGGCGGGCCAAGTTGCTACCGCAGAGCCGGAAATTGTGCCAGTGGAGGCTGGTGCCGGTGCGGTCCCCCAGATCTACCAGATGTTCTCCCGCAGCGCCCGCGAACTGGCGGAGCGGCGCCGGCCGCGCTGGCATGCCCGGGTGGCGGCCGCCACTGCTGGCGTGGCCGTGCTTGCCGCCGTTGCGATCACGCTGAGGCCCGGCCCCCAGGGTCCCGAGGAGGCTGTGCTACCGCGCCCCATCATCCGTGCCGCGCCGCAGCCTCGCGCTCCCGCCCGGCCGGGGGGCATCACCGAAGACGAACGCCGCGCCCTTCAGGCCCCGTACAACATGGCCACCCGGTTCGCCCGGGCGCGGGAGGCGGCGGCGACCACGCTCGCCGATTCTGCGGCCAAGCTCGGTCTGGCCGGGGTGTTGCGCCGCTCCCGGCTCGAGTCGTCCGACAGCTTGCGACAGACCCTGACCGGCTTGGCGGCGCTCAAGACCCTGATCGCCAAGTACCGATCGGACCTGGATGGGCTGCGAGTGGCGTACCGCGACACGGCGGGCGCCCTGATACGAGCCGGCCGATGGAGTCGGGCGGAGGCCCAGGAATGGCGGGCCAGGGTGCTCTGGCCGGAACCCGCCCTCGCCGCCGCCCGGGCGGACACCCTGCTGCTCACGCTGGCAAGGCTGCACAGCTTGCTCCTGTCACAGCCCGGCCGGGCCAATTTCGGTGCGGGCGGCTTCGTCGCCGAGACCGACAGCGCAGGGGTCGCCTATGACCGGCTGCGCCGGGACCTCCAGCGCCTGCGCAGCCTGAGCCTCGAGCGACAGAACCGGGCCGGATTGCCACTGCTGACCATCGTCTCCCTGCTGGGCACCGACACCCTGCCTTCGCGCCGGGGCGCCTGACCTGGACTAGACCTCGGACGGGACGCCGCCCAGGCGCTTCGCCTTGCGGCCGCTGCGCTCCATGGGCTTGTCCAGCTCCTCCGCGTGCCGATTAAGCACCCGCCAGTGGTCCACCGCCCGTTCCGCCAGCTCGCCGGCCGCCACCCGGAGTGACTCGCTGGCCCGCACGTGACGGACGTTGTTCTCCATGTCCTCGGCGTCCCAGCCCCGCGAGTGTGCGATGAACGGGAACTGCGGGAACACGAAGCCCAGCTCCGCCCAGAACGTCAGCAGGCCGCCCGCCACCCCCTGCACATTGTCCTGCCCGCCGGTGATGATGAACCCGGCGACCTTTCGGTTGATCAGCGCCCGGTTGTGGATGGTCATCTGATTCTGGATGCAGTTGAGCCGCTCGGCCATCTGATGGTACAGCGCCGCGGCCTGGCCCCAGCGAATCGGTGTGGCGATCAGGACCACGTCCCCCCATTGCACCAGCCCCTCGTAGACCGCCGTGAGCTGATCGGCGGGATCGCGTTCGGTGATGGCGCAGGGCCAGGTACACGCGTGCGCGGCCTTGGAGTAGTTACCCTCGCAGGGACGGAAGGCCAGTTCCCTCAGCTTGATCAGGCGGGTCTCGGCGCCGGCGCTCCGGATGTGCTCGAGCCCCGCCTCCAGCAGCAGTTCGGAGGTAGACGGACGGGGATTGTCCCCGTCCATGGCGGTGGTGGAGATGCCCAGGACGCGGGGAGGGGTCCCCACAGGCCGGGGGGCGAGGACGGTCAGCGGGTGAGGGTCATGCTTGATCAGCCGCCGGGGCGCGACCGGATCGCTGTCCACATACACGCCATCCCCTCGCTCCTCCACGGCGAAGACCGGCACCGCCTCCTCATCGTAGCCGGGCGGACCCTTGCCGGTGACCACGCTGTACTCCCACGCATGCCATGGGCACATCACGAACTCACCCCGGACCTGCCCCTCGCACAGCGGCCCGCCCTTGTGGTTGCAACGATTGCCGATGGCCCGGAAGCGGCCGTCGTGGTGGAAGAGCGCGATCTGTTGTCGCTCCAGCTTGCGCGCGCAGGGAACCTGCCCCAGCAACTCATCACGGGTGCCCAGTCGGTGCCAGGTCGGCATAGCGCCTCAGTTCCGGTCGAGTGCGCGGCGAACCGCGGCGGCGAGTCCGGCCGCGGTGAACGGCTTGAGCAGCACCACCGCCCCACGGGCGATCTGGATGGCGGTCGCTGCCGCCGTCGCCCGGGCCATCACCTCCCGCGTTACCCGCTCATGGACCGCCCGGCAGTGCAACGTTCCGGCGATCAGGGACACCGCGACGCTCAGCCCAACAGACCAGCGCCGCCCCACCGCCCAACCCGGAATCGGGGCGGTGGGGGCGGCGGCGGCGGCAGCGAGCGGGTGAGCAGCTCTGGGGAGGCGGACATGGGGAAAGTCTGATGCGCTGCCGCCGGGGCGCGGTTCACCGGCCCTACGGCTCGAACCGTTGCACCGCGAGTGTCACGTTGTGCCCGCCAAATCCGAAGGAGTTGGAGATCGCCACATCCACCGGACGCTCGATCATGGCGTTGGGCGCCGAGTTGAGGTCACAGGCGGGATCCACCGAGAACTGATTGATGGTGGGTGGGATCTTGCCGGTGGTCACCACCATCATCGAAATGGCGAACTCCAGCGCCCCCGCCCCGCCCAGGAGGTGGCCGGTCATCGACTTGGTGGACCCGAAGACCAGCTGCCGGGCGTGGTCGCCGAAGACCGCCTTGACGGCCTGGGTCTCGGCGATGTCACCCTGCGGGGTGCTGGTGCCATGCGCGTTGATGTACCCCACCCGCGAGGCCTCGACCTTCCCGTCCTCCAGACACATCCGCATGGCCCGCTGGGCACCCTCGCCCTCCGGGGCCGGAGCCGACATGTGATAGGCGTCCCCGCTGAGCCCGTAGCCCAGCACCTCCGCGAGGATCGGGGCGCCCCGGCGCTGGGCGTGCTCGAGACTTTCCATCACCAGCACCGCCCCGCCATCGGCCAGCACGAAGCCGTCGCGGTCCTTGTCGAACGGACGGCTGGCGGTGGTGGGGTCGTCGTTGCGGGTGGACATCGCCTTCATGTTGGAAAAGGCGGCCACGCTCAGGCCGGTGATCGCCGCTTCCGAGCCGCCAGTCAGCATGGCGTCGGCGACACCGGAACGGATCAGGCTGAAGGACTCGCCGATGGCGTGGGCCGAGGCGGCGCAGGCGGAGACCGTGGCATAATTCGGTCCCTTGAGCCCGTAGCGCATGGACACCAGCCCCGGCGCCATGTTGGCGATGAACATCGGCACGAAGAAGGGGGACACGCGGTCCGGCCCCTTGAGCAGGTAGGCCGCGCAGTTGTCCTCGTACGTCTGCATCCCCCCGATCCCACTGCCCAGGATGACGCCGACCCGGTTGGGATCCGGCACCTTCCCCTCCAGACCGGCCTGGGCCATGGCCTGGTGCGCGGCCGCCAGCGCAAACTGGGCAAACAGGTCGAACCGCCGGGCTTCCTTGCGGTCGATGTACTGCAGCGGATCGAACCCCTTCACCTCGCAGGCGAAGCGCACCTGCAGCCTGGCCGGGTCGAACTTGGTGATGGGCGCCGCGCCGGAGCGGCCCGCCAGCAGGGCCGCCCAGGTGCTCGCGACATCGGTACCGAGGGGTGAGACGATGCCGCACCCCGTCACCACGACTCGCCGGGCCAACTTACTTCCCGAGCTTCTCGTGGAGGTACTTGAGCGCGTCGCCGACGGTCCGGAGCTTCTCGGCTTCTTCATCCGGGATGTCGATGTCGAACTCCTTCTCGAACGCCATCACGAGCTCGACCGTATCCAGGCTGTCCGCGCCGAGGTCTTCCATGAAGCTGGCTTCGTTCGTGAGCTTCTCGCGCTCGACGCCGAGCTCCTCGACGATGATGTCCTTGACCCGTTCATCCACGTTACTCATGACGTTCCTCGAGGGAGGGGGTGAGTTGCTGGCCCGTCAGACGGCGACCCCGCCATCTACGACGAGCACTTGTCCGGTAATGTAGCCCGACAGTTCCGATGCCAGAAAGAGCACCGCGCCCGCGACGTCCGCCGGGCGGCCCAGCCGGCCCAGCACGATCCCGGCCAACATGGCCTGGCGGAGGTCCTCGGGCAAGCCGGACGTCATGTCGGTCTCGATAAACCCGGGAGCGACCGCGTTGACCAGGATGCCGCGGCTCCCGTACTCCTTCGCCACCGACTTGGTAAAACCGATCAGGCCGGCCTTGCTGGCGGCGTAGTTGGCCTGCCCCTTGTTGCCGGTCAGCCCGATGATACTCGTGATGTTGATGATCCGGCCACCGCGGCGCTTCATCATGCCCTTCAGGACGGCCTGGGTGGTGTGAAACGCTCCCTTCAGGTTGGCGTCCAGCACCTCATCCCATTCCGATTCGCTCATGCGGAGCAGGAGATTGTCCCGCGTGATCCCGGCATTGTTGACCAGGATGTCCACCGGCCCGAGGCCCTTTTCCGTGGCGCCGATCGCGGCGTCGATCTGGGCCCGGTCACTGACGTCGCATGCTACACCCAGCGCCCGCTCGCCCAGCTCCGCCGCCACCGCCTGCGCCCGGACCAGGTCTCGCCCCACCACCGCCACCTTGGCACCGGCCTGGTGCAGCGCCACCGCGACGCCGTGCCCGATCCCCCGGGTGGAGCCGGTCACGAACGCCACCTTGCCGGTGAGGTCAATCCCGGTCATCGCGGTGGCCCCCCGTACGCATGTCGTGGCATGACGTCAGGCCGCCAGGAACCGTTCGACTTCTTCGGCGGTCCCCAGCGTGAGTGTGCTTGCTCCCGGTACAATGCGCTTGAGCAGCCCGCTGAGGACGTTGCCCGGACCGACCTCATAAAATGTAGCCCCTGGCACCATCCCGGCCGCCCGCTCCATGCATTCCACCCACCGGACCGGGGTCGTGAGCTGTTCGGCCAGCAGCCGCTTCGCCTCGGCGACGTCCTGCACCGGGGTAGCGGTGGCGTTGGCGATCACCGGCACCGTGGGACTCGAAAACTGGACGCTGCCGAGGGCGGCGGTCAGACCCGGCACAGCCGGTTCCATCAAGGGGCTGTGGAACGCGCCGCTCACCTTGAGGGTGATCACCCGCTTGGCCCCGCGCGACTTGCAGCCCTGCCCTGCCAGCTCCACTGCCGCCGGATCGCCCGAAAGCACCGTCTGGTCGGGGGCGTTGAGGTTCGCCGCCACCACGACGCCGGTCTCGGAGGAGGCCGCCGCACAGGCGTCTTCCACCGCTTTGGTCGCCAGGCCCAGCACGGCGGCCATCGCACCGGGCCGCCCGGTGCCGGCGGCGTACATCAGCTCGCCGCGGCGACGCACCAGCTCGGCGGCGGCCTCGGCGCTCAGGGCGCCAGCCACCAGGTACGCGCTGTACTCACCCAGGCTGTGACCGGCGGTTGCCCGCAGCGTCGGCCGGATGCGGTCGCCCACCACGGCCCACACCGCCGCGCTGTGCGCCAGGATCGCGGGCTGGGTGTTGTGGGTGAGCATCAGCTCCGCCTCCGGGCCATCCCACATGAGCCGGGACAGGTCAACTCCGAGGGCCTCGTCAATCCTGGTGAAGACCTCCCGGGCGGCCGGAAACCGCTCCGCCAGGTCCTTGCCCATCCCTACCCGCTGCGCGCCCTGTCCCGGGCAGAGGACCACCGCTACCACCGGATCACCGCGCTGCCCCAGGTGAATCCGGCGCCGAAGGCCACCAGCAGGACCACGTTGCCAGGCTTGAGCCGGCCCGAGGCCTCGGCATCGGCCAGCGCCATGGGAATGGAGGCGGCCGAGGTGTTGCCGTAGCGGTCCACCGTGACCATGACCTTCTCGGCGGGGATACCGGCATGCTTCGCGGTGGCATCGATGATCCGGATGTTGGCCTGGTGCGGCACCAGCAGGTCAATCTCCTCGGGACGGATGCCGGCCCGGCGGATGGCCTCGTCGCAGGCTTCGGCCATGGTCAGCACCGCGTGCTTGAAGACTTCGCGGCCGGCCATTTTCATGTAGCCGCTGCGGTCCTTGAGCGTCTGCTCGGTGACCGGATCGAGCGTCCCGCCGCTGGGGATGTAGAGCAGCTCCGCCAGCCGGCCGTCGGACTTGATGAACGTGGACAGCAGCCCCCGGTTGCCGTTGGCGCCCGCCGACAGCACCGCCACGCCCACACCGTCGCCGAACAGGATGGCTGTGGAACGGTCCTGCTGGTCGGTGATGGCGGTCAGCTTCTCGCCGCCGACGACCAGCATGTGCTTGCCCTGGCCGGCGGCGATCAGGCCCTCGGCGATCGTCAGCCCATAAATGAACCCGGAACAGGCCGAGGCGATGTCGAACGCGGCCGCCTTGTGGGCGCCGATCTGCGCCTGCAGGTAGCACGCGGTGGACGGCAGGGTCCGGTCGGGAGTGGCGGTGGCCACGATGATGGCGGAGAGATCGCCCGGGGTGATCCCGGCGCGCCCGAGGGCCTGCGCCGTGGCCCCGCCCGCCATGGTGGCGACGGTCTCGTCGCTGCCGGCGTAGCGGCGCTCGCGGATGCCGGTGCGCTCCACGATCCACTGGTCCGAGGTCTCCAGCCGGGCCTCGAAATCGCGGTTGGTCACCACCCGGGCGGGGACGTGCACGCCCAGCCCCGCGATATGGGCAATCGGACGGTTCATCAGGCCCGGGCCTCTCCGTCGCGCTTGGCGAAATGGGCGCCGATGTGAGCGCTCAGGTCGTGGGCCACGGACTGCACCGCCACCCGCACGGCGTTCTTGAACGCGTTGGGGGTGGACGATCCGTGGCAGATGATGCTCACCCCACGGACGCCCAGCAGCGGGCCACCGCCGTACTCGCTGTAGTCCAGGTGCTTGAAGATGGCCTGGGTATCGGGTTGCTGCAGCATGCCGGGCGCCCGCGCCATGGCCAGGCGCACGATCATCCGGGCGACCGACTCGTAAAACTTCAGCACGATGTTGCCGACGAAGCCGTCGCAGACCACCACGTCCAGCTGGCCAAAACGGTGATGCCCGGCCAGGATGTCCCGGCCCTCGACGTTGCCGACGTAGTTGAGCCCCACCGCCTGCTTGAGCAGCTGGTGCGCCTCCTTGGCGGCCGCGTTTCCCTTCTCGTCTTCCTCGCCCACGTTGAGCAGGCCCACCTTCGGGGTCGGCCGCCCGAGCACGTCCTGCATGTAGATCGTGCCCAGCCAGGCGAAGCCGGCCAGCTCGCGGGCGGAGCAGTCGATGGTGGCTCCGCAATCCACCAGCAGCGTGGGCACGTCCGCGGTGGGGATGATCGACGCCACCGCCGCCCGCTCCACGCCGTCGTGCAGCCCCAGCATCATGGTGGAGCCCACCAGCACCGCTCCGGTGTTGCCGGCGGAAACAAACGCGTCCGAGGCCCCGGCCTTCTGGAGGCCCAGCGCCACGGCGAGACTGGAATTGGGTTTCTTGCGGACGGCGGCGAGGGGTTTCTCGTCCATGCCGATGACGTCCGGCGCGTCGCGGACCTCGATCCGGCTCCGGTCCAGGTCCGGGTAGTGGGCCAGTTCCGCCTCGATGGCGTCACGGCGACCCACAAGCTGAATCAGGAACCCCGGAGGGAGTTCCCGCAGGGCCAGGACCGCACCCTCGATCTCCGCCTTAGGGGCGTGGTCGCCCCCCATGGCGTCGAGAGCGATGCGGATCACGCTCAGGCGTCCTCGACCTCAATCATCTTCTTCCCACGATAGTACCCACAGGTAGGGCAGACCCGGTGCGGCAGCTTGGGCGAGGAACACCGCGGGCAGGCCTGGGACGGAATGACCACGGCCTTGTCGTGTCCGCGGCGGAGCCGCTTGCGGGACTTGGACGTCTTGCGCTTCGGTACGGCCATCGGAGCCTCAGTCAGAAGGGGCCGCGCAGCTGCACGGCCCGTCGTTCAGGTCTGCCCCGCACCGGGCGCACAACCCGGCGCAATCCTCTCGGCACAGCGGATACGCGGACACGGCCAGCGCGATTTCTTCTCGCACCACCGGACGGACGTCCACGCGGGTTACGGGCGCCGGCAAGGCATAGACGGACGGGTCGTCCGCGGCATCCGGGTCGGCGCTGAAGAGCACCTCGACGTCCGCGCCGAGGGGATACACCAGTTCGGTCAGGCAGCGGCGGCAGGTGCCGCGAACCCGGCCAGTCAGCCGGGCCTGCCAGAAGAATTCCTGATCTCCAGACTGCGACAGCTTGCCACTGACCGCAACGGGAGAGTCCAATCCCAGATCCAGGCCGGCGAAGGTCGGATCCGCCACGTCCAGCACCCCGCTGGTCTCCACCGGACCCCGCTGAAGATCCCGGGCATCAACCGTGAGCATAGCCCGAAAACCTAGTTGGGACAACGAGTTGGGTCAAGTGGCGACGGACCGATCAGGGCGCCAACCTACCCCCAGAGCCCCGCCAGCTCGCTTTCTGTAAAGAAGAACCCGACCTCCCGAATCCCGTTTTCCACGCTGTCGGACCCGTGTACGGCGTTTTTCCCCTTGGACTCCGCGTACAGCTTGCGGATGGTGCCGGCGGCGGCCTCGGCGGGGTCAGTCGCGCCGATTACCGCCCGGAAGTGGCTGACGGCATCGGCCCGCTCCAGCGCCATCGGCAGCACCGGCCCGCTGGTCATGAACGCCACCAGGTCGGCGTAGAACGGCCGGCCCTTGTGGACCTCGTAGAATTTGGCGGCCTGGGCCTGGGAGAGCCGGGCGAGTCGGGCCGCCCGAATCACGAAGCCCTCCTTCTGGAGGTGGGCGATGATGAGCCCCGCCTTGCCGCTGGCGATGGCGTCGGGCTTGAGCATGCCGAGAGTAAGCTGGGTGACCACGTCGTACTCCAACAGACAGGGTGAATTTGCGGGTTAGAGTCTGGCTTTCAACAGGCCGACCACGTCCGCCGGGCGGCGCATGATCCCGATGCCGGCGGCCTCGAAGGCGGCGATCTTCTCCGCCGCGGTGCCGGAGGCACCCGAGATGATCGCCCCCGCGTGGCCCATGCGGCGGCCGGGCGGCGCCGTCTGCCCGGCGATGAACCCGACCACCGGCTTGGTGACATGCTCCTTGACGAACTGCGCGGCGTTCTGCTCGTCGGTGCCGCCAATCTCGCCCATCATGACGATGGCCTCGGTGCCGGGATCGGCCTGGAACGCGCGCAGGCAATCGATGAACGAGGTGCCGTTGAGCGGATCGCCGCCGATGCCGACGCAGGTGGACTGGCCGATCTTGTGCTTGGTGAGCTGGTTGACCACCTCATAGGTGAGCGTGCCACTCCGCGAGACCAGACCCACCCGTCCCGGGAGGCAGATGTTCCCCGGAATGATGCCGATCTTGGCCTCCCCGGGCGTGATGAGCCCGGGACAGTTGGGCCCGAGCAACCGCGCCCCGCGCTCCCGTACAAACGGCAGCACCCGGGTCATGTCCATCACCGGCACGCCCTCGGTAATGCAGACGATCAGCTTGATGCCGGCATCGGCCGCCTCGAAGATCGCGCCGGCGGCCCCCCCCGGCGGTACATAGATCACCGAGGCGTTGGCGCCGCTGTTCGCGACCGCTTCGGCGACGGTGTTGAACACCGGCACGCTCTCGAACTTCTGCCCGCCCTTGCCCGGCGTGACTCCCGCCACGACCTGGGTTCCATACTCCATCATCTGGCGAGTGTGGAACGAGCCATCGCGCCCGGTGATGCCCTGCACCAGCAGGCGGGTGGACTTGTTGGCAAAGATGCTCATGCGGCCTCCCCGACCAGTGCGACGACTTTCTGCACCGCCTCGTCCATGTCGGACAGCGCCGTCATGCCGATCCCCTGCAGGATCTTCACCGCCTCCGCCTCGTTGGTGCCGGTCAGGCGGACGACAATCGGGACCTTCACCGGGAACTGCGACAGGGCCGTCTTGATGCCGTTGGCCACGTCGTCGGTTCGGGTGATGCCGCCGAAGATGTTGAACAGGATCGCCTTGACGCTCGGGTCGCTGGTGATGATCCGCAGCGCATGGACTACCTTGTCCGGATTGGAACTGCCGCCGATATCGAGAAAGTTGGCGGGCTCCCCGCCGTAGAACTTGACCAGGTCCATGGTGGCCATGGCCAGCCCCGCCCCGTTGACCACGCAGCCCACGTTACCGCTCAACTTGATGAAGGTGAGGTTGGCGCGGCGGGCCTGGACCTCGCTCGGCTCCTCGGCCGACTCGTCCCGCAGCAACGCGAGGTCGGGCCGACGGTCGAGTTCGTTGTCGTCAATGGTGACCTTGGCGTCCAAGGCGACCACCCGGCCATCCGGCGTGGTCACCAGCGGGTTGATCTCCGCCAGCGAGCATCCGTTGGCCACGAAGAGGTCGTAGAGCTGCTCGATGATCCGCGCGGCCGCGCGGGCCTTGGCGAGCTCCGGATAGAGGAACAGCGCCAGCCCCAGGGCCTGGTGAGGCAGCACACCGTAGCGGGGATCCACCGCCAGCCGTCTGATCTTGTCGGGGGTCTTGGCGGCGACCTCCTCGATGTCGATACCGCCCGCCGGGCTCACCATGAACACCGGCCGCTGGCTGGCGCGGTCCATGATCAAGCCGACATAGGCCTCGGTCGCAATGTCCGCGGCTGGTACGACAAGCACCTTCTTCACTTCCAGGCCCTTGATGGTCATCCCCAGGATCTTCTCCGCCGCTTCCACCGCCTCGGCCGGTGTCTTGGCCAGCTTGACCCCACCGGCCTTGCCCCTCCCGCCGGCGTGGACCTGCGCCTTGATGACCACCGTGCCGCCGATCCGGCGGGCGATGGACTCCGCCTCGGTTGGGGTGGAGGCGACATCGCCGTCCGGCATCGGGATGCCGGCCGCACGGAACAGCGCCCGCCCCTGGTATTCGTGGAGATTCAAACTGGCCTCGTTCGAGGGATGATACCGGCAGACCGGACCGGGCCTGCGGCGGCGCGGAAGGTAGCCAGCGGGCTAACCGGTGGCAAGCGTGAGACTTAAGGCGAGCGCAAAGTCCGCTTCAAGGCCTCCCACGCCCGCCCGAAGGCTTCCAGATCTCCACGCTGGAGGGCCTGTTCTGCCGCGTCGATGTACCGCCGGGCCTCCAGCAGCTGCGTACCCCGAGTCCCGGCCGAAATGATCGGGGCCGACAGCCCGAGCATGTTCTGCCAGGCCTCCTGCATGTCGTGGCCCGCCCCCCGGTGCTCCGGCGTGGCCAGACTGAGCCAGATCAGCACCGGCTCCCCGGCGTCGTGTCGGGCCACATGCACCTGATAGGCGCCCAGGCCCTGACTGGTCAGCCAGTAGCGGATCGGACCGGGCTCGACCCGTCCGCCCGCCTTCTCCACGGAATCCCTCACCTGCTGGAAGGTCGGGAAGCGACCCCACCGCGTCTGGAGCGAGGCCGGATCTGGCACCGAGAGAATGCTGTCCACCCTAACGATCGTAAGGTTCTCCCAGCCGTCGGTCATTCGGGCCCGCACCACGGCGGAGACGTGGCGCTCGGAAGACCGCTGGAAGGGTACGATCTCCTCGACCCCGCTGGTGTCCTGCTCCCACGTGGCGTCCCGCGCCGGGCCGGTGAGACCGGCGGACTCGCTTCGGCCGATGGCCGCCCCGATGCCCCAATGCGCCTGTGCCAGCACCCGGAGCTGGGTCTCGAGCAGCTCATGCGGGTACCCCTGCGCGCGCACGACCTCCGCCGGCGTCGCCGAGGCCGGCTCGATCAGGCCGCCGTAGCGGGCCTGCCACTCCTTGGCCACTTCGTCCGCCGCGTGACGGAGGTAGATCCGGGTCTCGCCCGATTCCGCGTGGATCACCCCGACAAAAGCCACCCGCACCGATCCGACCCACTGCCCGCGCCAGCGCACCCTCGTGGTGACCGGGTAGGCGCCGCTTGCCAGGTACCCGTCCACGATCCAGACGAGCTCGCCCCCGATGAGCCGGGGGGATGGGGCTCCCCAGCTGGCATAGGGGACGAGCTTCCTGAGCCGGTCCACCGGATCGAGATACCAGTACGCGAAGTGCCGCTCGGTCCCGGCCCGAAGCAGGGTCGCCGACTGCAGTGCCCACGCCAGGGTGAGCCGCCGGAGGCCCGAGCCGATCAGCACACCGCCGCGCGGGATGCTGTCCACCACGGTGACCGGCGCCCTGGGCCAGACGGCCCGGGGCGGGAGCCGGAGCGCCGGCGCCCCGGCTGAGGTGCGGAGACTGTCGGGGTCGGAGAAGGAGATCGGGCGTCCGGAAGGGGTGGTGCGGTCATCGAGCAGCACGCTCACACTGGCCCCGCGGGCGGCCTGATCCCGCACCACCAGCCAGGCAGCCCGGGGCCGCTGCATCACCGGTACCACCGCCCGGTCCACGGCTACCACCCGACCGGAATCGGCGGCGGTGGCCAGCGCCGCGAGGGTGGGCTCCCACAGGGCCGCCGGCCGCGGCGGCGCGAGCGGCAGCGCCTCCCGCGCCAGCGACGAGTCCCGGAGCAGGGTCATCCCGTACGCCAGCTGGTCAAACTGCCGCCGAACCGAGGGCTCGAGCGCCGCGCCCGGCTCGGGGCCGATCAGCGCCGGGATAATGTGATGGCTCAACAGCGATCCGGCCGCCAGCAGCCCCCACGCGACACCCAGCAGGAGATTTCGCCCCCGCAGCGCCCACCACGCGCTCAACAACGCCGCCGTCAGCGCCAGCGTGGTGAGCACCACTGCGGCCGTGGCGCGGAAGTCGAACAGCCCGGTGTGTACCGTGCCGATGACCCCGGCCACGAGCTCGGCCGGCTCCAGCAGGTAGCCCCACGCCAGCACGGCGCCCAGCAGCAGGAGCAGGCTGCCGAGATGATATCGGGCCTGGTCATTGAGGATGATGCGCCGGTCCGCCGAGCGGATGGCACCGATCACCCAGTACAGGGTAGCGACGCCGCCCAGGGCCAGCAGGAGGAGGAGGATCGAGAATCCGTGCACCAGCCGCCACAGCGGCAGGTCGGCCAGATAGAATCCGATGTCCCGCCCCAGCAGAGGATCGGTCGCCCCCACGTGCAGACCGGCCCATGCCATCACCACCGCCGGGGTCCAGTTGGCCACCCCGCGTCCGGTCAACAGCCCCAGCAGGAGTCCCACCGCGACGCTCACCCCCGCGAGCGCATGAAGGTTCAGCGCCTCACGGATCTCCAGGTTGGCTAGCCGACGATGCACCAGCACCGACCCGATGGCACGATACACCAGCAGCAGGTGCCCGACGAACCACGCACAGGCGAACAGCACCCCGCCCAGTTCCAGCACCAGGCGCAGCACCGCCCAGTCGGTCACGAACTTCACCGCCGCGGGCGACAGCTGCGCCGCCCACCAGCGGTCGGCCATGAGACCGGCGGTCCACCGGCCGGCGAACAGCAGCAGGACCAGCGAGGTGACGATGAGGGTGAGACGAAGGACGCGGGGGGCCATGAGGAGAAGCTAACGGCGACCCGGCGACTCGGCGAGGCGACCAACTGAGGCAGCACCACGGCACGCTGGATCGAGGTTCGGGGAGGGGCCGCCCGTTGCGCCTCGGTGCCTCGGTGGCCCCGCGCCGCGGGTTAGCGCCGCGAAGTGCCCTGCGACTCCAGCCAGCCCATGACCTCCGCCTGGTACACCTGGAGCGAGGCTTGGTCGGTCGCCTCGAAGCGGAGCACCAGGATGGACTGGGTATTGGAGGCCCGGATCAGACCCCAGCCGTGCGGAAAGGTCATCCGTACACCATCAATGGTGCTGACCGGATAGCGGGCCGCAAAGTGGGCCACGGCCCGCTCCACCACGGCGAACTTTTCCGCCTCAGGCCAGTCCACCCGGATCTCGGGCGTGGCAAAGGTGGGCGGCAGGTCAGCGAGCAGCGGTCCCAGGCCGCTCTTCCCCCGGGAGACGATCTCCAGCAGCCGCGCGGCCGCAAACAGCGCATCGTCGAATCCGTACCAGTCGCCACCGAAGAACATGTGCCCGCTCATCTCCCCGGCCAGCGGCGCGGCGAGTTCCTTCATGCGCGCCTTGATGAGCGAATGGCCGGTCTTCCACATCTCAGGCCGGGCGCCGGCGGCCGCCAGCGCCTGCGGCAGCACCTCGGAGCACTTCACGTCGAACAGTACCGGCACCCCCGCACCGAATCGGCGCACCGCATCGCGGCCATAGAGCACCAAGAGCTGGTCGCCGAAGACCACGCCGCCGGCCTCATCCACCGCGCCGATGCGGTCGCCATCCCCATCGAACGCGATGCCCAGCTCGGCCCCGCTGCGCCGGACCTCGGCCTGGAGATCCCGGAGGTTCTCGATCACCGTCGGGTCGGGGTGATGGTTGGGAAAGCTGCCGTCGGACTCGCAGAAGAGCGGGACGACCTCCGCCCCCAGCTGCTCCAGTGTGGAGACGGCGATGTGGCTGGCCACCCCGTTGCCGCAGTCCACCACCACCCGCACCGGCCGCTCCAGGCGATGATGGCCGACGATGGCCTCCCGGTACCGTGGCAGGATCGAGCCATCCGAGCTCTCGCCGCCGCCCGGCCCCGTGCGCCACTGCTCCAGGGAGATGATCTCGTAGAGCCGCAGGATGTCCTCGCCGTGCAGGGAGTCGCCGGAGAGCACCATCTTGAACCCGTTGAACTCGGGCGGATTGTGCGAGCCGGTCACCTGCAGGCCCCCGTCGGCTGCCAGCGCGTGCACGGCAAAGTAGAGTGCCGGCGTGGGCACCTCGCCCACGTCCACTGCCGTGGCCCCGGTGGAGGCGATGCCGCGCCGCACTCCCGCGGCGAGCGCGCCCCCGCTGGGCCGGTTGTCCCGGCCAACCGCCAGCCGGGGCGGCCGCCCGATCCGGTCCCAGGCCACGGTGGCGTAGGCGCGGCCCAGGGCCTCGGCCAGGTCGGGGGTCACTTCGCGCCCGACTACGCCGCGGATGTCGTACTGGCGGAAGATGGAAAGGGGGGCCTGCATGTGGGATGCCTGTGGCAGAGAGGAAGCGCCGGGTCCGTGGGCGGACCCGGCGCCGGTCGGCGAATCAGCGGCCGGCCACAACCTCACCCGCCGTCTGGGCCAGCGAGGTCGCGGCCTGGTCGGCCAGGCGAAGGGCCGGCGTGGGCCAGACGCCCAGCGCCAGGACGATCAGCACCGCGGCGGCCACCGCCACCCGGGCCGAGCCGCTCAGCCCGCGGTCGAAGAACACCAGCGGGGCGCGGGCCGCCCGCATGTACATGGACATGATCACCGGCATGTAGTAGCCCGCGGAGACGATGCTGGTGATGACCAGCACCACCGCCAGCCAGGCCCCATGCTCGGCCACCAGCGAGGAGATGATGTACCACTTCCCGATGAACCCGACGGTGCCCGGGAAGCCCAGCAGCGACAGCATGCAGATCGCCAGCGCGAAGGCCATCCACGGCCGTCCCTGGGCCAGGCCGGCGATATCCCCGGCGGTAAGGTCCCGCTCTCCGCCGCGCCCGAGGGCGCCGAGGATCGCGAACGCGGCGATGCTGGTCGCGCCGTACCCGAGGAGGTAGAACGTAAGCGCCGAGAGGCCGAGCGGTGAGGCCGGCCAGAGGGCCGCGAGCAGGTACCCGGCATGGGCAATCGAGCTGTACGCCAGCATCCGCTTGATCGTCGGCTGCGCCAGCGCCACCAGATTGCCGAGGACCATCGACGCGACCGCCAGCGCGGAGATGATAGGCCGCCACTCCAGCGCGGTGGCGCCGAAGCAGGTGTACAGCAGCCGCGCAAAGGCGATGAAGCCAGCCGTCTTGACGGCGGTGGCCATGAAGCCCGTCACCGGCGTGGGTGCGCCATCGTAGACGTCGGGAGCCCACATGTGGAACGGCACCGCCGCCACCTTGAAGCCGAACCCGATGAAGAGGAAACCGAGGCCGAGACTCGCCATCAGCGACAGGTGGCCGCGAGAGAACTGGGCCCCGATCTGTACCAGGTTCGTGGTCCCCGACGCGCCGTAGACCAGGGCAATGCCATACAGCAGGAAGCCCGAGGCGAACGCCCCGATCAGGAAGTACTTGAGCGCGGCCTCGGAGGAATACCGGTTGGCGCGGTCGTAGCCAGCCAGGACGTACACCGCCACCGACATCGTCTCCAGCCCGAGGAACACGACGATCAGGTCCAGGGCGTTGACCATGAACAGCATCCCCACCACCGCCAGCAGCACCAGCACGTAATACTCCGGTGCCACCAGCCGCTCCCGCTCCAGGTAGCCGAGGGAGGCCAGCACCGAGCCGGCCGCCACCAGCAGCACCAGCCCGCTGCCCACGAAGCGGAACGCGTCCAGCGCGATCATCTGGCCGATCCCCGGTTCGTCCGGCGCGATCCGGGCCAGCATGACGAGGGAACCCGCCGTGAGCGCGAGGGCGGCGAGGCTCAGCCAGCCCGCCAGGCGGCTGTCGGCCGGACCCCGGTGCCGCCAGCTCACCACCAGCAGCACTGCCAGCGCCGCCAGCGTGAGCACCACCTCGGGCAGGAGCCCCAGGGTGAGGCCGCCGGGTGTGGAGAGGTCGATGACGGGGTTCACTTGGACTCCTGCGCCCGCCCGAGCGCGGTGGCTGGCGCGGAGCGGCTGAGGGCTGGCTCCACGATCTCGATATAGCGCTTGGCCGCCGTGTCCATCCGGTCCAGGACCGGCCGTGGATAGAGCCCCAGCCAGATCATCCCGGCCACCAGCGGAAGGACCACCCACAGCTCCCGCGGCGAAAGATCCTTGAGGTGCTCATTGGCCGGGTTGTCGAGCCGGTTGAACAGGATCCGCTGCAGCGCCCACAACAGGTACGCCGCCGCGAAGATCACCCCGGTGGTCGCCAGGCCGGTGGCCCAGGGGTGCCGCTCGAAGCTGCCCAGCAGCACCAGGAACTCGCCCACGAAACCGCTCAGGCCGGGCAGGCCGATGGAGGCGAGCGAGGAGACCACCAGGAGCAGGCTGAACACCGGGATCACCCGGGCCAGCCCGCCGTAGGCGGCGATCTCCCGGGTGTGGCGCCGCTCGTACAGCATGCCGATGAGGAGGAACAGCGCGCCGGTGGAGAGCCCGTGGCCGATCATGATCATCAGGGCGCCCTGCACACTCTGGAGGGTGGCCGCCCAGATGCCCAGCATCACAAATCCGAGGTGGCTCACGGAGGAGTACGCCACCAGCTTCTTCACATCCGGCTGCACCAGAGCCACCAGGGCGCCGTAGATCACCCCAATCACCGCGCAGGTCACCACGATGCTGGTGACCAGTGGCGACAATGCCACCCCGGGGAAGAACGGCACCGCGAAGCGGAGGAAGCCGTACGTGCCCATCTTGAGCAGCACGCTGGCCAGGATGACCGAGCCCGCCGTCGGGGCCTCCACGTGGGCATCCGGCAGCCAGGTGTGGAACGGAAAGATGGGCACCTTGATCGCAAAGGCGAGCGCGAACGCCAGGAACAGCCACGGCGCCAGGGCCCCCATCTGCGGCGCCCCGTGGAGGAAGGCGTCATAGGCAAAGCTGGGCTGCCCGGTCTGCCCGAAGACCTGGAACATCATCACCACGATGGCGACCAGCATCAGCAGCGAACCGGCCATCGTGTAGATGAAGAACTTGATCGCGGCATAGAGGCGGTTCTTGCCGCCCCAGATCCCGATGATGAAGTACATCGGGATCAGCATCACTTCCCAGAACACGTAGAACAGGAACATGTCCTGGGCCAGGAACACCCCGAGCATGCCGGTGGTCAGGGTGAGCAGCAGGCCGTAGTAGAGGCGCTCGCGCTGCTCGATGTAATGGAAGCTGCTGAGCACCGCCAGCGGCATGATGCCGGTGGACAGCAGCACCATGAAGAGCGACAGCCCGTCCAGGCCAAGGGCGTAGTGGATGCCCCACTGGGCCATCCACGGCACATCCACCAGGAACTGCATGGTCGGGTCGGACTGATCAAAGGCCCACCACAGCCCCATCGAGAGCACGAACTCCACCACCGTCACGGCCAGGGCGACCTGCTTGGCCCGGGCCGCCGGCAGGAAGACCAGCGGCAGCACGCCGATGAGCGGGATCAGCAGGAGGGCGTCGAGAATCCAGCGGCCGTAGCCGACGGAGTGCAGGAATTCAGTCATCGGAGGTCCGGTTCAGGGCCGCGGCGGAGGGGCTGATCATCGCCACGCCGCCATCCCGAGCACGTACAGCGCGCCGACGAGGAACATCACCACGTAGACGCCCACCTGGCCGGACTGCAGCCGGCTGCCCAGCCAGCCCAGCGCGCGCGAGAGCCCTGCCGAGCCGTTCACCCCCGCCCCGTCGATGACGCCCTGGTCCACCTGCTTCCAGAGCACCACGCGAGAGAAGGCCTCCAGCGGCCGGACGATCGCCGCATCGTACAACTCGTCGACGTAGTACTTGTTGTAGAGCACCTTCCAGAAGCCCTGCTCCGCTGCGGCGTGGGCGGCAGGGGCCGTCCCGCGCCGCAGGGTGACCACCCAGCCCAGCACCAGGCCGGCCACGGCGAGCGCGATCGCCAGCCCGACCAGCAGCATCTCGGTAGCGCCGTGCGGCACCGAGGGAGCGGTCCCCAGCGAGGCGCTGACCCGTTCCCCCGCCTCCAGCAGCGGGGCCAGCCAGTGGTGCAGCAACTCGGGCTTCCCCAGCCCGTGGGCGAACTCCGGCAGATTGAGCCACCCACCGCCGATACTGAGCAGGCCCAGCACGACCAGCGGTCCGGTCATGATCCAGGGGGCCTCGTGCAGGTGGCGCCGCTCCTCTTCCCCAGTGCGATTGGGGCCGAAGAAGGTCATGGCGATGAGCCGGGCCATGTAGAACGCCGTCAGGAATGCCGCAGCGGCCCCCATGGCCCAGAAGACCCGGAAGGCCGGCTGGAACTCCCCCCGCCCAAAGGCGAAGGCGAGGATCTCATCCTTGGAGAAGAAGCCGGCGAAGGGCGGGATACCCGCGATCGCCAGGGTGGCCAGGATCATGAGCGCGGCGGTGACCGGCATGTACTTGGCCAGTCCGCCCATGTTGCGCATGTCCTGGGCGTCCTCGTGGCTGTGGGTGGCGTGATAGCCGTGGTGCATGGCGTGAATCACGCTGCCGGCACCGAGGAACAGCAGCGCCTTGAAGAAGGCGTGCGTCACCAGGTGGAAGATGCCGGCGGTGATCGCGCCGGTCCCCACGCCCACGAACATGTACCCCAGCTGGGAGACCGTGGAGTAGGCCAGGACCTTCTTGATGTCGTACTGCCGCAGGCCGATCGTGGCCGCGAACAGCGCCGTGAGCGCTCCCACCCCGGCCACCACCGTCTGGCTGGCCGGCGCCAGCGCGAACAGCACGTTGGACCGCGCCACCAGGTAGACGCCCGCGGTCACCATCGTGGCGGCGTGGATCAGGGCCGAGACCGGGGTGGGGCCGGCCATGGCGTCCGGCAGCCAGGTGTAGAGCGGGATCTGCGCCGACTTGCCGGCGCAGCCCAGGAACAGGAACAGGGTGATCAGGGTGACGATGGTCCCGCCGGCCTGAAGCCGGTCCGGGGCCGCGGGAAAGACGGTCTGGAAGTCGAGGCTCCCGAACGCCTGCCAGATGAGGAACATCGCCAGCAGGAAGCCGAAATCGCCGATCCGGTTGACGATGAACGCCTTCTTGCCGGCGTCGGCGTTGGCCTTCTCGGTGAACCAGAAGCCGATCAGCAGGTAGGAGCAGAGTCCGACCCCTTCCCAGCCGATGAACATCATCGGGAAACTGGCGCCGAGCACCAGCACCAGCATGAAGGCCACGAACAGGTTCAGGTACGCGAAATACCGGGCATAGCCCGGGTCCGCCTTCATGTACCCGATGCTGAACAGATGGATGAGGCTGCCCACCCCGGTGATCACCAGCAGCATGACCATGGAGAGCTGGTCCAGCTGGAAGGCGAAGCTGACCTGCAGCGTTCCCACCGGCATCCAGCTCCAGAGCGTGACGATCTGGGCCGCTTCCGGCGTGGCCATCCAGACGCCGGAGAGCTCCGAGAAGAGCCGCAGCGAGAGGGCGAAGGCGCCGATCAGCACCCCCGACCCGATGATCGAGACCGCGGTCTTGGCCCCGGGCCGCCACAGCGCCAGCGCCCCGTTGAGCAGGAAGCCCAGCAGCGGCAGCGCGACGACCAGGATGGCCGGCAGCCGCCAGGGCAGCGTCGGGAGCTGGACCAGGCCGGTCGCGGCGGTCAGGGCAAACAGGTCGGCGTGCATCAGCCCCTGAGCAGGTTGATGTTCTTGAGGTCCACCGACTTGTGATGCCGGAAGATCGCGAGGATGATCGCGAGGCCGACCGCCGCCTCCGCCGCGGCGACCGTCATCACGAAGAAGACGAAGATCTGCCCCGAGATGCCGTGGGCGGTGGACAGCGCCACGAAGCTCAGGTTGACCGCGTTGAGCATCAGCTCGACGCACATGAAGATCACGATCGCGTTGCGCCGCAGCAGCACGCCCGCCACGCCGATGGTGAACAGGATGGCCGAGAGGGCCAGCGAGGGGCCGAGGAGCATCAGATCTTCCGCTTGGCGAGGACCACCGCGCCCACGATGGCCGTAAGCAGCAGGACGGAGGTCAGCTCGAAGGGGACGAGGTACCGCTCGAACAGCGGCTGGGCGATATCCCCGGGGATGCCCCGGGCCATGGTGGCGGCGGCGGCGGTCTGGGTGGAGTCGAAGACCATGGCCGGGTCCGCCAGCGAGGTCGAGCCGGTGTACTCCAGCGCCAGCCGCTCGGCGCTGTAGCCGAACAGCGGGCCCAGCTGGGTGGCCAGGACGCCGGCCAGGATCGCCACGCCGAGCCACGCCGGCAGCCGCTTCAGGTCGCTCTCCCCCCGCCCGAGGTTCAGCAGCATGATCACGAACAGGAACAGCACCATCACCGCGCCCGCGTAGACCAGCACCTGGATCACCCCGAGGAACTGGGCATCGAGCAGGAAGAAGATCGCCGCCAGGCAGAGCATGGTGCTCACCAGCCAGAACGCCGACGCGATCGGGCTGCGCATCACGACCACCAGCAGGGCGGAGACCACCGCGACGCCGGCGAAGAACCAGAAGACCACCTCGGTCATCTATTCGCCTTTCGGGTCGGTGGGGTCCCAGAGCGTGGAGACCTGGTGGGTCTGCGCCGACAGCCGCTCGAGGTCGTACACGAACCGGTCGCGGCTGTATTCCGCGTTCTCGTAGTGCACCCCGACATGAATCGCCTCCTCGGGGCACACCTCCTGGCAGTAGCCGCAGAAGACGCAGCGGAACTCGTCAATCTCGTAGATGAGCGGGTAGCGGTTGCCCTCCTCGTCCTCCCCGGGCACCAGCTTGATGCAGTTGGCGGGGCAGATCTGGGGGCACAGACCGCAGGCCACGCACTTGGAACGGCCCTGTTCGTCGGCCAGCATCCGGTGGGTGCCGCGCCACCGGGGAGACAGGCTCCACCCGCCGCGCTCCGGCTCGGGGGCGCTCTTCTCCTCGGGGTACTGCATGGTCACCTTTGGCTCCAGCATCTTCTTGAAGGTGAGCGCCATCCCCTTGAGCGTCGCCCGGACGTAGCTCACGTCCTTCTCGGGCCGCTTCATGACCTTCACGCCAATTGCCATAGTCTCCTCAGGCCGCCCGCCCGAGCCCGCCGGCCGCGCCCACGCGGGTCCGGGAGCCGGTGATCAGCACGCCACGATCGAGCACCACGAACACGATGTACCCCAGCCCCGCGCTCACACCGAACAGCACCAGCGACTTGACCTTCAGGGACTGGATGGCGAGCACGTTGTCGGTCAGGTAGATGGCCAGGCCAATCAGCATCACGTACGCCAGCGCGATCGGGATGAGCACCTTCCACCCCAGGGCCATCAGCTGATCGTACCGGAACCGCGGCAGCGTCCAGCGGATCCACATGAACAGGAAGAGAAAGCAGAACACCTTCAGGAACATGGCGAGGCCGGTGAGCACCGTCTGGGCCACCCCCGGGGTCTGGTCCCAAGCCGTGAAGGGGATATCCCAGCCGCCAAGGAACAGCGTCACCACCATGGCCGATACCGTCACCATATTGGCGTACTCGGCGATGAAGAACATCGAGAACTTCATGGCCGAGTACTCGGTATGATACCCCGCGACGAGTTCCGACTCCGCCTCCGGCATGTCGAACGGCAGCCGGTTGGTCTCCGCGAAGCCGGAGACCAGGAAGATGAAGAACGACAGGAACAGCGGCAGGATGAACCACAGGCCGTCCTGCTGCGCCTGGATGATGGAACTGAAGGCCACGTTGCCGGTCAGCAGCAGCACCGGCACCAGGCTCAGCCCCATGGCCACTTCATAGGAGATCATCTGCGCGGTGGCCCGGAGCCCGCCCAGCAGTGCGTACTTGCTGTTGGAGGACCAGCCGGCGAGGGCGATGCCGTAGACTCCCATCGAGCTGACCGCCAGAACGAACAGGAATCCCACCGAGAGGTCCGCCACCGCCATCGTGGTCAGCCCGGTGTGGACAAAGCGGCCCAGCAGCGGCAGGGTGAAATCGAACGCCACCGGCAGCGGGGCCGCCCAGTGGATCACCGCCCCGAGCATCATCGCCGGGATGAAAGCCAGCGCCGGCGCCACCGTGAACAGCACCCGGTTGGCCTCTCCCGGGAAGGTCTCTTCCTTGATGATGTTCTTGATGCCGTCCGCGGCGGGCTGCAGCAGGCCGGCGAAGCCGACCCGGTTGGGCCCGCGCCGGTACTGCATCCAGGCCGAGACCTTGCGCTCCATCAGGGTGAGCAGCGCCACACCGACGATCGTCACGGTGAAGACCACCAGCATCTTGACGACCGTGACCAGCAGGAAGCCCTTGAGTTCCGGGGTCATGTGTCAGGCGCCCTGCATGGCGGTGGGGCGATTGGCCGAGTGGGCGATTCGACCGGTCGACCCGAGATCCGCGTAGCTCATTCCCGCCAGCGCCGGGACCTGGTTCGCGACCGCCGCAAAGGCCTGCGCTGCCGTGCGGGGGGCGCCACTCCCCAGCGCCTCGGCGGCCACCCACCACGCCGGGCGCGCCATCCCCGGGGCCTGCCGCGCCTGCTGATAGCGCTGGGCCCGGAGGTCGCGGTTGACGTATACCCCCTGCTCCTCCGCCATCGTGGTGACCGGCAGCACCAGCTCTGCGATCGGCAGCTCCTGGCCGATGAGCGTCCCCAGCGCCACCACCGCCCGGGCCCCGCTGATGACCGCCGCCTCGGCGTCGGTGAGGGTGACGTCGAGCAGCACTACCAGGTCAGCTCCGGCGGCGGCCTTCACCGCGGCGGCCCAGTCGCTGCCGTAGCCCAGCAGCCGTGCCCCGTCGCCGTTGGGGGCCCGCTCCCGCCGGAGCGCGAGATTGGGGATGCCCTGGAGCGGCGCCTCTTCCTCCCCGAGCGGCACCTGCACCGCCGCCGTGAGCGCCCCCTTGCCCAGCAGCTGCTTGAGCAGCCCGAGCGATTCCACCGAGGCGCGGGCCGAGGCGAGCAGCACCGTCTTCCCTCCCTTGGCGACCAGGCCGGCCAGCCGCGCCACCGCCGGTTCCCACCCAGTGGCGATGTGGCGGCCGCCCTCCCGGATCAGGGGCGCCTCGATCCGGTCCCCCCGGTTCATCCAGCGGTAGTCCATCCGCCCGTGATCGCAGATGAAGTGCCGGTTGACCTCGAGGTTGGGCCGCGGGCGGAGCCGCACCACGACGTTGTCCCGGGTGTCGATCATCGTGTTGCAGCCCTGGCTGCAGCCGGAGCAGACGCTGGCGGTCTTGTCGAGATCCCAGGCCCGCGCCTTGTGCAGGAAGTCCTTGGAGATGAGCGAGCCCACCGGGCAGAGGTCCACCACATTGCCGGCCCAGGCATGGTCCAGCAGCTGGCCCTGGTCGATGCCGATGTAGGCGCGGTCGCCCCGCTCCGAGACGTTGAGCACCGGCTCGCCCGCGACATCATCCATGAACCGCACGCAGCGGGTGCAGAGGATGCAGCGGTTGGCCACGTACAGCACGTCGGGGCCGAAGTCCTCCACCGGATTGTAGCGCTTGGCGTACTCGCCGTAGCGGGTGGCGGCCTGGCCTTCCTGGAAGACGTAGTCCTGCAGCTCGCACTCGCCGGCCTGGTCGCAGATGGGGCAGTCGAGCGGATGGTTGATCAGCAGGAACTCGAGCACCCCGGTGCGGGCCTTGCGGGCCTGCTCGCTGTCGGTGTGCACCACCTGGCCCTCCGCCACGGACGTGACGCAGGCCGGCATCAGCTTGGGCGCCTTCTCCACTTCCACCAGGCACATGCGGCAGACCGCGGGGGACGGGAGCGAGGGGTGGTAGCAGTAGTGCGGCACCAGGACGCCGGCCTGCTTGGCCGCCTCGATGATGCTGGTGCCCTTGGGCACCTGCACCGTCATCCCGTCGATCGTCACCGAAACCAGTTCTGGGGTCATGTCAGGCAGTCACCATCACCGGCTGCTTCTCCCGGCTGATGTAGGCGTCGAACTCCGCGGGAAACTTCTTGATGGCGCTGACCACCGGGGCGGCGCAGGAATCGCTGAGCACGCAGATGGTCTTGCCGGTCATGTTGTCGGCCAGGTCCAGCAGCAGGTCGAGGTCCTCGCGCCGGCCCTTGCCGGCCAGGATCTTCTCGAGGATCCGGGTGGTCCAGGCGGTGCCTTCGCGGCACTGGGTGCACTGGGCGCAGGACTCGTGGGCGTAGAACCTGGCCAGCCGCATGACCTGATACACGATGTCGGTCGAATCGTCCATGACGATCATACCGCCGGAGCCGAGCATCGAGCCCTTGGCCACGATGCCCTCATAGTCCATCTGGCAGCCGTCTACTTCGGCGGCGGTCATGATGGGCACCGACGAGCCGCCCGGGATCACCGCCTTGAGGGTCCGGCCCGGCCGCATGCCGCCGCACATCTCGAAGATGAGGTCGGTCATCGGCGTGCCCATGACGATCTCGTAGTTGCCCGGCTTCTGCACGTGGCCACAGACCGAGATCAGCTTGGTGCCGGTGCTCTTGGGATTGCCCTTGCACAGCCCCTTGTACCACTCCGCCCCGCGGGTGAGGATGTGCGGCGCCGCGGCGAGGGTCTCCACGTTGTTGATCGTGGTGGGACAGGCCCACAGGCCGGCCTGGGCCGGGAAGGGCGGCTTGATGCGGGGGTTGCCCCGCTTGCCCTCGATGGAGTTCATCATCGCGGTCTCTTCACCGCAGATGTACGCCCCGGCACCGCGGTGAATCACCACGTCCACCCGCTTGCCGGAGCCGAAGCTGCTCGCGCCAAGGGCCCCGGCCTGGTAGGCCTCCTCCACCGCCTTGGTCAGGATCTTGAACTCAGTGGTGAACTCGCCCCGGATGTAGATGTAGATCCGCTCGGCCCCGATGGCCACCGCGGCGATGGCGCAGCCCTCGATCAGCTGGTGCGGGGTCCAGCGGAGGATCTCGCGATCCTTGAACGTGCCGGGCTCGGATTCGTCGGCGTTGCAGACCAGGAAATGGGGCTTGCTGACTTCCTTGGGCATGAACGACCACTTCAGGCCGGTCGGGAAGCCCGCCCCGCCCCGCCCGCGCAGGCCCGAGGCCATAACCACTTCGATGATCTGCTCCCGGGTCAGGCCCAGGGCCTTCTTGAGCCCCTCGTAGCCGCCGCGCTTGACCCAGCCGTCGAAGGTCCTGGCGCCGGCATCTCCGAAATGCTTGGAGAGGACCGCGTGTTCCTTGGCGTGCGTCGGATGCGGAAAGCCCATTACTTGTACCCCTGCAGGATGCCCGGGACGCGCTCGGGGGTGACGCCCTCGATGAAATCATCGTCGATCAGCACCGGGGTGGCGAACCCGCAGGCGCCGAGACATTCGACCTCGATCACGGTGAAGCGGCCATCGGCGCTGGTCGCGCCGAGCTCGCCGCAGCCGGTGTGCTGCAGGAACGCCCGGGTCACATCCTCCGCCCCGCAGATGTTGCAGGGTGAGGTGGTGCAGACCTGGATGAAGTGCCGCCCGACCTGGTGGGTGTGGTACATCGTGTAGAACGTGACCACGCCCTTCACGAACGCCGGGGTCAGGTCCAGCACGTCGGCGACCTCGGCGATGGCCCGCTCCGAGATCCAGCCCCGCGCCTCCTGCACCATCCACAGCGCCGGCAGCAGGCAGGATTGCCTGGTGGGGTACTTCGGGAAGAGGGCCTCCAGCCGGGCCTTCGCCTCGCCGGTGAAGACGGGCTGGTAGTTCTCTTCGGTGGTGGCGTGCCCACTGCTCATCGGTCGATCTCTCCCATCACGATGTCCACGCTGGCGTTGATGGCGATCACGTCCGAGAGCAGGACGCCTTCGCACAGCTTGGGGAGGCAGGCCAGATTGATGAACGACGGCGGGCGGATCCGCCACCGCACCGGCTTGGCCGTGCCGTCGGACACAAAGTAGTAGCCCAGCTCTCCCTTGGGGTTCTCCACGCCCAGGTACGCCTCTCCTACCGGCGCCCGCACCCCTTCCATCACCTGCTTGAAGTGGAAGATCATCGCTTCCATGTCGCTCATGGCCCGGCTCTTCGGCGGCAGGATCACCTTCGGGTCGCTCACGTTGATGGGCGCGCCCTTGAGCCGTTCCAGCCGGTCCAGCGCCTGCTCCAGGATCCGGTTGGACTGGAACATCTCCTCCAGCCGCACCCGGTAGCGGTCGTAGATGTCGCCGTGCTCGCCCACGGGGACGTCGAAGTCGTAGCTCTGGTAGTCGAGATACGGCCGGTCCTTGCGGACGTCGTAATCCACCCCGCTGGCCCGCAGCATCGGCCCCGAGAGCGAGTAGTTGATCGCCTCCGGCCCGCTGATGATCCCCACCCCCTGCGTGCGGCCGCACCAGATGGCGTTGCGGGTGAACATCGCATCGACTTCCTGCAGCGTCTTGGGGAAGGTGCGGCAGAAGTCCCGGAGCCCCGCCTCCCACCCCTCCGGCACGTCGGCCATCAGGCCGCCGACCCGGGTCATGCTGGTGGTGAGCCGGGCGCCGGTCCACGACTCCTGCAGGTTGTAGATCCGCTCCCGCTGATAGAACGACCACAGAAACGGCGTGAACGCGCCCAGGTCGATCCCGGTGGTCCCCAGCCACACCAGGTGCGAGATGATCCGGCTCATCTCGCAGGCGATCACCCGGAGCACGGTGCAGCGCTCGGTGATCTGGATCCCCATCAGCTTCTCCGCCGCCAGCGCCAGGCAGACGTTGTTGGCCATGGGGCTCAGGTAATCGGTCCGGTCGGTGAGCGGGATGATCTGATTGTAGTGCCGGTACTCGGCCAGCTTCTCGAACCCCGAGTGCAGGTAGCCGATGTGCGGCACCACCCGGACCACGGTCTCTCCGTCCAGCTCCACCACCAGCCGCAGCACCCCGTGGGTCGCCGGGTGCTGCGGACCGATGTTCACCAGCATGTGCTCGCCGCCCAGGTCGTCCTGGGGGGCGTCGTAGGCGGGCAGCTGCACCCCGAGCGGGTGCGTGGTCAGGTTGCCCCGCGGATCCAGACCCGGCGTGGACAGGGCCACGTCGATGGTACGGGTGCTCACCGGACCCCTCCCCGCTGCCCCGCCGCCAGCCGGGCCCTCACATCGGCCGGGAGCTCGTCGTAGGCATCCGCGATCGACAGCTCCTCCAGCGAGTAATGCGCCTCGGGGTTGGCGGCCAGCGCCTGCCGGGTCTGCTCCGCCCGGCTGAAGTGGCCCCGCAGCGGAAAGTCCTTGCGCAGCGGATATCCCTCCGCGTAGGTCTCCCACATCAGGATCCGGCGGAGGTCGGGGTGGCCCTCGAAGGTCACGCCGAACATGTCGTACACCTCCCGCTCCAGCCAGTCGGCCCCTTTCCACAGGTCGTACACTGACGGCACCGTCAGCACGCCCGCCTTCTCCAGCTCCACCTTGACTCGGAGATCGGCCTTGCGGGCCAGCGACCTGAGCTGCCAGACCACCTCCAGCGGCCGCTCCGTGTCCCGATACTCCACCGCCGTCACGTCGGTGAGGTAATCGAACGCCTGGCTCGAGTCCGACTGGAGCCATGCGAGCACCTCGTGCACCCGGGCGGCCGCGACGTACACGATGGTGTCCCCGCAGGACACCTCGTGCCGGACGATGGCCGTGCCGAACCGGCCGCGGAGGGCCTCGACCGACGGGGACACGTCGCTCACGCCGACCTCGTCTGATGCACCGAGTTGCCGAACGGCTCGGAGATCTCGTCGATCAGCGGCGCCGGGCGGAAGAGTCCGTCGGGGCCCACCAGCCGCTCCTGCCGCAGATCCTCATCGAGGAAGGTCTCTCCCTTGATCTTCTTCTGCAGCAGCATGATCCCGTAAATCAGCCCTTCCGGCCGGGGCGGGCATCCCGGCACGTACACGTCCACCGGGATGATGGTGTCGATCCCCTGCACCATCGTGTAGGTGTCGAAGATCCCGCCGGTGGAGGCGCAGGCCCCCATGGAGATGGCCCACTTGGGCTGCGGCATCTGGTCCCAGATCTTGCGGATGACCGGCGCCAGCTTGAAGGGCAGCCGGCCCGCGCAGATCAGCACGTCGGCCTGCCGCGGCGAGAAGCTCATTCGCTCCATGCCGAAGCGGGCCAGGTCGAACCGGCTGGCCGCCGAGGCCATGAATTCTATGGCGCAGCAGGCCGTGCCGAACGGCATCGGCCACAGCGAGTTGGACCGGCCCCAGTTGCTCAGGAAGTCGAGCCGGGTCGTCACCCAGTTGGGCGACATCGTGGAGACTTCCGTCCCCGCCCCGCCTTCCGCCTCTGTCAGTCCCATTGCAGTGCCCCGCGTTTCCAGATGTACAGGTACCCCACCGCCAGGATCGCCACGAACACGAACATCTCGGCGAGCAGCAGGCCGCGGATTTCATGGAGCTGCTGGAACGCCGCCGCCCATGGCAGCATGAACACCGTTTCAATGTCGAAGATGATGAACAGCATCGCGACCAGGTAGAACTTCACGCTGAAGCGCTCCCGGGCATCGCCCAGGACCGGCATCCCCGACTCGTACGGAGTCAGCTTGACCGGGGTGAGACGATAGCTGGAGAGAACATGCGAGAGGCCGAGCATCAGGATGGCGTTGGCCACCACGAAGGCCACCACCAGCAGTACCGGGATGTACGACTGAAGCATTGGAGCAGACCTCGCTCGTGAAATCCTTCACTTGCCCATGGGAGCGCACGCAAAGTAACGGCTGGCCGGGAGTTGCGGTACCCCTCGCAGGGCGGTCCGGCGACGCGCCCCGGCTGCCGCGGGGTAGCCGTCCCGGTCGGGCTGGCCCGAGCGATGGGCCCGGCTATATTCGTCCGTCCCCTGCCCCTTCACCGCGGCCGGCCCCCTCGACCAAACGGGCCATCGAGCCGCCGAGCCGCCGAGCCCATGTCCATCAAGTCCGATCGCTGGATCCGCCGCCTCGCCCGCGAACATGGCATGATCGAGCCCTTTACCGAAGGGCAGGTCCGCGAGGTGGACTCCGCCGGCCGGAAGGTCATCTCCTACGGGGTCTCCTCCTACGGATACGATATGCGGGTGGCGCCGGAGTTCAAGATCTTCACCAATGTGCTCTCGGCCATCGTGGACCCGAAGAACTTCGACAGCCGGAGCTTCGTGGAGTTCGAGGGTGAGGTCTGCATCGTGCCCCCCAACAGCTTCGCGCTAGCGCGCTCGGTGGAATACTTCCGCATTCCCCGCAACGTGCTCACCATCTGCGTCGGGAAGTCGACCTACGCGCGTTGCGGGATCATCACCAACGTGACCCCCTTCGAGCCCGAATGGGAAGGCCACGTGACGCTGGAAATCTCCAATACCACCCCGCTCCCCGCGAAGGTGTACGCCAACGAGGGAATCTGCCAGGTGCTGTTTTTCGAGGCGGACGCCGATGACATCTGCGAGATCAGCTACAAAGACAAGGCGGGCAAGTACCAGAAGCAGACCGGAGTGACGCTGCCGAAGCTGTAGCGGCCGAACCGCGCTCGCGGGGGCCGGACGCTCGACTAGTCCACCACCACGATATGCGTCGAGGTGCGTCGCTGGCGTTCCTCCTGGGCGGCCTGGCGCGCCCCCCGGCCCCGAGCCAGCCGCCACTCGTACGCGGCGAGGACCGGCCCATAGAACACAATATCTGCGACCAGCTTGCCCAGCAGCGCTCCCCACTGCCCGCCGACCACTCGGAGACCCACCCCCAGGCAGAATGGCCGCACCAGCCCGCTGTCGAGGGCTTCGGCGACGCCGAACTCCAGCAGGATGTTGCGCATTACGGCGATGACCTGGGCGGAGCCGTACGGCACGCCGCGCCGCCCGGCGTCGTACGCCTCGCGGATGGTCTCCCGGAGGATCATGATCCCATAGTAGACCACCACCTCCGAGAGCGTCCCGGCGAACCCGGCGGCCACAGCGCTGCCCGTGAGCGAATACACCCCGGTGGCCGCGCTCACCGTGACGATGGTCCCCAGAAGCTCCGAGGGACCGTAGCGCGTCAGCCACTGGCGCAGCCGGGACACGCCCGCCACCGGCGCGGAGGCTCGCGCGCGGGGGACGCTCGACACCTGGAGCACGTGCCCACCAATCTGGACTGCGTCGCCCTCGGCCAGGAGCCACGGGGCGGCCAGGCGCTCCCCGTTTACCCGGGTGCCGAACTGGCTGCGGTCCACCAGCATCGGGCCTGACGGCGTCGGCAGGAGATAGGCGTGATGCCGGGAGACCTCGGTGCCGGGGAGGTGGAGGTCGCACTCGGGCAGGCGGCCGATGGACAACGGCCGGTCGCCCAGCGCGGCCTGCACGCCGCCCACGCTGAGAATCCAGGTATGACTGCCGGGCTTGGGAGCGGAAGGCATGGGGGTGGGGAAAGTCTACTGCCGACCGGGAGGCTGCGAAAGCCTGCGGCCACGCGCTACCTGGTCCGTGGCACCTGGCTCAGCAGGCGCGCATCGATCCAGACGGGACCGGCGGTGGGAAGAATGACCGTGCCGTTGACAACCTCCCCCATCTCCAGCCCCACCGCCACCCGGTCGAACGGCCCCTCCCGGCTGAGCTGTACCCGGTACTCGAAGCTCACCCGCTGCAGGACCACCGACCGGAACTGGTACTCCCACAGGTGAAGCTCCCTCCCCCCCTCGCCAGGAAGTCGGGTCCGCCGGACCCGCACCTGGAGCGCGGAGGTACTGGGCACCGGCTGCCACTCCCCCCATGGGGTCGAAGCAGGACGGCCGTCCCCGGGCTCTGACCGTCGCGCCCGGATGATGTCGCTCCAGCGGCTCATGAAACCCCGGCCTGGGTTGGGGTTCCATAATGTCATCGGGGTGTGTCAACCGAGCGTCATCTGGCCATCCCGGCGGCCCCCCTTGGAGGTCCCTGCCGTCGCGGCGACCGGAATCGCGTCACGGCAACTCCTGCCGTGCCTGCTACGGCAGGCCCAGTTGCCAGAAGCCTGACACCATGTCGCTCACGTACAGATAGCCGCCCGCGAGCATGACGCCCCAGACAAAGGTGTTGCCCGCGCCACCCGGCTGGATCCGGGCAAGCTCGCGTGAAGCGAGATCGCCGCTCAGGACGCCCGAGACATCCAGCGCCACGACCCCCCCGTTGTAGAACGCCGCGTACAGCCGCTGGTTGGGCTCATCCATCCAGAAGTTGTGCGCCCCTGCGCCGTTGAGCCGGTAGAAGGCCACCTCGACCGGATTGGCGAGGTCGCTCACGTCCACCACATGGATGTCGCCGCTGCTCGAGCTGCCGACCACGCCCGGTCCTTCCTCTCCGATAAACAGGTACCGCTTCTCACTGGTGTTGGGGTTGTGGAACCACCAGCCGTTGTGGGTCTGCCCGCCGAACAGCGGGGCGTTGTGATCGCCCGTATGGCTCACCAGCATCGGGCTCGCAGGCGACCCGCCGTGGCTGCCGTTGCCCACGTCGAGGATGTAGAGCCCCTCGTCCCAGGCGAAGGCAAAGGCATAGCCGTCCCGGACGAAGGTGTCGTGAATCCCGTAGAAGGGCGGGATGGGGTAGCTCCCCGCCGGGGTGATCGTACCGCTCCCGGCCTGAGACAGGTCGTAGATGTTGAGGGCGGGGCTGCCGGGGTTCTTGGCCGTGAACGCGTACAGCGTGTTGTTGATCACCGCCAGCGAGCCGGTATGGAGGCCGGTGGAGACCGCCAGCGAGGCGCGGAAGGTCGGGCTGGCGGGGTTGATCAGCTCGTAGACATGGAGGCCGGCCCCCGCGCCGCCCTCGGCGGTGAAGACCAGCCAGTGGCCGTCGGGAGCAACCTCCACATCGCTCACCGTGCCGATGTTGGGGACCGTGATGGAGTTGACCAGCGTCGGGGCCCCGCTGGGGCCGAGCTGCCAGATCTTGAGTGTGTTGCCCGGCTGTCCCCGGAACCCCCAGCTGCCGCTATAGGCGTAGCCCCCGGCGACCCAGAGGTCCGAGCCGTAGCGCTCGGGGACGTTGTTGCCGCCGCCGAGCACCTCGAACGCCTGCACCGCCGTGGCGCTGAAGCTCACCGTGGGCGCGACCCCCGCAACCTCAGCCATCACCGTCACAGGCCCGGCGGTGGCCGGCATGATGACCTGCACCCGGGTGATGCCCTGGGCGTCGGCGGTGGTGCTGGGGGCGGTCACTGTGGCGCCGCCGCTGGTGACGGTCCAGTCCACCGTCGCGCCTGGCACCCCGTTGCCGTACTGGTCGGTGACCCGCACCTCGAGCGGGGCGGCCAGCGTATCCCCGACGGGGCCAACCTGGGCGTCGCCGGTCCGGCGGGTCAGCGCCGCGGCCTGGTCCGCCTCGCCCGTACTCGTGAAGGTCACCGGCGAGCCGCTGTACCCCGGCGCCGAAGCCCGCACCGTCTGTACCCCCGAGACAATGCCGAGGGTGGCGGTGGCGCTGGCGAGTCCGCCGCCGTCGGTGGTGGAGGACGCGGAAATGCTGCCGCCACCCGACACCACCGCCCAGGTCACGGTCACCCCGGCCTTGGGCGCCCCCTGGAGGTCGGTGACCAGGACGGCATACGGAAGCAGCGTGGAGCCCACCGTGACCGACTGGCCACCGCCGGATTCCGCTGTGATCTCACCGTTGTCGCTCGGACTGCTGTCGCTCCCGCCGCAGGCCCCAAGCAGCACCGCCAGCCCGACGGACCACCCAATCCAGTTCCGGTTATGCATATCGCCAATCGTAAGCAGGTGAATGTTGCCCGGGCCGTGCCCGGCCTCACATACGGTGATCGTCGTGCCCCTGCGCTGCGGGAGCGCCCAGGAGCCCCCCGTAGCGCCCCATCCGGTGTCCGCTCATTCTCCACCCGGCCCGGAGCCCGAGGGAGAGCGCGCGCACCCGATTGGTGCCGTAGAGAATCTCCGGCGTCAGCACCCCATCATCGAGGCTCCGGGCCGAGCCAACGGTGGCCTCGATGAAGGGCTGCAGCGCCAGCCGGCCATCCAGCAGGCGGGTCTCCGCGCCGTAGCCAAAGGTGTGCAGCGTGAAACGGGTCGTTCCCAGGATCGAGTTCTCGAGGTGCGGTCGGACCGAACGGAACAGGTCCAGCTCCCGCATGTCCTCGGGCCGGTCGGTCTGCTCGAAGCGATAGTACGGGCGGTGCGGGCCCCGGGCATAGCGCGCCTCCCCCAGCAGACTCCTGAAGGTGAAGAACCCCTCCGCCTCCTCGGTGCGGGCCCACTCCAGCAGCAGGTATCCCGCCCCGCCCGCCACCGGCCGGTCCACCCGGAGCGCGGCGTGCCACTTCCAGGCATCGGTCCCCGCGCCCGGGCGGTGTTCCGGCGAATGCACCTTGGCGCGGGAGCCGGAGACCTCGATCCCTTCCGCCGGCAGCAGGGTCAGCCGGGCCGACCACGAATCGCCGAAGCGGTCCAGCAGCGGCCACTGTCCCGGCCGCTCCGGCTCATCACCGTTGAACAGCGAGCCCTCCAGCAGCACCGGGCCCCTCCGCACGCCCGCCACGATCACCGCCCGCTCCAGCACCTGGGCCAGGTGGTGATTGACCGGGTAGCGGAACACCGGCCGGCTCATCGGGTCGTCGGAACCGAACGGCACGAACCCCTTCCCCACCGCCAGCGACAACCGGGTCGGGCCGTCCAGCCGCCCGAGCAGGTCCGAGCCGGTGAGCATCAGTTCGTGCACGTAGGTGTGCGGATGGCGCCGGTCGTTGAACCCCTCGCCCCAGCCGCCGGGGGTGAGTTCGCCGTGGGGGATGGTCTCTCCTTCGAGGTTCAGCGTGCCCACCAGCCCCAGCCGGCCGCCCAGCGCCCACGCGTGCAGCATCACCATCGGCTGCACCAGGCGTGCCTCGGTGAGGTAGCCCCGACCCGGGATCGGGTCCACCCGGGTGACGGCGGCGATGGCCTGTCCCGAGATGGCGGCCCCGACCGACCCCTGGCCCCACGCCGCCGCCGGCATCAGGCAGACGTATGCCAGCGCGCGGCTCAGGCGGGTGAAAAGCAGGGGCATTCTCACTTGTGGCGAAATGGAGGCGATCGGTGCGGCCCGGCGTTGTGGGGACGCCCGGGCCGCGGGGGTGCCGCACAGGCCGCGGTCAGAGTCCGACTTCCGCGACGGTCTCGTCCTGCCGGGTCAGGCTTGCGGTGACGTAGTCACGGTGGAGGACCGTGATCCAGTCGATGGAGATGTCCTTGGGGCAGGCCTCCTGGCACTCGCCGTGCCAGGTACAGCCGCCGAAGCCTTCGAGGTCCATCTGCTGCACCATGCTGAGCGCCCGGCGCGACCGCTCCGGCTGGCCCTGCGGCAGCTTGCCGAGATGGCCCGCCTTGGCCGACGTGAAGAGCATCGCCGAGGCGTTGGGGCAGGCGGCCACGCAGGCGCCGCAGCCGATGCAGGCGGCGGCATCCATGGCCTGGTCGGCGTCGGGCTTGGCCACCGGGAGGGTGTTGCCGTCGGGCGCGCTGCCGGTGGACACCGAGATGAAACCGCCGGCGGCGATGATCCGGTCGAAGGCGCTCCGGTCCACGACCAGGTCCTTCACCACCGGAAAGGCGCGGGCCCGCCACGGCTCGATGTAGATATGGTCGCCATCCTTGAAGCTCCGCATGTGGAGCTGACAGGTGGCGGTGCCCTTCATCGGACCGTGGGCCACGCCGTTGATCATCATGCCGCAGGACCCGCAGATCCCCTCGCGGCAGTCGTGGTCAAAGGCGATCGGCGCCGCGCCCTGCCCGATGAGCCGCTCGTTGACCACGTCCAGCATCTCCAGGAACGACATGTCCGGGCTCACGTCCGGCGCCTCGTAGCGGACCAGCTGGCCCGCACTGCCGCGCGCCGGCTGGCGCCAGACGAACAGGGTCAGGTTCACTTGTAGCTCCGGGTGCTCAGCTTGACGTTCTCGAACTCCAGCGGTTCCCGGTTGAGCGCCGGCGCCGTGTCCGGCCCGCGGTACTCCCAGGCGGAGACGTAGCTGAAGTGCTCGTCGTCCCGCCGTGCCTCACCGTCGGGCGTCTGGTGCTCGGTGCGGAAGTGCCCGCCGCAGGACTCCTCCCGCTGCAGCGCGTCGAGGCACATCAGCTCGCCGAATTCCAGGAAGTCGGCCACCCGCCCCGCCTTCTCCAGCGACTGGTTGAGTTCGTCGCCGCTCCCCGGCACCGTCACGTTCTCCCAGAACTCGCGCCGCAGTTCGGGAATGCGCTCCAGGCTGGTGCGGAGCCCGCCCGCGTCCCGCGCCATTCCGCAATGGTCCCACATGAGCTTGCCCAGCTCCCGGTGGAACGAGTCCACCGTCCGCTTCCCCTTAATGCCAAGCAGCCGGCGGGTGCGCTCGTGTGCCTCCGCCTCCGCCGCCTTGACGGCGGGGTGGCTGGCGCTGATCGCCGGGAGCGGCGAACGGGCCAGGTAGTCGCCGATGGTGGCGGGGATGATGAAGTAGCCGTCGGCCAGGCCCTGCATCAGGGCGCTCGCCCCGAGCCGATTCGCGCCGTGATCGGAAAAGTTGGCCTCCCCGAGGACGTGCAGCCCCGGGATGGTGCTCATCAGGTTGTAGTCCACCCACAGCCCCCCCATGGTGTAGTGCACCGCGGGGAAGATGCGCATCGGCACCCGGTAGGGGTTCTCGTCGGTGATGCGCTGGTACATCTCGAAGAGGTTGCCGTAGCGCTCCGCGATCTTCTGCTCTCCCACCCGGCCGATCGCGTCGCCGAAGTCGAGGTACACTCCCAGGCCGCTGGGCCCCACCCCCCGGCCCTCGTCGCACACCTCCTTGGCCGCCCGGCTGGCGATGTCCCGCGGGCAGAGGTTGCCGAAGCTCGGGTACTTCCGTTCCAGGTAGTAGTCGCGCTCCGCCTCCGGGATCTGGTCCGGCGGGCGGCGGTCCCCCTGGCCCTTCGGGACCCACACCCGGCCGTCGTTCCGGAGCGACTCGCTCATCAGGGTGAGCTTGGACTGGTACTCCCCGCTCACCGGGATGCAGGTGGGGTGGATCTGGGTGAAGCAGGGATTGGCGAAGGCGGCGCCCCGCTTGTAGGCCCGGAAGCTGGCCGTGACGTTGGAGCCCTTCGCGTTGGTGGAGAGGTAGAACACGTTCCCGTAGCCGCCGGTGGCGAGGATCACCGCGTCGGCCAGGTGGGACTCGATCTGGCCGGTGACCAGGTTCCGCGTCACAATGCCACGGGCCACTCCGTCGACAAGGATCAGGTCCAGCATTTCAGTCCGTGGGAGCATCTCGACCGAGCCAGCAGCCACCTGCCGTTCCAGCGCCTGGTAGCAGCCCAGCAGCAGCTGCTGCCCGGTCTGGCCCCGGGCGTAGAAGGTCCGGCTCACCTGGGCCCCGCCGAAGGAGCGGTTAGCCAGCAGGCCGCCGTACTCCCGGGCGAACGGCACCCCCTGCGCCACGCACTGGTCGATGATATTGACGCTGATCTGCGCCAGTCGGTAGACGTTGGCCTCCCGGGCGCGGAAGTCACCCCCCTTGACGGTGTCGTAGAACAGCCGCCAGATCGAGTCGCCATCGTTCTGGTAGTTCTTGGCGGCGTTGATGCCGCCCTGCGCCGCGATCGAGTGGGCCCGCCGGGGCGAGTCCTGGAAGCAGAAGCACTTGACCTGGTAGCCCAGCTCTCCGAGCGACGCGGCCGCCGCGCCCCCGGCCAGCCCGCTCCCCACCACGAGGACGGAGTATTTCCGCTTGTTGGCGGGATTGACCAGCTTCATCTCGAACCGGTGCCGGTCCCACTTCTCCGCCAGCGGGCCGCCGGGAATCCTGGCGTTCAGTTCCATCGTGGCATCAGCCTTGGCTACCGATGATGGCGCGCCGTGCGCGCCGCGTCACAACCAACCCAGCAGCACCGCCACCGGGATAATCGAGAACCCCAGCCACACCACCAGCGCGATCAGCATCGCGACCGGCCGCTGGCGCGGCTCGGGGGACTGGGCCGCGAGCCCCAGCGACCGCAGGCTGCTCCACGCGCCGTGAAACAGGTGCAGCCCGATCGCCGCCATGGAGACCAGGTAGAACAGCGCCACCCACGGCCGGGCCAGCCCGGTGGTGAGGTTGTGGTACACGTCGCCCGGCACGAAGTCCGGATGCAGCTGGCCGGTGGTGAAGTGGAGCAGGTGGTACACGATGAACACCAGCAGCAGCACCCCGCCGATCCTGAGGCTCCGGGACGCCGGCGTGGCCGCCTGCGCCACCTTGCGGGCGTAGCCCACCGGCCGCGCCGCCCGGTCAAGCAGCGTGAGCTGGACCGCCGCCACCACATGCAGCACCACACTCACCAGCAGCACCAACCGCAGCAGCAGCGTGACTTCATGCAGCGGCCCGTGCAGCAGCGCCCCATAGGCGTTGAATTTCTCGGGGCCGAGAAATACCTGCAGGTTGCCCGCCATATGGAGGATCACGAAGCCGACCATGATCAGCCCCGTGACGCCCATCACGACCTTCTTCCCCGGCGTGGAAGCCCAGAAGGCGCGGAGCTTGTTCACCCCAGCACCTTCATCGTGTCGCGGACCGCCTGGGCGCTCTTGTGGAGGTCGGCGCGCTCCGCCGCGGTGAGGCTCACCTCGAGGATCTGCTCCAGCCCGCCCCGCCCCAGCTTGCAGGGTACCCCGCAGAAGACGTCCGTGAGGCCGTACTCCCCCGTGAGCCACGCGGCGCACGGCAGGATGCGCTTCTTGTCCAGCACGATCGCTTCGGCCATCTGCACCGCGGCGGCGCTGGGAGCGTAGTAGGCCGAGCCGGTCTTGAGGAAGTTGACGATCTCGGCGCCCCCGCTCCGGGTCCGGGCCACGATCGCGTCCAGCTTGTCCTGGGCCATGAGCTGAGTCACCGGGATCCCCGAGACCGTGGTATAGGAGACCAGCGGGACCATCGTGTCCCCATGGCCGCCCAGCACCATCGCCTGGATGTCCTCGACCGACACGTCCAAAGCCTCGGCCAGGAAAGCGCGGTAGCGCGCCGTGTCCAGCACCCCGGCCATGCCGATCACCCGCTCGCGGGGGAAGCCGCTGGCCGTCATCGCCACGTGGCACATCACGTCCAGCGGGTTGGACACGACGATGATGATGCTCTTCGGCGCGACCCGCTTGATCTCCTTGGCCACCGACTCCACGATGCCGGCGTTGGTCTTGACCAGGTCGTCCCGGCTCATGCCGGGCTTGCGGGCGATCCCGGCGGTAACGATGAACAGCTCCGACCCGGCGGCGGCGTCGTAGCCATTGCTGCCGACCACCCGGCTGTCGAATCCTTCGATCGGTGCCGACTGCCACTGGTCCAGCCCCTTGCCCTGGGGGACGCCGTCCACCACGTCCACCATGACGACCGTGCGGGCCAGGTGCTTTTCCGCGACGCGCTGGGCCGCGGTGGCCCCGACGTTTCCAGCGCCAACAACGGTGATCTTGTTTAGCATGCCTGAGTCAGGTGAGAGTGAAGTGGGCGCCGTTCCCGAGCGGGCTGGCGCGGCAATGTACCCGCCCCACCACGGCGCTGCTACCCACGCCGCCCCCGTAGCCAATCCCGGTGGCAGCGGCCCCGATTCGCCTCAGCCCGCCCGCTTCCGCGGCCGACCCCGGCCCCGGCGGCCCCGGGCTGCGGGGCGGGCGGCGGTGCGTGGCCGCGCACTGACCGCGCCGGTCTGCAGCTGTCCGTCCGGCGGCTCTTCATCATCCAGCACCGGCTCCACATCATCGATCACCGGGGCGGGCTCATCGGAGATCCCCAGCTGCCGCAGTCCCTCATAGAGAACCACGCTGACCGCATTGGCCAGGTTGAGGCTCCGCATCTCACCAGGCATGGGGATCCGGAAACAGCGTTCCGGGTGCTTCTCCAGGATTTTCTCCGGCAGCCCATCGGTCTCGTTGCCGAAGACCAGCACGCTGTTCGCCGCGAAGCGTGCCTCGCGGTAGTCCCGCTCGGCGTTGGCAGAAAAGTACAGGCAGCGGTCGCGGCTGATCGCGTCGCGGAAGCGGAACCAGTTGGGGTGCAGCCACAGGTCCACCTTGTCCCAGTAGTCCAGCCCGGCCCGCTTCACCGCGCGGTCGTCCAGACTGAAGCCCAGCGGCTCGATCAGGTGGAGGGGGGTGTCGGTTCCCACGCACAGCCGCGCGATGTTGCCGGTGTTGGGCGGAATCTTCGGTTCGATCAGGGCGATGTGCAGGGCCATGGGTCTCTCGATGAGGTCAGGAATGCCGTTCGTGATCACACTGCGCGCAGGCCGGTACCTCGCGACCGTGCGGTCACCCGCTTCAGTTCCATCAACCGCCAGGACGCCCGGCGCCGTTCCGGCACCGCAGAGACGCAAGGCAGGCAACACCAGAGATACTTATCGCGTCTTCGCGTCGGCGGGCGGCAGCCCACGCCCAGGCCGGTCCTTTGCGCCTTCGCGGTAAACAACTTCAGTCACTACAACCGCGAAGACGCCAGGGCGGACATCCGCGGATCGCACCGTTCCGGCGCCGCAACGACGCAAGGCAAGCAACAACAGAGATACATATCGCGTCTTTGCGTCGGCGGGCGGCAACCACGCCCAAACCGGTCCTTCGCGCCTTCGCGGTAAACAACTTCAGTCACTACAACCGCGAGACGCCAGAACGGACATCCGCGGCTCGCACCCTTCCGGCGCCGCAACGACGCAAGGCAAGCAACAACAGAGATACATATCGCGTCTTTGCGTCGGCGGGCGGCAACCCACGCCCGGGCCCGTCCTTTGCGCCTTCGCGGT
>CAYUYF010000014.1:0-25629 GCA_964449145.1 uncultured Gemmatimonadaceae bacterium | reverse complement strand
CCAGGCCGGTCCTTCGCGCCTTCGCGGTAAACAACTTCAGTCACTACAACCGCGAGACGCCAGAACGGACATCCGCGGCTCGCACCCTTCCGGCGCCGCAACGACGCAAGGCAAGCAACAACAGAGATACATATCGCGTCTTTGCGTCGGCGGGCGGCAACCCACGCCCGGGCCCGTCCTTTGCGCCTTCGCGGTGGAGAAGAGCGAGACGCTCACCCGCCCCGGGTGTGCATCTCCTTGCGGGGATCGGAGCGGAGCGTCTCCAGCTGGTACAGCGCCCCCCGCTCTGGCGCAGCGGCCCGCTCCTCCGCGCCCCGGTCGGTCCGCGCCTCCCACTGCCGCCGGATCAGGGCCGCGATCTCCTCGTCGCTCGCCCCGTCCCGAAGCGGTGCCCGGAGGTCCAGCCCCGCCTCGGCATACAGGCAGAGCAGGAAGTGGCCGTCCGCGGTGAGCCGGGACCGGTCGCAGGTACGGCAGAACGGCTCCGTGGTGGAGGCGATGATCCCGAACACCGTGCCATCCGCCAGCCGGAATTGGTCCGCCGGGGCCCAGCTGAGCGCGTTTTCCGCCAGTGGCTCGATCGGTCCATGACGCCGGGCCAGTCGCTCCAGCATCTCCCGGCGCGAGACCACCTCGCCCGCCGACCACTGGTTGGCGCCCCCCACGTCCATGTACTCGATGAACCGCACCTCCAGCCCCTCCGCCCGGCCGAACTCGAGCAGGGCATCCAGCTCATCGTCGTTGTAGTCCCGGATGATCACTGCGTTGAGCTTGATCCCCTGGAATCCCGCCCGGGCCGCGGTGCGCACGCCGGCAATCACATCCCCGTGCCGCGACGACCGCGCAAACTGCTGCATCCGCTCCGGCCGGAGCGTATCCAGACTCACCGTGAGGCGGCGCAACCCCGCCGCCCGGAGCGCCGCCGCCTGGTCGCCCAGCAGGATTCCGTTGGTCGTCAGCGCGAGATCGGTGATGCCCGCATGCGCCGCCAGCATCCGGACCAGCGCGGGCAGATCGTGCCGGAGCAGCGGCTCTCCACCCGTCAGCCGCAGCTTCTCGACCCCCAGCCCGGCGAAGATCCCCGCCACCCGGTCCAGCTCCTCGAAGGACAGAATTGAGGCCCGGGGCAGCCAGACGTACTCGTCCTCCGGCATGCAGTAGCGGCAGCGCATGTTGCAGCGATCGGTCACCGAGATGCGCAACGATCTGAGCGGCCGGGAGAGGCGGTCAATGGGCGATTCGGCGATTCGGCGATTCGGCGATTCGCCGGGGCCGGCGTCATCGACGGATACCCGGCGCGCGGTGCCTGCCTCGAGCGCGGCGTGGCCGGGTTCGGCGCCGAATCCCACCGTTGCCGCCTCGCCGGGTCGCCGAGGCGCCGAGGCGCCGAGTTGTCCCGTCGCCGAATCGCTTCCCCCTGCCCCCACCCACTCCACCGCGCCGTCGCGGTAGTACTCTTTCTTCCAGATCGGCACCCGGCGCTTGAGCTCTTCGATGACGTAGCGGCAGGCCTCGAAGGACTCCGCCCGGTGCCCTCCCGCCGCCACGACCGCCACCGCAGTGTCGCCGATGGCCAGATCCCCCAGTCGGTGCAGCAATGCGATCCGGACCGGCCAGCGCGCCTCCGCCTCGGCGACGATGCGGCCCGCCTCGGCGTCCGCCATCGGCTCGTAGGCGGAGTACTCCAGCCGCTCCACCTGCCGCCCATCCTGATGGTTGCGCACCACGCCGAGAAAGCTCGCCACCCCACCGCGATCGGGCCCCGCCACGGACCCGATGAGGTCCGTCAGCTGGATGGGCTCGCGGGAAAGAAAGCGGGTCATTCGGGCTCAGCCACCAGCCATGGGAGGAAGCAGGGCGAGTTCCGCACCCGATCCCACCGGCTGGCCAGGAAGGACGTGAACGTGATCGAGGGCCGCCAGCGGCCGCTCCGGCAGCGCGCCGGCCCCAGGCACCCGCTCACGGAGGTGCCGGATCACATCGGCCACCGTAGCTGGAGCCGGCACGTCCAGGTCCACCGACGGAACCCCCACCAGCTCCGCATACCGGGCGAAGAGCAGCACCCGGACGTGGACGAGGCTCGGACTGGTGGAATCGGTAGTCGCCATGCTGCGAAGATAATCCTGGCGGCGGGCCGGAGACACGACGGGGCGGGTCAACCGACCCGCCCCGGCCGCACCCGGCGCTGAAACGGGACCCCTAGACCGATCCTGCAGCCTCCGGGGACTCGTCTTCCATCGGCTCATCCGCCACCAAAGCCCGCAACTCCTTGCTGGGCTTGAACACCGGTACCGGACGGGCCGCCACCTCGACCGGATCGCCGGTGCGGGGATTTCGGGCCATGCGCGTCTTGCGGCGCCGGATTTTGAACGTCCCGAAACCGCGTACCTCGATGTTGTGCTGTGCTTTGAGGGCGTCCTTGACGGCATCCAGAAAGGCGTCCACGACCCTCGCGCAGTCCTTCTTCGAGATCATGGGGCCAGCGGTGCGGGCAATGGACTCAGTTACCCGTTCGACGAGATCGGCCTTGGTCATGCTCTCCCCCGAGGGTCTCCCCGCCCGGCACCCCATTCGGGGAGCGCAGGATTACGCTGAGAGACTACGGCCTTAACCGTTGACTGTCAAGGGGTTGGCCCACCGGATGGGGGTCCGGCGCCGATCAGGCGGAGGAATTCCTGGAAATGGGGGTAGGCATCATGCGGTCCCGGGGAGGCCTCCGGGTGGTATTGCACCGCAAACACCGGAAGTGCTTTGTGGCGAATGCCTTCCACGGTTTGGTCGTTCAAATTTACGTGGCTGACCTCGAGTTCCGGGGCGCCCGGAATTCCGCCCTGGTCTCCCTGAACCGCAAATCCGTGGTTCTGCGAGGTGATAAGTACTTGTCCCGTAGCGACATCACGGACCGGATGGTTGCCGCCGCGGTGTCCATACGGAAGCTTCACCGTTTGGCCCCCGTAGGCGAGGCCCAGCAGCTGGTGACCAAGGCAGATGCCAAACGTCGGGATTCCCGAGTCGCACAGCGCGCGGATGTTCTTGATGGCGTAGGCCACCGCTGCGGGATCGCCGGGCCCATTGGACAAGAAGAGTCCGTCGGGGTGGAGCGCCTTGACCGTCTCCGCCGGCGTGCCGGCCGGCACCACGGAGACCCGGCAGCCGGCGGCGGAGAGCATGCGCACGATGTTCCGCTTCATGCCGTAGTCGTACGCCACCACGTGCGGACCGGCGGTCCCCTCGGCATACCCCGCCTGCACCGTCGCCTTGGACGCCAGGTCCAGCCCCTCCATCGAGGGAGATTCCATCAGCTGCAGGGTCAGCACCGGCGTCGGTTCCCGACCCAGCGCAATGACCCCCCGCATCGCGCCGCGCTCGCGGATGTGCCGGGTGAGCCGGCGGGTATCCACGTTCTCGATGACCGGGATGCGGTGCTCCGCCAGCCAGTCGCCAAGTGAACTGCTGGAGCGCCAGTTGGAGGGGCGGCGCGCCAGCTCCCGCACCACCACGCCGGCCACCTGCGGGCGGCCCGATTCCATGTCCTCGGTGTTGACGCCGTAGTTTCCGATCATCGGGGCGGTCATCACCACGATCTGACCGAGGTAGCTGGGATCGGTAAACACCTCCTGGTAGCCGCTCAGGTTGGTGGTGAACACCACCTCGCCGAAGGCGGCCTCGGCTGGCCGGGGCGTGGTGCCGGGGTACCAGGTCCCGTCCTCCAGCAACACAAACGCGGGGCGATCGGTCATGCCGATCCCCCGCGTCGAGCGCTACGAGTCATGGTCGTCAGTTGCCCGGGGCTGCCGGTGTGGTCGGTGCGGGCGCGGGCGTGGGCTCGGGAGCCGACTCCAGCGGAATGGCGGCCGGCGCGGTGGCCGGGGTGTTCTGGCGGATCCGCTCCAGCACCTCGCTGCCGCTGGCCCCACCCGAAGGGGCCACGAGCGAAATCACCAGTGCCAGGAACAGGAACAGTCCGCCGCAGACCCAGCTTGCCTTGGTCAGCAACGTGGTGGCCTGGCGTCCGCCCACGACCATGTCGGTGGTCCCACCACCCATGGAGGCGAGCCCGCCGCCCTGGCCGGCCTGCAGCAGCACGGCAGTGGCCAGCACCAAGCCATCGAGAATGAGCAGCGTCAGCAGGAAATAGTACATGTCCGGTCCGTTAGAAGCCGCGGGAGTTTAGCGAAGCGGACCCGAGATCGGTAGGGGCGGTGCTCCACCCTACCCCATCCCGGCGATCTCCGCCCACCCCTCCGGATCGAGGCTCGCGCCGCCCACCAGCACTCCGTCCAGCTCCGCCTCGGCCAGCAGCGCCAGCACGTTGCCCTTGTTCACGCTGCCGCCGTACAGCACCGACATCCGCCCTGGGGCCCCGAGCTGGGTCAGCTCGGCCCGGATGGCCCGGTGGACCGTGGCGGCATCGGCCGGGGTGGCGTTCTTGCCGGTGCCGATGGCCCAGACCGGCTCGTAGGCGATTACCACTCGCGACCACCCGTCGCCACTGACCGCCCGCAGCCCGGCGCGCAGCTGGCGGAGGCACACCGACTCGGTGTTCCCCGCCTCCCGCTCCTCCAGCTTCTCCCCGACGCAGAGCATGGCGGTCAGCCCCGCGGACAGCAGCGCCTGCACCTTGCGGCCGGTCTCGACGTCCGACTCCCCGAATACGTGCCGCCGCTCCGAGTGCCCCACCAGGGCACCACGGGCGCCGGCCCCGACCGCGAGCGGGACCGACACCGCGCCGGTGAAGGCGCCCTTCGGCTCCCAGTGAACATCCTGCGCGCCCACCGCGATGTCGGGGCGGCCGCGGAACGCCTCCGCCGCCGTCTCCAGCGACACCGCCGGCGGGAAGAACCACAGCGACCGGCCGCCGACCGGGGCGGTCAGTTCAAGGAATCGCCCCGCGAAGGCGCGGGCCTCGGCGGGGGCGATGTGCATCTTCCAGTTGGCGGCGAAGATCAGGTCTCTCATGAAGGCTCCCGGTCAGGCGTCGTCGAGGGCGGCGACGCCGGGCAGTTCCTTGCCCTCGAGAAACTCCAGCGACGCCCCTCCGCCGGTGGAGACATGGCTCATCCGCTCGTCGAGGCCGGCCTCCGCCACCGCCGCGGCGGAATCGCCGCCACCCACGATGGTGATCGCCCCCTTCCCGGTCGCGTCGGCCAGAGCGCGGGCCACCGCCAGCGTGCCGTGATCGAAGGGCGGCGTCTCGAAGACGCCCATCGGCCCGTTCCACACCACGGTCTTGGCGGCACCGATCCCGTGGGCGAACGTCGCCTCGGTCTCGGGACCGATATCGAACATCGCCCAGCCGGCGGGGATCTCCTTCCGGCCGACGGTGCGGGTGCGCGCCCCCGCCTCCAGCTTCTGGGCCACCACGGCATCCATGGGCAGGACCAGCTTGTCCCCGGCCTTGGCCATCAGGGCCCCGGCCATCTCCACCCGCTCCGCCTCCACCAGCGACGTGCCCGTCTCCAGCCCCATTGCGCGGAAGAAGGTGCACGCCATGGCGCCGCCCACGAGGATGGCGTCCACCAGCGGCAGCAGGTGCTCGATGAGGTCGATCTTGCCCGACACCTTGGCGCCGCCCAGCACCGCCACGAAGGGCCTCCGGGGGTTGCTCAGCGCGCCGCCCAGGTACTCCAGTTCCTTCTCCATCAGGAAACCCGACACCGCCGGCTTGAGCAGCCCCGCCACCGCCGCAGTGCTCGCGTGCGCCCGGTGGGCGGACCCGAAGGCGTCGTTGACGTAGAAGTCCCCGAGGGTGGCGAACAGCTCCGCCACCGCCGTGTCGTTCTTCTCCTCGCCGGGGTGGAAGCGGGTGTTCTCCACCACCGCCACGCCACCGCGCGGGAGCCGCTTGCTCACGGTGACCGCCTCCGCCGCCGCCGGATCGGCGATGAACGTCACCGGCGCGCCCAGCAGCTTCTCCAGCTCGGTGGCGCAGGGCCGGAGGCTCTGCGTCGGGTCGGGTCCCTTGGGACGCCCCAGGTGCGACAGCAGCACCACCCGGGCGCCCTTCTCCCGCAGATACTTGATGGTGGGGAGCGCGGCCCGGATGCGGGTGTTATCGCTCACCTCGCCGTCCTTCAGGGGACAGTTGAAGTCCACCCGCACGAGGGCGCGGCGACCTTCCAGCGCCGCCGCCTCCAGGCTTCGCAGCGAGCGCTTCATCAGGACCGCTTCGCGAGGTAGCGGATCAGGTCCACGCAGCGGGCCGAATAGCCCATCTCGTTGTCATACCAGGACGAGACGTGGACCAGCTTGCCGTCAATCACGTTGGTCAGCGCCAGGTCCACCGTGCTGGACGCCTGGTTGCCGATGTAATCCACCGACACCAGCGGCTCGTCCGACACCGCCAGCACTCCCTTGAGGGCACCGGTCGCGGCCGCCTTGAAGGCGTTGTTGACCGCTTCGGTCGTCGTCCCCTTCTCCACCGTGCAGGTGAGTTCCACCACCGAGACGTCGGCGGTCGGCACCCGGAGCGCCACCCCGTCGATCTTCCCCTTGACCGCCGGGATCACCAGGCTGGTGGCCTTGGCCGCGCCGGTGGTGGTGGGAATGATGGACATCGCCGCCGCCCGCGCCCGGCGCAGGTCCTTGTGCGGCAGGTCGAGGATATTCTGGTCGTTGGTGTAGGAGTGGATGGTGGTCATGAAGCCGTTGACGAAGCCGAAGCTGTCGATGATCACCTTCACCACCGGGACCAGGCAGTTGGTGGTGCAGCTCGCATTGGAAATCACGTGGTGCCTGGCGGGGTCGTAGCTCTCGTGATTGACCCCGTAGACGATCGTGATGTCCTCCTGCTTGGCCGGGGCGGAGATGATCACCTTCCGGGCACCGGCGTCGAGGTGCTTGGCCGCCTTCTCCCGGTCGGTGAAGATCCCGGTGGACTCCAGCACGATGTCCACGCCCAGGTCCTTCCACGGCAGGGCGCCCGGGTCCCGCTGCGCCAGCACCTTGATGGTGTCCCCGTCCACCACCAGCGTATCGCCTCTGGCCTCCACCGTGCCCGGGTAGCGGCCGTGCACCGAATCGTACTTGAGCAGGTGGGCCAGCGTCTTGGTGTCGGTCAGGTCGTTGACCGCGACGAAGTCGAGCTCCTTCGCTCCCATGGTCTTGGCGGCGCGGAGCACGTTGCGGCCGATGCGGCCGAATCCGTTGATGGCGACTTTGGTGGGCATTTCGTCTCCAGAACTGGGGTCAGTGCCGATGGCTCAGCCGAGCGGCGGCATGGCACGGGCAAAGGTAACCGCCTCCACCGAGTTCGCTCCAGCCTCGGCCAGCGTGAGCGCGGCTTCACCCAGCGTGGCCCCGGTGGTGAGCACGTCGTCCACCAGGATCACCAGCCCCGGCACCGGGCCGGGCGCCGAGAACGCCTCGGCGATGTTGGCCCGCCGCTCCTCGGGCGAGAGCGCCGTCTGGGTCGAACCGTGCCGGGTGCGGACCAGCAGTCCCGGCGCCGGGGACCACCCTCCAGATGCCCCCAGCGCCCGGGCCAGCCGCTCCGCCTGGTTGTAGCCCCGGCGACGGTGCCGGGCGGCCGAGCACGGCACCGGTACCAGCACCGCCCGGGGATTCACCTCGATGAGTCGGCGCATCGCGCCAGCCAGCGCTTCCGCCACCCGCCACCAGCCGCCGTACTTGAGCGCATGTACCGCCTGTCGGGCGCCGTCGTCCAGCCAGACCGCGCTCCGCGCCCGGACCAGCACCTCCGGCCACCCGGCGCAGAAGCGGCAGGGGCCGCCGTCCAGCAGGCTCGGCTGGCCGCAGCGTTCGCATTGCGGCTCGGGGAGCCGGCGCCAGCGGGATTGGCAGAGGGGACAGACCAGCGGATCGGCGGGGCCGGCGGTGGCGCGGCAGACAAGGCAGGCGCCGGGAAGCAGCCAGCGCTCCCCCCGGCGCAGGGACTCAGCGAAGCGCATCGTTGACGGCGGCGCTCATCACCTCCACCGGTGGGTCCTCATCGGGGAACCAGCGCCGGAAGGCGGCGGCGCCCTGCGCCACCAGCATCAGCCGCCCGTCCGAGGCGCGCAGCCCCTCCAGCCGCATCTGGCGGATCCACGCCGTCTGGCCGCGGTGATACACCATGTCCAGCGCCACCTGCGCCTGGGGCGCCTCCTCGTGGGCCAAGGGCAGGTGGTCGCCGGGGTGGAGCCCGAGCGGGGTGCAGTTGATCAGGACCTGGCAACGATCGGCGGGAACGACCGCCACCCCCTGCGCCCGGACCCAGCCCTCGAACTCGCTCCGCCGCCGGGCATCCCGCGAACGCACCGCGACTCCCGCCCCACGCTCCAGCGCCGCGCCGACCGCCGCGCGGGCGCTGCCGCCGGTCCCGCCGATGAGCCACGCCGAGGCCGGTGCGTCCAAGCTGGCGAGCGCCGCCAGCACACCTTCAATATCCGTGTTGTCTCCCCGGAGCTTCCCCTCCGCACCCCAGAAGGTGTTGCAGCTGCCGAGTGACTGAACCCGGGGTGATGGCTCCTCAATCAGCCCGGCGGCGGTTTCCTTGTGCGGCACCGTGATGTTGCCGCCTCCGCCGTGCCGCGCCAGCGCGCGCATCAGGACCGGGAGGTCGGCGGCGGCGGCCCGGAGGGCCACGTACACCGCATCCAGACCCAGCGCCCGGAAGGCGGCGTTGTGCATCATGGGGGAGATCGAGTGGGCGACCGGATCTCCCAGGATCGCGAAGACCCGACTGCTACCGCCGATCACGGAGCCGCTCCCGATCCAGTCGCGTCGTGACCCCGTCCAGCAGGTGATCCAGCTGACCCCAGGTGTCGCGATAGCCCTCGAGGTCCCCCCCGAAGGGATCGGGTACCTCCGCCCGCGGGCCCTCCTCGCCAGCGTACTCTCCCAGCAGCACCACCTCGACCGGCCCGCCCAGCTGGGCCACCCGGGCCCGGTGATGGTGCGCCATGGTCAGGACCAGGTCGGTCTCACCGAGGATTTCGCGGGTGAGCAGCCGGGCGCGGTGCCCGGAGAGATCCACCCCGTGCTCCAACCCCACCAGGTACGCCCCTTCGCTGGCCGGTGCGCCATCCCAGGCGCCGGTGCCGGCGGAGGAGACCGTCACTCCCTCAACGCCGCGCACCTCCAGCTTGTGCCTGAGCAGCGCCTCGGCCATGGGGCTTCGGCAGGTGTTGCCGGTGCAGATCAGGAGAATGTGCATTGGGCGATTAGTCGATTGGGCGATTAGGCGATTAGCCGATTGAGCGAACAGGTGACGGATAGTCCCGGGGAGGGCCGCCGCAGCGGCTGGCGTCGTCCGATCAGGCGGGCACCCTCGCCCAATCGCCGGTTACCCCTCTGCTGCGCCCACTCCCAGGAGACCCCGCAGAATCAGCTCCGCCATCCGGAGATCCTCTTCTGTGGTGATCTTGAAGTTTAATGCCGAACCCGGGACCAGTCGCACCGGCCGGCCCAGCCGCTCCACCAGCACCGCGTCATCGGTGGCGGGGACCCCCTCCTGGCGGGCCCGCGCATGGGCCTCTTCCAGCAGCGCACGAGGGAAGCCCTGTGGCGTCTGGGCCCGGTACAGACGCTCGCGGGAGAGGGTCCGCGCCACCCGCACCGGCAACGGAGGCTCCGGCGGCGGTTCCGCGGGGGTCTCGGATTCCTTGAGCGTATCTCCCAGCGGCACCGCGGGCACGGCGGCTTCCCCGCTCCGGGCGGCGGCGATCACCGCATCGATGATGGCCCGGTCCACCAGCGGCCGGGCGGCATCGTGGACCAGCACGCTGGCGCACTCCGCCGGCAGCCGGGCCAGCGCGTAGGCGACGGAGTCGTTCCGCTCCTCCCCGCCGGCCACAACGGTGAGCGACGCGTTGACCAGCTGGGCCAGCCAATAGGGCGGGCTCATCGCCTCCGCCGCCGGCAGCGCCACCACGGTGTGCAGCACCTCGGCGTGGGCGGTGAAGGGCTTCATCGCCCGCTGCAGCATCGGCACGCCCACCACCTCGCGGAACTGCTTGGGCCTTCCCCCCAGCCGCGATCCCTGCCCGGCGGCGACGATGATCACCCCGACGTCACGAGGCAAGCGCACCTACCAGTTGATCGAGTTGCTCCAGTCCCACCACGGTGAGCCCGGGAACCTTCACCGCCCCCCGGCCCGACGCAAACACCCGCCGGAACCCCAGCCGGCTCGCTTCCGTCAGCCGCCGCTCCAGCGCCGCCACCGGCCGGATCTCCCCGCCCAGACCCAGCTCACCGAGAAAGAGGGCATCGGGTGGGGCCGATTTGTTGAGCACGCTGGAGACCAGCGCCGCCGCCACGGCGAGATCCGCGGCCGGCTCGGTGAGCCGGACCCCGGCCGTCACCTGGACAAAGACATCCAGGTCGCTGAACGACGTCGCCGCCCGGCGCTCCAGCACCGCCAGGATCACCGCCAGGCGTTTCTGGTCCAGGCCGGTGGCCACGCGCTGCGGCGTGCCGAAACCGCTCCGGGCGGCCAGCGCCTGCACCTCCACCAGCACCGGCCGGCTCCCTTCCATAAGAGCGGTCACCGCACTCCCGGTGGATCCCGCCGCCCGGGCGGCGAGGAACAGTGCCGACGGGTTGGGCACCCCCTCCAGCCCGTGGCCGGTCATGGAGAAGACGCCGATCTCGTCCACCGAGCCGAACCGGTTCTTGGTCGCCCGCAGGAGGCGGTGATCCAGCGTCGCCTCCCCCTCGAAGTAGAGCACCGTGTCCACAATGTGCTCCAGGGTCTTGGGCCCCGCGATCCCCCCGCCCTTGGTGACGTGCCCCACCACGATCACGGCGGCCCCGGTCTCCTTGGCAAAGCGCATCAGCCGAGCCGCGCACTCCCGCACCTGGCCCACGTTTCCGGGGGCCCCTTCCAGGGTGTCGGTGTAGATGGTCTGGATGGAATCGATAATGAGCAGGTCGGCGCCGAGGCTCTGGGCGCCTTCCAGCACGGCCTCGAGCCGGGTCTCTCCCACCACGTGGACGGGGCCCGCGTCCTCGCGCAGCCGGGAGGCCCGGAGCCGCACCTGTTCCGGGCTCTCCTCACCGCTGGCGTAGAGCACCCGCTTGCCGGCCGCCTCCAGCCGGGCGGCGGCCTGCAGCAGCAGGGTGGACTTGCCGATCCCCGGCTCACCGCCCACCAGCGTCATGGACCCGGGCACCAGCCCGGCGCCCAGCACGAAGTCCAGCTCCGGAATCCCCACACTCCATCGCACCAGCCGCGACTCTTCGATATCCCGGAGCCGAGTGGGCACCGCGACTCGGCCCGTCGGGCTTCGGCTGGGCCGCTTGGAGATCTGGGCGACGGTCACCGGCTCCTCGGCGATGGTATTCCATTCACCGCACGCGTCGCAGCGCCCAGCCCACTTGGGGTGGTCGTGCCCGCATTCGGTGCAGCGATAGACGGAGCGGGGTTTGGCCACGGGGAGAAAACCTGGAGGAAGGATGAACCCGGCGAACCGCCACAGCATACCGCGACGTTCCTTCGGGCAGCTTCACCGCGAAGGCGCAAAGGGAACCGCCGAGACGCAAGTGACACTGGATGACTCAACCGTCGCGGCTTCGCGTTTCGCAGCGCTGGCTCCCCGAGAGGTCGTCTTCGCGCCTTCGCGGTCAGTCATTCAACCGACAGCTTCACCGCAAAGGCGCCAAGCGAAGCGCGAAGGCGCAAAGGACACCCAGGAAACACCTGGCGCCTTCGCGGCTCGCGGCGACCGTCCTACCGCGGACGCCTCCTTCGCGTCCTCGCGGTGGTACCTCTCGGCCCCAGTCCTTCGCGACGCGCCGCCGCGTCGAGTCCTACCCTACTCCCCCTCCTCCCGGTCGGTCGTGCTGGCGAACCGGGTGAACTGCTCAAGGGACCTGCAACAGCGTCACCGCAAAGGCGCCAAGAACCGAGACTGGACGAACAACCTGCGTCTTCGCGGTCATTCCTTCAACAGCTTCACCGCAAAGGCGCCAAGCGAAGCGCGAAGGCGCAAAGGACACCCAGGAAACACCTGGCGCCTTCGCGGCTCGCGGCGACCGTCCTACCGCGGACGCCTCCTTCGCGTCCTCGCGGTGGTACCTCTCGGCCCCAGTCCTTCGCGACGCGCCGCCGCGTCGAGTCCTACCCTACTCCCCCTCCTCCCGGTCGGTCGTGCTGGCGAACCGGGTGAACTGCTCAAGGGACCTGCAACAGCGTCACCGCAAAGGCGCCAAGAGAAGCGCAAAGGCGCAAAGGACACCCAGGAAACACCTGGCGCCTTCGCGGCTCGCGGCGACCGTCCTACCGCGGACGCCTCCTTCGCGTCCTCGCGGTGGTACCTCTCGGCCCCAGTCCTTCGCGACGCGCCGCCGCGTCGAGTCCTACCCTACTCCCCCTCCTCCCGGTCGGTCGTGCTGGCGAACCGGGTGAACTGCTTGTGGAAGTAGAGGTCCAGGTGGCCGGTGGGGCCGTTCCGGTGCTTGGCCAGGATCAGCTCCGCCTTGCCCTCGTTGCTGTTGCCTTCCTTGTCTATCGGCTCATACATCTCGGAGCGGTGGATGAACATGACCAGGTCCGCGTCCTGCTCGATGGCGCCCGAGTCCCGCAGGTCCGACAGGATGGGCTTCCGCTCCCCGCCCCGCTGCTCCGACGCGCGCGACAGCTGCGACAGGGCGATCACCGGCACCTCCAGCTCCCGCGCCAGCGCCTTGAGCGAACGCGAGATGTCGCTGATCTCCTGCACCCGGTTCTCGGAGTAGGCCGGACTCCGCATCAGCTGCAGATAGTCCACCACCACCAGCTTCACGTCGTTCTCCAGCCGGAGCCGCCGCGCCTTGGAGCGCATCTCCAGCAGGGTGAGCGCCGGGGTGTCGTCAATCCACATGGGGCAGGTGGACAGCACCCCCGCCGCCCGGGCCAGCATGGTGAAGTCGGTGTCCGAGAGCGTCCCCCGCCGCACCCGCTGGCTGTCCACCCGGGCCTCGGCACACAACATCCGCTGCACCAGTGACTCCTTGCTCATTTCCAGCGAGAAGATGGCCACGCCGTGATCGTGCGCCGCCGCATGCGCCGCGATGTTCAGGCAGAACGCCGTCTTCCCCATGGAGGGACGCGCCGCCACGATGATCAGGTCGTTGGGCTGGAATCCCGTGGTCAGGTCGTCCAAATCTTTGAAACCGCTGGGCACCCCGGTAACCTGTTTGCCCTGCGCATGGAGCTTTTCTATCCGCTCCATCGTGGGCCACAGCATCTCCTTCAGCCGGTGGAACCCCTCGGTCTTCTGGAACTGCGAGATCTGGAAGATCTTCGACTCGGCCTCATCCAGCAGCTCGTGCGCCGCCAGGCCGCCGCCGTACGCCTGCGACACGATCGAGGTGGATGCCTCGATCAGCCGCCGCAGCACCGCCTTCTCCCGCACGATGGCGGAATGGGCCTCCAGGTTCGCCGTCGTCACCGCCGCGTCGATCAGCTCGGCCAGGTAGGCCTCACCCCCGGCGGCTTCCAGCTCGCCCTTGGTCTCCAGCTCGTCCCGCAGGGTGATGTGGTCGATGTTCACCCGGCGCTCCACCAGCCGCCGCATCGACCGGAAGATCCGCCGGTGCCCTTCCCGGTAGAAGAGCGAGTCGTCCAGCAGCTCCGCCGCGCGCAGTGCCGCGTCGCCGTCGAGCAGCATCGCGCCCAGCACCGCCTGCTCCGCCTCGTTGCTCCAAGGCGCGCCGCGGACCGACTCCTGGGACGGGGCGACCATGGTTCCGGCGTCGCGGTCCGGTGAATTCGAGATCATGATGTATGGAAGCAGGCGGAGGAGCGGTGACGCGGTGATCGAACCGAACCTAGACAACTCGACCGGCCGGTGCAACGCCCAGAAATCGCCCGAAAGACCAGGGTGAGCGCCCTCCACAAAGCCCACATCGATCAACACCCCGTCAACAGGTTCCCCACAGAGTTGTCCACGGGAGGAAGGGGGAATTCTGGCGTGACTGCCACCGATCCCCTGATGTTTGCGGCGGCGGCGGCGCTGCTCGTGCTGGCGGCGGTAGTTGCCTACTGCCTGCCGGCACGGCGGGCGGTGCGGGTGGATCCGATGGTGGCGCTGCGGAGGGAGCAGCGGTCCAGCCATTCCTGCGTCGATACCGTCACCCGCCCGCGTTACCCCTCGAGCAGCTGGCGGGCGATGCGCACGTCATCCCAGGTCGGCTTCTTCCAGTTGGGATTCCGGAGCAGCGCCGCGGGATGATACGTGACCACCAGCGGGATCTCCCCGTAGCGATGCACCGCCCCACGGAGCGCGCCGAGGGACTGTTTGACCCCCAGCAGGTACTCGGCGGCGGTGCCGCCCATGGCCAGCAGCACCTTGGGACGCACCAGCGCGATCTGCCGGTGCAGGTAGGGCAGGCACGCGGCGGCCTCATCGGGGAGGGGCTTGCGGTTCTGCGGCGGCCGGCACTTGACGATGTTGGCGATGAACACCGTCTCCCGCGGGCATTCGATGGCGGCGAGGATCTGGTCGAGCAGCTTCCCCGCCGCCCCCACGAACGGCCGCCCCTGGGCATCCTCGTTGGCGCCCGGCCCCTCGCCGATGCACATCAGCGTGGCGCGCGGATTCCCCTCTCCCGGCACCGTGTTGGTCCGGCCCTCGCACAACGCGCAGAGCCGGCAGCCGCTGATGATCCCCGCCACCGCTTCGAGCGACTCGCACTGGGTGATGGCGTCGCCCAGCAGCGCCACCGTGGGCGGATGCACCGTGAGCCCGGGCCCGGGGATGGGGGGGAGGGCGTGGCGCCAGTGCTTGGGCGATTCGGCGATGGGGCGATCGGGCGATTCGGGGACCGGACGCTCGGGCGATCCGGCGATCGGGCGATTCGGCGGCTCGCTGGCCGCGGAGGGCGGTGGGGAAGCCGGAGCGCCGCTGCGCGCGTCGGCGGTTCCGGGTTCGGGTGCCGGGGCGACCCCATCACGGCCCGAATCGGCCAATCGTCCAATCGCCCGTTCGCTCAACACCACCTCCGCCCCACCCAGCTCCGCCTGCTGCCGCAGGTAGCGGGCGCGCTTAGCGTCCAAGGCGGGCCTCGATGGCGTCCAGGATCGCCTCGGCCACCGCGCGCTTGTGGGCCAGCGGCACGGCCTGTTCGCCGCCGTCCCTGTCCAGGATCACCACCCGGTTGGTCTCCACCTCGAAGCCGGCGCCGGGTTCCAGTGCGTCGTTGACCACGATCAGGTCCAGCTTCTTCTTGGCCAGCTTGGCTCGGCCCTTGGCCACCGCGTCGCCGGTTTCCAGCGCAAAGCCCACGATCACGCTCCCCTTCTTCCGGGCCGACACCGTGCCCTGCAGAATGTCCGGCGTGGGCGCCATCTCCAGCGAGAGGTTGCCCTTCTCCCGAGGGCGTTTGGCGGCGAGCGGGTCAGCCGGGCGGTAGTCGGCCGGCGCCGCGGCCATGATCAGCACGTCGCAGGAGGGCAGCGTCATCGCCACCGCCGCATGCATCTCCGCCGTAGACTCGACCCGGACGATCTGCGGCCCGTGGGGCACCGGCAGCTGCGCCGGTCCGCTCACCAGCATCACCTCGGCGCCGCGTTCCCACGCCGCCTGGGCGAGGTGATACCCCATCTTGCCGCTGGAGCGGTTGCTCACCACGCGCACCGGGTCAAGCGGCTCGCGGGTGGGGCCGGCGGTGACCATGACCCGGCGCCCGGCCAGCGGGCTGCCGCGATTCACCAGCCGGGCCGCGTGGGTGAGGATCACCTCCGGCTCCGACATTCTGCCGGGCCGGTCACTCGGCCCTTCCGCCAGAGGACCCACGACGGGTCCCACCATCGTCACCCCGCGCTCGAGCAGGGTGGCGAGATTGGCCTGTACGGCGGGGTGGGCGTACATCGCGTCGTTCATGGCCGGGGCCATGAGCACCGGGCCGGTGCGCGCGATGAGCAGGGTCGTGAGGAGATCGTCGCCCAGGCCCAGCGCGGTGCGGGCCAGGAGATTGGCGGTGGCGGGGGCCACGATGACCAAATCCGCCGTCTGGGCCAGGCGCACGTGTTCCAGGGCGGTGTTGGCCGTCCAGAGCGAGGTGAGCACCGGGCGGCCGGAGAGGGCCTCAAACGTCAGGGGCCGCACGAACTCCGCGGCCCCTTCCGTGAGGATCACGTCCACCCGCGCGCCCGCCTCGGCGAGGCGCCGGACCAGGATGCAGCTCTTATAGCTGGCAATCCCGCCCGACACGCCTACGACGACGTGGCGGCCGGACCACATGGTCAGGCCTCGTGGCGGCGCCGCCGGGAAATCTTGTACTGCAGCTCACCGGTGCACAGCGCCTCGAGCGCCTGGGTGGTGAGCTTCTGGGTCTTCTCCAGCAGCCGCTCCCGGGGCAGCTCATTGATGTGCCGGGCGAACTTGGCCGCCACCAGCACGCCGAGATACTTGTTGCCGGCCTGCCGCGCCGCGTCCGTCGGGGTGTAGATCTTCATCTGCTGACCCGCCTCGGTAGATGTATGCCCTCTGTCCTTGCCAGGCCCCGAAAGGGCCGACACGATCCCGCGAATTGCCATCGCTGCAACGCCAGCGTGCCCACCGGCGACACGTCACCCTCGCGCACGCCGGGCCACAACCAAATCCCTGTAGTGAACCACCACATCCGTTGCGTCTTCGCGCATCCTTGGCGCCCTCGCGGTAAAGACCGCCGTGCGCCGCCCCCCTACCCCAGCCGCATCGCCTCTGCCGCGATCTCCCGGCGGATGCTTTCCACCTGGCCGGTGATATCCACGCGGCGGCCGACCCGGCGCTGTTCTCCCTCGATGATCGCCGAGACCGCCGCGACCGCATGGTCCAGGTCGTCGTTGGTCACCACGTAGTCGTACTCCGACACCGCCTTGAGCTCCTCGATGGCGATCGCCATCCGGTGCTTCACCGCCGCCACCGGTTCGGTCCCCCGCCCGCCCAGCCGCCGCACCAGCTCGGCGCCGCTGGGCGGCAGCAGGAACACCAGCACCGCATCGGCGAACTGCCGCCGCACCTGGCGGGCGCCGTCCACCTCGATATCCAGCACCACGTGCTGCCCGCCGGCGAACAGCCGCTCCACCTCGCTGCGGAGCGTCCCGTAGCGGTGGTTGTTGTAGCGCGCGTGCTCCAGGAAATCGCCGACCCTGGCCTTCGCCTCGAACTCCGCCTCCGACAGGAACCAGTAGTCCTTGCCGTTGGTCTCCCCCGGACGGGCCGGGCGGGTGGTGGCGGAGACCGAGTATCCCACATCCTGGCGGCTCGCCAGCAGCCGTTTGGCGATCGTCGTCTTGCCCCCGCCCGACGGCGAGGAGAGCACCAGCAGGAAGGGCCTCACTCGAGGTTCTCGAGCTGCTCCCGGAACTTCTCCAGCTCCCCCTTCATGGCGATGGCCTGCTGCTGGATCTCGGCGTCGTTGGCCTTGGACCCCATGGTATTGACCTCGCGGCCGATCTCCTGGGCCAGGAATCCGAGCTGCTTGCCCACCGGCTGGTTCCCCTTGAGGGCGGCCCGGCAGGCCTCCACATGGGACCGGAACCGCACCAGCTCCTCGGTGATGTCCAACTTGTCGGCCAGGAAGGCGATCTCCTGCGCCACCCGCTGCTCATCCAGCGGCCGGCCGTCCAGCAGCTGGGTCACCGCCTGGCGCAGCCGGTCCCGCTCCCGTACCACCCGCTCCGGCGCCTTGGCCGTGATGATGATCGAGGCGCGCTCCAGCAGGTCCAGTCGGTGCCGCAGCTCGTCCGCCAGCAGCTCGCCCTCGCGCCGCCGCATCAGCTTGCAGGCGGTGATCGCCTCGGCCACGATCGGCTCCAGCTCGGCAAAGGCGACCGGGGCGGCTTCCTCTCGCTGGTCCACGATCACGTCCGGCTGGCGGATGATCATCGCCAGGTCAATCTCACCCTCGATCGCCAGCTTCTTCTGCAGCTCGAGCAGCGCCTCCTTGGCGGCCCAGGCCCGCTCCAGGTTCACGCTGAGGCCGCCACCCTTCTGCTCCGGCGCCTCGGTCCAGCGGGCGGAGACGGAGATATGCCCGCGATCAAAGTCCCGGCGCAGCCGGTCCCGGAGCTCGCCTTCCAGGACGGCGAGTTCGTTGGCCAGCTTGAGGGAAGGGTTGAAGTGCCGGTGATTGACGCTGCGGATCTCCACCCGCAAACGCCCGCCGCCGACGGGACCTTCCGCGGCCCCGAACCCCGTCATGCTATACGGCAATACCGCCTCCGCCCCAGGGGGCCGGGAAAGCGCGGAAAGATAGGTGGGAGAGGGGGTTAGGGCTAGGGGTTGGACCGGGAATCCACGGGTGGTGGCAAAGAATGTCCGGCCGGCGGCCAATCGCACTCTCACCCCCGATTCCCAGGCGTCGGGTCGGAGACTCCGGTTGAGCTTCGGGCCGCCGCTGGTCTCGCGTCGGGATCGATCCGAGGGCAGTTCCGCGCTGCATCGCCCCGATACAGCCGCCACCGTATCGCGCCGATACAGCGGCCACCATGGCCGAAGTCACCGGCCTCCGACCACTCAACTAAGACATTGACTCGCAATGTCTTGCCAAGCCCGTGTCCGGGGCGCGTCGAGCGGTCCGTGGCTTGCTTTTCAGCTGGGCAGTACCGCAGGAGAGCGGTTCGGGGCTCCGCGGATCACACTCAACCCAGCGGAGCATCGTCCCATGCGTGCCAGCATTCGTCTCGCCCTGTCAGCCGTCGCCCTGACCCTGATGACCGCCGCCTGCGGGGGCAGCAATGCGCTCGCCCCGGAGTTCCAGCCCGAGGTGGTCAACACGCCGAATGTCTCCTTCAGCTTCCAGGCGACCGGCCTGCAGGACATCAGCGATATCGTCAACTACACCTGGAGCGTGTCCTCGGGAAGCATCATCATCCACCCGGCCACGTCCACGACCGCCGGGAGCATCACGCTCAACGTCAAGGATGCCGGTGACGCCGTCATCTACAACGGACCGGTTCCGGCAAGCGGCGACATCACGCCGCCGAATGGCGCCCCCGGTCCCTGGAAGGTGCGCGTCACCCTGGCCGGCTTCTCGGGGACGATCAACTTCGCGCTCCAGGTGCAGTAGCAGCCACGGCACGGATGGGCCCCGGCACCTTCGCAGGGGCCTGTCCTGCTTCGCCACTGGGGGAATCGGGGGCCCGTCGATGCCGGATCGCCCTACCGCCCCGGCGCCCGATAGCTCGGGCTCATCTTGGTCGCCGCGTCCACCTCCTCGGGCGTCAGCAGCACGGTGATCCGGGAGGAGGCGGCGCCGCTCGCGTTGACGGTCAGCGACAGGGCCGCCGCCGTGACGTTGTCCGGCAGGTCGGCGATGATGAACGCATCGGTGGCACCGAAGGCAAAGTAGATGGACTCCAGCTTGCCCCCGACCGACCCCAGCAGCTTCTCGACCGCAGCCCGGCGGCCGGTCCCGCCTTCTTTCAGCAACCCCTTCACCCCGTCACCGGCATAGTTGGCCTGCACCAGATACTTCGGCATAAGAACCTCTCTGGGAGGGAGTACGGCTCACGCCCGGTCGGGTGGAGGGCAGAGAAAGTACGGTTGGACTCATCGCTCGGGAAGACCAGCCGATCCGCCCGGCGGCGCCGTAATAGGCAGGACACCGAGGTGCCGCCGAGGAGCGATGACGCCCGAAGGGGTGCCGCGCGACAGCGACGGAACCTCCAGCAGGCAGGAGCGGGCAGGCACGACCCCGGCGCACAAGTACCTCACCATGCCCGTACCCATTGCTCGGTGCTGGGAGCTCGGTGGCGTTCGCCGAGCGTAGTCGGGCATCATGCCCTCCGTCGGAACGTCTTACGCAGTCACAACTTGCCGTACAAGACCGTGAGCGCGGCGGAGTCGGGCAGACCCGGGCACCCGACTTGCTCCTTTGGAGCTGGTTTCCGCACATAGGAGGGTTCGTGAAACTCGTGCTGGTTGTGGCACTCCTCGCGGGGGGGGCCTGGTACACAGTGAAAACCCGGGTGCCGCCGCCGGGGCATGGCCCGGAAGCGGCCGTGGGCAAGCGGGCGTCGGGCGCCGTGCTGCAGGCCATCGACTCCTACAAGGCGTCGCACCAGGTATACCCGCAAGGGCTGGAGGACATGATCCCGGAGGACCTCTCCGGATTGCCGCACTTGCCTAACGGAGTGTCGATCGAGTACCAGCGGCTGGGGCCGACATTCAAACTGACCTTCAACTACCACAACCCGCTGCCGGTGCACTGCAGCTTCGCGCCGGCGACGCAGTGGGAGTGCGAGTGGTTCTGAGCCCTCGGGTGGCGGCATTGGGCATCCTCATGATCGCAGCTACATCGCCAGCGCCATCCCGGCCAGCCCGATAGCCCCCACGATCAGCGAGCCGGGGACGGCAAACCGGAGCCACCGCATGTAGGGCACGTTGGCGGCCAGCAGCATGGCGAGCATGGCGCCATTGGTGGGAATCAGCATGTCCACCATCGGGCCGCCCACCTCGTACGCCAGCACAGCGACGTCCCGCGGGAACCCCAGCAGGTCCGCCAGCGGCGCCATGATGGGCATCGTGAGCGCCGCCTGCCCGCTGTTGGAGGGCACCACCACGTGGAGCAGGCTGTGCACCGGCACCATGAGTGCCGCGGCCGCCATGCCCGGGACCTGCTCCAGTGGCTTCGCCAGCCCGTAGACGATCGTATCGATGATCCGCCCATCGGTCAGCACCACCGAGATGGCGCGGGCCACACCGACGAACAGCGCCGCCGTCAGCATCGTCTCCATTCCCTTGAGATACTCGACCGTCGTGCCGCGGAGCCCCAGCCCGGCCACCAGCCCCACCGCGTACGCCGCCACCAGGAACAGCGCCGAGAGCTCGTTGAAACCCCAGTCGAGCCGCAGGGTGCCGTAGATGTAGGGACCGAACGGCAGCAGGAGCAGGAGCACCAGCACCGCATCCCGAGCGGTCGCCGGGCTCGAGACGGCTTCCTGGACCTCGGCGCGGACCTCATCCTTGGGAGTCTGCGAGAGGGTCCAGGCGATCCACGCCGTCACCGCTGCCGCCAGGAGCCCCAGCCGGAGCCCCAAGCCGGTGAGCGCGGGCACGTCGGCGAACTGCTGGGCGATGGCGGTGGCAAAGGGGTTGGTGGGACCGAACGCCGCCCCCACCACCGCCGCCCCCAGACTCATCCCCAGCGCCGTGATGGCCCCGAAGCCAAGCCCCCGGCTGAGGATCACCAGCACCGGGATCAGGGCGATGATCTCCTCGTGGGTGTTGACCATCGCGCCGAGCGTCGCAAACAGGAGCGAGACCAGCACCACCACGCCGCGGGGCCTGCGGGTGCGCCCGAGCAGCGCCGCCACCAGCCGGCCCAGCGCGCCGGTCCGCTCCAGCATGGCGAACGCCCCGCCCACAAAGAGGATCACCACGATCACATCGGCCCCGTCCACGATGCCGCGCGGCACCGCGAGCACCGCGGCGGGCACTCCCACCGGAGCCGCCTCCACCCGTTCGTAGGTGCCGGCCACGACTCGCTCCCGTCCCGAGACGGGGTCGAGCCGCCGCTGGTACGCACCGGCCGGCAGCACCCAGGTGAGCAGCGCCGCGACGAGGACACCGGCCAGCAGCAGCACCATCGGATGCGGAAAGCGGAGTCGCGGGAGGGCCACGGTCATGGGGGCACACTACCTGGGTGCGGGGAGGTGCAGCGCGTGGGAAGCTGGATCCGGCGTCTGGCGTGGCGAGGGAGCGGTCCAGCGTACTACGGCGGGCCTGCCCCCAGGATGACCGAGGCCACGACCACACTACCCAACAGCACGGAGGCCAGGGCAACCAGCCGCAGGTGCCCCGTCGCGATCGGCACCGCCCACCGGGCAAACCGATGATGCAGCCGCCACGGCACCGCCACAAGGGCCGCGGTGGTGAGGACCAGCAGCCAGCCCACTAGTACGAAGAGGCGTGAAAACCGCATCTCGGGCGCGTGGTGCAGCAGTGCCCACCCGGCCAGGAGCCGGGAGGCCAGTTCCATATAGTGGGTGAACGCCGAGCTGGCGAAGCCGGCGAGAAAGCGCCGGGCGCGCTCCGGGAACCACCACGCCGCCCCGCCCAGGGCGATGAGATAGATCCCCACCAGCAGCACCACCATCATGGCGAGCGCGTTCAGCATCGGGGTAACCGCCCGGTGGAAGGCCTCTCTGGCCCGCGGGGCGGGCACGGCCCGGCCACAATCTCGGCACCATCGGCCGGCCGTCGCGCCCTCGGACACAGTGTGACCTGAACCGATCGCGCCGGCAAGGGTCGGGGGCAGCCCGCGCTGGCGCCCTCCTTCCCGTGTCGAGCGGAATCAGCGGAACACCTCCCAGCACAAGCGCCGCCCCCACTCCGGTGAGGACGGTGCCGGTGCTGTCTGGGGCGTTTCCCGCCGGGGCGCGCGATGGCCGTGGCCTACAGCCTCCCGTCCACTGGCAGACCGCTGGGCACCCGTTCCGGCACCGTGCGCCTGAGGTTGCGTGCCGCCGGATCGGTTAGCGCGCCCATGAACGCCGTCAGCTGGTCCACGACCGTGGCGGGAAGCACCACACCCTGGATGATCGTGTCCCGGTTGGCCAGGATGGCATCGAAGTTGAACACCAGCGTCCCCTGCAACAGCGGCTCCAGCAACGTGGCGTCGAAGCTCTTCAATTTGACGTCCGATTCGCTGTAGTGCTCGATGAAGCCATGCAGGTCGGCGATCGCGCCGTCGTGGCCGTACGGTGCGGTCAGCACCACGTTGCGGAGCGGGGTGGTGCGGAACAGGTACTGGTCGCTCTCCAGCCCGGTCACGTTCATCCGCCCGAAATCATCGCGCCCGTCAGTGCCGTTCCCCTTGCCGGGCCCGAACTGGGCCACCGCCACGTTGTGGAACAGGTTGTCGCTGAACGCCGGCCCATTATGGCAGATCGAGCACTTGATCGTCATGAAGGTCTGTGCGCCCACAAGCTGGTCCCCGGTGAGGGCGTGGTTCTCACCGGCCAGGAACCGGTCCCAGGGGGAATTCATGAACGAGAACTGGTCCACCAGGAACCCCCCAATCGCGTTGGACGCGTGCGCGAAGGTCATCCGTTCGAACCGGGTGCCGGGATAGGCCTGCTCGAACATCCGGCGGTACTCCGGAATCGCCCCCAGCCGCCGCATGAGGGCCCGCCAGACGCCCTGATTGTCGGCATCGGCGATCGCGGCGAGCTCGTTGCCGGACTCGGCCCGCATCTCCTCCCGCGAGAGCACCGGAAAGAGGCCGATGGCGGAGACCGGCCCGAACTCCAGCACTCGGGTCATCGCCGGTGTGAGCTGGTCGCCTGCCGGCGTGTGGAACGTGCCCTCGTCATCCACCGCGACTCGGCCATCCCAGAACAGCGACTTCATCGCCGTCAGGTTGAACAGCGGTGGCGCGTTGCGGGGAATGAAATCCCCGTTCGGATGCACCCGGTTCGGCCCCAGGCCGGTGGCTCCCTGTCCGATGGAGAGACTCCGGGAATCACCGGTGCCCAGCGGCGGCAGGTGGCAGGTCATGCATGCGATGTCCCGGTTGCCGCTCAACTCCTTGTCAAAGGCGAGCGCCTGACCCAGCCGTACCAGCGCCGGGCGGACCTCGGGCGGCCGGGGCATCGCGGTCACGCCCCGCCCCGCCGCAAGCTGGCGCACCAGCGCCACGAAGGAGTCGGAGACCGGGATGGCCGCGGCCGCCACCTTGGCCGATGGGTCCGGGCCGTTGGACGAGTCGGCGCAGGCCGAGAGCCCGGCTACGATGCCGGCCAGCAGGCCGAGAAGGAGTCGCTGTTTCATGGGTATGGCTCCGGTACGGGAAAAAGCGAGGGCGCCCGTCTTGCCGGTCTGGGCTCCCCCTGTATCTGGAGATCGGATTCCCGGCCCCGGACCCGACACCGGTGCGCTCGCTTCCCCGCCAGTTGCCCTTCATATTGGACCATCCTCTATGTCATGGGACCCGGATGGCCGTCCCACCGCGTGAGCCAACTCCCCAGCAGCACTCTGCCCCCCCCGGCCCCACCGAGGAAAGCTTTGCCCTGCTCTACCGCGAGCTGCATGAGCTCGCCAGCCGTCACCTCAACCGCCAGGGGCGAGGATTCTCGCTGGGCACCACTACCCTGCTGCACGAGGCCTACCTGAACGTCTCCGCGCGCGGTGACGTCCGCTTCCCAGACCGGGCTCGGTTCCTGGGCTACGCCTCCCGGGCCATGCGGGGGCTGATCGTGGACTACGCTCGCCGCCGTTCTGCGGCCAAGCGGGGCGGCGAGTTCCATCTCCTGCCGCTGGAGGAGTGGGATGCCGAGGCGCCCGCGCCCGAAGCCGCCAACCTCGGAGAGCTGAGTGCTGCGCTGGACCAGTTGGGTGGAGTGGATGCGGCGCTGGCCGAGCTGGTGGATCTGCACTTCTTCTGCGGCCTGGCTTTCGTGGAGATCGCCGGTCTGCGCGGAGTGAGCGAACGCACCGTCCAGCGCGACTGGCGCAAGGCGCGGGCACTGCTCCACCAGGCACTGCGGCCCCACGAACCCTCCGACGACGGCAAGCCGTGATGTCGGGAACGCGCAGGGGATTCCGATCTTCCTTCTGGGACCGCCTCCACCACGCTCTCGCCTCAGGCTCCAACCATGAACCGCTTCAGCCGGGATCGCTGGGACGCCCTCAGTCCGCTGTTTGACGAGGCCCTCGAGCTGCCCGAGGCCCAGCGCAGCGCGTGGCTGGAGCTGCAGCGGCAGAGCGACCCGGACCTCGCGGCGGCGCTGGAGGAGTTGCTGCACCACGAAGCCCGGCTGGACCAGGAGGGGTTCCTGAGCCCCGACGTCCGGCCCAGGCTCCCGATGCATGTGACCTCGCTCGCCGGCAGTGCGCTGGGTCCCTGGACCCTGGAACGGCAGCTTGGGCAAGGTGGCATGGGAACGGTGTGGCTGGCGCGGCGCGCCGACGGGCGCTTCGAGGGCCAGGCCGCGGTCAAGTTGCTCAACCTGGCGCTGGTGAGCGCCACCGGGCAGGAACGATTTCGGCGGGAGGGATCGGTACTGGCCCGGCTCACCCATCCCGGCATCGCACGGCTGCTCGACGCGGGCGTGAGCGGCGGGGGCCAGCCCTATCTGGTGCTGGAGTACGTCGATGGCCAGCCCATCGATATGTACGTGCGACAACAGCGCCTGGCGGCGGCAGAGCTGCTGCCCCTCTTCCAGCAGGTGCTCGCCGCTGTGGGCCACGCCCACGCCAACCTCGTGGTCCACCGCGATCTCAAGCCCTCCAACATCTTCGTTACCGCCGACGGGACGGTGAAGCTGCTCGACTTCGGCATCGCCAAGCTGCTCGATCTGGAGAGCGGCACCGAGCATTCCACCCTCACCGCCGAAGGCGGTCGGGCCCTCACCCCGCTCTACGCGGCACCCGAGCAGGTGCGCGGCGACCTGCTCACCACCGCCACCGATGTCTACGCCCTGGGCGTGCTGCTCTACCTCCTGTTGTCAGGCCGGCACCCGACCGCCCGGGAGAACAGCACCCCGGCCGAATGGCTCGCGTCGGTGCTCGAGGCGGAGCCTCCGCGCCTCGGACTCGGCGACCTCGACACCATCCTCGCCAAGGCGCTCCGCAAGGTTCCCGGAGAGCGCTACCAGACCGTGGCGGCGTTCGGGGACGACCTCGAGCGCTACCGGCGGCAGGAGCCGGTGAGCGCGCAGGCGCCGTCGATGGCCTATCGGATGGGGAAGTTCGTCCGCCGCAATCGCGGGGGCGT